>NZ_JBITDT010000010.1:324795-335512 GCF_044454415.1 Micromonospora sp. NPDC051543
CCTCATCGGGGACGGTCCCCAGCCGGCGCAGGGTTATCTCGTGGGCGCCGTCTCCGTGGGGAACAGGGTGGGGGCCGGGTGGTGATCGCCAACCACGGGCCCCCGACCGTTCGTCGCGTCAGCGGCTGAGGCTGGCGGCGGTCTGCGTGTCGGTCTCCGAGAAGGCGTCGCTGACCTGGGTGAGGTACTGGCTGATGCCCTCCATGCCGTGCAGGGTCTGGTCGACGCTGCCCTTGTACTCCTCGAAGTACGGACCGAACTGCTGCTGCGCGCCCGGGGTGTTGTAGCCACCCTGGATCAGCGTGTCGATCTTGCTCTTGGCCTGGGTCATCCCGTCCAGCAGGGTCTGCATGTTCTGCTGCAGCCAGCTCGCGGACTCCTGGATGTCCTCGCTGACGATGTGGTACGTGGCCATGTCGCCCTCCCGTATTCCGGTGGTTCTCCGGGTCGGCGAGCGGTCCCCTCGTGGACCGTCTTGCGCCGACGCCGCCACCCACACGGATGCCCGCGCCATCCGGTTCAGGGCAAGTTCGAATCCATCCGGGACGTCCGTCGCGGTACGGCGATGAACCGTTTCGGTACGGCGTCCGTGTGGGTGCCGGACCTGCGCACGAGCCCGGTCCACACGGAATACGAGGTGGAGCGAACATGGTGCAGAGAGCGCGGATCGCGATCGCGGTGATCGGCCTGGCGGCGCTGACCGCGTGCGGGGACGCCACGGGGGCGGGCGGCACCGCGAGCGCGCCGACCCAGGGGGCGTCCGCAACCGCGTCGGTCACCGCGACCGCGGACCCGGGCCCGCAGGTCATCGAGGTCAGCCCGGCGCCGCCGCCGACCGTGGCGAAGACGCAGCGCCGCGTCCAGATCTTCAGCGGGCCGTCCGACGTCCCCGTCGCCGGTAGCCCGGACCGCGGTCAGGGCAGCAACGTGGTGCGGTTGCGGGCCATGGAGCAGCCGGACATCGGCACGTACGTCGCGGACGGCCAGGGCAGGACGCTCTACCGGTTCGACAAGGACTCGGCGAAGCCGCCGAAGGCGACCTGCGCGGGTGACTGCGCCAAGACCTGGCCCCCGTTGCTCATCTCGTCACCCGGCCGGATCTATCCCGACGGCGTCGACCCCCAACTCGTCGGGTACGTCGAGCGGGCCGACGGCACCTGCCAGGTGACCATCGGCGGCTGGCCGGTCTACCTGTTCGCCAAGGACACCGCGCCCGGCGAGATCCGGGGCCAGGGAGTCGGCGGCACCTGGTTCGCGGTCGCACCGACCGGCGCGAAGACGAAGCCGCTACCGGAGGTCGTCGCCGTGCCCACCCCCACCGCCCGCTGAGACCGTGGAGTCGACGATGAGCCCGGACGGCGCGTCCGACAGTCCTGCGGTCACCGGCGCGGGGGCGGCCCTGCTGGCGCCCCGCTGGAAGCCGGCCCCCGGGCCGCAGTGGGGGCCGGCGGCGACCGTGCCGTCGGCGAGACGCTGGCGGCCCTCTCCGAAACTCGTGGTGGCCGTCGCGGTTCCGGTCGTCCTCCTGGTCGTCGCGGGGACGGTCGTGGCCGTGACCCGGCCCGACCTCCCGCGACCGAAGGTCCTCGACACGGCCGCCCTGCAACGCCAGGTGCTGACCGTGCTTCGGGCCGACTACGGGCTGAACGCGGACGCCGTCGCCTGCCCGGTCGACCAGCCGGTCATCGAGGGGCACCGGTTCACCTGCACCGCCGAGGTCGACGGGGCCACCGTCACGACCTGGGTGACGGTCCGGTCGACGGGTCAGCTGGAGGTCGCGCGCCCGAAGTAGTCGGCCGGGGTGGGCGGGTTCGCCGAAGGGCCGGCCGGGTCGGTAAGAGTTCGTCACGAGGCTGGTAACTGGCCGACCGTAGCGTCGGGGCCGGGCCGATCGCCGGTTGCAGGACGGGCCGGCGGCGGGCCCGCTCGTCGACCCGCTCGTTAAGGACCAGGCACCAGCGATGACAACGGCTTCCCACCCCTGTGCGGCGTCCGGCCGGATTCCAGCACTGGACGAGTTGATGGCCGAGAACTTCGGGCCGTTGCTCACCTTCGTCGAGAGGCTCGTGGTGGACCATCACCTCGCCGAGGACATCGTGCAGGAGACGTTCATCCACGCCTGGCAGAACCGCGCTCGCCGCCGCCTGATCGAGGTCCCGATCTGCGACTGGTTGATGACGGTGGCGCGGGACCTGGCCGTCGCGTCGTTGCGGGAGGTCGCCGTCGGGCGGGAGAGGACCGAGCCGGAGGTCGACGCCGCCCAACCGGACCACGCGGACGCGGCCGTCGCCGCCGCCGAGGCGGTCTCGATGCTGCGCCGGCTGTCCGTCGAGCACCGCGCGGTGCTGCTGCACACCTACCTGGCGGGACGGACCACCCACCAGACGGCCCGTGCGCTGGGCGTCCCGGTCCGGACTGTCCGGTCCCGGCATCAGGACGCGCTCCACACCCTGCGGACGAGCCGCCAGGCGGCCTGACCGGGCCGGGCTGCCCGCCAGCTCAGGCCAGCGAGCGCAACCGCGAACCGGAGGCGTCGACGATCCGTTTCGCGCCGTGCACGGTGATCCCGGTCAGCCGGATGCCCCCCAACGTCTCGGGGATGTGCGGATCGGTGGCGAGGACCCCGTCGCTGACGTCGAGCCCGAGCATCGTCCGCAGGAAGAGCAGGGGCGCCCCGCTGGCCCACGCCTGGGGGTTGCAGGCGGTGGGGTAGGGCACGGGTCGTCGTCCCAGGGACCGGTCGTACCCGGAGAACGCCTCGGGCAGGCGGTAGTCGAAGTGGGCCGCCGCTTCGAGCATCGCCATCGCGATGCGGTTGGCCTCGTTCCGGTGGCCGTACCGGGCGAGCCCGGCGGCGATGATCGAATTGTCGTGCGGCCACACGGTGCCGAGGTGGTAGCCGATCGGGTTGTACCCCACGTCCGCGGTCGACAGCGTCCGTACGCCCCAGCCGGAGAACATCTCGTCGGACATCAGGTGCCGCGCCACCAGGGCCGCCCGCTCGGGCGGAACGATGCCACTCCACAGCAGGTGGCCCATGTTCGAGGTCATCGAGTCGATGGGACGTTTCTGCGCGTCCAGGCCGATCGCGTAGTAGCCACCGCGCTGCGGCAGCCAGTAGTCGCGGTTGAACCGCTCGCGCAGATCGGCGGCCTCGGTCCGCAGCCGTCGCGCCAACGGGGCGTCGGCCCACGGCCCGTCGGCGAGCTCCGCGGCGCGTACCTTCGCGTCGTAGGTGTAGCCCTGGATCTCGCAGGTGGCGACCGGGAGGTCGGGGAGCCTGCTGTCGGCGAACTGCACGCCGTCCGGCGAGTCACGCCAGCACTGGTTGCGCATGCCGTTCGGGGAGCGCGTGCCGTACTCGACGTACCCGTCGCCGTCGCGGTCGCCGAACTCGTCGATCCACCGCAGTGCCGCGTCGGCATTGGGCCGCAACTGCCGCACCAACGCGTCGTCGCCGGTCCACCGCCAGTACTCGGAGAGCAGGATCAGCCAGAGCTGGGTGGTGTCGGCCGCGCCGAAGCAGGGGCCGTAGGGCTCGATGCCGAGCTGCGTCAGCTCACCGGAGCGGAACTCGTGCAGGATCTTGCCGGGGTCCTGGTCGCTGAAGTCGTCGACGACGGTGCCCTGGTGCGCGGCGAGAGTGACCAGCGCCCCGCGCGCGACGTCCGGACCGCAGGTGACGCTCTGGTAGGCGGTGATCAGCGTGTCCCGGCCGAACACGGTCAGAAACCACGGCATGCCGGCAGCCAACAGGACGATCTTCTGGCCGTTGATCTCCTTGGTGATACGCATCGACACCAGATCGACGGCCGACTTGCGATAGACGTTGCGCAACAGTTCCGATTCCGCGCTGAGGTCGGGTTTGTTCGCCGTCCACCGCGTTGCCGGGTCGTCGTCGGTGTCCTGCGGTTCGCCGAAGGCACGATTGGTCGGGGTGAACGTCTCGCCCTGGCAGTTCAGCAGAACACGCAGCTGGCAACCCCAGGTGTCGCCTCGTTCCAGGCGTACGTCCCAGACCAGCGAGTCGCCCTCGACCCGATCGGCGGGAGGGTCGGCCTCGACCGTGGTGCCGGCCGACCAGCGCGAGTTCTGGTAGGAGAAGTTCAGGGCCGAGCCGTCCGACCGGTGGCTCCGCCGGATGTCGGCCAGTCTGCTCCGTCCCGCCCTCTTGATCTCGAACAGGTCGGCGAAGTCCGCGCCGACTTCCAGCCGCAGCCGTACGGAGACCGGTTCGGCGCCGAAGTACTGCAACACGATCCGCTCGGACAGGCCGTCCCCGATGAACCGCTCCCGTCGTACGCCGATGCCGTTCGCCCGCAGGTTCGGCAGTTCCGGGTTGGCGAGGAAGAAGGCGGCGGAGTAGGCGTCGACCGTGCTGGCGCTGAGCACCAGCGGAGCGTGTCCGTCGAGGGTCATCTCCCAACGGCTGATATAGCGGGTGTCGTCGTGCACGAGTCCGGCAATAGAATCGTTGGGAACGTCACCGACAGAATTGGACAACATGAAGGCCCGGCCTTCGAATATGCCGATGGAATCCGATCCGAGTTCCGGGGGCATGTCGCGGTTGGCGCCGCCGTGAGGGCGTTCCTGCTGTTTCGTCGGCTGAGCATTCATGGCACCCACACCTCCGTCAACAGGGGCGGCCCCGCCGTGCACGCTTCGCAGTCTATGGCTCGAAGGGACGGGCTCGCTGCCGTATCGCACGGGATCCCCGGTCTCGTGGAAAAGGCGATGAACGGTGCCGGAGCACTTTTCGCGGCGTATTCCCGCAGTGACATATCTGTTGCCGGACGTCGTCGTCGGAGGTTTCGTCCGGTTCCGCCCTCGGCGAGGAGTTCCGCTCGCGGGTGCGCACGTAGACTGGGAGCGCGGGTGACACCCGGTGGCGGCGACGGGTCAGGCGAAACGGGAGATTGAATTGTCAAGTTCGGCCGATGTCCGCCACGGAGAAGACGGAACCCGGCCGACCGACGGCAGCCTGCGTTTCGAGATCCTGGGTCCGCTGCGACTGTGGCGTGACGGTGTCGAGGTGGACGTCGGCCCCCGCCAGCAGGGCCGCCTGCTGGCCCTGCTCCTCGCCCGCGCGGGGCGACCGGTCAGCGCGGGCGACCTCATCGAACTCGTCTGGGGCGACGACGCTCCGGCCAGCGCCACGAACGTCATCCACAAGTACGTCGGCGCGCTGCGGCGACTGATGGAACCCTCGCTCCCGCTGCGCGCGCCCGGCACGTACCTGCGGCGGCACGGTTCTGGCTACCTCTTCGCGCCCGCGCCCGGCTCGCTGGACCTGTTCCGCTTCCGTGAGCTCGTCGCGGCCGCCCGCGCGAAGCTCACGGCCGGCGACCGGCACGCGGCGCTGGATCGCTACGCCCTGGCCCTGGGGCTGTGGCGCGGGCCCGCCGGTGACACGTACGCCCACGGCACCACCTCGATGTCGATCTTCGCCGCGCTCGATCAGGAGTTCCTCGACGTGTGCGTGCCGGCCGCCGAACTCGCCACGTCACTTGACCGGCCGACGCGGGTGCTGCGACCCCTGCGGCTGGCCGCCTCGATGGCGCCGTTCCACGAGCCGGTGCAGGCGTGTCTCATCGCCACGCTCGGGGCGAGTGGCCACCAGGCCGAAGCGCTGGGACTCTTCCGGACCGTTCGTACCCGTCTCGCCGAGGAGCTGGGCATCGATCCGGGCGAGGCCCTCCAGGCCGCGCACCGGCGCGTCCTGGCGGGGACGGTGACCTCGGTGCCGAGCGGCCCGACCGGCCCAGGGACGCGGCGACGCGCCCGCTCGTGGCCGGCGCCGCTGGTGCGTCCGGCGCAGCTCCCACCCGATCTCCCCGCCTTCGTCGGACGTACCGCCGAACTCGCGACCCTCGCTGGGTTGATCGAGGACACGGCCGACGCGCGCGGGACGGGTCCGCTGGTCGTCGCACTCGACGGGATGGGCGGCGTGGGCAAGTCCACGCTGGCCGCGCACTTCGCCCACCTGGTGGCCGGGGACTTCACCGACGGCCAGCTCTATCTCGACCTGCGCGCGGAGCAGCCCGAGACCGACGGTCTCTCGGCCAGCGACGCGCTCGGATCCCTGCTGTCGTCGCAGGGCTTCCACATGTCCAGCGTCCCGGAGACGCTCGCCGCGCGGGTCGGCATCTACCGGAGCCTCACCGCCGGCCGGAAGCTGCTCGTGTTCCTCGACAACGCGCTCGACGCCGCCCAGGTGCGCCCGTTGCTGCCCAACTCGCCGCAGTGTCTGGTTCTGGTGACCAGCCGCAGTCCGCTCGTCGATCTCGCCGTCCGCGACGGCGCCCACCTGCTGCATCTCGATCCTCCGGACATGCCGACCGCCCGTAGGCTGGTCCAACGCCGGCTGAAGGACGCACCGAACCGCTCCCGGGCGGGCAGCGTTCCGGTGTCCGACACCCTCGACGAGATCATCGAGATGTGTGGCCGCCTGCCCCTTGCGTTGGCGATCCTGTCCGGCCGGTTGAGCGCGCGTCCGCGACTCGCCCTGGAGGACGTCGCCGCGGAACTCCGTGACGGCGCGCGGCGACTCACCGCCTTCTCCGGCAGCCACGGCGTATGCGATCCGCGTGCCGCCTTCGCCTGGTCGTACCGTCAGCTCAGCCCGGACGCCGCACGGCTCTTCCGGCTGTCCTCCGCGGCCATGGCGGCCGGCATGTCGGCCGAGGCCTTCGCCAGCATGTCCCAGACCCCGCCGGTCCGGACGCGGGCCGTGGTGCGCGAACTCGCCGAGGCGGCCCTGCTCGACGAGGACGACCGGGGCCGGTTCACCTCGCACGTCCTCGTCCGGGCGTACGCGCAGGAGCTGATCCTGGCGAAGGAGTCGGTCCGCGACCGGGAGGCGGCGATCGACCGACTTCTGCACCACTACCTGCACAGCAGCCACCAGGCCGCGCAGCGGCTCGTACCGATGAGCCCGGCGGCCGCCCCCACTCCGGCCCCGGCCGGCGTCGTCGCCGAGCGACCCGATTCGTACGACGCCGCGATGCGGTGGTTCGACGATCACCGGGAGGTCCTGTTCGAGGCGGTGCGCCGCGCGGCGGAGGGCGACTCCGGTGTTCCGCCCTGGCGGCTGGCGCTCACCATCTGGCCGTGGTTGCGGCTCACCGGGCGGTTCCACGACTGGCAGGACGTGATGCGGGTGGCTCTGCGGGCTGCCAACGGCAGCGGGGATGACCTGGGTGCGGCCCACGCCATGTGGAGTCTGGCCGATTCCTGCTACCACTTCGCCAGCTACGACGAGGCACTCGACCTGCTCACCCGGGCCCGAGAGATCTTCACCGAGCGCGGCATGATCGCGGAGTTGGGCGGCGTCCACAGTGCCCTGCATCGGGTCCACAGTCAGCTCGGCCGCCACGAGCGCGCACTCGCCGAGAACGAGCGGGCGCTGTCCCTCTACCGTGCCGCCGGCTTCGAGCAGGGCGAGATCTGGGCGTGCGTGGCCCGGGGCCAGACATTGGTCCGACTCGGTGCTCCCGGCGAGGCCATGGTGTGCCTCGACGAGGCGCTGGCCCACAGCGAGAAGTTCGGACCAGGGACGGACGAGCCCTCGATCCGCATCCTGATCGCCGAGTGTCTGGCGTTGCTGGGGCACCAGAGCCAGGCTCGGGACCAGCTCGAGCAGGGCCTTCGAGCGGCCGTCGAGGCGCACAGCCGGATCGGGGTCTTCGACGCGTCCGCCCAGCTCTGCGCGACCCTTCTGGATCTCGACGACGTGCCCGGCGCCTGCCAAGCCTGGCGGAAGGCCTGTGACGCCATGCACGCCATGCAGAACGGCGGGACCCGTCGCATGCGGGACACGGTCTGCGACCTGGGGGACAGGCTGCTCGAGGTCACCCCCTTCGCCTCGCGATCCGAGGACACGCAACGGTGACACGTGTTCCCGGGGATTGGTGTGCCGCTCTGCGGCCAACCGCCTGACCAGGGCATCAATGGAGCGGACCGACCATGTCGGTCGATGGCTCGGCACTCGGTCGGTTGAGCATGTTATCGATAACATGCTATGTTCCGGCCCGGGGAGCGAAGGGCACGCTCCCAGTCACCGCAGTCAGTCGGCGCAGGCATGCCGAGGGCCCGCCCTCCCGCCGCCGCACCGATCGGTGACCAGTCCGGGCCGCTCCGCCACTGCCAGGCGACCGCGCGGTCGTCGGACGCACCCCCCGGTCCGGCCGCATTCCCCGCATTTCCATGCCCGTCGCGGACAACCCGGCAGCGACGGTACGGCCCGTACGCCACCCGTGTACGCCGCACCGGCCGCACGAGCACGTCGGCCCGCAACGGAAGGACGTCCTGTCACGGCACCTCGTCGGTCGGCCCTCGTCCCGCCCGCGCGGGCGAGCCCCCCACCCGGCACGAACCGGCTCGAGGTGCATGTCGTACGCACGATCAACGGCAAGGAGTCGAGCAATGGTCAGACGGAGACAACTACTGACGTTCGTCGCGGCCGCGGCGGTTCTCGTCGTGGCTACCGGCGGCGCGTTGACCGCCGGGTTCCGCGGCGAGGCGGCGGCCGCCACGAACGGCACCCTGGCGGCGACCGCGGGCTGCGGTAAGGCGCCCACCCTCACCAACGGGACACGCACGATCACCAGCAGCGGCCAGAGCCGCACCTACATCCTCCAGATCCCCAGCGGGTACGACCGGAACCGTCAGTACCGCCTGGTCTTCGGCTTCCACTGGTTGAACGGGTCGGCCAACAACGTCGCCTCGGCCGGCTACTACGGCCTCGCGCCGCTGTCGAACAACAGCACGATCTTCGTCGCGCCGCAGGGCATCAACGCCGGGTGGGCCAACACCAACGGGCGGGACCTGACCCTCTTCGACGACATCTCCCGCCAGGTCGAGAACGACCTCTGCGTCGACACGACGCAGCGTTTCGCCCTGGGTTGGAGCTACGGCGGGGCCATGAGTTACGCGGTGGCCTGTGCCCGACCCAACGTCATCCGCGCGGTCGCGGTGCTCTCCGGCGCGAACCTCAGCGGCTGTAGCGGCGGCACCCAGCCGGTTCCGTACTTCGGCATCCACGGCATCTACGACAGCGTGCTGAACATCTCCCAGGGTCGGGCGTTGCGCGACACGTTCGTCAGGAACAACGGCTGCACGGCGCAGAGCCCGCGCGAGCCCAGCCGGGGCAGCCTGACCCACATCACCACCACCTACTCCGGCTGCCGCGCGGGCTACCCGGTGCAGTGGGCCGCGTTCGACGGCGACCACACCCCGAGCCCGGTCGACGGGTCGGGCAGCCCCAACGACTCGCGGACCTGGACCTCGGGCGAGATCTGGCGGTTCTTCAGCCAGTTCCAGTCGACGACTCCGCCCACCACGCCGCCGCCGACGACGCCGCCGCCGACCACCCCGCCGCCGACGACGCCGCCGCCGACCACCCCGCCGCCGACGACGCCCCCGCCGACCACCCCGCCGCCGACCGGTGAGCCGGGCACCTGTGCCGCCACCTACCGGGCGATCAACAGTTGGCCGGGCGGCTTCCAGGGCGAGGTCACCGTCACCAACGGGACGTCCGGCACGATCAATGGCTGGACGGTTGGCCTGACCCTGGCCAACGGCCAGGCCATCAGCAGCCTCTGGAGCGGTGTCAACACCGGGACCACCGGCAACGTCACCGTTCGCAACGCCGACTACAACGGCAAGCTCGCGCCGAACGCCTCGACGACCTTCGGATTCACCGCCACCGGAGACGGCGCCACCCCGCCCGGCAACGTCACCTGCACCAGCGCCTAGAACGGATGCCCGGGTCCGGAGCCACCGGCTGCGGACCCGGGCACCAGGCGCGGCCGGCAGTCCGACGACGAATCCTCGCGAGCGCGGCTGCGGCAGCGGGGGAGACGCGGCGCTTTATGCGCGAATGTCGATGTTAGCGTCAGTCATTCCTGGCTGCGGCACGGTGCGTGGCCGAGCAGCAGGCGTGCGACCGGCGTCAATGGTTGAACCGGGCGGGCCGGCCCCGCTTTACGCGGATGTTACGTCTTGACGAACAGCATGTTATCGCTCACAGTCGATGGTCAAGGACGACGTCGGATGCGATGTACCGCCGGCCGACTTCGTCGACCGTCGATCCGACACTGTCCGCAGCACGCAGGGGATCGTGTTAACGCGAACATTCCCGCCGTGTGTGCCCGGTCGCGTGTCGCGGTGCGCCCAGCTTCGGGTAGCCGTTCGGCTCCCTGTGTATGAGGAGGAACATGTCCGCCATTGGTACGTCCCCGGCGATAGCGCCGCCCTCGCGGCGGCGAGGGTGGTTGGTACGAGCGGCAGCCGCCAGTGCGGCGGCGGTGGTGGTCGCTGGTGCCGCCGCGATGGCGGTGTCGTCGCCCGCGGCCGCGGCGACCGTCGACACGAGCGCGTGGTACGTCCTGGTGAACCGCAACAGTGGCAAGGCGTTGGATGTCTACAACCTGGCCACGAACGACGGTGCGCGGATCACGCAGTGGACGCGTAACAACGGTAACCAGCAGCAGTGGCAGTTCGTGGACTCGGGCAGTGGCTACTACCGGGTCAAGTCGCGGTTGTCGGGCAAGGTGTTGGACGTTTCCGGCCGTTCGACCGCCAATGGTGGGGCGATCGTGCAGTGGTCCGACAACGGCGGAACCAACCAGCAGTTCCGGCTCGCCGACTCGGACGGCGGCTACGTGCGGTTGGTCAACCGCAACAGCAACAAGGTCATGGAGGTGCAGGGCGCCTC
>NZ_JBITDT010000011.1:0-332161 GCF_044454415.1 Micromonospora sp. NPDC051543
CCCTCTATACCGGAGCTCCGCTGCTTCGTCTCCACGACACGCTTGACAGCCCACCGAAACGCCTAACTGAACGGCGTTGCATCTAGATGACTCACCGGCATCAGGCTCATCAGCGTTACCGCCGCCGCTCAGCGCCGCGGTCCCGACCGGCCAGTCGGCTCGCCGATCTGGAGCGCGCGAGCCGTACGCCGGGCCGAACACCACCAGCAGCGCCAGGTCCTCCACCGGCCGCGCCGTCACACCAGTCGTCGGCGTACCCACCAGAGCGACAGCAGGGACAGCGCGACGGTCAACGCGATCAGGAGGCCGAACTCCCGCCATTGCAGGTTCCAGAACTTCGACCCGGGCACGTAGCTCACCTTCAGGCTGAGGTTCTGCTTCTCCAGCCACACCGGGCACGTCTCGTGGTCGCGGGGCGCTTTCGGGCCGCACTGGGTCATGTCGGCCGGACCGCTGAACTCCGCGCCGGTCGAGGTGATCGTGGTGCTCGACACGATCCAGTCGCCCCTGCGATCGGGCTCGACGTGGAGCGTCATCCGCCCGGTGTCGGGGCTCATCGAGATCCCGTACTCACCGTCCACCTCCAGAGGGCTGACCGTGGTGACCGGCTGAGCCAGCCAGGGGCGTACCACGAACGGCGCGGCGACCTGGAGGCCGACCACCAGCAGCAGGGTCACCGCCATCGCGCCGAGGGTTCGCCGTAGCAGCAGCCCGGCGGCGACACCGATCACGAAGGCCAGCGTCGCGTAGCCGATCGGCACGATCCCTCGGGCCGCGAACACCAGCGGATTCATCCGGTCGGCCGAGGCCCCGTCGATCGGCTGCGCCCACTCGGTCAGCGTCAGGCTGAGCAGGCCGGCGCCGAGAGCGGCGGCGCCACCGCCGACCGCGAGCTTGACCAGCAGCCAACGACCCCGGCTGACGGACTGGCTGAAAACCATGCGGTACGTGCCGGACTCCAGTTCCCGGGCCACCAGCGGCGCGCCCCAGAAGATGCCCACCAGGGCGGGTAGCAGGTACAGCGCCCCGATGGCGGCGATGTGGAACTCGCTCGCCCATCGCGGTTGCAGCGCCCGGAGGAAGGCTTCGCCGGCGGCCAGGCAGCCGTCACCCTGGCAGCCGGTGTATCCGGTCTGCGTGGCCAGCTCTCGCACCTCCGCCCAGGTCAGCGTCAGAGCGCCCAGGAGCACCAGCAACAGGGTGCCGGTGGCCAGGGCCGGCATCCGGAACTGCCGCCAGGTCATCCAGATCATCGCTGTCCCTCCAGGACCCGGTCCGGCCGGCTGCCGGTGGCTCCGCTCATGTACGCCAGCACGATGTCCTCCAGGTCCAGCCGATCGACCTGCCACGACGGATCGACGATCGGCGCGGTGCTGCGTACCACCAGGGTCGACTGCACCTCGGTGTGGCTCTGCTCGATCAAGGCGTGCCCCGCGCCCAGGTCGGTGGTCGCACGCCGTTGCCCGACCAGGCGGTGATGGGTTGCGAGCAGGTCGTCCACGTCGCCCGCCACCTGGACCCGCGAGGCGACCAGCACGATCAGGTGGTCGCAGACCCGCTCCAGGTCGGCGACCAGGTGCGAGGACATCACGATGCTCATGTCCTCGTCGGCGGCCAACTCCATCAGCCCCTGCAGAAAGGTGCGCCGGGCGAGCGGATCGAGTGCCGCCACCGGCTCGTCGAGCAGCAGCAGATGGGGCCGCTTCGCCGCGGCGATGGTCAGCGCCAACTGGGCGCGCTGGCCGCCGGACAGTTTGCCCGCCTTCTGCGCCGGGTCCAGGCCGATCTGGGCGATCCGCCGCTCGGCGAGCCCAGCGTCCCAGGACGGGTTGAGGTGGGCGCCCATCCGTAGGTGGTCCGCGACGGACAGGTTGGCATAGACCGGGGTGTCCTGGGCGACGAACCCGACCTGCGCCGACCCGCTGACCGGCCGCGTGCCGAGCACCTCGATTCGGCCCGAGGTCGGACGGAGTAACCCGCAGGCCAGTTGCAGCAGAGTGGACTTGCCTGCGCCGTTGGGTCCGACCAGACCCACGACGTGACCGGACGGAATGTCCAGAGTGCAGTCCTTCAACGCGAAACGCCGGCCGTACCGCTTGCTGAGACCTTCCGCGATCAGCGCGCTAGTCATGCTCGGGCCTCTGAAAAGACCCGAAAGCTGCTGAGGAAGAGCGCCTCGATGCTCTCGTCGTCCAGGCCCGCATCCCGGGCCTCGTTCAGCCAGCGCGTCAGGTCCTGCCGCAGCGGCTCGTGCTTGTCCAGCGAGTCGGCGCCCAGCGTGCGGGTGACGAACGTGCCCAGCCCGGGCCGGGCCACGACCAGGCCCTCGTACTCCAACTCGCGGTACGCCTTGGACACCGTGTTCGGGTTGATCGCGACCCGGGCCACCACCTCTTTGACGGTGGGCAGCTTGTCGCCCTCGTTCAGGACCCCGAGCCGGAGCGCGTGCCGCACCTGTCGGATGAGCTGCATGTACGGCGCAACCCCGGACCGCGAGTCCAGGTGAAACTCGATCACTTCGCCACCCCATTCCACTAGTTGCCTAGCAGAATAGGGCTATGGGGGTCCCTCCGCTACCGAAGACTCGAAACTCGCACCGTGGAATCTCGACCGACCACCCGATGGGTGGAAAGGCTGCCCTTTTGATGCCGTCTCCGTCTTGATTGCTAAATCTGAGTGACTCTCCTGTTTTGCCCAGGAATCCGCCTCACTGTGAGTACGGTGAGGTCGGGCGATCATGCAGCATGCCGCAGCGGTCGAGGCGGGCCGTCACATCTGCCCGCGTTCGGCATCCACTGACCAACGAGGGAGAACAGACATGCGCAGAATCTCGCTACGTCGGCCGAAGGTCATCGCCGCAGCGCTCGCCGCCGCAACTCTGGTGACGGTGCTCGGCTCAAGCACCCCAAGCGTGTTCGCGGACGGCGGCGTGCAACCAACCCCCGACGAGGGGCACCGCACCAGACCAACGATCGTCCTCGTGCACGGTGCCTGGGCCGACGGCTCAAGCTGGAATGGGGAGATCCGCAGACTCCAGGCGCGCGGTTTCGACGTCCAGGTCGCGCCGCAACCCGGCCGAGGGCCGTCGATCGACAGCGGCTACCTGAAGGACTTCCTGTCCACCATCGAAGGTCCCATCGTGCTCGCCGGCCACTCGTACGGTGGCTTCGTGATCAGCGACGCCGCCACCGGCAACAGGAACGTCAAGGCGCTCGTGTTCGTGGACGCCTTCGCGCCGGACAAGGGGGAGACCGTGGAGGAACTCACCGCGGGCTCCGGTTCGATCCTCGAGCCGGCCCTGACCGACCCCACGAGCGTCTTCAGGCTCGTGCCGTTCCCCGGTGCCCCGGAGGGCGCGGCCGACGCGTACGTCCTGCCGAAGGTGTTCATCAAGGGCTTCGCCAACGGTCTGCCCCGGCGGCAGGCGGAGGTGCTCGCCGTGACCCAGACCGCCCTGGCCACCAACGCCCTGGGCGAGCCGGCCACCGAGCCGGCGTGGAAGACGATCCCCGCGTGGGCGGTGGTCGGCACCGAGGATCTGGTCATTCCGCCGGCCCGCCAGGAGGAGATGATGAAGCGGGCGGGGGCCGACATCACCCGGATCGACGCCGGTCACCTGGGCCTGATCTCGCACCCGGACCAGGTCACGAGGGTCATTCTGGAGGCGGCCCGGACGACCGCCTGACGAGGTCTCGTGACATCGGCAGCAGCAGTGGCCGCGTGGGCTGGACCAGCCCACGCGGCCGCTTCCCGACCGGCCGTGGCATCGCGCTGTGCGGTGCCCCGGCCGGCCGCTGTGTCAGTTGGTCGCCTTGGCGGCGGCCTCGATCTGGTTGGTGACCGCACCCGAGTCGCTGACCATGGACAGGTGGGGGGCGTTGATCTGGATGCTGTGCGCCTTGGCCCGCTCGGACATGACGACCTGCTCGGCGGCGGGGATGACGGCGTCCTGCTTGCCGATCACCGACCACGAGGGGATCGTCTTCCACGCCGGCTCGCCGGACTCCTCGACCAGAGCGCCGAAGGCCAGCGGACGCTGCCGGGCGGCCAGCACCGCCACGTCCTTGGCGGGAATGCTCTTGCCGGTGAACGCCGTACCGAAGACCGACGGCTTCACGTACAGGTTGACGTTGCCGGTGTCACCGGGGATCGCGACCTGGTCGAAGACGGCGGACGTGTCGCCCCCGAAAACCGAGCCCGGCACGGCCGAGGTCAGCGAAAAGACGGTGTCGTGCTGGTCCGGGATGTACGCGTCGACGTACACCAGGGCCTTGACCCGCTCGTTGCCCAGGGCGGCATTCGTGATCACCATGCCGCCGTAGGAGTGCCCGACGAGGACGATCGGCCCGGTGATGGTGTCCAGGTACGCGCGAAGACTCGCGGCGTCGCTCGCCACACCCGACAGCAGGTTCGGCGGTACGACCACCCGGTAGCCGTCGCGCTGGAGCTTGGCGGTCACCTTGTCCCAGCTCGACCCGTCCGCCCACGCGCCGTGCACGAGCACGACCGTCGGCTTGGCCGCTGCGGGGCGCGACTGCGTGACGTGGGTCGCCGAGGCCTGCGCGGTGCCGACACCGACACCGGTCAGGGTGAGGACGCCGATGGCCACGCCTACGGAGACGAGGCGACGCCGGAAGGACAATTTCACGGTTTCTCCTTACTGCTGAACGAAATCGAGCAGGGCGGCGTTGACCTGGTCGGCGTGGGTCCAGGCAATGGCGTGCGGCCCGCCCTCGATGACGAGCAACCGGGCATCCCCGACGAAGGCGGGGACCCGCTGGCCGGTCACCCCGATGGGCAGCACGCGGTCCTGGTCGCCCTGGATCACGAGTACCGGCACGTCGACCTTGGCCAGGTCCTCGCGGAAGTCGGTGAGCCAGGTGGGGATACACGCCACCGCGGCGACCGGGGACCCGGCCTCGGCCACGGCCAGACTGGCCTGGAACGCCTCGTCGCTGACCAGTGATCCGCCGTACACGTCGAAGTTGTAGAAGTTCTCCAGGAACTGCTTGAGCCACCCGTTCCGGTCCGCCCGCGCGGCCTGGATGAACCCGTCGAACAACGCCTGCGGCGCGCCTTCGGGGTTGTCCTCCGTCTTCAGCAGGAACGGCGGAATCGGCGACATCAGCACGGCCTTCGCGACGCGCTCGGTGCCGTAGCGACCCAGGTACCGGGCGACGTCACCGGTCCCCATCGAGTGACCCACGAGAATGGCGTCGCGTACGTCAAGTGTCGTGAGGAGCACGTTCAGATCGCTGGCGAACGTGTCGTAGTCGTATCCACCGGCGGGCTGGCTGGAACCGCCCCAACCGCGCCGGTCGTACGTGATGACGCGGTACCCGGCGGCGAGCAGTGCGGCGACCTGCTTCTCCCAGGCCTGCCCGCTGAGCGGGTAGCCGTGGCTGAGCACGACCGGCCTGCCGGCGCCGTGGTCCTCGTAATGGATGTCGATCGAGTCGGCTCCCTCTGAGCCAACGCTGACATGGGGCATGCACACTCCTTGGGCTTGCGTTCCGCGCTGGGAACCCTGCCGAAGGTACGGATGTGTCGGCGTTTCGGAATCACCCGAATCACGTAGTCCCCGGCGTCGTCGGCCGCCCGAAAGACAACGAGCCATGGGCGATGCGGCGGGCCCGGGAGGAGTCGCAGGCTTGGGCTGAAAAGCGAAGCCGCCACCCTTTCGTCTCTAGGATGTCAATCGTGACAATGCCCGACCGCAGGCTCTCGGACGGGCCGCCGTCCCGCTGCGAGTTCAAGGTCTTCGGCGGTATGGGCTGCCGGCGGGATGGTTCGGACGTCGATCTCGGCCCGGTCCGCCAGCGGGTGATCCTCGCCAAGCTCCTCGCGGCCGGCGGTGACGCGGTCAGCCTCGACAGCATCGTCGACAGCGTCTGGGACGACAGACCTCCGGCCAGCGCCGCCAACCAGATCCACCGGCACGTCGGTAACCTCCGCCGGATCCTGGAACCGGACCTGGACGTCCGCGAGACCGGCCGCTTCCTCCTGCCGGCCGGTACGGGCTACCGGCTGATCCTCGCGACCGAGGCATCCGATCTGGCCATGTATCGCGAGCTGGTCCGGCGGGCCCGCGAGGCGCTGGCTGGCGGGGATGCCGTGGCCGGCGTGCGGGCTTACCTGACCGCCCTGGAACTCGGCCGCAGCCCCGCGTTCACCGACCTTCCGGCCGAAGCGTTGCGTTCGGCGGAGTTCGTGGCCATCGAACGGGAGCGCGTCGCGGTGGCGCTCGCGGCCAGCGAAGCCGCGATGGCCCATGGCATGGCCGACGCCGCGCTGACTCCGCTGGTGAGCGTGGCCGCCGCGGCGCCGCTGGACGAGGCGCTGCAGGCGTGCCTGATGCGCGCGTACGTGGCCACCGGCCACCGGGCGGAGGCGGTGCAGGTCTTCGAGCGGACCCGTCAACGTCTCGCCGAGGAACTGGGGGTGGATGCGGGGCCCGAACTGCGGGAGGCGTATCGGGAACTGCTCGCCAGCGGCGGGAGCTCGCAGGACGAGCTGCGTCCGCTGGAGGCGCCCCGGCCCGCGCAGCTGCCGCCGCCGGTCGCGGGCTTCGTCCGACGGAACGACCTGGCCGCGGTGCTCGACGCCCTGCTGGCCGACGCGTTCAGCGACGCGACGATCGTGATCACCGTGCTCGGCGGCATGGGTGGCATCGGCAAGACCGCCCTCGCCGTGCACTGGGCCCACCAGATCGCCAACGAGTTTCCCGATGGCCAGTTGTTCCTCGACCTGCGGGGCCTGGACCCGGACGGACGGGTCATGTCATCGCAGGAGGCGCTCGCCACGCTGCTCGCGTCACTGGGCGAGCCGGCGGTCTCGTCACCGCAGGAGAACGTCGACGCTCAGGCCGCTCGTTATCGCAGTCGCCTCGCCGGTCGTCGCGTTCTGATCCTCCTGGACAACGCCCGTGACTCCGATCAGGTCCGTCCCCTGCTGCCGGCCTCCCGAGGCTGTCTGGTCATCGTGACCAGCCGCCACCGGATGACGAGCCTGGTCACCCGGGAGGGGGCACGTTACCTGCAGGTCGACCGGCTGACCGGGGCCGAGTCCCGGCAGCTCCTGATCAACCGTCTCGGCACCCGCCGCGCCACAATGGACCCGGTTTCGCTGGACAAGGTCATCAGCCTCTGTGCCGGGCTGCCGCTCGCGCTGGCGATCGTCGCCGCCCGCGTGGCGCTCAACCCGGCCCTGCCCATGAGCGCTGTCGTCAGCGCCGTCTCGGCCCCGTCGGCCAGACTCGACGCGTTGTCCAGCGCGGACCCGTCAGACGATGTCCGGTCGGTGTTCTCGTGGTCGTACCGCGCTCTCGATCCATCGGCAGCCCAGGTGTTCCGTGCTCTCGCCGTCCATCCGGGTCCGGGCGTCTCGCTGGAGTCGATGGCGAGCGTCGCCGGGGTCAGTCGGGCCAGGGCCCGCACGCTGCTCACCGAACTGGTGACCGCGAACCTGCTCGACGAGGCCCAGTCCGGGCGGTATTTCCTGCATGACCTGCTGCGGGCCTACGCGGGTGAGCTTCTCGACGAGGATCCAGAGCGGCCGGAGTACGAGCGGCGTCTCGTCATGCACTACCTGCACTCGGCCCGGGCCGCCTACGCGAGGCACCACCGGCAGCCGGTCGGCACCGCCACCGGGACGCCACCGGACGTGACGCCCGAGACGTTCGACAGCGTGTCCCAGGCTGCCGCCTGGTACGCCCGCGAACGGCCAGCGCTGTGGGCGACGATCGATCTGGCCCTCGCGCACGGCCTGGCGAGCGACGCGGCGGCAATGGTCCTCGCGGCCTCGGCGCCAGGCAGCAACTCCATCCCGGCGGGCCGGACGCCGACCGTACTCGCGATCCTCGACCTTGCCGGCGCGCTCGGCGAGCCGCGGATGGAGGCCGAGCTTCTTCGTACCGTCGGTGAGGTCTTCGCCCCGCTGCCACCGGCCGACGAATACCTCCGTCGAGCCCTGGCCATCTTCGAAGGCGCCGGAGACCTCGCCGGTCAGGCCGACGTCCTGCGAAACCTGGCCGTGCTCTCGTCGTCGCGTGGCGACCACGACGCCGCCAACGCGTACGGCGAGCGCTCGGTGGCTCTCGCTCGGCGGACGGAGCGTCAGGAACTGCTCGCCGTCTCGCTGCTGACACTCGCGCGAGCGCGCCTCGGTGCGGGTCGGTTCGACGACGGCGTACGGATCGCGGACGAGGGGTTGGCCATCGCGATGGTGCAGCACCTCGATCACCTGAACGTCCGCTACGCGCAGCTCCTCGCTGAATCGTCCTGGAAACTCGGCCAGCTGGAGCGAGCGGTGACGATCTCGGAGTGGGGACTGGCGGAGAGCGTCAGTGAGTCGAACGGTCCCCGCTGCGCCGTCGCGGCGATCCTCGCGCGTGCCGCGTTCGACCTCGACGACCGGACCCGCGCGGAACAGGGCTGCCAGCGGTTCGAGGGCCTCATCGCCGGCAACGGCTTCCGGGAACTCATCGAGTTCGCCGGCCTCGGGGACGCCGAGACGTACCGAACCATGGTCGCGTACGTCCGGGCCCGGCTGAGTCTGATGAGCGACGCGTCGTGAGCGGGTAGGGCGAGCACTCAGTCTGCACTCGTCGCGCACAGCGGTGCGTTCGGATGGTCGTCGAGACCCCGAACTCTCGCCCGAGGAGCACGATGCACTGCCCCGTAGCCGAGTCTGCCCGCGTTCTTCCAGGTGCGGCACTGACCCCCCGACAGGCACAGATCGCCCTGCTGGTGGCGGCAGGGTCCACCAACATCGAGATCGCGAGACACCTGGTCATCAGCCCCCACACCGTCAAACACCATCTGCGCGGAGTGTTCCACCGGCTGAACGTCGCGTCCCGCCGCGAACTGCGCGGCAGACTGAGCCACCGCCGCACGACCGATCGCTTCGCCCAGAGCCGTCGCCTGACCACTCAGGAGCGCGACATCGCACGCCGGGTCTCGGACGGCGCGTCCAACCGGGAGGTGGCGGCACAACTGTTCATCAGCCCGAGCACGGTGGACTACCACCTCCGCAAGATCTTCCGGAAGCTCGACATCACCTCACGCCGAGAACTGGCCGACCGCCCTCGTCTCTGACGCGACCCGGTGGGAGCGGTCCGATCAGCGGTGCCTCCTTCGTCGCCACAGCAGTCCGGCGCCCACCACGACGAGGACGGCGAGCGCCGCCCCGGCCACGAGGACGGCGGCACCAGGACCGCGCTCGTCCTGCGCGGACGCGGCGTCGGTCACCGGGCTGACGATCGGCGCGGCGCTGGAGTCGGGGTCGGCCACCGTGAACGGGTACGAACCCTGCGCCGGGTGCCCGTCGGTGGAGACGACCCGGTAGGCGACGGTGTACGTCCCGTTGGGCAGCGCTCCGGTGACCTGGATCGATCCCTTCGCCCCGCTGACCACCGCGTCGCCGGTGGGGACCTTCCGCCGGGCGGCGTCGGTCAGCACGATGGTGGCGAACGCGGGGTCGAGCCGCTGACCGAATTCGAGCACGATCTCGGTGGGCGCGCTGGACAGGGTCGACTCCTGGACCGGTGCCGCCGACCGCAGGGTGTTGTGCGCCCATGCCGGGGTGGCCGGGACGAGCGTTGCCACGACGACGGCGAGCACCGCCGCGACGAGCCGTACGGCGATGGGCCCCGATGGCGCCGCGGTCACGGCAGGACTGCGGTCGACGCGGCTCATCCCAGCACCTGCTCGCCGATCCAGCCGCCCGGCGGGCAGCCGGGCGGGACGGCGAAGACGGCGGATCCGATCGGTGTGGTCCATTCGTTGAGCAGGTCCCGGTCCGCCAGCCGGCGTTGGATCGGCAGGAACTGCCGGGCGATGTCGGCCTGGTACGAGGTGAAGATCAGCCCGGCGTCGGCGTGGCCGTCGGCGTTGGGGATGCCGTCGTAGTTGTAGGGCCGGCGCAGGATCTTGAGCCGGTCATCCGTGACGTGCGCGCGGGTCAGGTGGGAGAAGTCGGGGATGACGGTGAGCCCGTCGGGGCCGGTCGCCGCGAAGTCGGGTTCGTCGTGTTCGGCGCTGCCGCTGAGCGGGGCGCCGGTGTCGAGGCGTCGACCGACGGCGAGTTCGCGGTCGGCGCGGCCCAGCAGGTCCCAGGTCTCCAGGTTCATGCTGATGCGTCGGACGACGAGGGTGGTGCTGTCGCGCAGCCATGCCGGGCCGTCGGGTACGAAGACCGCTGCGTCCATCGGCGTGCCGGGGCGGGGGTTGGCGGTGCCGTCGAGTTGGCCGAAGAGGTTGCGTTGGGTGTGGCCGCTCGGCTCGACTCCCGGACTACGGCGAAAGCCCTGCTGGACCCATCGGACGGTGGCGAACGGCCGGCTGTCCTTGAGCAGCACCCGCTGGGCGTGCGCGACGGTGATCGCGTCGTCGGCGCAGAGCTGAAGGAGCAGGTCGCCGCCGGACCAGGCCGGTTGGAGCCGGTCGACGCGGAACGCGGGCAGGTCGGTGACCGAGGCCGGTCGCCGGTCGTCGACACCCGCGGCGCGGTAGAGGCCCGGTCCGAAGCCGAACGTCACGGTGAGGCGGGCGGGAAGGAGTCCGAGTTCGGCCTCGGTGTCGGCCAGGGCCGGTTGCCCCTGGGTGAGTCGGGCCGCGTCGTCGGTGAGCAGCCGCAGCATCCGGCCCAACGCGGCCCGGTCGACGCCGGCTTGCAGGGTGAGGGCCACGAACGACGCGTGGGCCTGCGGTTCGGTCGCCACCCCGGCCTGTCGGGGTCCGTAGAAGGGCTCGACCAGGCTTCCGACGCTCGCCACCGGCGTCGCGTCGGCCACCTGCCCCCCACCTCGTCCGGTGCGGGTCGTGGCGGAGGCGGCGGCCCCCGTGAGTGCTCCTCCGGCGGCCAGTGTCCCACCGGTGAGCAGACCACGCCTGCTCACCGGGCGGACCGGCGACACGCCGGTCACGATGCCGGGCTCATGCTCATCTCCGGCGTGGCGCTCATGCCCGGCATGGGCTCGCCGTGCCCCGGCGCGTAGCTCTCCTGAGCGCCGGTGAAGGGCTTGGCCACGGCGGTGAACTCCTGGGTCCTGCCGTCGGCAAAGGTGAGGGTGACGGTCAGTTGATCCCCGGCCCGGACGGGCCGGGCGAGGTTCATGAGCATCAGGTGGTCGCCGCCGGGCTCCAACGCATGGCTGCCCTTGGCCTTGATGACGATGCCGCCCTGCTTCTGCCGCATGACCATCTTGCCGTCCTTCATGGTCATCTCGTGCAGTTCCATGGGTGAGGCGGAGGTCGCGACGCCGGTCAGCGTGACGTCGGTGTCCCCGTCGTTGACGAGGGTCCCGAAGGCCGCCGTCATGCCCTTGTCGGCCGCCTTCACCCACGGGTCACGGACCGTGACCACAGCTGCAGGGGCGTTGGCGGACATCGACGGGCTCGGTGGCGCGGCCGATGACGAGTCGGACGATCCGCATCCGGTGGCACCGGTCGCCAGGAGCGCGGCGGCGACGGCGAGAGCGACGGCCGAGCGTCGATGTGAACCGAAAGGGCTGGTGGTGCGCATGAATTCGTCCTCCGATGGTTGCTGCTGCTCGTTGGTCGGTCGCCGCAGCAGGAAAGTTCCGGTGCGCGTCACCGATCGGAGTGGAGGGATCTTCGGCACGCGTTTCGTTCCGGCTCGCGCCAGCGCCGTCGTGGGTCGGTGTCCGCGATGCCGCGCGATCGGACCCGAACGACGCGCGCCGCCCGGGACCGAACCCGGGCGGCGCGTCTGCGACAGGTGGCGGGCGATGCCCTAGGTACGCGTGCTCCACTGCTGGTTGGCGCCGCCGTGGCAGGCCCAGAGGTGCAGCTGCGTCCCGTTGGCCGTGCCGGAACTGACGGCGTCGAGGCAGAGCCCCGACTGCGCGGAGGTGATGGTGCCGTTGGAGTTGACGTTCCACTGCTGGTTCGACTGGCCGTTGCAGTCCCAGATGATGACCGCGGTGCCGTTGCCGCTGCCGCCTCCGCTGGCGTCCAGGCACTTGTTGCCGTAGACGGTCAGGGTGCGGTTGGCGGTCCGGGTCCATCGCTGGTTGGCGCCACCGTGGCAGTCGTACAGCTGTGCGCGGGCGCCGTTGGTCATGCTCGAGTTGGGAATGTCGACGCAGCGGCCGGACTGGCTGCCCACGATCAGCAGGTTCTGCTGGCTGGGCGGCGGGGTGGACGGCGGGGGCGTCGACGGCGGGCCAGTGGTGGGCGGCGCGCCGCCGCCGAACTGCGCGAAGAAGTTCCACACCTCCTGCTTGACCCAGCTCCGCGCGCCGCTCTCACAGCCTGCACACCCGTCCACCGGGCCCTGCTGGTGGCCGCCGTCGAACGCGGCCCAGAGCACCGGATATCCGGGCTGGCAGGAGTAGGCGGTGGTGATGTGGGTCCGGCTGCCGGCCGCGGGCTCGGGTGGGTTCTGCGCGGCGCATCCGTTGTTGCGGACGAACCTATCCCGCAACGCCCGGCCGTTCGGGATGTTGTCGTTGATGCCGTGGATCCCCAGGTACGCCACGGGCTGGGTGCCGCCGCTGCATCCGCTGATCGCCCCCGGAGCCGCGATGGCCGCGACCGCGCGGAACACCGTCGGCCGGGAACACGCCAGCGAGTAGCTCATCGCGCCGCCGTAGCTGAACCCGACGGAGAAGAGTTGCGTCGTGTCGACGCAGAGGGCGTTCTCGATCACGCGGACCATGTCGTCGGTGAAGGTGACGTCCTCACCGTTGGCGTTGCCCCAACCGTTGTTGAGGCCCTGCGGGGCGACGAAGATCGTGGTGTTGTTCGCCTGGGAGAGCATGCCGTAGTAGGCCCACGGCGCGCCGTCGGTTCCGCCCGACGCGACCTGGCTGGCGGTGCCGCCCAACCAGTGGAAGCCGAACGCCAGCCGGTGGGCGTAGGTGTTGTTGTAGCTGTCGGGTAGCCGGAGGATGAAGCTCCGGCTCTTCCCGCCGCTCTGGATGGTGTGGGTGCCGCTGGTCAACCCCGGCGCCTTGCCGCAGCCGGCGGTGCTGGCCGCGGCTGCTGGAGCGACGGTCGTGACGACGTACGTTCCGATGGCGATCAGAACCAGGACCGCCATGGCTGCCCCGATCCAGGGGGCGGACAGTCTGCGAAGTGGCACAGCTGGATCTCCTTGTTCGGGTGGATGAACATCCGTCTGCCGTGCGACACCCCGGCTGCTCGGCACGAGATCCATGCGCGGCGCGGGGTGTGCCGTGACGAGGGCCGGCTCAACGCCACCGGTCCTGCGGCCCGTGCGGGACACCGGTGGTCGTCGAATCGTCGGTGGCCCACAACGTTCGCCCGAACACCACGCGACCGACCGTCGGAGGGTGCCGGAGCACCAGATCCGAGGGTCGAACCGATTCGACTCGACGCTAGATCAAACAGTTAGGAGTGTCAATGTCTGAGGATCCGATTCCGGTCACGCGCGGACCGGATCCCCGTCGGAGGCGAGGGCCACCTCCACCGCGTCCGCTGCCGCTCGACGCCCGCCCGCCGCCCGCACCGTCGCCGACGCGGTACGCAGACGCTCGCGGATCGTCGGATCGTGCGTGAGGTCGCGGATGCCGGCCTCGACGTCGCTGCTCGGACCAGCCCCGTTCGACATGGTCACCCCGAGACCGAGAGCCTCGACCCGTGCCGCGACGACGTGCTGTTCGCTGGTACGCGGCGCGCACACCATCGGAACGCCGAACCAGAGGGCCTCCATGACGCTGCCCATCCCGGCGTGCGTGACGAACAGGTCGGCCTGCGCCAACGCGGCGAGCTGGTCGACGTGCTCGTGGACTTCGACCCGGTCGGGCAGCGTCCCGAGATCGGCGATCGGGAGCCCGCCGGTGGACACGAGCACCCGGCGGTTGGGCGCCGCGGCGGCCGCCGCTCGGATCAGTGGCCGTAGCGCCTCGGGCTCGGCCGCCGCGGTGCCCGCGCTCACGTACAGGAGGCGCTCGTGCACTGCCGGTCCGGTGCCGAGCCGCGAGCGCAGGCACGGTCCGACGAAGTGGTGGTCCGAGCCGAAGCCCTCCCCGTTCCACTGAAACCAGCGCGGGAGGAACGCCATCGATCGCCGCTCGCGTGCCTCGGCCAGGTCGCGTACGGTGCCGCGCTCCAGTCCCCAGCGCGCGGAGAACTGGTCGAGCTGGTCCTGCAACGGGGTGAAGGCGGGGTGTGCCGGGTCGAGGACGCTCGTCTGCCCGGTGGCGGCGGCCAACGACCACGCCGGCCCCTGCGCGAAGGACGGAAACATCGCCACCGCCGGCCGATTCAGCAACTGCGCCAGCGCACGGCCGGCCGGATGCGCGGCCCGATCGTAGAGCAGGACGTCGGGAACGTCGCCGCGCAGGACGGGGATGATCTGGGGTACCACGGCGGCTGCTTCCGCCACGAGCACGAACGGGAGCCACACCGCGAAATCGGCCGGCGGCACCGCCGACGACGGGCGCGTGACAAGCGTGGACTCGTACGTCACGACGTCCGCGCCGGCACGTCGCGCGGCGGGTGCCGCGACGTCCGGGGCGAAACAGGTGACCCGGTGCCCGCGGGCCCGCAACTCCTCGATGACGTCGAGGACGGGCAACAGGTGACCAGTGGCCCCGACGGCGAGGACGGCGACGTGCGCACCGGCCTTCGTGCTCACGCGCGCAGCCCGTGCCGGGCGGTGTACCAGAAGAACCAGGAGAGCAGGCCGGCGAGCATGACGACGTACTGCACGTTGGTGACCGTCGCGACCGCGTCCAGGTCGATCACTGACGCGATGGCGACGCGGACCACGGCGTCCAGCATCAGCACGACGCCGACCACCACACTCACCAGGCGCAGGCGGCGCCGGAAGACCGGATCGTCGGTCCAGCGCCGCTGCCACGCCGCAGCGCCAGCATCACCGACCTTTGCCGTGGCGATGGCCGTGCCGAGGTGGAGCATGAACGGCCGCTTCATGGCCAGCGACAGCAGCACCCACGCACCGAGCAGACCGGTGAGCCAGCCGTCCTTGACGTACAGCAGCCGCGCGTCCCCGGTGACCACGCTCAGCGCGCCCCCCGCCAGGAAGAGGCTGACGACGACAAGGCCGGCGACGTCGACCCGCCGGCTGCGGGCGGCGACCAGGACGGCGTTCGCCGCCGGAACCGCCCCGGCGGCGAGGGTGGCCGCCAGCACGCCGGCGCCCAGGGCGCGAAGCGCGTAGTAGACGAGCAGGGGCAGGACCACGTCGACGACGATTCGTCCGACCAGAGCGCGGCGCGCGTCCTGTCCCGGACGCCCGGCGGCAGTCGGCGTCGGCTGGGTGTCGTTCCTGACCGGCCTCACCGAAGCACCTCCCCGCGATCCATCGTGGCCGGTTCGGCGGCGATCGCTCGGTCGAAGAGCGCGCACAACTCCTCCGCGTAGGCGGCCAGGTCCAACCCTGCACCGCTGGCGAACCGCTCGACGGCGGCGTCGACGGCGGCGCGGACCGTCACCGCCATCACCACCGGGTCGAACGTGCGCAGTTCCCCGGACTCCTGGCCGGCGACGAACAGGTGCGCCAGCAGCATCACCGGTACGTCCTCGCGGACGTCCGCATCCGCCGTGTCCCTGGGCAGGTTGCGGACGATCTCGACGGCCGCGCGGGCGTACGCCGGTCGTTCGCCCAGGAAGCGGAAGTTCGAGCGGAGGTACGCGGCGAGCTTGCCGCGTGCCGTCGACTCAGCCTCGATCGCCGGGACCATGACCTGTTGCGCCCGGTCGACGATGTGGCGCAGCGCCGCGGCGACCAACTCCTGCTTGGTGTCGTAGTGGTACGTGATGAGCCGCGTGCTGCTGAGTCGCGCCGTCTCGACGATCCGCGCGAACGTCGCCCCCGCGTAGCCGTGTTCGGCCAGCAGCTCGACGAACGCCTCCAGAATCTGCGTCTTTCGATCGACCTCCGGTGTTATCTGCATAGATAAAAGTTCAGCAGAAGGTCGACTTCCCGTCAAGCGCGTAAGGATCGGTGCGACGCGGGCGGAACACGGCAGAGCCTCCCCGGCGACGTCGCCGGGGAGGCTCTGACCAGTGAGCGGCTATCCCTTCAGGCGCGGGTCCTCCTGCACCTTCAGCGCGTTGAGGATCGGATCGCCCTCGCCCTTCTCCCGGGTGAACTGGATCGTCAGATCGCCACCGGTGTGCTCGACCGTGACCGTGTTCGTGTCGACGGTCAACGCGCCCACCTTCGCCTGCACGTCATGGTCGTACAGCACGACCTTGCCGTCGGCGAGCACGTCGAAGGCGCGCTTGCCGGCCTTGACCTTCTCGAGCTCCGCGAAGTCGAGGCCGATCCGGTACGTGCCGGCGGGGGCGTTCTTGAACACGTAGCTGAACGTGTCGCCGGTCCGCTGGGTGCGGAACAGCGCGTCGTCCGTCGTACCGGCGATGTCGGCCTTGGTGGTGTGCGCCCTACCGCCCACGTAGCCCCACTGCCGCGAGCCGAGCGCCGCATCGGGCGCCCAGAAGAAGCCCGAGGCGTCGACGTACCCGGACCCGCCCGCGTCGACGCCCTTCCAGTAGGCCGACGTCGCCACGCGGACCGGCTTGAGCTGGCTCTCACCCTTGCCGGCGGTGGACGCCACGAGCACGTCCCCGACGAGTACCCCGGGCTTGATGCCGGCGTTGTCGGCCGTCACCGTGACCGTGGTCGACGTGCCGACCGCGAGCGTGACCGGGCCGGTCGCGGCCGGGCCCGTGAGGGCCAGCCACGGCAGGTCGGCGGCCTCGTGCCCACCGTCGTCGGTGCGCCTCTGCTCGCTGACCCGCACCTCGAGCGGTGCGGAACCGGTGTTGGTGATCGTCACGTCGGCCGTCGCCTTCTGGCCCCTGTCGAGCAGCCAGTCGATGTCCTCTCCGGCGACGGTGGCGATGCCCGTGGTCAGCGCCGTGTCGACCACCTCGGCCTGATCCTTCTTGGCGATGGTCACGGGGTGGCTGGCGGTGACGTAGTTCGGCGCCTCCACCTGCACCGTGTTGCCGCCGATGAGCGCCTGGGCCTTCCACCGGCCCTTCACGTCGGTGGTGATGACCCGTTCACCGGCCGGTCCCTTGAGCGTGACGACCGCGCCCTCGATCGGTTTGCCGTCGTTCTTGTCGGTGACCGTACCCTCGATCGTGCCCGCCGCCGGAAGGGTGTACTCCAGGCCCAGGCCGGCCTTCAGGACGGGCTGGTTGAAGGAGTACTGGTTAGCGGGGTTGCGGTTCAGGCTCTCCACGCCGACCGTCGCCGACGAACCCTTGGTGAGCGGGTTGTCGCCGCCGACGCCGTCGCCGTACCCGATCTGGATCCGTCCGTCGGCGAGCAGGGTGACCGAGAAGCTCACCCGGGCGCTCGGGTCGGCGAAGAAGGTGACGTTGCGCCATTCGACGACCTGCGCCGGTACACCGTCCACCTCGGTCCTGCCGAAGTAGATGCCCGCCTCGTCGTCGACGACGAGGTCGTCCCAGAACGGATAGACCGCGTCGACCGGGTACGGCGACGGCAGCGCCGTGTTGCTACCGGACGTGGAGGCGCGGTCGAAGACCAGCGTGCCGTTCGTCGTCACGCACACGCCGTCCCAGGCCGTGTCGTAGAACGGCTGGAGGTAGTCGGCGTCGAAGAACAGCGGGCCACAGAGGTCGTCGCCCTGCCACCCGGACTCCTGGGTGCCCTGGCGGTAGAGCCCGTCGGTCACCTTCATCGAGTACGAGCGACCGGCGGGCGCCACCGGCACCGGACCCGGGTCCGGCTGCTCGGGCTCGGGCTCCGGCTCCGCCGCGTCCGCCCGTGGGTCGAGCGTCACCCGCAGCGCGGCGATGCTCGGGGCCTTGAGGCCCTTCGAGCCCCGCAGCTCCACGGTCAGTGGGCCGCCCTCGTGCTGCACGACGGCCCTACGCCAGTCCGCGGCGTTCGGCCCCACAGCGGCGGCCGGGTCGTACGCGTAGTTCGTCAGCGTCCCGTTCACGAGGACGTCGAACACCCGCTTGCCCTTCGGCGCCTTCTCGATCTCGGCGAAGCCGAAGTCGACCGCGTAGGTGCCCTTGGGCGCGTCCGGGAATCGGTAGAACAGTTGCTTGTCCGCCGCGGTGCGCTGCGACTGGAACAGGAGGTCGTCCGTCGTGCCGGCGATCGGGGCCTTCGTGGAGGTGACCTTCGTCTTGCCCTCGTAGCCCCACGACTTCTTGCTCGCCGGCTGGTCGGCGGACCAGGTGTAGCCGGTGCCGTCGGTGAGCTTCGCGCCGCCGGCGTTGACGCCGACCTGGTACTTCGTGGTCGTGAGCGTCACCGGCACGTACGTCTTGGACTGGCGTCCGGAGTCGGACCGGACCACGATGTTCGCGCCCTCCACGCCGGGCTTGGCGCCCTTCGCGGAGATCGAGACCTGGACGGTCGTCGACTGGCCGGGGGCGAGGGTGCCGCCGGTCGAGGAGAGCGACAACCACGGCAGGTCGGTGAGCAGATCGTCCTCGACGTCGACGAGGACGACGTCGTCGGCGACCTGATCGACCGCCCACAGCGCTCCGGACGAGTCGGTCTCGAGGCCGCCGCCCTGGTTCGCCTTCTGGCCCGGGAACCACCAGGCGTTGACCAGCGAGCAGTCGTCGGGGTCGACCTGCAGCAGTCGGGTGGGCCGGTTCGAGGTGAGGTCGGTGTACCAGATGGTGTCCGACGCCTGGTTGTAGGCCAGGCCGATGATCTCGGGCAGCGGCGGGGTGCAGAACGAAAGGAGCGCGCCCGGGTTGTCGTGCGACGTACCGGCCACGGTTCCGATCTTGCCGTTCCGCCGGCCGCCGACGTAGAAGACATCCTTGGCCGGGTTGTAGGCCAGACCGGTCAGCTGCGAGGTGACGAAGTCGCCCTTGATCTGCCTCGTCTCCTTGCCGGTGTCCCGGTTGAAGCAGTGGATGAAGCTGGCCGGGCTGTCCTCCATCTGGCACATGTCACCGGTCTTGGTGTCCAGCGCCATGTCGAAGGCCCGGTAGTCGGGGTTCCACGCCGCGTCGAACACCTTTCCGGTCTTCTTGCCGGTCACCGTGTAGGCGGTGTTGGTCCGCGCGTTGTAGTCGTGGACCCAGACGTCGCCGTCGTACCCGACACCGGTGGGCTCCTTGTCCTCGATCGCGCCGGGGATCTTGATCCGGGTGATGACGTCTCCGCCGGAGGTCGTGCCGACCTTGGCTGCCGCCTGGGCCTCCGCGCTGCTCGACGTGGCGGCCTTGCTGTCGGTGCTGGACGGCTTCATCCCGCTCGCACCGGCCTTCCAGCCGGCCAGGTCGATCGTGCTGGCCGCACCCGTGCCGGTACGCGCGGTCGCGCCGGTGGCGTCGAGCTCGGGGTGCCGCGCGGCTTCGCCCAGGTCGTACGTGAGCGGGGCGGAGCCGGTGTTGGTCAGCGTCAGCGAACCCACGCCGTTCTGGTCGGTACCCAACAGCGTCTCGAGGCCGTCGGCCTTCAGGCCGGCGACACCCGTGGTCAGACGCGCGTCGATCTTCGCCTGGGCGTAGAGCTTGTCGAGCGAGAACGGGTACGACCCGGTCGTGTAGTTCGGCGCCTCGACCGTCATGGTGTAGTCGCCCGTCGGAAGCTGGCGGTGCACGAGGCCGGTGCCGTTGGTCGTGACGGCCTCGACGAGCCCGTCCCTGGTGCTGAAGGAGACCTTGGCGCCGGCCACCGGCAACCCGTCGTTCTGGTCCACGACGGTCGCGTCGAGGTACCCGAAGTCCGGCAGGTCGTAGGTGACGATCATCCCGTCGCGCAGCGCCGGGGCGTGATCGGAGAACCGGATGCCGTCGACGCCGGCCCAGCCCTGGATGCCGGTGACGGCGTTCGCGCCGGCGGTCACCGGATCGTCGGATCCGACGCCGTCGCCGTACCCGAAGATCATCGTTCCCGAGCGGGTGAACGTGGCCGAGAAGTTGACCGGTTCCGTGTACTCCGAGCGGATGGGGTAGGCCCAGAGCTTGGCGTTGCGGTATTCGACGACGAAGGCGTCCTCACCGTCGACCTTCGTGGCGGCCGTGAAGACACCACCGCCGGGGGCGAACTCGACGGGGCTCTCCAGGTAGAACGGGAAGGCGCCCGCGCCGCCGTAGCCGGGACCGGTGCTGCCGTCGGGAGAGATGATGCCGCGCAGGCCGACGCCGAGGGTGTCGTGGCTGCCGTTGTACAGCGCGATCGGGAACGGCAGCTTCACCGTCGCCCACACACCGCTGCCGAACGTGACCTGCTCGGTGCCGCGCAGGTACTCGCCCTCGGTGACGGCGCAGCTGTAGCCGCCCTTGTCGACGACGAGCCCGACCGGGATCTCGGGCGACTCGTTCTGTGCTGCGACGGTCAGCGGGAGCGTCCTGGGTGAGAAGCAGGAGTTGGGCGTGACGACCAGCTTGTACGCGCCCTCGGGGACAGCGGTGATCGTGAACGCGCCGTTGGCGTCCGTGCGTACCGGCTTCAGCGGGGTGTCCTGGACCGCGACGTCGGCGTTCTGCACGGGCCGCTTCTTGTCGTCCACGACCCGGCCACTGATGTCGTGCCTCGCGGCGGCCGTGAGCGGCAGCTTGACGGAGGTGTCCTGGCCGAGGGTGACCGTGACGGTGGCGGTCGCGGTCAGGTAGCCGAACACCTTGGTGGTGAGCTGGTAGTCGCCGACCGGCAGGTTCGTCGTGAAGCGGCCGTCCTTGTCGGTGCCGATCGACCGGCTGAACGGCCCGCTGATCGTCACCTCGGCGGCGGGGACCGGGGCGCCGTTGGCGGTCACGACACCGGTGAGGGTGCCACCCTTGCGGGGCGCGAGCTCGAGCAGGCGCACCAGGTCGAGCCGGCCCTCGCCGTACTTGTTGTTGAGCTCGGCGGTGCCGCCGCACTCGGTGTCGTCGACGTCGGTGGCCGACTCGGCGAGCAGGCGACGGGTCTCGTCGACCTGTCCGATCAGGGTCGGGTCGTAGCTCCAGAGCGCCGCGACCGCGCCGGCGACGTGCGGTGACGCCATCGACGTACCGGCCATCTCGACGTAGCTGTTGTTCGGATAGGACGAGCGGACGTTGACACCCGGCGCGGAGATCTCGGGCTTGATCCGACCGTCCTCACCCTCGCCCTTGCGGGAGAACGACGCGATCGTGCCGTCCTCCGAGTAGGCGCCGACGGAGTAGGCGCTCGCCGCGGAGCCCGGCGAGGAGACCGTGTCACAGGCCGCGTACGGCGAGGTGTTTCCCGACGACCAGGTGCTGAAGATGCCCGCCGCGGTCCAGGCCTCGTCGACGGCCTGGAAGAAGTCGTCGAAGTCGTGTTCGACGGTCTGGCCCCACGAGTTGTTGACGACGTGTGGGCGCTTGGACGGGTCGGGGTTGTTGCCCTGGAGGTCGGTCGGGGCGAGCAGCCACCAGCCGGAGCGCAGCAGCGACTCGACACCGGTGCTCTCGCAGCAGCCGTTCGTCGCGATCCACTGCGCGTCCGGGGCGACGCCGACGTGGTCGGTGCCGTCGACGCCGACCATGGTGCCCATCGTGTGCGTGCCGTGTCCGTTGTCGTCGCACGGCACCGCCGAGCACGACCCCCGGGTGGCCATCCAGTTGTAGTTGTGGTCGACGGTGCCGTCCGGCTTCGCGCCACGGTACTGACGCGACAGGGCGGGGTGGTCGAACTGGACGCCCGAGTCGAGGTTGGAGACGGTGATACCCGCGCCAGTGGCGCCCATGGCCCACGCCTGCGGGGCGTGGATGGCCTCGAGACCCCACGTGACGACGTCGTCCGCGCCGGCCTTCGGGGCAGCGGGTCGGGCGGCCTGGTCGGCGGGGAGCTTCTTCTCCACCGGCTGTACCAGGGCGACCTGCGGCGTGGCGTGGATCTCGGCGACCTGCACCCGCGCGGCCACGTCGAGGGCGAGCTTCTCGGTGCCGCCCTTGACGAGTACGGCGTTGGCGATCGGGTAGGGGGTGTACTTGACCCCGGCCCGGTCGAGTTCGGTGGAGACGGAGGCCAGGGAGCTCTTCGACGCCGTGGTGAGTGCGTCGTAGACGAACTGACCACGGGCCGACCAGTCGGCGATCTTCTTCGCCGGCCCGAGGTCGGGCTTCGTGTCGAACGTGATCCAGAAGTCGGAGGCCGGCTGCGTGCGGAAGCGGTCCTTCAGGGTCGGCGCGATCTTCCGGGCCGCCGTGCCGGGATCCGGCTCGGCGGCGGACGCCGGTATCGGCTGGAGCATGCTCAGGCCGACCGCTGCGGCCAGCGTTGCCGCGAGGGCTTTGAATCTCATCGGGGTCCTTCGCCTACAGGGGTTGGTAGGGGTCGTGGCTCTCGTGGTCGACGGCACCGTCGGCGTCGCGTACGTCGGAGGCGTCGCGCGGGGTGACGCGCGATTCGCCGAGCCGCTCGGATGGCGGCCGGTGTTCGAGGGCGGAGTCGTCAGGCACGACGGGACGCTCAGGCATTCATCGCCCATGGGCTATGGATCATGGACTCATGCTCGGTGAGCCGGATGGCCTTAGCTATCCGGCGGATACGTCAAAATTCACGATGCGTTGTCGAGGGATTCGTCCTCGGCGAACACACCGGCCTCCACCGCCTTGACCGCGAGCGCGGTCCGGCTGCTCACCTTCAGCTTGCGCATCGCCGCGCGTAGCTGCTGGTCCACCGTGGCCGGCGACTTCGCGAGGATCCGGCTGATCTCCCGGTTCGTCTTGCCGGCGACGACCAGTTGGACCACGTCGAGCTCGCGGGGGGAGAGCTGGTCGCCGTACCCGCGTCGGCCGCCGCGCCACAGTCGCGGGACCTCGGCGCCGTGTTCGCGAAGCCGCTGCGCGACACGGTCCGCGTCGCCGCGGGCGCCGAGCCGGAACAGCCGCTCGTACTGTGCCGCCAGCAGCTCGCCGCCCTGCTCGGTCCGGCCCTGCGCGATGATCGCCTCGGCTTGGCGTTCGCGGGCGCGCACCGCGTCGTAGGGGCGCGGCAACGCGCTCCAGGCACGCGCCGCGCGGTCGTACGCCATCGCCGCGCGGGCGTGGTCCCCGGTCGCGGCGAGCAGCAGGGCGCGACACACGGTGAGCGCGGCGCGCGGCGCGGGCGCCGTACGGCCCCGCAGTCCTCTGGCGAACTGGTCGGTCAGGCGTGTCGCGGCCGTCAGGTCACCGGCGGCGAGGTACGCCTCGATCCGGGCGGGGACGAGGTCCGTCGCCCAGACCCAGACGCCCTTTCGGCGGACCGTCTCCATCGGCTCGTTCGTGATCCGCAGGGCCCGGCCGCTGTCGCCGTCCGTCAGCCACAACCTGGCCAACGCCGCGGCGGCCTCCATCGTGTCGTCGGCCGCGCCGAGACGGGCGGACTCCTCGAGGACGAGCCGGAACTGCTCCTCCGCGGCACGCCGCCGTCCGGCTGCGGCCGCCAGGCGGGCGGCGAGGCGAATGCTGCCCAGGTAGTGTGCCGGCCGGTCCCGGTCGGCGTCGGCGAGTGCCGCGCTCGTCTCCGGAAGGCCGTCCCACCGACCGGTGAGCCACGCCAGGTTGGCCTGTTCGAGTCGGACGTTGTGCTGCAACCGGGACGCCTGCTCGACCTCGGCGAGACCCATGGCCACGTCGAGGTGTTCCTCGGCGTCGGCGTACCGACCCCAGATCAGCGCGCCGGTGCCGACATTCGTGTGGATGCGGGCCACGTCGAGACGCTCCGCCGAGGTCGAGCCACCGACGGGCAGCTCGGCGACGACCGCCCAGGCCTCCTCCTCGCCCAGCATGAGCAACGCCGCGGCGCGGTTACCGGCCAGGTTCAGCCTCTCGGCGGGGGAGTCGATCTGGGTGGTGAGGTCGGCGGCGCGATCGAGCCATCGCCGATGGGTGGACGCCGGCCACGGTCCCGCGTAGGCCCAGCCGAGGTAGGTCATCGCCCGGGCGGCCTCGACCGGGTCGTGGTCGAGGTTGGCGACCGCCTGCTCCAGCTCGCGGAGGGCGGCCTGCGCCTCACCCCCGGTGATGAGAAGCCGACCCAGGGGGTTGCGGATCTCGGCCTGTTGCCGTGCGGAGAGGCCGGGGGTCTCCAGCACCGAGCGCAGGGTACGGATCACCCGGTGGTGTACCTGGTCGACCTCTTCCCGGCGGCCCAGGGCGGCGACTCCGGCGATGCGGGCGACCCGCGCCCGGTCCACCGGCGGCAGCACGGCCCACGACAGCAGGTCGACAAGCATGTCGACCGCCTTGGTGTGGTCGCCCGAGGCGATGGCCAACTCGGCGCTCTGTTCGGCGTACCGCGCCCAGGACGCGGTCTCGCCGGCCTCTCGGAAGTGGTGGGCGAGGCGCGCCACGGGCGGCGGGTGGAGGTGCTCCAGGGCGCGCCCGGCCAGCAGGTGGACGTGTCTGCGGTCGGTCAGCGGGATCGACTCGTAGACCGCGGTGGCGGCCAGCACATGCCGGAAGCGCCACCTGCCGCGGTCGTCTCCGTCCAGGACGCCGGCGCTGGCCGCCTCCGCGATGGCGGCCCGGCACTCGGTCGGCGACAGGCCCGCGGTCATCGCGATCGTCGCCGCTAGGGACCGTTCCGCCAACGTCGCCGCGGCGCGCAACGCCTGCTGCGCCGTGGGCGACAGGCGGCTCACCCGCTCCCGGGTGGAGTCGCGCACCGTCGGTGGCACCTGTAGCTCGCGCAACTTCAGCCGGACCCACTGGCCATCGCGGAAGACGAGATCGGCCCGATCGCACATGAGACGGACCGACTCTTCCAGCGCCAGCGGGACGCCGCCGGTCCGTTCGTGCATGAACGTCGTGAACTCCTGCGAGATCGGATTGCCGTCCAGCATCGAGGACACCAGCGCCGCCGTGTCGTCGGGTCGCATGGGCGCGAGGGCGATCCTCAGCTGCGTCACGCCAGCGGGCAGGCGGGACGTCAGCCGCAGCAGCAGCGAGCCGTCACCGACCTCCTCGGGCCGGTACGAGATGACGAGGCTCGGACCGTCCGAGTGCTGTCGGGAGATGACGAACAGCAGGAACTCCAGCGTCACCTCGTCGGCCCAGTGCGCGTCCTCGAGGACCAGCACGTCGACCCGCAGCGCCCGCAGCAGCTCGTCCAGGGCGCGGAACAGTCGGTGCCGGGCCGCCTTCGCGTCGTCCAGGGGTGGCAGCGCGGGCGGCAGGCTCGCGGACCATTCGGGGAACAGAGGCCGGAGCGCGCCCGCGAGCGCGGTGAGCCGCAGCTGCGACACCGGACTGTCGATCCCCCGGAACGCGTCGACGATCGGCCCCAACGTGAGCGACTCGCGCAGCGGTGGGCACACCGACACCAGGGCGGTGCGCCGGGCCGGGGCGGAGTGCCACTCGCGTAGCAGCCGGCTCTTGCCGATGCCCGCCTCGCCCTCCACCAGCACGATCGCCGGTGGCCGGGCCAGGGCGCCCCGGAGTGCCGCCAGCTCCCGGTCACGACCCACGAAGCGTGGGGTGGAGACGGTTGGTGCGGTCCCGTCGTCCTCGTTTGCGGGGTCGAGCATGCGTGATGATCTCGCTTTTCGGTGCGTCGACACAAGACCATCGCCGCCGGTGGTCCCGGGCGACCTTGCGGAAATCATCTTAGTCATTAAGATAATCGCATGGGCATATCGACGGACTTCTCGGTGGCTATCGCCGGCGGCGGCCTCTCCGGTCTCTGCCTCGCCCAGTACCTGACGCGGGCCGGCATCGACGCGCACGTCTACGAGCGCGACCCCGGCCCCTTCGTCCGGCGACAGGGCTACCGGATCATCCTCGACCGGTACGGGTTGGCCGCGTTGCGCGAGAGTCTGCCCCGTCCGCTGTACAACCTGGCGCTGGCCACCGGCGACGAGCCCGGCGGGCACCTCCGCTTCACCGACAGCCGACTCCGGGACGCGTTCGCCATCGCGTTCAAGGACGAGCCGTACGCGACCCGCCAGGTCGATCGGTTGACGCTGCGCTCGATCCTGCAGACCGGGCTCGACGGGCGGATCCACTACGGCAAGGAGGCCGTCGCGGTGGACAGCGGCGGCCCGGCCGGGCTGCGACTGCGGTTCTCCGACGGCGGGGCCGTCGCGGCGACCGTCGTCGTGGGCGCGGACGGCGTGGGCTCGGCGCTGCGGGCGCAGCTCATGCCCGACGCGGCCCCGGCGAGCGCGCCGATGGCGGGCATCTACGGCCGGTCACCCCTGCGCCGCAACGGGGAGAGCATGATCCCGGACGCGCTGCGCAACAGCGGCGTCCTGGCCATCGCCGACCGACCCGGCCTCGCCTTCTTCTTCACCTCCATGCGGTTCGGCGAGCGGCCACGGGAGGCGTTCGCGCGTCTGGCCCCGGGCAGCTACGCGCCCACCGGCGACGACTACGTGATCTGGGGACTGCTGCTACCACGGGAGGAGGTGCCCATCGCCGTCCGCGGCGACCTGCTGGCGCTCTGGCGACTGGCGGCCGGAATGAGCACGGGCTTCCACCCGCTCGTCCGACGGCTGGTCGCCACGGCCGAGTTGGACGCCACTGTGCTCAACCTCTTCGCCACCGGCCGACGCCCGCAGCGGTGGGCGGTGCCCCGGGCGACGATGATGGGCGACGCCGTGCACGTCATGCCGCCGTTCGGCGCCCACGGCGGTAACACCGCGCTCCGCGACGCGGCCCTGCTCGGCCGCAGGCTGCTCGAGGCCCGGGCGACCGGTCGGGCGGTGGAGGAGGCGATCGCCGCCTACCAGGACGAGATGGTGCCCTACGCCTTCCGCGCCGTCGACACCGCCGGCCGGCTGATGCGCCGTCTCACCGGGGGCGCGGCCGCACCACACTGGGTGTTGACCCGCCTGTTACCTCGGCTGCACCGGGTGACCGTGCCGGAGGCATGATTGCGGGCATGTCCCAGGTGCCGGCCCGTGCGTCCGCGATCGCCGACCTCATGCGCGCCGGGCGGGAGATGTCCCGACTCTCCATGGTGTTCCGGTACGCCATCGCGGAGCGGCTGGGCCTGACCGTGAGTGACCTGGAGTGCCTGGACTACCTGGCGGACGTCGGTTCCGCCACCGCGGGGCAGGTCGCCGAGCGGACCAACCTCACCACCGGGGCGGTGACCAGCATGCTGCGCCGGCTCCAGCAGGCGGGTTACGTGACGGCCGAGCGTGACCCGGGGGACCGACGGCGGGTGATCGTCACCCTGCGCCCGGAGCGGATGGCCGAGCTGACGCGGCCGTACGAGCGGTTCGCCGAGAGGGCCGGACAGCTCGTCGAGGGCTACAGCGTCGAGGAGGTCACGCTGCTGGTCCGGCACTACGACCGCATGCAGGCGATGTACCTCGCCGAGTTGGACCGCCTCCGCCGCCTGCCATGACGACACGGTGCGCGCTGCGGTTGATCGCAGCGCGCACCGTCCGCGTCTCGCCGAACGGATGAGCACCGGTGGCCTACTGCTCGGTGGTCGCCGTGACCTTGAGTTGCGTGACGAGCAGCAGCGTGTCGGCGTTGAGCCAGTAGTCGGTGATGAGGCCACGCCTGATGCGCAGCGTGTCCGTGCCGGTGAAGCGGACCGGGGTGCCGGGCGCGGCGGTCGCGCCCGGGAAGCCCCCGCCGTACGTGCCGTTGGCGACCCAGCGCACGACCACGTGGTCACCGTCGATGATCGGGCCGACCTCGACGGTGAAGTGCAGGTCGGGGAAGGCGGACCGGATCTGGCCGACCAGGTCGGCCATACCGTGTGGACCCTTGACGGCGCTGCCGTCGCCGCCGTCGAGCAGCGCGGCCCGGACCCGGACGTCCGGGGAGATGATCCGCTCGGCCAGCGTGTAGTCGCCGTTCCAGAGCTGAACCCAGGCGCGGGTCACCTGCCGCGCCTGACCGGCGCTGCCGTGCTCGTCGGGCTGCTGGTGGGCGAAGGCCGTCCCGCCGGCCAGAGCCGGTACGGCGCCGCCGGCGAGCGCGGAGCCGCTGATCAGGAGGGTGGCGATGGTGGCTGCGCGGAGGTGCTTCACGATGACTCCTCAGGTAGGTAACACTCGTTCGCTTCCGTTACACCGTATAACTGCAGTAACCTGATGTCAACGCGAGGGGGAGGTATGGCATGGCGGACCAGGCCCGTACGGCCGGTGAGCAGTCGGCGGAGTCGCTCGTCGGGCCGCGCGAGCGCTATCGGCGGCAGGTCCAGGACGAGGTACGCGCACACGCGTGGAAGCAACTCGCCGAGGCTGGCGCGGCGGGGCTGTCACTCAAGGCCATCGCCAAGCAGATGGGGATCACCGCGCCGGCCCTCTACCGGTACTTCGCCAGTCGCGACGACCTGCTCACCGAGCTGATCCTTGCCGCCTACCGCGACCTCGCACAGATGGTCGAGGTCGCGGCCGGCACCGGCGCGACCCCGCGCGACCGGCTGACCGCGATCGCAACGGTGATCCGTGACTGGGCCCGGAGCGATCCGCACCGCTACCTACTGCTGTACGGGACTCCGGTGCCGGGCTACGCGGCTCCGGCCGAGGCCACCGAACTCGCCCGCCGCATCTTCGCCCCCGTGCGTGATGCCTTCTCGCACGCCGGCGAAGATCAGTCGATGCACCGATCGCTGACCTTCTGGACCCGCGTGCACGGGGTGATCAGCCTGGAGGTCGCCGGGCACTTCACCGGCATGCCGTTCGACCCGGCGGGCCTCTTCGCCGCGGAGGTCCGGTCCACGCTCAGCGACCTACCCTGAGGTGGGCCGCCTCCGCCGGGGCGACACCGGACGGCGGGGGCGCGGTCAGGTCGCGGAGGGCCGCGGGTAGCCGATCTCGTACGAGATCTGGTTGGCGGTCTCCAGAAGCAGCGGCAGGTTGCTCCTCAGCTCGTCGAGGCTCGCGATGACCTCGATCGCCGTGATCGAGACGGCGGCGATGACCTGCCCTCGGGAATCCCTGATCGGTGCGGCCACGCACATCACGTAGGTGTCGTGCTCACCGTTGTCCACGGCCCAGCCGCGTTCCTGGATGTCGGCGAGTTCGGCGTCGAGCGCGCCGCGGTCGGCGAAGGTGGTATCGGTGAACCTCTCGAAGACGACGTGCGAGAGCAGCCGCTCGCGATCATCGAGGGGCAGGTACGCCAGGATCGTCTTGCCGACGGCGCTCGCGTAGATCGACACCGCGCGCCCGACCCGGGACGGGAGCTTGACGGCGTCGAACGCCGGACTGTCCACCTTGTCGATATAGATGATCTCGTCACCGGTCAGCTGCGCGAGGTGCACGGTGTGGCCGGTCTCGCGTTGCAGCGCACGCAGGTGTGCGGCGGCCGGCTGGCGCAGGTCCATCGAGCCGAGCGCGAGGTCCGCCAGCTCGATCAGCCCGCTGCCGAGCACGTAGGCGCCCGCGCCGGTACGGCGGACGAAGCGCGCGGACTCCAGGGTGTGCAGGATCCGTAGGGCGGTCGACTTGTGCACGCCGAGCACGTCCGCGGCCTCCGTCAGGGACAGTGGACGTTCGGCCGATCGACGGATGAGGTCGATCGCGCGGCGGATCGATTGCGCCAAGGCTCTGTCTCCCCTCGCACGGCGCGGCATCGCCGCTGTCGTTGCATCATGTGCAATGTAGATGACGCGATGCGCAATCGCCACTTGACAACGTTGCACATGTCGCTACGATCGTTGCAATTTATGAGCTTGACTCCGACTTGTAACGGTGGAGCGACGATGGGTAAGCGGTGCGCTCGGATCGGCCCCGCCGGGGCGACGAATTGACGGCGACCGACGTGCCCTCGCGTTCCGGGATCACCGGCGAACCCCGACTCGAGGACTGGGTCGGCACCGCCGCCGAGGCGTTGCCGGACGACGCGGGCAGCGTCCTGATCGGCCGGATCTGGGATCCGTCCGTCGGTGGCCCCACACCCGTGGTCGTGCGCGACGGTGAGGTCCTCGACCTGAGCCACCGGTTTGCGACCGTCCGGGACATCTGCGAGCTGCCCGACCCCGCCGCGACCGTGGTCGGGCTCGACGGTGCGCTGGTGGGGGACTTCGGGGAGATCCTGGCCAACACGGCGGTCACGACCCGCGACCGCGACCGGCCCTGGCTGCTGGCCCCGGTCGACCTCCACGCGCTCAAGGCCGCCGGGGTGACCTTCCCCATCTCGATGATCGAACGCGTCATCGAGGAGCGGGCCCGCGGCGACCTGGCGCTCGCGGCGGACATCCGGCAACGGATGTTCGCCGACATCGGCGTCGACCTGCATCACCTGGAACCCGGCTCGGCCGAGGCGGATCGGCTCAAGAGCCTGCTGGTCGCCGAGGGCATGTGGAGCCAGTACCTGGAGGTGGGGATCGGTCCGGACGCCGAGATCTTCACCAAGGGTCAGATCCTCTCCGCCGTCGGCACCGGCGTCGACGTCGGCGTGCTCGCCGCGTCGACCTGGAACAACCCGGAACCCGAGATCACGCTCATCGTCCAGTCCAGCGGCCGGATCGTCGGCGCCACCCTGGGCAACGACGTGAACCTGCGCGACATCGAGGGCCGTTCGGCGCTGCTGCTTCCCCTGGCGAAGGACAACAACGCCTCCTGCGCCCTCGGCCCCCTGATCCGGCTCTTCGACGACCGGTTCGGCATGGAACGGGTGCGCGAACTCGCCGTCCGCCTGGAAGTCCGCGGCGTGGACGGCTTCCGGCTGGAGGCGGTGTCGGAGATGACGCACATGTCGCGCGACCCGGAGGACCTGGTGCGGCAGCTGATCGGCCCGCACCACCACTACCCCGACGGCGCCGCCCTGATGCTCGGCACCATGTTCGCGCCCATCCAGGACCGGGGCAGCCCCGGCGAGGGCTTCACCCACAAGGTCGACGACGTGGTACGGATCAGCTGCCCGGCGCTCGGCACCCTGGTCAACCGGGTGCGGCACGCCCAGGAGTGCGAGCCCTGGCACTTCGGCATCCGTGACCTCATGGGCAATCTGGCAAGGAGAGGACTGCTGTGAACGTGGTCAGCACGGTCGATCCGCGCGACGGCCAGCGCCGCGCGACGGATCTCACCGAGACCGACGAGTCCGGGGTGGACGTGGTCGCCGGCCAGGCGTCCCGGGCGACGCGCTGGTTGGCCGACCTGGGCAGGGACGGCCGGGCGGAGCTGCTGGACGCGATCGCCGCCTCCCTCCAGGCCCGCCGGGCCGACCTGGTCGCGGCCGCCGAGGCGGAGACCGGGCTGGCCCACGCGCGGCTGGACTCGGAACTCACCCGGGCCGCGGTCCAGTTCCAGATGTTCGGCGACGTGCTCCGCGACGGGGCGTACGTCGAGGCCGCCATCGACCACGCCGCCGACACCCCGCTCGGGCCCGGCCCGGACGTGCGGCGGATGCTCGTACCCCTCGGGCCGGTCGCCGTCTTCGGCGCCAGCAACTTCCCGTTCGCCTTCTCGGTCGCGGGCGGTGACACGGCCGCCTCGCTCGCCGCCGGCTGCCCCACCGTCCTGAAGGCCCACCCGTCCCATCCGCTGACCTCGCACGCGTCCGCCGCCGCGATCGAGGCGGCCGTCCGCGACCTCGGCGGGCCCGACGGAGTCATCGGGGTCGTGTACGGGGAGCAGGCCGGCCGCTGGCTGGTGCGGCACCCCGCGATCCGTGCGGCCGCCCTCACGGGCTCGGTCAACGCCGCCCGCGCCATCCAGGCGGCCATCGACGATCGACCCGATCCCATTCCCCTGTACGCCGAACTGAGCAGTGTGAACCCGATCGTCGTGCTGCCCGGCGCGGCCGTCGACCGGGCCGACGGGATCGCCGAGGGACTGTTCGCCTCCTTCACCGCCTCCGGTGGCCAGCTCTGCACCAAACCGGGCCTCGCGTTCGTGCCGGCCGGTCCCGGCGGTGACCAGCTGGTCGACGGTCTGCGCGAGAGGGTCGCCGGCTCGGGCGGCGCGATCCTGCTCAACGAGCGCATCCGGGACGCGTACGAGATCCGCTCGGCCGAGTTCGAGCGGGCCGGGGCCCGGGTGTCGGCGCAGCCGCGGGTCGAGCCCGGCGCGGGCTTCGCCGTCGCGCCGAGGCTCCTGGAGGTCGACCTGCCGAAGCTGACCGCCGAGATCGCCGACGAGTGTTTCGGGCCGCTCATGATCGTGGTCCGGTACGACGACACCGCCGACCTCGACGCTGCGCTTCGCGCCGTCCCGCCGTCGCTGACCGGATCCGTCCACAGTGGCCCGGAGGACGACGCCCACGTGGTCAGTGGCGTGGTCGACGTGCTCTCCGCCCGCGCGGGTCGCATCGTCTTCGACGGCTATCCCACCGGTGTCCGGGTCTCCTGGGCCCAGCACCACGGCGGGCCCTGGCCGTCGACGAACGCCGTGCACACGTCGGTGGGCGCGACGTCGATCCGACGGTTTCTCCGGCCGCTGGCATGGCAGGACGCCCCTGCCTGGGTGCTTCCCGAGGAGTTGCGCGACGATTACACCGCGATTGTGCGGCGGATCGACGGGAGGTTGACGCCAGCGGTCGAATAATTGCGTCCACGGTCTCTCGGGTGCATTCTGACGGCACCCGCCGCTGACGCGTGGAATCCGTTGCGAAAATGAGCGGACCGGGCACCCGCGCGCCAATTCGACAGGCGCTCACCGCGTTTTCCTCGGACGCAATTGTGTCGGTCCTGGCTGGACCGCCCACGCGATTCTCCGTACTCCCTGTGGTGGGGAAGTCCCGGCCGCGCGCCCCCGGGCGAAAGCCGGGGGTGCGCGGCCGGGGTGTCCTACGGGGTCACGTCGGTGACGTGCAGCCGAAGCATGGTCCACGACGCGGGCGCGAGAGTCAGGCGGACGCCGAGGTCGGTCGCCTGGACCGTGTCGTTGGGGCGCGGTTCGGCGTGGTCCGGGCCGTCGGCGGTGTTCTTGGCATCGAGGTCGGCGCCACCCACGGTGACGCATTCGACGATCCCGCCCACCTGGGCGCCGGCGAGGTCGACGGTCACCTCGGCCGGGGTGTCGACCACCCGGTTGACGAGGAACACGGTCATCTCCGCGGCGCTGTCGTCCCAGGTGGAGACCGCGTCGACCGCGTCGATGACGCCGTAGCGGTCGGTGGTCGTGGTGCTGCCGTCGCGCAGTACGTCCAGCACGACGCCCCGGGCGTGCCGAGCCGTGCGGGCGAACGGGTGGAAGATGGTCTGCCGCCAGGCCCGGCCTCCCGGTTCGGTCATGATCGGCGCGATGACGTTTACCAGTTGGGCCTGGCACGCCGCGGTCACCCGGTCGCTGTGCCGCAGCAGGCTGATGAGCAGGCCACCGACGACGACGGCATCGGCCACGCTGTAGTGGTCCTCCAGCAGCGGCGGAGCGACCGGCCAGTCCTCGCCACTGGGCGGCGTGGACGGCGCCGCCGACTGGTACCACACGTTCCACTCGTCGAACGCGATCATGATCTTCCGGGTGGACCGGCGGATCGCGCCCACCGAGTCCGCGATGGCCGTGACGGCGTCGATGTACCTGTCCATGTCCTCGGCCGAGGCGAGGAAGCTGGGCAGGTCGTCGTCGACCGGCTGGTAGTAGGCGTGCAGCGAGATCAGGTCGACGTCGTCGTACGCCTCGGTCAGCACGTCGCGCTCCCAGCTGCCGAAGGTCGGCATGCCGAGATGGGACGAGCCGCAGGCGACCAGTTCGAGGTCGGGATCGAAGCGGCGCATCGCCTTCGCGGTCTGCGCCGCGAGTCGCCCGTACTCGGTCGCGCTCCGCTGGCCCACCTGCCACGGGCCGTCCATCTCGTTGCCCAGGCACCACAGGCGGATCCCGTACTCCTCGGCGGCGCCGTTGTCGCGGCGCTGGTCGGCGAGGTGGCTCCCCGCACGGTGGTTGGCATATTCCAGCAGGTCGACGGCCTCGGCGGTGCCGCGGGTGCCGAGGTTCACCGCCATGATGGGATCGACGCCCGCCTTGCCGACCCAGCGCATGAACTCGTCCAGCCCGAAGGCGTTGGTCTCCAGGCTGTGCCAGGCGAGGTCGAGCCGGGCCGGTCGTTTCTCGACCGGGCCGACGCCGTCCTCCCAGCGGTAGGAGGACACGAAGTTGCCGCCCGGATAGCGGACCGTCGTGACGCCCAGCTCGCGGACGAGCGCGAGGACGTCGCCCCGGAAGCCGTCCGCGTCGGCGCTCGGGTGGTCGGGCTCGTAGATGCCGCCGTAGACACAGCGGCCCAGGTGCTCCACGAACGAGCCGAAGATCCGTCGCGGCACCGGTGCGACACGTCGCCGCGGGTCCAGGAGCAGGCGTGCGGTGTTCACGACCGCCCTCCCGGCTGGCTCGGACGAGGCCGGACGGGCGAGGCGGCGCGGTCCGGGAGTGGGGGCGGCGCTGCGTCGAGGTGGGTGTTCAGGGCGGGCTCCTCTCGGAGGAGGCCTCCGACGTCGGGATCCGTGTCGCGGCGCCGGGGACCCGGGGGTGGTGGGTCGGTGCGAGCTCTGGACATCGCCATGATCATCGATTACGTTCGCGATCGATGTAAACGTTACCGATCATGCTCCCCGGAGGGAACACCGCGTTCCGGAAATGGCGCCTGACAGAGAGTGCCGTCCCGTTGTCGACGGGTGTATCCCACGCGCGAAATGGCGCGGCTTTGCACCCCGGGAAGTCCACCTTGCACAATCCCGTCAGGATCCGCTCACCGGTGCCCGCGCGGGGATGAATGGGTCTTGTGTTCGCAATCTCGGTCGGTTACGTTGGCAACATCCTGGAAACGTAACCGATAACGATTGCAGTCCAGAGAGAGCGGCATGATCGAAGCGAATGCGCCGGTAACAATGAGTGATGTCGCCCGGATCGCCGGCGTTTCCACCGCCACCGTTTCGCGCGTCGTCAACGGGCACTACGGCGTCAGCGCCCGCACGATCGCTCAGGTCCGCACCGCCATCGAACAGCTCGGTTACGAGTCGAGCCTGGTGGCCTCGAGCCTGCGGCGCAGCCGCACCAACGTCCTCGGCCTCGTGGCGCACAGCTTCCAGTCGTACACGGCGGAGGTGCTCAAGGGGGTCATGAAGGCGCTCAGCCGCTCCGGCTTCGACCTCATCATCTACGCCAACAGCGACCTCTACGGGTCCTACTCGGAGGGTTGGGAGCAGCGGCACCTGACCCGCCTGTCGGGCACCCTCACCGACGGATGCATCGTCGTCACGCCCTGGGGTGAGATGCGCAGCCGTACGCCGGTCGTGGCCATCGACCCGGTGCGCGGCGCGACGGCGCCCTCGGTCATGGCCGACAACCTCGCCGGTGCCACCACCGCCGTCGAGCACCTGCTCGACCTGGGCCACCGACGCGTCGGGTTCATCGCCGGGCGTGACAGCCTCGCCTCGGCGTGGTCCCGGGAGGAGGGCTACCGGGCGGCTCTCGCCGCCGCCGGTGTCCCGGTCGACCCGACCCTGATCGGTCGGGGGGACTTCAATCCCGAGTCGGCCGTTCCGTTGGCGCGCGCCCTGTTGCGACGGGCGGACCGGCCGTCGGCGATCTTCGCGGCGAGCGACGGGATGGCCCTCAAGGTCCTGGAGGTCGCCAGGGAGTTGGGGCTCTCCGTCCCGGGGGACCTGTCCGTCGTCGGCTTCGACAACATCCCCGAGTCGGCGTCGACCGTTCCGGGTCTGACCACGGTGGACCAGTCGATGTACCAGCTCGGGTACGAAGCCGCGCGGATGCTCAAGTCACTGGTGACCGGCGAGTGGGACGAGCCGCACCAGATAGTCCTTCCGACCAACCTCGTGGTCCGTGGCTCGACCGCAGCACCGGCGAGGGACTGAAGGAGGTGAAGACACCGCACGGCGAGATCCACCGATGGGTTGAGCTGGCCAGCGGGTCGCATCCGCTGCCGGCACAGGAAAGGAGTGGAGCGTGACAACCGAACATTATCACGGGCGCCTACGCCGGCTCGGCGTACGCCGGCTCTCGGCGGTGTTCAGCGCCGGAGTCGTCGCCCTGGCGGCGGCCCTGATCGCGCCGCAACCGGCAGCGGCGGCGGACACGCCGTGGCTGGACGTCTCCCCGGACCGCTACGCCTCGTTCACCGTTCCGGCCGCGTACGTCCAGGAGCACCTCGGCACCGTCTCGCAGGTGGTCGTCGAGGGCAACTTCGGCCCGTCCGCCACCTGGGCGGAATTCGGTCTGACCCGCCGCGGTGACGTCTGGTCCGGTGTGCTCGGCGCGTTGACGCCCGGGCTGTACCGCTACCAGGTGACCGCCGACGACAACAAAACGATCAAGGACCCGACCAACAGCGCGGGAGTGGCGTCCGATCCGCTCCTGAGCACGTTCCTGGTCACCGGCGAGTCGGCGCGTTGGCTGGCCGACGTGCCCGCCGGCAGCGGCGGCACGGTCGCCACGTTGACCTACCGGGTCCGCGCCGAGCAGCGCTCGGCCCTGGTCTGGACGCCACCCGGGTACGCGGCCAGGAAGCCGAAGGGCTATCCGACGCTCTTTCTGGAGTCGGGGGGCGGCGTGGCCGCCACCGACTGGCTCGATCTCGGTCGCACGAAGCAGATCCTCGACAACCTCTCGGCGGCGGGCGCGATGCAGCCGATGGTCGTGGTGATCGCCGACAGCACGGACGACCGGGAGTTGAAGGATCTCCGCAAGGCGGTCGCCGACAACTACCGGGTCCTGCGCGATCCGGCGCACCAGGGGATCGCCGGTGTCGCCGACGGCGCGGCGCGGGCGGTCCGCGCGGCCGTCGCCAAGCCCGGTCAGTTCGGCTCTGTCGGCTGGTTCTCGGGCACGACGGCCCCGACGATCGACCGCCGGGACGCCACGGCGCTCAACCACCTCAAGCTGCTGCGCCTCTACACCGGGAACGTGACCGACCCGGCCTACAACACCACCTACCGGCTCACGAAGGCGTTGGACCGGGCCGGCGTCCGGTTCGAGTTCGACGGGGTCAACCCGGACGGCGGCGGGAACTGGACCACCTGGCAGGAGAACCTCGTCGACTTCGTGCCACGGCTGTTCCGGCACGTGGCGGACCACGGGCCGAGCCCGGGCCACGGCCGGTTCACGGGCGAGTTCTCGCCTCCGCCGGCCGGCACCACCCCGACGCCCTTCGTCACCGAGGACGGGTTCGTCACCTTCGAGACCACCACCGATTTCGCGGACGCCCAGCACGTCACGGTGTGGGCCAACATCGCGCCCGGCGGCAGTTGGCTGCGCGTGCCGCTGACGCGTGACGGCGACCGGTGGCGGGCGACCGTGGGGCCGCTCAAGCCCTGGTTCTACTACTACCGCCTGATCGTCGACCGGGTGCCGTTCAAGGACGTCTCGAACCCCACGAAGGTGACCACGGAGCCGATGTGGAGCACCTTCCTCGTCCCGGGCCCTGCGGCCCGACTGCTGACCGACGTGCCGGCCGGCCAGGGCGGCAAGGTCGAGAGCATGACCTACACCAGCACGGTGGCCGGCCAGGACCGCACCGCGCTGGTCTGGACCCCGCCGGGGTACGACCCGCAGCGGGCGCAGCCCTATCCCGTCCTCTACCTCCAACACGGTGGCGGGCAGAACTACACGGACTGGGTCGAGATGGGCCGGGCCAAGCAGATCCTCGACCATCAGTTCCTCGACGGGGACCTCACACCCATGGTCGTCGTGATGGGCAACGGCAACTCGTCGAACTTCAACCGGGAGCTGTTGGAGAACATCGTGCCGACGGCCCGCTCCCGGTATCACGTCTCCAGCGACCCCTCCCAGCAGGCCCTCGCCGGGCTGTCGATGGGCGGAGGGCAGGCGTTCGGCGTGCTGAAGGCCTACCCGGGCCAGTTCGCCTACGTCGCGGCGTTCTCGGCCGGCTTCGGCAGCGGCACCGGCGTCGACGTCGCGGCCATCAACAACGGCACCAGGATGCTGCGCCTCTACGTCGGTGACCAGACCGACTTCGTGTACCCCAGCTTCATGGCCTCGCTGACCACGATGGACACCCTCGGTATCCGCTACGAGTTCGACGGGGTCACCCCCGGACCACACGGCTGGGACGTGTGGCAGAAGAACCTCATCGACCTGGCGCCCCGTCTGTTCAAGCGCTAGGAGCCTGCCCAGGCGACGCCACCGGAAGCGAGGTCCCAGCGCCTCCGGTGGCGCCGCCGACGCATCGATGTCCGTGCACCGCCACCTTCGAAGGGAACCATCTCAATGAAGAGAAGACGCATACTCGCCACGGTGGCCATGCTCGCGGCCGGGAGCGGCCTGGTCGCCTGCTCCTCGGACGACGGCGGCAGCGACGCGAGCAACTGCACGAACACCATCACCAAGCAGAACGTCCCGGTCGTGACGATGTGGGGCTGGTACCCCAACACCCAGCTCGTCGTCGACAACTTCAACAAGCTGCACGACGACGTGCAGGTCTGCTGGACCAACGTCGGTCAGGGCGGCGACGAGTACGACAAGTTCCAGACCGCCATCTCGGCGGGCACCGGGGCACCCGACGTGATCATGGTCGAGGCCGACCGGATCCCGACCTTCCAGATCCAGGGCGCGCTCGTCGACATCAAGCAGTACGGCTACGACGCGGTCAAGGCCAACTACGGCGAGGGCGCCTGGAAGGACGTGTCGGTGGGCGACGCGGTCTACGGCGTCCCGGTCGACGGTGGGCCGATGGGCATGATCTACCGCAAGGACATCTTCGACAAGTACAAGATCACCCCGCCGAAGACCTGGGCCGAGTACGAGCAGGCCGCGCAGAAGGTGAAGGACGCCGGCGGCCCGTTGTTCGGGGACCTCGGCGCGAACGTCCCGGCCGTGATGATGTCGCTCCAGATCCAGAAGGGCGCGTCGCCCTTCACCTTCGATCCTGCCCAGCCGAAGTCGATCGGCGTGAAGCTCGACGACCAGGCGTCCAAGGACGTGCTGGACTACTGGGGTGGCCTCGCCAAGAAGGGCCTGGTCGGTACGCAGGACCAGTTCACCCCGGAGTACATCTCCGGTGTGATCAACGGGAACTACGCGACGTACATCTCGGCGGCGTGGGCGCCGGGTTACCTCACCGGGGCGGGCGTCGGTAAGGGCCAGGACACCGGCAAGTTCGCGGTCGCGCCACTGCCGCAGTGGGATCCGACCAACCCGGTGCAGGTGAACTGGGGTGGGTCGGCCTTCTCGGTGACCAAGCAGGCGAAGAAGCCGGAGCTGGCGGCGAAGGCCGCCTACGGGCTCTACGCCGACAAGGAGTCGCTCACCGACGGCTGGACCAACCAGATCATCTTCCCGCTGAACCTCACGGCGCTCAAGGATCCCGCGTTCGTCGACCTGAAGGTGGCGTTCTTCAGCGGCCAGCAGGCGAACAAGGAGGTCTACCTGCCCGCCGCCGAGGCCTACAAGGGTATGTCCTACGCGCCCTTCGGCCAGTACTACCTGGACGCCATGACGAAGCAGATCAGCGAGGTCATCAAGGGCTCGATCACCGGCTCGCAGGCGGCCGACAAGCTCCAGGACGACGTGGCGAAGTACGCCAAGGAGCAGGGCTTCACCGTTCAGTGACCGCTCCGGGTGGGTCGTCCCGGCGGTGGCCGGCCGGCCCACCCACGACCCCCCGCGTCCACGCCCTTCGGAGACCACAGATGACAGTCCTGACCGAGAAGCGCACACCGCGTCCGCCGAGCGAGACGCGCAAGATCCGTGGCAAGGTGCACCTCCGCGAGCACCTGATGGGGTGGCTCTTCGTCGGGCCCTTCGCGATCGTCTTCCTGGCGTTCCTCATCGCGCCGTTGGTGTACGCGCTGTACCTCAGCCTCTTTCAGAAGAAGCTGATCGGCGGAACCAGCTTCGTCCTCTTCGACAACTACGTGAAGGCGTTCACCGACCCGAGCTTCCTGTCCGGAGCCTGGTTCGTCATCCGCTTCTCGCTCGTCTCCATCCCGTTGCAGATCGTCCTGGCGCTCGTGATGGCTCTCATCCTGGACGCCGTGACCACGCTGTTCGCGCGCTTCTCCCGCCTCATGATCTTTCTTCCGTACGCGATCCCCACCGTCATCGGGGCCGTGATGTGGGGGTTCCTCTACAGCAAGGGCTTCGGCCCGCTCACCGACATCTTCGGGCTGTTCGGCGCCACCGCTCCCGACTTCCTGGGCAGCGACCTGATCTTCTACGGACTGCTCAACGTCGTGACCTGGCAGTGGGCCGGCTATTACATGATCATCCTGTACGCGGCGTTGCAGGGCGTCGACCCGACGCTCTACGAGGCCGCCCGGATGGACGGCGCCGGACGGTGGCAGATCGCGACGCGTATCAAGATCCCGCTGATCGCGCCCGCGCTGATCCTGATCCTGGTCTTCTCGCTCATCGGCACCCTGCAGTTCTTCAACGAGCCGCAGATCCTGCGTTACCTCGCCGCGGGCACGATCGGGGCCGACTTCACCCCCAACATGTACGCGTACCAGCAGGCGTTCTCACTCGCCAACTTCAACTACGGGTCGGCGATCTCGTTCGCGCTCGGCGGCATCGTCTTCATCTGCGTGTACGCCTTCCTGTTCTTCACCCGCAAGCGGAGGAGCTTCCTCTAGATGGCCGACCACACCAGCGTCCGCGCCGGCGTCCGCCGGCCGCAGCGCTACCTTCCCCTGCAGATCCTCCTCGGCTTCCTGGTGATCTACTTCCTGGTCCCGTTCTGGTGGGTCGTCGTCAACAGCTCCAAGGACGCGCCGGGCCTGTTCGGGGGCGGCAACACCCTGTGGTTCTCCGACCAGGTCGACTACGTCGGCAACCTCCGGCAGCTCTTCACCTACGACGGTGGCATCTACCTGCGGTGGATCCTCAACTCCACGCTGTACGCCATCGCCGGCGGAGTCGGCGCCACGGTCCTGGCGGTGATGGCCGGCTACGGGTTCGCCAAGTACCGGTTCGCCGCGCGGCGCTTCAGCTTCGCCGTCGTGCTGGGCGCGCTCATGGTGCCGGCCACGGCCCTGGTCATCCCGACCTTCATCATGTTCTCCCGGCTCGGCCTGACGAACACGGTCTGGGCGGTGATCCTGCCGTCGCTGCTCAACCCGTTCGGCGTCTACCTGATGCACGTGTACGCGCGCGACGCGGTACCGGACGAGCTGCTCGACGCGGCGCGGGTCGACGGCGCGGGGGAGGTGCGCACGTTCCTGCAGATCGCGCTTCCGCTGATGCGTCCCGCGGTGGTCACCGTGCTGCTCCTGTCCGCCGTGGCGTCCTGGAACAACTACTTCCTGCCGCTGGCCATGCTCTCGGACAACCGGCTGTTCCCGGTGACCGTCGGTCTCGGCCTCTGGCAGGGGATCGCCTCGGCGAACAACTCGGGCGGCACGTCGCTGTGGAGCCTCATCATCCTGGGCTCACTGGTGTCCGTGATCCCACTGGTCATCGCGTTCTTCAGCCTCCAACGGCACTGGCGCGGCGGCCTGTCCGTCGGGGGCCTTCGCTAGGTCGCGCCGAGCGATCTTGAGGCATGACAGAAAGGTGTGCTGATGTCGACGACAGATCGGCCGCTGCGCAGCGCGCAGTGGTTCGGCGCCGAGGGCCGCAACGGGTTCATCCACCGGTCCTGGATGCGCAACCAGGGATTCGCGGACGACGTCTTCGACGGTCGCCCGGTGATCGGCATCGCCACCACCTGGTCGGAGCTGACCCCCTGCAACGCCCACCTGCGCGACCTGGCCGAGTCGGTGAAGCGCGGCGTGTGGGAGAGCGGCGCCCTGCCGCTGGAGTTCCCGGCCATGAGCCTGGGCGAGCCCCTCATGCGTCCCACGACCATGCTCTACCGCAACCTGCTCGCGATGGAGCTGGAGGAGTCCGTCCGGGCCAACCCCCTCGACGGGGTGGTCCTGCTCTCCGGCTGTGACAAGACCACTCCCGGCCTGCTGATGGGGGCGGCGAGCGTCGACCTGCCGACGCTGATGCTGACCGGCGGCCCGATGCTCAACGGCAAGTTCCGTGGCCAGGACATCGGCTCGGGCACGGTCGTCTGGCGTTTCACCGAGGAGATGCGGGCCGGCCGGATGAGCGCCGCCGACTGCGCCGAGGCGGAGGTCGGCATGTCCCGCAGCCGGGGCCACTGCATGACCATGGGGACCGCTTCCACCATGGCCTGCGTGACCGAGGCGCTTGGCGTGCAGCTACCGGGGGCCGCCGCCGTACCCGCCGTCGACTCCCGGCGGTACGCGCTCGCGCAGGCCGCCGGACGGCGGATCGTCGCCATGGTGCACGAGGACCAACGGCTGTCCTCGGTGCTCACCCGCGAGGCGTTCGAGAACGCCATCCGGGTCAACGCGGCGATCGGTGGCTCCACGAACGCCGTCGTGCACCTGCTCGCGATCGCCGGACGCCTCGGCGTGCCCCTGTCGCTGGAGGACTTCGACACCCTCACCGCCGACGTTCCGCTGCTGGTCAACCTCATGCCGTCCGGGGCGTACCTGATGGAGGACTTCGCCTACGCGGGCGGCCTCCCGGTGGTGATGAAGGAACTCGCGCCGTTGCTGCACACCGAGCACGTCACGGTCAGCGGCCGGAGCGTGGCCGAGAACGTCGACGGCGCGCAGTGCTGGAACTCCGAGGTCATCGCCACCATGAAGGAGCCGTTCCAGGCCGCCGGCTCGGGCACCGTGGTGCTGCGCGGGTCGCTGGCGCCGTCCGGAGCGGTGCTGAAGGTCTCCGCCGCCACCCCCCACCTCCTCACGCACACCGGTCCGGCGCTCGTCTTCGACCGGATCGAGGAGTACGTCGTCGCCGCCGACGACCCGGACCTGGACGTCACACCGGACACGGTGATCGTCGTTCGCAACGCCGGCCCGCGTGGCTACCCCGGCTTCCCGGAGGTGGGCAACGTGCCCATGCCCCGTCGACTGCTCACCGACGGCATCACGGACATGGTGCGGATCTCGGACGCGCGCATGAGCGGCACCGGCTACGGCACGTGCGTCCTGCATGTGGCGCCGGAGGCGTCCGTGGGCGGTCCTCTCGCGCTGGTGCGCACCGGCGACCTGGTCCACCTCGACGTCGCCACCCGCCGCCTCGACCTCCTGGTCGACGAGGCGGAACTCGCCGAGCGTCGCTCCGCCTGGAAGCCGCCACCGCCGGTGGCCGACCGGGGTTGGGTACGGCTGTACAGCGAGCACGTCCTCCAGGCCGACAGTGGGGCCGACCTCGACTTCCTGGTCGGTGGCAGCGGCAGTGACGTGCCCCGTCACTCACACTGACGAACGAGGAAACGACTCATGGAAGAACGGACGGCCCGCCAGTGCGAGTTCGCGCGGAGAAAGCAGTGACGACCGCCCATCGGCCCCCGGTCATGGCGGACGTCGCCCGTCTGGCGGGCGTGTCCCACCAGACGGTGTCCCGGGTCATCAACGGAGCGCCCGCGATCCGGCGCGAGACGCGGGAGCGGGTCCTCGAGGCGATCCGGCGACTCGACTACCGACCCAACACGGCCGCCCGGGCGCTGGTCCGCGGACGTTCCGGGATGATCGGCATCATCGGGACGGCGCGAACGCTGTTCGGTCCGACGAGCATCCACCGCAGCGTCGAGGACGCGGCCCGCGCCGCCGGCTACTTCGCCACCTCGGTCAGCCTGTCGGAGGTGACGGTACGGGCGCTCAGCGACGCCACCGAACACCTCATGCGCGTCGGTGTGGAAGGCGTCGTGATGATCGCCGGCAACGACGAGGCCCTCGAAGTCGTGCGGATGACCCGCTCCGGGGTGCCCTTCGTGGTGGTGGAGGGCGACCTGTCCAGGGCGAGCGTCACCGTCGGCGTCGACCAGGTGCTCGGCGCCCGGATGGCGACCGAACACCTGCTCGGCCTCGGACACACCGAGATCGTGCACGTGTCCGGTCCGCTCAACTGGGCCGAGGCCCGCGCCCGTCGCGACGGCTGGCGTACGGCGATGGTGGCCGCGGGCGTACGCCCACCCGAGCCCGTCGAGGGTGACTGGATGGCCCACAGCGGCTACCTCGCCGGGCTGCGGATCTGCGAGATGCCCGGCACCACCGCGGTCTTCACCGCCAACGACCAGATGGCCATCGGCGTGCTGCGCGCGCTGCACGAGCGTGGTCGGCGCGTGCCGCAGGACGTCTCGGTCATCGGGTTCGACGACGTGCCCGAGGCGGCGTACCTGATTCCGCCGTTGACCACGATCCAGCAGGACTTCGGCGCGGTCGGTCGCCGGGCCATCACGGCGGTCACCCAGGCCATCGACGACACGGTGCCGCAGCCCCTGCCGTTGGTCGTACCCTCGCTCGTGGTGCGTGAGAGCACGGCGCCGCCGCACGGCGGGGCGGGCCCGGCGTGATGCCGAGCCCGCCTGGTGCGGTCGCTAGAGCGCAGCGAGCCGGAACTGCTGGTTGGTCTGGCCGTGGCAGTCGTAGAGCTGGATCTGGGCGCCGTTGGCGGTGCTCCAGACGTCGAGGCAGCGTCCGGACTGGACGCTGCTGATGGTGCCGTTGGAGTTGATGTTCCACTGCTGGTTGGTCTGACCGTGGCAGCTGTAGATCTGCACGGCCGCGCCGTTGCCGCTGCCGGCGGCGTCGAGACACATGGTGCCGTACACCTGTAGTTGTTTGCCCGAGGTGTAGGTCCAGGACTGGTTGATCTGCCGGTTGCAGTCGTAGAGGGTGACCCGGGTGCCGTTGGTGCGCGACGCGTTCGGTACGTCGACGCACCGGCCCGACTGCGCGCCGATGATCTGGCTGGCGGAGCCGGGTGGGGTGGTGGGCGTGACGGTGGGCGTCGGTGTCGGGCTGCTCGTCGGGGTGGTGGTCGGCGTCGGGGTGGTCGGCGTCGACGGCAGCAGCGGGCAGGTGCTGCGGTAGGTCACCACACCGCTGTTGTCCAGCAGCGGGCAGAGGAACTGGCTGTACCGGGCGTCGTTGTCGATGAACATCTTGACGAACGGCAACATGGTCCGGACCATCACCGGGTTCGACCGTCCCACCATGAAGCCGTGGTCCGCGCCGGCGACCTCCAGGTAGACGCTCTCGGTGGTGCTCGGGATGCTGTTGTAGAGACCGGTGGCGTAGGACGGGGTGACCACCGTGTCTGCCTGGCCAGCGAAGATCATGGTGGGTACCCGGTCGTTGGCCAGGTTCGACGACGGCGAGTACGGCGCGATGCCGACCACGGCCTTCAGCGACGGACGCCGCATGGCGGCGCTCAGCGCCCCACCGCCGCCCATGGAGTGGCCCGCGACGGCCAACCGGTTCGGGTCGACGCGGTCGCGTACCGGGCTCTGCTGCGTCAGGTAGTCCAGCGCGGCGAGGAGTTGGGTGCCGCGCGCCGTGTCGAAGTCGTTGCGGCTGTTGGTCTCGATGCCGATCACGACGAAGCCGTGCGAGGCCAGCCATGGTCCCATCCAGGCCAGTTCGGCGGAGAACAACGCCGTGTAGCCCGGTGAGATCGCGATGGCCCCGAAGGTGCCCTGGCTGGTGTCGGTCGGGTAGTAGATCCGGCCGCCGTTGAAGCCGTACCCGGTCGGGACGGCGACCGACGTGTTGGCGAAGGGGCCGTTCACGGCGGTGACGCTGGTCCGGGTCGGGTCCGGGCCCCGCTGGTACAGGTTGTCGGCCGCGGACGCCGACCCGGTCGCCAGGGTGATGGTGAGCAGCCCGACCGCGGCGGCCATCCCGGCGGCGGCAAACGTGAGCAGCCGTTGCCGGATGCCGGACGACCTGCGGTCGACAGGGGTGTCCGCCGGGGGCGGTGGGTGGTGTGCGGGTCCTCGCACGGTCGGTACCTCCTGGGGGTGGTGGCGGTGGAAAGACGAGGGGCGGGCGGGCTCGTCCTGCGGTGAGCCCGCCCGCCCCGGCGGATCGTCAGGACGAGAGCCGGAACTGCTGGTTGGTCTGGCCGTGGCAGTCGTAGAGCTGGATCTGGGCACCGTTGGCGGTGCTCCAGACGTCGAGGCAGCGTCCGGACTGGACGCTGCTGATGGTGCCGTTGGAGTTCAGGTTCCACTGCTGGTTGGTCTGACCGTGGCAGCTGTAGATCTGGACCGCCGCGCCGTTGCCGGAGCCGGCCGCGTCGAGGCACATCGTGCCGTACACCTGGAGTTGTTTGCCCGACGTGTACGTCCACGACTGATTGGCCTGCCGGTTGCAGTCGTAGAGCTGCACCCGGGTGCCGTTGGTGGTCGAGGCGTTGGGCACGTCGACGCACCGGCCGGACTGCGTGCCGACGATCGCACCGGCCGAGCCGGGTGGGGCGGTGGGCGTGACGGTGGGGGTCGGACCCGGCGTAGTGGGCGTGGGGGTGGTGCCGGGGCCGGCGCTGTTCAGCGCCTCCAGGGTGGCCGTGTACGCGGCCTTCTTGTTGCCACTGCAGTCGAAGAGCAGCGGGGTGCCACTGGAGCGCCACGAGTCGCAGTCCCGCACTCCCCACACGGTGAGCCCGTTGCAGCGCGCCACGGCGAGGCAGTCGTTGACCACGCTGCGGTAGGTGTTGGCCTGCGTCGTGCCGGAGCCCTCGATGTCCAGCTCGGTGATCTGCACGTCCACCCCGAGGGCGGCGAAGCTGGACAGCGTCGTGCGGTAGTTGCTGTTGTACGGCGAGTTGGCGTTGAAGTGCGACTGGAACCCGACGCAGTCGATCGGCACGCCACGGGACTTGAAGTCGCGCACCATGTTGTACACGGCCTGCGTCTTGGCCCAGGTCCAGTTGTCGGTGTTGTAGTCGTTGTAGCAGAGCTTCGCGTCCGGGTCGGCCGAGTCGGCGGCGCGGAACGCCGCCTCGATCCAGTCGTTGCCGGTGCGCTGGAGGTTCGAGTTGCGACGGGCGCCGCTGTTGCCGTCCTCGAACGCCTCGTTCACCACGTCCCAGGAGTAGATCTTGCCCTTGTAGTAGCCGGCCACCCGGTTGATGTGGTTGAGCATGGCGCTGCGCAGCGCGCTGCCCTCCATGCCCTGCATCCAGCCGGGCTGTTGCGAGTACCAGGCCAGGGTGTGACCGCGCACCTTCCAGCCCCGGGAGAGGGCGTGGTTGACGATCCGGTCCGCGTTGCCGAACGTGAAGTTGTTCTGCTGCGGTTCGGTCGCGTCGATCTTCATCTCGTTCTCGGGCGTGATCGCGTTGAACTCGCGGTTCAGGATCGTCGTGTACGCGCTGTCGCCGAGCTTGTTGGCGGCCACGGCGGCACCGAAGTACCGGCCGGACTGGGCCGCTGCCGCGCCGAGGGTCGTCTCGGCGGCCTGCGCCAGGTTGGGCAGCATCGATACGACCAGGGCCGCAATTATCGCGGCTGTTCCGGAAAGAGTGAACGCTCGTAGTCGGGTACGCCCGAGGGGACGGGGCCGGGAAACCATGCTGATCCTCCGGTGGTGGGGTGGGAGAACTCGGTCCTCTTCGGATGGGTGACCCGCTGTGCTGGCCGCGGTCGCGATGCTGGGGTCGCTCCGGCGGGCCGACGGTCGCATGCGTTGTCCGGGCGACTGCGGTCCGCCTGACCAGCGGCGGAAGGGTGGCGGTGGGGGCGGTGGTGGACGCGGTCGGATGGCTCGTGATTGGGCCTGGCGGATCGGGTGAGGCGCCTCCGGTGCGATAAATGATCATGTTAACGATCACACTGATCGATGTCTCAGGCTCGCAGAAAATTCCGGCTTTATCAACCGGTAGTTTCAGGGCTGTTGCGAGTCAACCGAGCGCTGCGCAGCCCTTGCTGGGTCCGCAAAGCGCGCCGCTCGGCACGTGACCCGAGCGACGCATCTTCGACCCGGTTGACCCTTGGCCGATGCGCGCGCTGGACCACTGTGCTGCCGTGCTTCTCGACAACCCCTTCCTCGATCCCTCTGGCCGGCCGCGCGCCGGACACCTGGCCGGGGGCGATCGAGGTGAACCGGCCGCGGCCCGTGCGGCGGTCGCCGAGGCGTGGGAAATCCGCACCCTCCAGGGGGTCAGCCACTGGTCCGAGCGCCGACAGGACGCAGCCCAGCGATCCGCCGAATCGATCGACTTGACGTGACCGCTACGCTTTTGTTGGTCAACCACGGTGACCAAGTCGTCATGGACCTCCCGGCTGGGGTCCAGCGAGGGCGACTGAAGGGTGTACCACCCTCCGCGCGTTTCACCCTTGTCGTTGTAGGTGCGTTATCTCGATTGCCGTTGGCCGGGCAGCGGAACGGGAGACGAGCGTGCCCTCATTCGACCTTGCGGCTGTGCCGGCCACAGTGGTGCGACCGCTGATTGTCGCGATCGCCCACCTTCCGATCATGCTGCTGGCGCTGTGTATCGCGCCGATCTTGCTTCTTGTAGCGGTAAGGCCCCAGTCTCATGGGGACCTGGCGGTCCGACTCCTGTGTGAGTTGCGGACCTGGAGCCGAGACGCGGTGGGTGCCGCGAGCGGCCGGCGTACGCGATGACCCGCGACCAGATCAAGGATCTCGCACGCGCCCGATGCCGCTACACCGGCGAGAGCTACCAGCAGGCTCATAGCCACGTCGCGGCTCTGCCTGCTGGTGAGTCGCTGCTGCCCGATGCACTCGGCGAGCCGCAAGCGGCCGTCGAGTCCGCTGTCATGAACCAGCTTCTCCTTGCGTCGCGGGAGCTGTCGGTGGACATCGCTGATCGATGTCTTCCCTTACCGGTGCAGGCCGTTCGCCCTCTGGCGGCGTCGCTCCTCGTTACGGTTCCGATCAACGAGGTCGAGCAGTTCGCCGCCATGCTCTGTGCAGGAGCCACCACCTCGGGCGGCCGGGCGGGCGAGGCATTCATGGTCGCCTCGGCCAAAGATGTCGTGACGGTAGCCTTGCCTGGTCAGCCGGATGGGCAGGTGCACCTGCGGTGTTCGTGGGACCGCCTTCGCGCAGCGCTACACACGGCCCCTGGCGTCGAGGTCCTGTCCGGTAGCCGGCTGCGGGTGTTTTCTGGCTCGCTGCAGGTGGCAACCCGTCCGGAGCACCGTGCGGCGCTCAGCGCCTGCCTTCGGCGCGTCGGGCTGTTTTCGACCCTGCCCGCCCTCTCCTGGTTGGTGGACTGGAACGAGTGGGTGGTCTCAGACCGCCGGCAGGATCGCCCGGTGCCGCCGGAGTACGTGCGGTCGGCCTTGACCAAGTCACGCTTCGGTCCAACCGGCGCCGAGGTCTCCGCGCTCCTCTGGGGAGGGACCCAGCTGAGGACGGCCGATGCTCCGCGACCACGACGTTCTGTTGACCGTGCCGCTCTGAGCACTGCCCCCACAAACGTCTCCCCGGAACCTGACGGCAACAGGGTGTCTCTCGCCGGCGTCACATTCGTTCTCTCTGCCGCCGAGCTGACGCGACTCGTCGCCGAGCGTGCTCTGCCTGATGTGGTCATCGGGCCCACCCAACCCGGCTCGGATCCCATCTTGGCGGCTGCGGTCCGCGCTGCGATGCGCCAGGTTGCGGTGCTGGCCGAGGACCTTGTGGACGCTCGGCTCGGCGCGGTCTCCATGATTATCGGTTTCCAACTCCCGCTGAGCACCCGGCAGGTCGACGTGGTGCTCGCCGGTGTGCATCCGGAGACCGGGCGCGACGCGTACGTGGTTGTTGAGTTGAAGCCGTGGACGCATGCGCGATCGACAGCGGATTCTGATGCGCTGGTGGCCGTCGGGCACTCAGTAGGCGACAGGTTGCATCCGGCCGTGCAGGTTGGCGCCTACTGCGAATACCTGAATGATTTCCTCGGTGTGCTGACCGCTGACGGGGACGGTTCGATCCGCGGTGCCGCCTATCTTTACCAGGCCATGGACCGCGACGTCAGCGACCTGCTCACCGGCCGTGCCGATGACCTTCGCCCGGTCTTCACCGCGGAACGACGCGGACAGTTCCACGACTACCTGCGCGCTCACCTCGGGTCCGCCTCTGGCGTTGGTGCCGCTGAGCGCCTACTGGCGAGTGTCGTACGTCCCAGCAGGCACCTGCTGGCACAAGCCGCCCAGGGACTGCGGGAGCGCTCGCACTTCAGGCTGCTCGACGAGCAGCGCATGGCGTCCGAGTTGGTACTGCGTGCAGTGAAGCGCGCTCATAGCGCGAAACGTAAGACGGTTGTGGTGGTGTCCGGTGGGCCAGGTAGCGGCAAGAGCGTCATCGGCCTGTCACTGCTCGGCGAGCTGGCCCGGCAGAACCACTCGGTAATGCACGCCAGCGGGTCGCGGTCGTTCACGCAGACCTTGCGCCGGTACGTCGGTAGGGGAAGTAAGCGGCTCCGGGACCTCTTCCGCTACTTCAACAGCTTCGTGGAAGCCGAGCCGAATAGCCTCGACGTGCTGATCTGCGACGAGGCTCATCGCATACGTGCAACCTCGGCCAACCGATTCACCCCGAAGAGTCGGCGGGAGCGGTCTCGGCCGCAGATCGAGGAGTTGATCCGAGCCGCCCGGGTGCCGGTCTTCCTCCTCGACGAGGACCAGGTGGTGCAGCCTGGCGAGCTGGGCAGCCTGAGCCTCATCACCCGGTATGCCAGTCGGCACGACATGGAGATCGAGGTCGTCTCCTTGGGCGACCAGTTCCGCTCGGGCGGTAGCCGCAGCTACGTGCAGTGGGCCGAAGCCCTGCTCAGCGTCGACGACGAGTCGAGGAAGTGGACCGGGGACGGTCGCTTCGACCTGCGGATGGCCGACTCGCCGGAAGAGATGGAGGCGTTCCTCGCCGACCAACTCGCGGCTGGTGAGACCGCGAGGATGTCGGCCGGCTACTGCTGGCCATGGAGCGACCCTCGGCCGGACGATTCGCTCGTACCGGACGTGCAGATCGACGGGTGGGCCCGGCCCTGGAACGCCAAGAGTGAACGTAGCGTCGGCGACGCCCCGGGTTCTGCCTTCTGGGCAACCGACCCCAACGGCTTCGGTCAGATCGGCACCGTCTACACCGCCCAGGGCTTCGACTACGACTGGGCCGGCGTCATCATCGGTCCGGACCTTGTCGCCCGCGACGGTCGACTGGTCACCCGCCCTGCGCAGTCGAAGGATCCGATCTTCCGCAACCGGTCAGCCGTAAGTGACGAAACCGCCGATCACCTCATTCGCAACGCCTACCGGGTGCTGATGACCCGGGGCATGCGTGGCGTGCTGCTCTACTCCACGGATCCAGAGACCCAGGCGTTCCTCGCTTCCCGCACCTAGGGTGCGGGCCGGCGGCTGTGCGCCGGCCCGCACCGATCATCGGAGCGCGGTCCGTCGTGGTCAGGGCGCCCAGGGGGCGGCGATGTTCCAGGTGCTGTCGGCCGCCCAGAGGGTGGGGCTGTTGTAGGCGTCACCGCCCGTGCCGTTGCTGAGCCAGACCTCCGAGTTGTAGTGCCGGAGGTACTTTCCGCGGAAGTTGTACGACTCCAGCGACACGCCACTTCCGGTCAGCCCCACGCGGGCGCACCAGGTGGCGTCGGCCCGCAGGAGCGCCGACCCGTCGTTCGGCGAGTTGCGGACCCGGGAGTCCTGGTGCCGCAGGTACTGACCGGGATAGTTGACCGACTCGAAGGAGTAGCAGGCGCCGTCGGCCAGGCCGGGCCGGATCGTGTACGTCGCGTCGTTCTTGAGCAGCGCCGAACTGCCCGCGTCGACGACCTCGGTGTACGCCAGGCTGTTCTGGTGGCGCAGGTAGCGGTTGGTGTAGCCGGGGGTGGTCACCTGCAACGACCGTCGGGTGTCGACCGGCAGGGCGACGGGGGAGGAGCTGCCGATCGCCCTGGACGCGTCGACGAGGGCGGTGTTGGCCGCGCGGACCCGGGCCTGGTCCATCTTGACCACCTGTCGGTCGTAGGTGAGGAAGCCGTTCAATTCCCCCTCCTGGTCGGCGATCTCGGTGTAGATCGAGGCGCTGAGACCCTTGCCGAGCATCAGGTTCCGTGCGCCCTCCACCAGCCCCACGTACCGGTCGGTGAGCGCACCGGAGGTGGGCTGCCACTCGTACGCGAAGAACTGCCCGTTCGGGCTGTACTCGTGGCCGGGTGCGCGCAGGCCCAGGCCGCCGAACTCGCCGAGCACCGCGATCCGGCTGCTCGACGGCGAGGGTGAGTCCGGGCCGAGGTAGACGTGCCAGTCGTCGATGTCGCCGTTGCCGGGGTTGCCGAGGGACTGGCAGCAGTTGTAGCCGCTGTGCGGGTTGACCAGCCGGGTCGGGTCCTGATTCTTGATGTTCTGCGCCACGCGGCGGGTGTCGGCCAGGGAGCGCTCGCCCCAGCCCTCGTTGTAGGGCGTGTAGGCGACGACCGCGGGGGAACTGCGGTGCTCGTCGACGATCTCGCGTGCCTCGGTCTCGAACTGCGCCTGCTGGGCGTCGGTGGGATCGATGTTCTGCGCGGTGAGCGACGGGATGTCCTGCCAGACAAGCAGGCCGAGCCGGTCGGCGTGGTAGAACCAGCGCTGCGGTTCGACCTTGATGTGCTTGCGCACCATGTTGAAGCCCAGGTCCTTGTGCTTCTGCAGGTCGAAGGCGAGGGCTGCGTCGGTCGGCGCGGTGTACAGGCCGTCCGGCCAGAAGCCCTGGTCGAGGGTGCCGACCTGGAAGACGAACTGGCCGTTGAGCTTGGGTCGTAGCACCCCGTTGACCACGCCGGTGGTGATCTCCCGCATCCCGAAGTAGTGGGCGGTCTGGTCGACCGTCGCGCCGCTGGCGTTGCGTAGGCGAATTCGCAGGTTGTACAGGAACGGGTCGTCGGGCGACCAGCGGCGGGCGTTGGGCACCGGGACGCTGAAGTCGGTGAAGCCGCCGGTGGCGGAGCCGACGACGGTGCTTCCGTTCAACGCCTCGGCGAGCACGCTGTGCCCGCTCACGTCGCCCCGGGTGAAGACCCGTACCCGCAGGGTGTTGGCGCCCAGGTTCGGATAGACGTCCACGCTGCTGATCGACGCCGCGGGCACCGGCTCCATCCACACCGTCTGCCAGATGCCCGAACTGGGCGTGTAGAAGATCCCACCGGGCTGCTTGGTCTGCTTGCCGATCGGTGGCAGGCTGCCGTTCTGCCGGGTGTCGGTCGGATCCCACACCTTCACCACGATCTCGTTCACGCCGCCGTTGAGCTGCGCCGTCACGTCGAAGGTGAAGGCGTCGTAGCCGCCGGTGTGCGCGCCGACCCGTACGCCGTTGACCCAGACCGTGCTCTGCCAGTCCACGGCGCCGAAGTGCAGCAGGGTCCGCCGGCCCGACCAGTTTGGCGGGACGGTGACGGTGCGTCGGTAGAACAGGTAGTTGCGGTTGTCGTTGGCGGCCCGCTGGACACCGGAGAGGGCGCTCTCCACGGGAAACGGCACGTTGACCCGTTCCGGCAGGTCGGTGTTGAACTGCGGGGCGTCGTCGGTGCCGGACTGCCGTAGCTGCCATTCCCCGTTGAGGTTGAGCCAGTCCGGGCGCGTCATCTGTGGACGCGGGTACTCCGGCAGAGGCGTCCCGGCCAGCGCCTGGCTGGTCCACGGGGTGGTCAGTGGCGGCGTCTTGGCCGGGGCGGCCTGCGCCGGTCGGGCCGGTGCGGCGAACACGCCGACGATGAGGGTGAGGATGAGCAGTAGGGGCAGGGCGGGGCGGGCGGGGGCCTGACGTGTCATGCCGTCTCCGAGGGGCGGGTTGCCGCGGGCCGTGCAGCTGAGCCCGCAGCGCGGCGGGCGGTGGACATCGGTTATAGAGGCATCCCGGAGCCCAGTCAATCGCCAAACGTCAATGCACCTCCGGTCCAGTGCTCCTCCACTGGCATCGCCTACAACTCCAGGTGCACGGGTTCATCACCCAGCCCGAAGTCGCCTTCGGCGTCTGAGCCGCCGGACCCTGGGTATGACCGCCGACGCGACGGACGGCGGTGCCGGCCTGATCAATCAAGGAGTGGAACATGACCAAGGTTCTGATGGTGTTGACCTCGCACGACCAGCTGGGTGACACCGGCCGCAAGACCGGGTTCTGGCTGGAGGAGCTGGCCACGCCCTACTACCGCTTCCGGGACGCCGGATGGGAGGTGACGCTCGCCTCGCCGCAGGGCGGGCGGGCGCCGCTGGACCCGAAGAGCGACGAGCCGGACTCCCAGACCGACCAGACCCGCCGGTTCACGGCGGACGCCGAGGCGGAACGCCAGCTGGCAACGACCGTACGGCTCGACTCGGTCGCCGTCGCGGACTACGACACCGTCTTCTACCCGGGCGGCCACGGCCCACTGTGGGACCTCGCCGAGGACGACACGTCGATCAGGCTGATCGAGCAGGTCGTCGCGGCGGGCAAGCCGATCGCGCTGGTGTGCCACGCCCCGGGGGTGTTGCGGCACTGTGTGACGCCCGACGGCGAGCCGCTGGTGTCCGGCCGGCGGGTCACCGGCTTCACCGACAGCGAGGAGGAGTACATGGGTCTGACGAAGGTGGTGCCCTTCCTCGTCGAGGACGAGCTGGTCGCGAAGGGCGCCGACTTCTCCAAGGCGGGCAACTTCGAGCCGTACGTGGTGAGCGACGGGTTGCTCGTCACGGGCCAGAACCCGGCGTCCTCGGGGCCGGCGGCGGATCAGTTGATGTCCCTGGTGGGCCGTAGCGACGGGTAGCGGCCGTGACCTCCGTCCGGCGGGTGTCACCGCCCGCCGGACGGGGCCGTCAGGTGGCAACGCCGCCCGGCGGACTCAGCGGGACCGCACGGTGTGCACCGCGGAGACCGCGCCGGCCCCCTCGCCGACGGCGGTCGCCACCCGCTTGGTGGAGCCGGAGCGGATGTCGCCCACCGCGAAGACGCGTGCGGCGCTGGTCTGGAACGGCAGCGGCGCGTCGTGCGTGCCGGGAGGCAGTCGGCTGTCGGTCAGCACGAAACCGCTGTCGTCCGTCGCGATGCCCTTCATCCATCCGGACTCCGGTTCGGCGCCGATGAAGCAGAACAGCCCTCGACAGTCCAACCGCGTGGGATCGCCCTCCTTCGCCACGACGATCGCCGTCAGGCTGTCTTCTCCGTGCAGCTCCCGCAGGGTGCTGCCGGTGTGGACGGTGATCCGGGGATCGGCCCGGATCCGGTCGGTCAGGTACGCCGACATCTTGGCCCCGAGGTCGGCCGCGCGCACCACCAGGTGTACGGCGCAGCCGCGTGCGGCCAGGGAGAGCGCGGCCTGCCCGGCCGAGTTGGCGCCGCCCAGCACGGCGACCGGCTGCGACTCGTACCCACGCACGTCCAGCTCGGTGGCCGCGTACCGGACGCAGCCGCTCTGCTCGAACTTCGCCCACCGCTCGATGTCGAGGCGGCGGTACCGCGCTCCGGTGGCCGCGATGACCGCGGACGTCCCGATCCGGGTGCCGTCCGCCAACTCCACGACAGGACGCCTCTGGTCGGAGACGTCCAGGCCGACCACCGCGCACGGCGCGTAGATCTGGACGCCGAACTTCAGCGCCTGGAGCATCGCCAGCCGGGCCAACTGTTCACCGCTGACCCCCTCGGGGAAGCCGAGGTAGTTCTCGATGCGCGCGCTCTTGGCCGCCTGGCCGCCCAGGCCGGTGCCGTCCAGCAGCACCGTGATGAGCCCTTCGGACGCGCCGTACACCGCCGCGGCCAGGCCGGCCGGCCCGGCGCCGACCACGACCAGGTCGGGGTCGCGCGCCGTGGCGACGTACGTCAGACCGAGGGCCTCCGCGACCGTGCCGGGAGTGGCGCGACGCAGTACGCGGTTGCTGGTGACCGCGACCGGAAGGTCGTCCTCGCCGACGTCCTCCGCCCGCAGGAGCGCCCGCCCGGGCAGCGACGCCGCGTCGAGCCAGGTGTGCGGGAGGAGCATCTGGTTCACGTACGTCCGCAGCTCCAGCGACTCGGCCACGTGCGGCCGACCGACGATCTCCAGGGCGTTACCGGCCGCGTCGCGCATGAGTTCGCGCCGGGCCCGGAAGGTCTCGATCAGCACGTCGGCGATGTCGACCTGGTCGGCGAGCACCCGGCGCAGGTCGGGGGCGGTGATCCGGACGACCGTCCCGGCCGTCACGACGCGGACCGTGAGGAACACCTGCTGCCCGGTCAGCAGGCTCAGTTCGCCGAGGAACTCGCCCGGTCCACGCCGGTAGATCAGCCGTTCGGGCTCCAATGCCGTCGCGTTGCGGACCGCCTCGGCAGTCGCCGTACGCAGCAGGAAGAAGTCGTAGGTGCTGTCGCCGGCGGCGTACAGGTGTTGGCCCTGGCGGACCTCTTCCTCGGCGCCGTAGCTGGCGAGGCGGTCGAACTGCTCCGCGTCGAGGACAGGACCGTCGGCGTCTCCGGTGCTCACCATAGAAGAGTAGGTGCCCGGTGTTGACGGCAACTGGACCGACACTGACTTATCCGACAGCGCCGGGCGGGTGGCTTCCGCGGCTTCCCCGTCGCGACCGCTGCCCCCGGCGGTAACTTGCTGGTCACTGGAAATCGTGTGCCCCGGTGTTGGCTTGACGCGCTGTGGACGGCACGAGAAAGGAACGACAGTGGAGAAGCAAGGGGACTGGGGTCGGGACGGGTGGGCGGTCCAGCCGGGCGAGGGGGAGCTGATCGAGCTGGGCGGCCCGCACCGGCCGGAGATCCTCGTCCGGGGTGCCGAGGCGGATGGGGCGTTGGGCGCCTTCCTGTTCCATCACGACGTGATCGTCGAGAATCCGCCCCACGCGCATCACGACTTCATGAAGATCGCCTACGTCCTGAAGGGCGAGTACCACTTCCGGGTGGGGAACGCCGAGTTCTCCGGTGGCCCGGGTACCACGGTGGTGGTGCCCCGGGGCGCCTATCACACGTTCGTCACCCCGACCGGCGGGAAGCTGCTCTTCGTCAGCGCGCCGGCCGGCAACGAGCGGCTCTTCGAGGAACTCGGAAGTCTCGGCCCGAACCCCACGCCGGAGCAGCTCGCCGAGATCGACAAGCGCTTCGCCACGACCCGGCTTCCGGGCGAGGAGGGCCGCCCCTGGAGTCAGCTGCGGGGTTGAGCCGGGACGGCTCACTGATCTCCCGGAGACACCGCGCGTACCGCGACCGGCGTCGGCCAACCTGTGGCCGACGCCGGTCGGGTAGGGACCGGGTCCCCGGCGAGAGCTTCGCATCGGGGACCGCCCCGCCGGCGGGTGCCGGTGAACGACTACGCGGGCCTGACGGCCGGCCTGGTCCGACCGACGGTGGTGAGGTAGAGGACCAGGCCGGCGCTGGTGAGGACGAATCCCGCCCACACCGTGGAGAGGGTTCCCCAGCCGACGCCGAGGGCGACGGCGCCGCCGATCGCGCCGAGCGAGTTGGCGAGGTTGAGGGCGGCCAGGTTGAGCGCGCCCATGAGGGTCGGCGCGTCGGGCGCGAGCTGGGTCAGCCGTACCTGGATGGCGGGAATGGCGAACATCATCGTCGCGCCGACGCCGAACAGCGCCGGCATGAGGATCAGGATCTCCCGGCCGGTGAATGCGATGGCCACGAGCAGCACCAGGACGTAGCTGAACCCGTAGATCAGCGGTCGGCTGACGTCCTGGTCGGCGGCGCGACCGCCGAAGTAGTTGCCGAACGCCATGCCGAGGCCGAAGACGGCCAGGGCGACCGGGATGAGTGACGTGCTCTCCCGCGCCGCGTCGGTGACGAACGGCCCGATGAAGGTGTAGACGGCGAAGATGCTGGAGATGCCGAGCGCCGCGACCGCGACCATGAGCCAGACCTCGCGTCGCCGGAGGGCGGCGAGCTCGTGCGCCACCGAGCTGCCGTGCAGGTCGTCGGTGCGCGGCAGCCACATCAGGAGCGCCGCGCCGGCCAGCAGCCCCAGGCCGACCACGGTCCAGTAGGTCGCCCGCCATCCGGCCTGCTGGCCGACGAGGGTGCCGAGCGGCGACCCGAGGATGGTGGCCACCGTCAGCCCGCCCATCACGGTGGCGAAGGCCCGGCCACCCTTGCCGGGACCGTAGACGTACGCGGCGACGACCGCCCCCGCGCCGAAGAACGCGCCCTGCACGCTTCCCGTGATGAAGCGGAAGACCACGAGGGTCGCGATGTTCGGGGCCAGGCCGGACAGGACGTTGCCGACCAGGAACAACGCGATCAGACCCAGCAGGAGGGTACGGCGGTTGGCGCGCGCCGCGAGAAGCGTGATCGCCGGTGAGCCGATCATGACGCCGAAGGCGTAGGCGCTGATCGCGTACGTCGCGACCGGGATGGACGCGCCCAGGTCGGCGGCGAAGAGTTGCAGGATCCCGTTGCTGCCGAACTCGCCGGTGCCGATGGCGAAGGTGCCCAGCGCCAGCGCGAGGAGGGTCAGCACCGGGCGGGGACCGGGCCGAGCGGCGGTGGCCCGCTGCGTTGGAGTGTTCTGCTGGTTTTCGTCCGAATCGCCGTGAACGGCGGGATGCGCCGACTGGAGCCGGGTGCTGTTCTCTGACGTGGTCATGGAGCCTTGTCCTCGCGGTGGAATGCCGTGCGCGGACATCCTGGCGTCAGCCAGTTGACACCTTCTGGAGTTTGTCGGACCGGGCGGCCGTCCGCGCGTCCCGGGTGAGCAGCAGGAGCGCGGCCAGCGTCAGCAGTCCACCGACGAGCGCGAGCACGCGCGCCCCCGACGTGGGCAGGAGGGCGCCGCCGAGCAGCGAGCCGCCGGCGATGCCGACGTTGAAGGCGGTGCTGACGCCGGCCGACGCGATGTCGGTGCTGCCGGGAGCCAGGTGCAGCATCCGGTTCTGCACGGCGGAGGCGAACGCAGCGTAGGCGAGGCCGAGCCCGGCGAGGAACGCGACCGCGCCGGGTCGGAGCACGCCGAGTCCGTACATGCCGAACAGCGCGGCCGTACCGATGCTCAGCGGCGTCAGCAGCGAGGCGATCGGCCGGGCGTCCAGGGTCCGGGCCGAGAGCAGGGTGCCGACGACGGCCGCGACACCGGCGGTGAACAGCAGCGGCGTCAGGGCCGCGTCGGTGAAGCCGCTGACGTCCAGCAGGAACGGTGCGATGTAGGTCTGCAGGGTCAGGAAACCGCCGACGCCGAGGGCGGTGGCGGTCAGCAGCACGGCGAAGCGCCGCCGGTCCGGTGCGGTGCCCCGGGCCGCGCCGCCAGCCTCGGGAGGGTACGTGGGCACCAGGACGAGCACCGCGGTGGCGATCACCAGGCCGCCCCCCGCCAGCGCCGCGAACGATGCGCGCCAACCTGCCTGCTGACCGATCCAGGTGCCGAGGGGCACGCCGAGCACCGGCGCGAGCGTCACTCCGGCCCCGAACAGCGCCACCACCCGGCCCCGCACCGCGAGGGGGAAGGGCCCGATCGCCGTCGCCGTGGCGATGGACCAGAACAGCGCCTGGGCGACACCGGTCACGAGGCGGGCGCCGGCCAGCATGGCGTACGTGTGCGCGAGCGCGGCGGTGCCGTTCGCGGCCGCGAACAGGAACATCGTCACGCCGAGCAGGTGACGACGGGGGATCCGCCGGGTCAGCCGGGCCAGCGGGACGGACGCCAGCACGACCACGACGGCGTACCCGCTGACCAGCAGACCCACCCGCGAGCGGGACCGGTCGAGATCGACCGCGATGTGGGTCAGCAGGCCGACCGGCAGCAGCTCGGTCGTGACGAACGCGAACGCGGCCAGGGAGAGCGTGACGAGGACGGCCCAGGCCCGGGACGGCGACACCTCGGGCGTCACCGTCGGGGCCACCGTCCGGCGGGCGCTTGACGGTGGAGACCGCGCCGATATAATTCATCGAACCGGGATGTCATCAGATGAGGAAACTCCTCCGTTCGGCACGTACATACCCGTCGAGTCGAGCCGGCCCGCCGTTCGAGCAGCGTGGAGGCCTTGTGTCCACTATAGATTCGCCGCTGGCGGCTGTCCGGCACGATCTGCCCGCGCACGGCACGGGCTGGGTCGACGACGTCCTGCTGGCCGGGCCGGGCAACGAGATCTGCCTCGTCCTCGGCACACCGATCACGCGGGCGCAGCTGCGCGCCGAGGTGGCCTCCCGGCAGGCCCGGCTGACCGACGCCGGGCTGCGTCCGGGCGGCGCGATAGCGCTGCGACTGCCCTCCTCGCTGGCGTACGTGGCCAACCTGCTCGCCGCCTGGCGGATCGGGGCCCAGGTCACGCTGCTCGATCACCGGCTGTCGCGCGGCGAGGTCGAGCGGGCGCTCGAACGCGTCGGCGCGCAGTTCCTCGTGCAACCCGCCGACGCCGTGCTCCCGCCCCTGCGCGGCTTCGTGACCGTCGACGAGACGGTCATCGCGCGCCCGGCCGGCCGGCCCGCGTCGACGCCGCACGCCCTCATCCAGCTGAGCTCCGGGTCCACCGGCCCGTCGAAGGTCATCGGCCGCACCGTCGACGACCTCGTCGCCGAGATCGAGCGCTACACGCTGACCGACGGCGTGCCCCGACCCGGCGAGCGGCTCGTGCTGCTCGCGTCGATGGCCCACGTGCTCGGTCTGGTCGGCGGCCTGCTCTACGCCCTGCACGCCCGCGTCACGCTCACGCTGCCCGAGCGGATGACGGTGGGTGGCGTGCTGGGCGTCATCGCGGGGGACTCCACGCCGACCACGGTGATCGGCGTGCCCGTCCACCTCGAGATGCTGATGGCCGGCCGTCCCGCCGGGCCGTTGCCGCAGTTCGTACGGATGACCACGGCGGGCGAGCTGGTCCGGCCCGGCGTTCCCGAGCGCTTCGCGGAGTGCTACGACACCGTGTTGGGCAACATGTACGGGATGACCGAGGTCGGCGTCATCGCGACCGACCTGTTCGGCGCGCACCGGCCCGGGGTGCGCCCGGCGCCCGGGATCGACGTCCGGGTCGTCGACGGTGAGCTCCAGGTCCGTCGGCCCGTCACGCCGTACGTGGGGCTCGTCGACGAGAGTCGCTGGTCCGACGGCTGGCTGCGCACCCGTGACGCCGCAACGATCGACCCCGTCACGGGGCTGGTCACGATCCGCGGTCGCCTCGACTCGCAGGTGTCCATCGGGGGCCTCAAGGTCGACCTCACCGAAGTCGAACAGGCCGTCCTCGACCTGCCCGGCGTCACCGAGGCGGTCGTGACGTTCGACGGCGGCGCCATCGAGGCGTACACGGCCGTCGACCAGCCGTTGACCGGCCGTGAGCTGGACGCCGCGTTGGAGGATGTCCTGGCCCCGTACAAGCGACCGCTGCGGTGGTTGATCCTGGAGCGGCTGCCGCGTACGTCCAGTGGCAAGCTGGTGCGCGACGTGGCCGTGTTGCGTCGCGCGTCGGCCGAGCCGACGTCGTCATGATGCTCCGAGACGGGACGTGGGTGGCGCGGCCGCCGATCGACCTTCACGACGCGGGCGCCGCCGGTGGGCCGATGAGCAGCCGGATGCGGCCGGTGTCGTCCTGGCCCGGTCGGTCCTGCCCGGCGACGGCCAGCACCAGGCCCTCGGGGAGGGTGCCGCAGGCCACACCCGCCCGGCTGCCGGGCACGGGGCGCAACGGCAGCGACCCCGGCGGGTCCGGCCAGACGGTCGGCAGCACCAGCGGCTGCCGCAGGCCGCCGCCGCGCAGGCCGGTGCCGCGTGCCTTGCCGATGGCCTCCTTCTGGGTCCACAGCCAGAGGAACGCGTTGGTGTGCAGCGAGCCCGGCTGGTCGGTCAGCCAGTCGGCGTCGGCCGGCGCCATCCAGCGCCGAGCCAACGCCGCGCCGGGCAGCGCGCGTTCGCGCTCGACGTCCACCCCGACCGGAGTCACCGCGGAGACGGCCACCGCCACCACGCCGCGCCCGTGGCTGATGCTCGCGTGCAGCCCGCGCGCCGCGCCGGTGAGCCTCGGCCGGCCGGTCTGGTCCCGTGCCACGCCAACGTCGGCGGCCGGCACGCCGAGCAGGTCGGCAGCGGTGCCGACCAGATGCTCCGACGCCCGGCCCCTGGGGTCGCCGGTGATCGTCGCAATCCGCACCACGACCCATTCCATGGGAGGAGTCAAGCAATGTCAGATGAGGTTCGCCAGTCCATCGTCGATGCCCTGGCCCAGATGAACTACGACGTCGACGACGTCACCGGCGAGACGGTGCTCGGTCCCGCCGGGCTCGACCTGGAGTCGCTGGCCGTCGCCGAACTCGCCGTCCGCGTCGAGGACACCTTCGGCGTCAAGTTCACCGACGAGGAGTTGGAGAAGCTGGCCGACTACTCGCTCGACCGGTTCGCCGCGGAGGTGGCCGGGCGCGCGGAGCCGGCGCGGAGCGCCCCCGTCGCACCGGCCACCTCGGCGGAGTGACGGTGGGCGACAGCGATCGCCGCGACGAGATCCTGTCGATCCTCGCCGACGTGGGCTACCGGAGCGTCGACGCCTCGCGTGAGCGCATCGACTCGCTGGAGCTCGCCCGGCTGGTCTACGAGATAGAGCGGCGCTACGGCCTCGACCTCGACCTGGACGACGACGAGCTGGCGGCCATGTCCACGGTGACCGGTGCGGCGGAGATCCTCGGTCGTCTCACCCTGTCGGCCGCGGAGTCGGAGTGACCCGCTCGACTGTCGTGGTCACCGGACTGGGCCTCCTGACGGCCCACGGCCGCGGCCCCGCGCCGCTGCTGGCGGCGGTGCTGGCCGGAACGCCCGCGTTCGGCGAGGTCCGTCGCTTCGACCCGGGCCGCAGTCGGGTACGAGCGGCGGCCACCCTCGCCGACACCGGCGACCTGGCCACCGAGGTGATCGCCGTCGTGGCGGACGCCTGCGACGACGCCGGGTTGGCACACCGGCGCGCCGAGTGCCCGCTGTACTTCGCCACCGGCACGGGCACCAGCGTGGTGCGCGCCGGAGGAGCGGGCAACGGGCCGGCCGAGCTGGCCGCCACCGTGGCCCGGCGAAGCGGCCTCGGCGGCGTCGCGCGGGTCTACACGTCAGCGTGTGTGGCGGGCAGCACCGCGCTGGCCGAGGCCGCCTCCATGATCGCCCGGGGTCGGTGCGAGCGGGCCGTGGTCGCCGGGGGCTTTCTCGTCGACGCCGACCACCAGGCCCTCTTCGACGCCGGTCGGGCCCTGGCCGACGACGGCGCCGTCCGCCCGTTCAGCAACGGCCGGCGCGGCATGCTGCTGGGCGACGCGGTCGTCGCCGTGGTGCTGGAGTCGGCGGCCGCCGTCCAGGGGCGGGGCGGTCGGGTGCGGTCCCGGCTGGCCGGGTGGGCCCGGGCCGGCGACGCCTACCACGTCTGCCAGCCCGATCCGGGCGGCGCCGGGATGGCCTCGGCCATCCGCGCCGGCCTGGCCCGGGCCGGGGTGACGCCGGAGGAGTTGGCGTACGTCAACGCCAACGGCACCGGCACGACACGTGCCGACGCGGCCGAGAGCAGCGCGTTGCGCGTCGGCCTCGGCGCGTCGGCCGAGTCGGTGGCGGTGAGCTCGACCAAGTCCGTGCACGGGCACGCCCTGGAGGCGTCCGGTCTGCTGGAGTTCGCGGTCACCGCGCTGGCTCTCGACGCCGGCCGGTTGCCGGTCAACGCCGGCTTCACCGAGGCGGACCCGCAGTGCCCGGTACGGGTGGTGCGCGAGCCCGGCCCGATGGTCGGCCGGTACGCCCTGAGCTGCAACTTCGCGTTCGGTGGCGCCAACACCGCTCTGGTGCTGGGGGCGGTGTGACAGACCTCGACACCGCTTCAGACGCGGTCCGTGAGCTGGCCCGCGCGGCGTGGCCCGAGCCCGGCGACGCCGGCCGGCCACCCGCGGTCCGCGGGTTCGTCGCCTCGCCGTTCCCTCCGCTCGTCGTGGCCGTCGCCGGCCGCTGCCTGCGACGGCGCGCCGGCGCGGGTGCCCACGGGCCGACCGCCATCGTCCTGGTCAGCGCGTACGCCGACCAGGCCACCGCGGCGGCCATCGCCGGGGAGGTGGACGGGGGCCGGCGGGTGTCGCCGATGTACTTCTTCCAATCCGTGCCGAACTCGGTCCTCGGCCACGTCGCCACCGAGTGGGCCCTGACCGGACCGGTCGTGTCGCTCAGCCCGAGCGGCGATCCCTTCGGCGAGGGCCGGGCGGTGGCGGAGGGCCTGTTCGCCGACGGGGACGCGGCGGAGGCGCTGGTGATCGTCGTCGAGCACGACACCGACCCGGCCCAGCCCACCGGCGCGACGGCCCTCTTGCTCACGCCGGACCACGTGATGACCAGGCCGCCGACCGGCGGCGGACAAGGCGGTTGACATGACCGGATCGACCCGACCCTCGGCCACCATCACCGGTATGGGGCTGGTGACGCCCGTCGGGCGGGGGGTGGCGGACTTCTTCGCGGCGATCTGCGACGGGCGCTCCGGGCTGGTGCGCCCGCCCGAGGGGCACGGCGCGGCCGCCGCCACGGAGGTGGTCGGGATCGCCCCGGACATCGACCCCACCACCGTGCTGCCGCCCAACGAGGTGCTGGCCGCCGACCGGTTCCTGATCATGGGTCTGGCCGCCGCCGACGACGCGATGCGTGATGCCGGCCTGGAGGTCGGCCGCGACGTCGACCCACTGCGGGTCGCCGTGGTCGTCTCCAGTGGCGCGGGTGGTCTCACCACCTACGAAGCGCAGGCCAAGGCCCGCGAGGAGCGCGGGCGCACCGCCGTGAGCGCGTACCTCTATCCGGGTTTCCTCCCCAACATGGCCGCCGCGCGCATCGCCATCAGGTACGGCATCCAGGGCTACAGCTCGTGCATCGCGACCGCCTGCGCGGCCAGCGCGCACGCCGTGGCGGAGGCGCTGCGACTCATCCGGGCCGGCGACGCGGACGTGGTCGTGTGCGGCGGGGCGGAGTCGCCGCTCGGACCGACCGGCACCGCCGGCTTCGCCAACGCGCGGGCGCTCGCGACCGGCTGGTCCGACCCGACGCAGGCGAGCCGCCCGTTCGACCGGCGACGCAACGGCTTCGTGCTCGGCGAGGGCGCCGGGATCTTGATCGTCGAGCGCGCCGACCACGCGGACGCGCGCGGGGTCGCCGGCTACGCCGACATCATCGGGTGGGGCGCCACCACCGACGCCTTCCACCCCACGTCGCCGCGGGCGGACGGCGCCGGCGCCGCGCAGAGCATGCGCCGGGCGGTCGCCGACGCCGGCGTCGCGCCCACCGACGTCGACTACATCAACGCCCACGGGACGAGCACCAAGCGGGGGGACCTGGCCGAGACCCGCGCCGTCCACACCGCATTCGGCACGCACGCCCCGGCGGTCAGCTCCACCAAGGGCGTGACCGGGCACCTGCTGGGCAGCGCCGGAGCCGTCGAGGCGGCGGCGACGGCCCTGGCGGTCACCTACGGGATGCTGCCGCCGACCCACAACCTGGACGATCCGGACCCGGCCTGCGACCTCGACCACGTGCGGGGTAAGGCGCGTCCGGTCCGACCCCGCGCGGTCCTGTCCAACTCCTTCGCGTTCGGCGGACACAACGTCAGCCTGATGTTCGGCCCGCCCTCCACGGCGCGGGTCCGGGAGTCGGGACCGGCGGCGGCGGTCACCACCACGGATCAACGATGAGAGGAGCGCGATGACAACGACGGAATTCACGCTGACCGACGAGGAGCGGGCCGCGCTGCCCACCGACGAGGACGTCCGGTCGTACGCCGAGCGGGGCTGGTACCTCAGCCAGAAGCTGCTCACCGACGACGAGGTGGACACGCTCGTCGAGGCCAGCGAGCGGTTCTACGCGGGTCGCCGCGACCGGCGGTTGCCCCGGCGGCCGGCGAAGCTGGCCTACTGGGAGCCGGAACACGGCGACGTGCAGCGACACAACGACTACGTGCACTACGAGAGCGACGAGGTCGCCGCGATCCTGCGCAAGCCGATCATCGGCGCGGTCGCGGCGCGGCTGGCGGAGGCGGCCGAGATCCGGGTGTTCCAGAGCACCTTGATCCTCAAGCCGCCGAGCCCCGGCGAGCCGACCAACATCGTGCCCTGGCACTTCGACCGTCACTACTGGCAGACCTGCACCTCCGAGCGGATGCTGACCGCCTTCATCCCGATGCACGAGTGCACCGAGGAGATGGGCACGATCACGATGGTCGACGGCAGCCACACCTGGAAGGAGGTCGGCGGCGACGACAAGACCACGAGGCACTTCGCCGAGCGCGACCGTTCCGAGCTGGAGGATCTGCTCGTCAGCAACGCCGAGTACAACGGCGTGCAGGTCAACAAGATCCCGATGCACATTCCCAAGGGCCACATGAGCTTCCACCACTGCCGTACGTACCACGGCAGCGGGGCCAACCGGAGTCCGCGTCCCCGGCGCGCCATCTCCCTGCACCTGCAGGACGGCGACAACCGCTACCGGCGGTTCCACCGCTCCGACGGCGACCTCGTCGTCTACAACCACGATTCCCTGGTACGCCGTGACGAGGCGGGTCTGCCCGACTACGCCGACCCGCAGTTCTGCCCGGTTCTCTGGCGCTCCTCGACCCCCCAGAGCGAGACGGCGTGACCGTTGGCACGCCCCGGCCCGTGGCAGTCGCACGGGACCGGGGCGACAGCCGGCGCGATCCGCTGCTGTGGCCCGAGGAGTGCCTCTTCGCGGTGGCCCTCACCCTCGTCGCCGGGCTCGCCCTCGTCACCGGCGCGGTCTCCTGGGCGCTGATCGCCGCGTCGGCCGTGCTGGCCGGCGCGCTGATCGCCGGGATCGCCCTGTCGCGCCGCAGGCGTACCGCCGCGTCCGGCGCGGCGGCACCGACGGGCGGTCCGGCGAGGCTGGCCAGGTTCGTCGGCGGGGTGGCCAGGACGGCGGTGCCGTTCCTGGCCTGCCTGGTGATCTACTCGAGTCTGCGCGACATCACCCCGGAACTCGACTTCCCCCTCGTCGATCCCGCGTTGATCGAGTTCGACCGCGCGGTCTTCGGCGGCGACGTGAGCCGTTGGCTCAACGACACCATCGGGTCACCCGCGCTGACGCTGTTCATGGCGATCTGTTACCTGAGCTACGGCCTGTCCCAGGGTGCGTACGCCATTTTTTCGTACGTGCGCGGCCATGTGCGGGAGTACCACGACTTCGCGCTCGCGATCTCGATCACCGCGGTCGTCGGCTACTCCGGCTACGTGCTGGTGCCGGGGGTGGGTCCGCACATCTACCAGACCGACGTCTACGCCGACCCGCTCCCCGGCCACGAGGGATCGATCGGCGGCGCGCTGGACACCATCACCGCCGTCCAGGGGCCGGCGCGGGATCTCTTTCCCAGCCTGCACACCGCCATGACGGTGGTGCTGATGGTCTACCTGTGGCGCGATGCCCGTCGCCTGTTCTGGTGGTACCTGCCGATCGGCCTGGGGCTGCTGCTGTCCACGTTGTACCTGCGCAAGCACTACGCCGTCGACCTGCTGGCCGGGGCGGCTCTCGCGGTGCTGGCCGTGGTGGTCGCCGGGCGGGTCAACCGCTGGTGGTACCGGCCCCGGATCGACCCACCCGCCGAAGCAGCTCGGTCATTCGCGCCGTGACCACGTCGACGACCTGCGGATGGTCGAGGATGAAGTGCCCGCCGTCCACGACGGTCAGGTCGAAGCGATCCGCCGTCTCCTGCTGCCAGGCCAGCGCGCCCGCCGCGTCGGCCATCCGATCGTGGCGGCCCACCAGGGCGGCGATCGGACACCCCAACGCCGCCCGGGGTGGGCGGGCGTAGGTCTCCGCCAGCCGCAGGTCGGTCCGCAACACCGGCAGGGCGAGCCGCATCAGCGCCGGTTCGGTGAGAACCTCGGCCGGGGTGCCGCCGAGACGTCCCAGCGACTCGATCAGCCGGTCGTCGTCCAACGCGTGCAGGGGGCGGTGGGCGAGACCGGCGGTGGGTCCGTTGCGTCCCGCGACGATCACCAGCTCGGGGCCCGGGCCGGTGCGCGCCAGCGTCGCCGCCACCTCGTACGCCAGCAGCGCGCCGAAGCTCTGCCCGGCCAGGACGTACGGCCCCGACAGGCGGTCGCGCACCGCGTCGCACGCGGCGGTCACCAGCCGGGGCCAGTCGTCGATGGCCGGCTCCTGCCGGCGGGTGCCGTGGCCGGGCAGCTCCACCGGCTCGACGACCACTCGGGTCGGCAGCCACCGCCTCCACCTGGTGAAATGCGACGCCGAGCCACCGGCGGCCGGAAAGCCGAACACCGTCAACGACGGGGGGCCTGAACGGCCGTTCTCCCGTGTTTCCTCGGCAACCAGGACGTGATCTATCAGCATTGACATCTCGCTTCTCGTCCGATGTACTTCAACGTACAGGGAAATCATCAGGCGGGGAATGGCCGCTGCAGTTCACCGAACGGATGCGCGTGGGGGGTGCCGTGGGGATGCGCCGCGACCGTCGCTCAGCCTCCAGGGCAGGTGCCACCGACATCGCGGTGGTAGGCGTCGGTTGCCGGTTCCCCGGGGGAGTGGACGGCCTCGACTCGCTGTGGCGCGTCCTGGACGAGGGGCGCGACGTCACCGGTCGTGTACCGGCCGGGCGGCCCGGCGCCGCCTCGCTCGAAACGGTCGGCACCGGCGGGTTCCTGCCCGACATCGACCTGTTCGACGCCGAGTTCTTCGGTGTCTCGCCCCACGAGGCGCGCGAGATGGACCCGCAGCAGCGGCTTCTGCTGACGCTCGCCTGGCGTGCCATGGAGCACAGCGGCGTGCCGCTGTCCGCCTGGGAGGGCAGCAACACCGGGGTCTACTTCGGCATCCTGGCGATGGACTACGCCGTCCTGCACGCCCGCACCCTCGGCGTCGACCACGTGGGCGCGCACTACGCCAGCGGCAAGGAGTTCAGTTTCGGGTCCGGCCGGGTGGCGTACACGTTCGGTCTGAACGGGCCGTGCATGACCCTGACCGCCGCCTGCGCCTCGTCGCTGCTGGCGGTGCACCTCGCCGCGCGTGCCCTGGCGGCGGGCGACTGCGACACCGCGCTGGCCGGTGGGGTCAACCTGATGGTCGGTCCGGAGCTGACCCTCTACATGCGACGTATCCAGGCGCTGTCACCGCAGGGGCTCTGCCGCCCGTTCGACGCGGACGCCGACGGCGTGGTGCGCGGCGAGGGCGGCGCGGTCGTCGTCCTCAAGAGGTACGCGGACGCCGTCGCCGACGGCGACCGGATCTGGGGCGTGATCAAGGGAAGCGCGACGAACCACGACGGCCGCAGCGCCGGCCTGACGGCGCCCAACGCCCTGGCTCAGGAGCAGTTGCTGCGCGACGCGCTCCGCGACGCCGACGTGTCGCCGGCCGACATCGCGTACGTCGAGGCCCACAGCACCGGCACGCCGCTGGGTGACCCGATCGAGCTCAGCGCGTTGGCAGCGGTCTTCGGTCCCGAACGTGCGCCGGAGCGCCCGTTGCTCGTCGGCTCGCACAAGGCCAACTTCGGTCACCTCGACTCCGCCGCCGGTATCCTCGGCCTGCTCAAAGGCCTGCTGGTCGCGCGTACCGGGGTGGTGCCGCCGCAGATCAAGCTGGCGCAGCCGACCCCACGGTTCGGCTGGTCCGGTTCCGGGTTGGCGGTCCCCACCACCCGTACGGCGTTGCCCCACGCACCTCACCGCCTCACCGGCGTCAGCGCGTTCGGTCTGTCCGGCAGCAACGTGCACGTCGTGCTCGCCGCGCCCGGAGAGGACCGCGCCGCGCAGCCGTCGCCGCCCGTGTCGTGGCCGGTGCTGGTGCTGTCCGGCCCCTCCGAGTCGGCCCTGGCCGACCAGGTCACCCGGCACGCGGCTCTGCTCGACGACCTCACGACGGCGGAGCCCGACCAGCTCGGCGACCTGTTGTTCAGCACCGGCGCCCGGCGCAGTCACCACACGCACCGGCTCGCCGTCACCGGCGCGAGCGCCGCCGACCTGCGCGGCGCGTTGGCCGGTCACCAGGCCGGCGAGCGGTCCGCCAGCGCGGTCAGCGGCGAACTGCTGCACGACGGTCCGGCGTACGTGGTGCAGGTGTTCTCCGGCCAGGGCTCGCAGTACCCCGGCATGGGTCTCGACCTCTACCGCGCCGACCCGACGATGCGCGCCACGCTCGACGAGTGCGACGCGTTGACCCGGCGGATAGCCGGGTGGTCGCTGCTGGACGAGCTGGGTCGCCGCACCGGCAGCCGGTTGTCCGAGACCCGGTTCGCCCAACCGGCGATCTTCGCGATCCAGATCGGGCTCTCCCGACTCTGGGCCCGGTGGGGTGTTCCGCCGGACTCGGTCGTCGGTCACAGCATGGGGGAGGTTGCCGCGGCCTGCGCGGCCGGCGCGCTGCCGCTGGAGGACGCGCTGCGGGTCATCGTGCTGCGGGGAGAGCTGTTGCAGCCGGCGTCCGGCAGCGGACGGATGGCCGCCATCGCGCTCTCCGCCGACGAGGTCACCGCCGCCATCGAGAGGTACGCCGAGGTGGTGATCGCCGCGGTCAACGGGCCTCGCTCGGTCGTGGTCGCCGGCCCGGCGGCCGCCGTGGACCGGCTGCTGGCCGACCTGACCGCCGCCGGGGTGCGGTGCGTGCCGCTGGCCGGCGACTACGCGTTCCACAGCCCGGCGGTCTCGGCGTACGGCGACGAGTTGGAGCGCCGACTCGACGGGCTGACCATCGCCGAGCCGCGCGTGCCGATGCTGTCGAGCGTCGACCCGACCGGCGTCGTACCGGAGTTCGGGCCGGCCTACTGGGGCCGTAACGTGCGCGAACCCGTGCTGTTCTGGCCGGCGATCGACCGGCTGCTGTCCCGGCGGCCGGCGGTCTTCGTGGAGCTGGGTCCGCATCCGGTCCTGACCGGGCCGCTGGCGGCGTCACTCGCGGCCCGCTCCCGTCGTGGCGCGGCTATCGGCAGCCTGGTTCGGGGCCGTCCGCCGGTGGAGACCCTGACCCGGGCCCTCGCCGAGGCGTACACCGCCGGCGTCGCGGTGGACTGGGCGGCGGTGTACGGCGAGGGTCGGCGCTATCTGCCGCTGCCGCCGGTCCGGCTCTCCGAGGAGCGGTACTGGCTGCCGACCCCCGAGTCCGTCGCCTCGCCGTCGGCGCAGGCGGTGCGAGGAGGCGCCGTCGGCTCCGCGCAGGGTGCCCCTGGCGTCGCCGGCGTGGCGCTGGGCGAGCTGCGGGCCGAGGTACGCCTCATCGCGCCGGACGGCACCGTCGTACAGACGCTGGCCGGGGTCGGTGTGCCGACGGCCCCCGCCCTCAACGGCGGCGGTGGCCAGGGTGGCGAGGCTGTCGGCGGTGCGGCGGCCAACGGCGCGACTGCCGGCGGTACGGGTGCCGCGGGTGTCGGCGGTGGCGGGAGCGGCATCGGCGGCCGCGCAGCCACCAACGGGGCCGGCACCCGCGCTCGCACTCCCGGGGAGCGGGAGCGGATGGCCGCCCTGGTCAACGATGCCGTCGCCGAGGCCCTCGGGTACGAGCCCGGCCGCCGTCTGGCGCGCGGGCGCGGCTTCTTCGAGCTGGGCATGGACTCGCTCGCCCTGGTCGCGCTCGTCAGCCGGCTCGAACGTGAGCTGGGCACCGTCCTCGGGGCTGCCGTCGGCATCGAGCACCCGACCATCGACGCCCTCACCGACCACCTCGTCGCCGAGGCACTCCCGGCCGGGCCGCCACCTCCCGCCGAATCGACAGAGCCGCCCCGCCCGGCTGAGCCATCGCCGATCGCCCCGGCGGCGGCCGTTCCGGTCGCGCCGGTCGTCCGTGGGCCGGCCGAGCCGGTGGCCATCGTGGGCATCGGTTGCCGGCTGCCGCGGGCCGACGGTCCCGAGCAGTTCTGGCGGCTGCTGTCCGACGGGGTCGACGCCACCGGCGACGTGCCGGCGGACCGGTGGGACGCCGAGGCGCTGCTCGGTGCCGGGCCCGGTGCCCCCGGCACCGTGGTCACCCGTCGTGGCGGCTTCCTGGACCGGGTCGACCTGTTCGACAACGCGTTCTTCCGGATCTCGGCCCGGGAGGCCCGGGCCATGGACCCGCAGCAGCGCCTCTTCCTGGAGGTGGCCTGGGAAGCGCTCGAGGACGCCGGGATCACGCGCGAGCACCGGCGATCCGCCCGGGTCGGCGTCTTCGTCGGCATGAACACCACCGACTACCAGCAACTGCTCACCCGGCGAGCCCGGGACGTCGACCTCTACTACGGCACGGGCAACTCCTTCAGCGGCACGGCCGGCCGGTTGTCGTACTTCCTGGACGTCCGCGGCCCCAGCCTGGCGATCGACACGGCCTGCTCGTCGTCGCTGGTCGCGGTGCACCTGGCCGTGCAGAGCCTGCGTGCCGGTGAGGCCGACGTCGCGCTCGCCGGCGGGGTGAACGTGATGGTCCGGCCCACCGTGCACCTGGCCATGTCGGCCGCGGGCGCGCTGTCGACCGACGGTCGCTGCAAGACGTTCGACGCCAGCGCCGACGGCTACGGGCGCGGTGAGGGCGCCGGCGTGGTGGTGCTCAAGACACTCGCGCAGGCCGAGCGCGACGGCGACCGGGTCTACGCCGTGATCCGGGGCAGCGCGGTCAACCACAACGGCGCGAGCGGCGGCCTGACCGTGCCCGGCGGCGAGGCACAGGAGGAGCTGATCCGCACGGCGCTCGCCGCCGGCGGCGTCGCCGCGTCGGACGTGGACTACCTGGAGGCGCACGGCACCGGCACGGTGCTCGGCGACGCCGTGGAGCTGCGGGCGATGGCGCGTGCGCTCGGCGGCGGGCGGCAGCCGGACCGGCCGCTGCTGGTCGGGTCCGTCAAGACCAACATCGGCCACCTGGAGGCGGCCGCCGGTATCGCCGGGCTGATCAAGACCGCGCTGGCGCTGCGACACGGCGAACTGCCCGCGCACCTGCACGTCACTCGTCCCACTCCGCAGGTGGACTGGGCGCGGCTGCCGGTGCGGATCACCACCTCCACGACGGCGTGGCCGACCACCGGCGGGCGACCCCGGGTCGCCGGGGTGAGCGCGTTCGGATTCACCGGGACCAACGCCCACGTGGTGCTCAGCGGGCCAGCCACCCCGGCGTCGCAGAACGGGCACCGGACAGCGGGCGTCGCCGCGTCCTCCACGGCCGGCGCGATCATTTCCGGCCGGGCTCACCTCCTGGTCCTGTCGGCCGCCGGAGACGGCGCCCTGGCCGCCGCGCGGGAGAGCTTCGCCGACGTGCTGTCCGCGCGGGCCGGCGGGGACATCGGCGACATCTGCCACGCCGCGGCGACCCGCCGCGCTCACCTGGAGCACCGGCTGGCGGTGGTCGGTCGCGGGATCGCCGACCTCGCCGCCGGGCTGTCCGGAAGCGACGGCGCGCACCAGGGCGCGGCGTCTGACGAGGCCGAGCGGCTGGTCCTCGTGTACGGGGACCGGGCGCCGGTCGACTGGCGGACCCTCGATCGCGACGAGCCCGCCTTCCGGGCCACCTTGGACGCGCTGGACGACAGCGGCGCGCTGCGTACGGCGCTGACCGCCGGCGACGCGGATCGGGGCGCGCCGGCCGCCGTGCTGGCCGTCCAACTCGCGCTCACCGCCGTCTGGGAGGCGTACGGGGTACGGCCCGACGCGGTCGTCGGACGTGGCGTCGGTGAGCTGGCGGCGGCGTGCGCGGCGGGTGCGCTCGACCGGGCGCGGGCGATCGGCGCGGCGCTCGACGGTACGACCGTCACCGTGGCGGCACCCACCGACACGTCCTCGGCGCCCGTGCTGTGGCTGGCCTCGGCCGGCGGGCCGGTGTCCGGGCCGCACCCGGTGCCCGCGCGGTCACCGGCGTCGGGCTGGGACGCGCTGGCCGCGTCGCTCGCGGCGGCGGGGGAGCGGGTGTGGCTCGCGATCGACGGCGGGCCGGACGCCGCGGCCGTCGCCGCGGGTGGGGAGGCGAGCCTCCTGGCGGTCGGGGCGGATCTGGGCCGTCCGGAGGGATTCCTCGACGTCGTCGCCCAGCTCCACGTGGTCGGTGTCGGCATCCACTGGGAGCGGCTGTTCGGCCGCCGCCCGTACCGGGCGGTGCTGCCGCGCTACCCGTGGCAGCGACGCCGGCACTGGGCGGACACGCCGGACCCGGCGACCGGTTCGACACCCGTCGCGGAGCGGTCGGCCTCCGCGACCACGACGCCGGCCGTCACGACCACTCCGGCTCTCACCGCCGCCACCCTGCCCGACGGCGTCCGGGACCGCTGCGCCGCGCGTACGTTCACCGTCCGCTGGCGTCGCGTCCTGCCGCCCGCCCCGAAGGCGGCGGCCGGGCGGTGGCTCGTCGTCCCGCTCACGAGCGCGTCCGTCGAGGCGGGTCAGCGGGTGGCCGACGGTCTGCGGCTCGCCGGCGTCGAGGTGACCTGGCGGCCACCGTCCGCCGGCTCCGGCCGCGACGACGACCGGGGCGGTAGGCCGACCGGCGGTGTGGGGGAGGGCGACCTGCCACCGTGGGTCGATGTTCCGCCGGACCACGGAATCGTGCTGGTCGCGGCGGCCGCACCCGGCAGCGTGCCGGTCGAGGTCCTGGTAGCGGGTGTCGTGCGGGCAGCCCGTCAGCTTCGCGCCGGACTCGACGTGCCGCCCGGGCGGTTGCGCGTCGTCACCGCCGGGGCGTACCAGCCGACCGGTGCCGGCGAGGCGGACCCGGCGCAGGCGGCGGTGTGGGCGGCCGGGCGGGTACTCGCCATGGAGGCCGCGCCCGGGTGGGGCGGTCTGGTCGACATCGACCCGCGCCTGCTCGGCACCGCGCCGCGTCAGGCGGGCGGCGACCCGGTCCAGGCGGGCGGCGACCCGGGTCAGCAGGACGCCGGCTGGACTCCCGCCGACGCTGCCGGGCTCGCCGGTGCGCTGACGGCGCCGCGCGGGCCGGCTACCGATCCGGCCGAGGACGAGCTGCTCCTGCGTGAAGGAGCCTGGTACGCCGGACGGTTGTCCACGGCGGACCCGCTGCCGACCGCGCTGCCCGAGCTCGACTGTGATCCGGACGCCTGGTACCTGGTGACCGACGCGCTGCACCCGGCCAGCCGACCGTTCGTGGACGTGCTCGTACGCCGTGGCCTGCGTCGGCTGATCGTCGGGGAAGCCACCCCGTCCGACGCCACCCCGTCCGACGGCGCGTCCCCGGGGAACGTACGGCTCGCCGAGCTGGCAGCGGCGGGCGTGCAGGTGCGACGGATCGACCTCACGGCGGCGGACCGCGGGGCGGACGAACGATCGGCGGCAGAACGCGCGGCGGATCTCGCGGCCGTCCTGACGCCGGACGCGTTGGGCGCCCCGCTCGGTGGCGTGCTGCTGGTCGGCATGCCCGCGCCGGCCGCCCCGCTCGACACCCTCGACGAGGGCGTGGTGTCGTCGGCCCTGCGCTGGGCTGAGGTCGTACACCGGCTGGACCTGGCGACCCGTGACCTCGCGCCGCCGCTGTTCTGCGTGACCGGCGCGGCGGCCGCGGTCTGGGGGGCCGCCGGGATGGCCGCGCGGGCCGCCGCCGAGGGCGCGGTCGACGCGGTGACCACGGCGCGGGAGCAGGCCGGTCTACCCGTGCAGGTGGTGCGGTTCATGCCCGTCGACGATCCGGCCGAGCTGTCCCGCCGGGATCGGATGGTGATGGTCGACAGCGGCCTGCGGCCGCTGACCGGCGCGGAGGTGGGCGAGGCCTTCGAGGTGGCGCTCCGGGCGGGTCTGACCCAGGTCACGGTGGCGGACGTGGACGCGCCCCGGTACGCGCGGGTGTGCCGGGAGCGGGCCGACCGCGCGTTCCTGGCCGAGGTGGGCGTCGAGTCGGTGGCGGGCGACGGCCGATCGCAGGAGGCCGGGCCGCCGGTCGCGCCGCTGGCCGCCGTCGTGCTGGCGCTGCCGGCCGAGCAGCGGGCCGAGCGCCTGTTGGAGGCGGTGCTCGACGCGGTGGCCGAGGTGCTGGGCGAGGCGTCCGGGGTAGACGTGCTGGCCCACCAGGGCTTCTTCGACCTCGGCATGGACTCGGTGATGTCGTTGAGCCTGCGCGGCTGGCTGGAGCGCGCGCTGGGAGTGGACCTGCCGGCGACGCTCACGTTCGAGTTCCCCAACGCGGCGGCGCTCACCGACCACCTGCTGACGCTGCTCGATCCGGCCGCCGCTCCGGCCCGGTCGAGCACGCCCGCCACCACGGCGACCACGGCGACCGGCCGGCCGGCCACCACGGCGACCGGAGTGCCCGACGACGCCGACGACGACCTGGCGGCGATGTCCGAGGACGAGCTGATCGCGCGGCTGTCGGCCGCGCTCGCGGAGGGGGGCTGAGATGTCGACGACCGCTTCGCGTACACCGGACAGCCGCCGGCTCATGGCCGACGCGCTGCGCACCATCGAGGACCTGCGCCGCCGCCTGGCCGACAGCCGTGACGGCTGGTTGGACGAACCCATCGCCATCGTCGGGATGGCCTGCCGGTTCCCCGGCGGCGCGCACTCGCCGGAGGAGTTCTGGACCCTGCTGCGCAACGGGGTGGACACGACCTCGGAGTTCCCGGCGGAGCGCGCCGACGCCCGCGCGTACCTCGACCCGGACCCGGAGGCGCCGGGCAAGGCGTACACGATCCGGGGGGCCTTCCTCGACCAGGTCGACCGGTTCGAGCCGGAGGCGTTCGGGATCTCCCCACGCGAGGCGCTGGGCATGGACCCGCAGCACCGCATCGCGCTGGAGATCTGCTGGGAAGGGCTGGAGCGCGCCGGCTACGCGCCGGACCGGCTCGACGGCTCACGCACCGGCGTCTACTTCGGACTGAGCACGACCGACTACGTACGCGCCCGGCAGAGCGCCGGCGACATCGACGACGTCGACTTCTACCAGCTCACCGGCGAGCCCAGCTTCCTGGCCGGCCGCATCTCGTACCTGCTCGGCCTTCGGGGGCCGAGCAAGGTCGTCGACACCTCCTGCTCGTCGTCGCTGGTCGCGCTGCACGAGGCGTGCCAGGCGCTGCGGCTGCGAGAGTGCGACCTGGCGCTGGCGGGCGGGGTGAACCTGCTGCTGTCCCCGTACGGCTTCGTGATGATGAGCAAGTTCCGCGGGCTGTCCGCCGACGGGCGGTGCAAGACCTTCGACGCGTCGGCCGACGGCTACGCCCGCGGCGAGGGCGCCGGTGTCGTGGTGCTCAAGCGGCTCTCCGCCGCGCTGGCCGACAACGACCCCATCGTCGCGGTCGTCCGTGGCTCGGCGGTCAACCACGACGGTCGCTCCAGCGGCCTCACCGTGCCGAACCCGCTCGCGCAGCAGGACGTGGTCGGCGCGGCCATGAGCCAGGCCGGCGTCGGGCCGGACGGCGTGGACTACGTCGAGGCGCACGGGACGGGCACCTCGCTTGGCGATCCCATCGAGCTGCGTTCGCTGGAAGCCGTCATCGGTCGGCACCGCCGCCCCGACGACCCGCTGCTGGTGGGCTCGGTGAAGACGAACATCGGGCACCTGGAGCCGGCCGCCGGCATGGCCGGCCTGTTCAAGGTCGTGCTCGCCATGTCGAACGGCGAGATCCCACCGCACCTGCACCTGAGCGAGCCCAACCCGAACCTGGACTGGTCCGGCCTGCACGTGCGGGTGCCGGTGACCTGCACGCCGTGGCCGGATCGGGGCCATCCGCGCACCGGCGGGGTGAGCAGCTTCGGGGCGAGCGGGACGAACGCGCACGTCGTGCTGGCGGCGCCGCCGGCCGGTGCCGTTCGGGCCGGTGCTGAGCCGCCGTACGGGTTGTTCCTGGCCTCGGCGCGTACCGAGGAGGCGCTGCGTGAGACGGCCGAGCGGCACGCGCGGTGGCTGCGCGGGCCGCACGCGGTGTCCCTCGCCGACGCCTGCTACACGACGCACGTCGGCCGGGCGGTCCAGACGCACGGCCTCGCGGTCACCGCCGCCGACACCGACGAGCTGGCGGACGTCCTGTCGGCGTACGCGCAGGGCCGCCACCCGCGCGGGCTGACGGTCGCCGCGCTGCCCCGCCGCCGCGATCGCAAGGTCGCCTGGCTGTTCACCGGCCAGGGCGCCCAGTACCCGGGCATGGCCCGGGGGCTGTTGGGAAACTCCGCCTTCCGCGCGGCCTTCGAGGAGGCCGCGGCGCTCTTCGACAGCGAGCTGCCCCGCCGGTTGGCGGACGTGCTGTGGGCCGACGGTCCAACGCCGCTCGACGACACCCGGTACACGCAGCCGGCGCTGTTCGCGGTCGAGTACGCCCTCGCCCAGATGTGGCTCTCCTGGGGCCTGCGACCGTCCGCGGTGGCCGGTCACAGCGTCGGCGAGCTGGTCGCCGCCTGCGTCGCCGGTGTGCTGGACCTGCCCGCCGCCGCGACGCTGGTGGCCGCACGGGCGCGGTTGATGGCCGAGCTGCCGGCGGGCGGCGCGATGGCCGCCGCGGGCTGCGCGGAGGAGGTCGCCGTCGCGGCCATCGACGGGTACGCGGACACGGTCGCCGTCGCCGCGGTCAACGGGCCGGGCGACGTCACGATCTCGGGTCACGCGGCGCATCTGGCCACCGTCCTGGAACGGCTGGCGACCGACGGCGTCCGCACCCGGCGGCTGGCCGTGTCGCACGCGTTCCACTCGCCGCTGATCCGACCCATGCTGGAGCCGTTCCGGTCGGTGCTGGCCGGGCTGTCGTTCCGCCCGCCGCGCATCCCGTTGGCGTCGAACGTCACCGGCCGACTGCTCGGCGCGGACGACCTCGGTCCGGACTACTGGCTGCGGCACGCGGCCGGCGCGGTCCGTTTCCGTGACGGGGTGCGCGCGCTGCACGACGCGGGCGTACGCACCTTCGTGGAACTCGGGCCCGCGCCCGTGCTGACGGCCCTCGCGGCCCGCTCGCTCGCCGGCGAGCCGGATTGCGCGTTCGTGCCCACCCTGCGGCGGGGCGGTGAGGACCTGCGTGAGGTGCTCGGCGCGGTCGGCAGCGTGAGCCTGCGGGGTGCACGCCCCGACTGGCGGGCCTTCCACGAGGGCGAGGACGTGCGCGCGGTACCGCTGCCGACGACACCGTGGCGCGGCGCGCACTACTGGTTCCGCGAGGTCGGGCCGGTCGCCCCGCCGGCGTCCGCGCCGGTCGCCGCCGAGGAGACCGGGGCCGCCGCCGTGGTCGGCGACATCCCGGGCGTCGGCCGCCGCCTGCCCGGGCCCGTGCCGGCGTACGAGGTGACGCCCGAGGCGCTGCCCGGCGAGTCGCCGGGTCTCGGCGCGGTGCTGGACGTGGCGGTCCGGGCCGCCACGGACTGCCTCGGTGGCGGGTGGCGGTGCGCCGAGGATCTGCGTGTCCACGCGATGGTCCCGACCGGCGACCGGGGTCAGCTGCGGCTCACGGTCACGGCGCGGGACGACGGCTCGGCCGACTGGGAGCTGGTCGGGGCCACCGCGGCCCGCGAGGCGCTGGCCGCGCCGTGGATCCGCCACGCCAGCGGGGTGCTGCGGCGCCGGTGGCCGGCCGAGCGCCCGTACCCCGACGAGGCCACCGTCGTCGAGACCGCGCCGGAGATCCCGGTGCCGGACGGCGCGGGCTGGCACGAGCTGCTCGACGCCGCGCAGGTCGTGGTGACGGCGGCGGGTGCGGTCGATCCGGACGTCAGGTCGACACTGGCCGGTTGCGGCGCGCTCGGTGGCACGCCCGCGACGTCGAGTGACGTCGTGCCCCCGGGCGGCGTACGGGCGGTGCGGGTCCGCGTCGGGTCCCTGCGGGCGGTCGGCGACACGCTGACCGGCACCGTCGACCTGCTCGACGCCGGCGGCGTCCCGATCGGGTACGCGCAGGACGTGACCGTCGCGCCGGTGCCCGCGCCGGCGCACTGGGAGGACCCGGCCGACCTGCTCTACGAGCAGACCTGGGTGCCCCTGCCGGGGCCGTCCCCGCAGCCGCCGGCCGACCTGGCCGGACGGAGCTACCTGCTGGTGGCCGATCCGACGGGATCGGATGCCGCGCTGGTGACCGGGCTGGCCGCGCTGCTGCGGGAGCGCGATGCCGCCGTGACGGTGGCGGCGCCGCCGGTGGTGGGCCAGGGGCCGGACTGCCGCCCTGACTTCGAAGCCGTCCAGGAGCTGGTCGCCACCTGGTCCGCCGGCCCGGGTCGTCCCCGGCTCGCGGTGGTCCTGACCGGGCTTGACGCGCCCGCGTCCAAGGACTGCGACGCCGCGAGCCTTCAGGAGTACGCCGGTCGCGCGGACCTGACGACCCTCGCCCTCCTGCGCGCGATGCTCGACGACCCGGGGTGCGCCGACGCCCGGCTCAGCCTCGTCACCCGCGCCGCCCTGCGGGTGAGCACGGAGACCGCCGTCCCGGACGCGGCCGCCCCGGTCGCCGGCACGCTGTGGGGCCTGGGCCGGGTGCTGGCGCTGGAACACGCGGACCGGTGGGGCGGCGCGATCGACCTGGACCCGCAGCGCCGACCCGGCGAGGACCTGATGCTGCTGGCCGCGTTGACCACGGGCGGGCTGGTCCCCGGCGACCCGTCCGACGTCGGCCCGGCCGACGCACAGGACGGCTACGACGACCAGCAGGCGCTGCGCGCCGACCATCGGTACGCGCTGCGCCTGACCCCCGCGCCACCACTGCCACCCGAGGCGCTGCGCCGTCGGCCGCCGGTCCACGACGAGGCCACGTACCTGATCACCGGGGCGTTCGGCGGAATCGGCCTGACCGTCGCCGAATGGCTGGCCCGCGCCGGCGCCGGCCGTCTGGTGCTGCTCGCCCGCACCCCGCTGCCCGAGCGGGACGGTTGGGCGGACGCGACCGGGGAGGCCGCGCGGCGGATCGACGCGGTGCGGCGGCTGGAGCGGTTGGGGACCACCGTCGACGTGGTCGCCGCCGACGTGGTCGACGAGGCGGCGATGACCGACGTGTTCGCCGCGTTGGCGGGCGATCCCCGGCCGCTGCGCGGTGTCGTCCACGCGGCCGGCGTGTCCGAGCCCGAGTTCGCCCGTACGGCCACCGACGCGGCGTACCGGCGGGTGTGGCGACCGAAGGTGATCGGCGGCTGGCTGCTGCACCAGCTCACGCGCGGCGTGGAGCTGGACTTCTTCGTCGGCTTCTCGTCGATCGCCGCGACCTGGGGCTCGCAGCACCTGGCCAGCTACGCGGCCGGCAACGCGTTCCTCGACGCGCTGGCGGGGCACCGCGACGCCGCCGGCCTGCCGGCCCTGTCCGTCGCGTGGGGCCCGTGGGACCTGCCCTCCGCTCTCTTCGGCGAGGAGGTGATGGCGTTCCTGAAGGCCACCGGGTTGCGGCCGTTGCCGGCCGAGCAGAGCATCCGGTTGCTCACGGCGCTCGCGGCCGGCGACGCCACGCAACGGGTGGTGTGCGCGGTCGACTGGTCGGTGTTCAAGCCGGTCATGCAGGCCCGCACGGAGCGGCCGATGCTGCGCGGCATCACCGCCGACGAACCGGCCGCGGACGACGTCGCGGAGGCGCCGCTGCTGGCCGGCCTGCGCGCCGAGCGCGACCCGCGCCGGGTGCGGGCGGCGCTCGGCGCGTACGCGGTCGAGTTGGCGACGGACGTCCTGGGCGCCGGCTCGGGGGCCCTCGACGAGGAGAGCGACGTGCTGGCCAGCGGCATGGACTCGCTCATGGTCATGGACGCCGTCCGGCGTTGCCGGCGGGATCTCGGCCTCACCGTGCGCGCCGGTGACCTGCTCACCCTCGCCACCCCGGCACAGTGGGCCGACCTGTTCGCCGGGCTGCTGACCGACCGGTCCGTCGACGGGTCCGCCGACGACGGCGTCCCGTCCGCCGGGGACCAGGGCGGCGGCGACCTGGCGGATGACCGGGCCAGTGACCCGGCGTGGATCGCCGGCGATGTGACTCTCGCGCCGGACATCCGGGTGGTCGGCCAACCGCCGGCCCGGGTGCGCGACCCCCGGCACGTCCTGCTGACCGGCGCGACCGGCTTCGTGGGCGGCTACCTGCTGCACACCCTGCTCGAATCGACCACGGCCCGGGTCTGGTGCCTGGTGCGGTGTGCCGACGAGGAGACCGGCCTGCGGCGGCTGCTGGACAACATGGAGCGTTACCTCCCCCTGCCGGCCACCGCCGTCGACCGGATCACGGTGCTGCCCGGTGACCTGGCCCGACCCGGGTTGGGCCTGTCCGCCGAGCGGTACGACGAACTCGCCGACCTGCTGGACGGCATCTACCACTGCGGCGCCCGGGTGCACTTCGGTTACAACTACCAGCAGCTCCGGCCGGACAACGTCACGGGCACCGAGGAGATCCTGCGGTTGGCCGCGCGTGGGCGGCCGACCGCGGTCCACCACGTCTCGACGTACGGCATCTGGGGCCTTCCGGCCCCCGGCCGCGACGTCGTCGGCGAGGACGACGACATCGCCTCGGCCGGTCGGCTGGTGACCGGATACGTGCAGACCAAGTGGGCCGCGGAGCGGCTGGTCGAGCTGGCCCGCGCGCGCGGCGTGCCGGCCGACATCTACCGGCCGGGCCGGGTGCTGGGCGACTCGCGTACCGGCGCGAGCCTGACCACCCACTTCACCACCCGGGTCATGAAGGGCTGTGTGCAGCTCGGATTGGCGCCGGACATCGACATCAAGGTGGAGATGACGCCCGTCGACTACGTGGCGGGCGCCCTGGTGCACATCTCCCGGTACGGCCCGGCTCTGGGTGGCACGTACCACCTGGTGAGCCCGTACAAGGCACTCTTCGCGGACGTGGTGCGCGCGCTGCGTCGGCACGGCTTCGCGGTCGAGGTCGTACCTGTCGAGGAGTGGTGGCAGGCGCTCAAGGCGACCTACGCCGTCGGCACGAACGAACTGCACCCGGTCATGCCGGTGGTCCAGGAGTTCGTGGTCGGCGGCGAGGAGGCCGTCCACTACGGCGTCGACAACACCGAGGAACAACTGCGGGGCACCGACGTCCGGTGCCCGCCGTTGGACGACGACCTACTCGACATCTACCTGCGCTGGATGGTGCGGACCGGCTACCTGCCCGCTCCCACAGCGGCCGATGAAGGAGCTTGAACGACATGACTGATCATCCGCGCAGTACGCCGGAGTACGACGTCGCGATCATCGGGTCCGGCCTGTCCGGCACCATGCTGGCCGCCTGCCTGGCCCGCAACGGCGCCAAGGTGCTGATCGTCGACGGCACGACCCATCCGCGGTTCGCCATCGGCGAGTCGACCATTCCGGCGACGTCGATGATGATGCGGCTGGTCAGTGAGCGGTACGGGGTTCCCGAGATCAAGTGGCTGTCCACCTTCGAGGGCGTCCAGTCCAAGATCAATACGACGTCCGGGGTCAAGCGCAACTTCGGGTTCGTCTACCACCGGCCGGGGGAGCGCCAGGACCCGCGCGAGACCCACATGTTCCCGATTCCCAAGGTCACCCACACCGAGAGCCACTTCTACCGCCAGGACATCGACAACTGGATGCTCACGGTGGCCGCCAAGTACGGCACCACGGTCCGCCAGCAGGTGCGGATCACCGGCGTGGAGATCGACGACGACGGCGCGACGCTGAAGCACACCGGCGGCCACTTCCGGGCCAAGTTCGTGGTCGACGCCAGCGGCTTCCGCTCGGTGCTGGCCGAGCAGTTCGGCCTGCGGGAGGAGCCGACCCGGTTCCGACACCAGTCGCGGTCGCTGTTCACCCACATGGTCGGCATCCGGCCGTACGACGAACTGGCCCCCAAGTCCCGGTACGGGCACCCCAGCCCCTGGCACGACGGCACGCTGCACCACCTGTTCCGGGGCGGCTGGATGTGGGTGATCCCGTTCGACAACCACCTGCGGGGCACCAACGACCTGTGCAGCGTCGGCCTGCAACTCGACCCACGGATCCACCCGGTGCCGGACTGCACCCCGGAGGAGGAGTTCCGCCGGTTCATCGCGCAGTACCCGGACATCGAGCCGCAGTTCGCCGAGGCCCGATCGGTGCGGGACTGGACCCGCACCGGCCGGCTGCAGTACTCGTCGCGGCAGACCGTCGGCTACCGGTGGTGCCTGACCTCGCACGCGGCCGGCTTCCTGGACCCGCTGTTCTCCCGAGGGCTGTCGAACTCACTGGAGACGATGCACGCGCTGGTGCACCGGCTGCTTTCCGCGATCGAGGACGACGACTTCTCGGTCGAGCGGTTCGAGTACATGCAGGAGTTCGAGCAGGGTCTGCTGGACTTCAACGACGACCTGGTCGCCAATGCGTACACGTCGTTCGGTGACTGGCGGCTGTGGGACGCCTGGTTCCGGATCTGGTCGCTCGGGCAGTTCATCGCCACCTTCGAGGTGAACCGGGCGTACGCCCGTTTCCTGGACACCCGCGACCCGGCGGTGCTGGCCCCGCTGGAGCGGCCGTGGTGGCGGGGACGGGTCATCCCGCAGGACTCGCCGTACGGCGCGGTCATGGTCCTGTTGCAGCAGGTCAACGACATGACCCGAGCCGTGCAGGAGGGGCGGGCCGACTCCGGTGAGACGGCCGCCGAGCTGCTGCGGCTGCTGCGTGAGGCGGACTTCGTGCCGCCCGCGTGGGGCCTGGCCGACCCGGACAACCAGTGGACCGACGCCAACTTCTTCGAGATCGGCAAGACCCTGCGCTGGGCCCGCAAGAAGGCGCCGAAGGCCGTCGGCGACCTCACGTACGACGGCCTGACCCTCTTCATGAAGAAGCGCTTCTCGCCCGGCGAGTTCGCCGTCGGCGAGGAACTCAAGCATCTCCTCGCGCGCTGGCCCGTGGTCGGCAAGCGACTCCGCGTCCCGACGCCGAAGTGAATCCAATGGATAAGGAGTCCATGATGGAAGGTGCGGCCGCGCACAACGGGATGTTCGACGTGGTGGTGATCGGCTCCGGGCTGGCGGGCTCCACCCTGGCCGCGTGCCTGGCCGCCAACGGCGCGCACACGCTGGTGATCGACGCCGGCACGCACCCCCGCTTCGCCGTCGGCGAGTCGACCATCCCGTACACGTCGATGGCGATGCGGCTGATCAGCGAGCGGTACGGCGTGCCGGAGATCAAATACCTGAGCACCTTCGAGTCGGTGTACGCGCACATCAACACCACCGGCGGGGTGAAGAGGAACTTCGGCTTCGTCTACCAGCGGCCGGGTGAGAAGCAGCAGCCCGAAGAGTCCAACATGTTCCAGATCCCGAAGATCCTGAACACCGAGAACCACTTCTTCCGGCAGGACATCGACAACTTCATGCTCACGGTGGCGGCGAAGTACGGCGCCGTGATCCGGCAGCAGACGCGCATCGCGGGCGTGCAGGTCGACGACGACGGCGTGACGCTCGACGTCGGCCCCGGCGCGCCCGTGCGGGCCCGCTACCTGGTGGACGCGAGCGGCTTCCGCTCGGCGCTGGCCGAGCAGTTCGACCTGCGGGAGGAGCCGACCCGGCTGGAACACCACTCGCGGTCTCTGTTCACGCACATGGTCGGCGTGCGGCCGTTCGACGACTTCGCCCCGCGCGGCACGTACGGCAACCCGACCCGCTGGCACGAGGGGACGCTGCACCACATCTTCGAGGGCGGCTGGATGTGGGTGATCCCGTTCGACAACCACCCCCGGTCCACCAATGACCTGTGCAGCGTCGGCGTGCAGTTCGACCCGCGCAGGTACCCGGTGCCGGACTGCTCGCCGGAGGAGGAGTTCCGCCAGTTCCTCGACCGGTACCCGGGCATCGCGCAGCAGTTCACCCACGCCACCCCGGTGCGCGAGTGGGTGCGCACGGGTCGCCTGCAGTACTCGCCGAAGAAGACGGTGGGCTACCGCTGGTGCCTCATGTCGCACGCGGCGGGCTTCGTCGACGCGCTGTTCTCGCGTGGCCTGTCGAACACCATGGAAATCATCAACGCGCTGACCCAGCGGCTGCTGGACGCGCTCAAGGACGACGACTTCGCCGTCGAGCGGTTCGAGTACGTGCAGGAGCTCGAGCAGGGTCAGCTCGACTTCAACGACGATCTGGTCAACAACGCGTACATCGCGTTCCGGGACTGGGACCTGTGGGATGCCTGGTTCCGGGTGTGGGCGCTGACCCAGATCCTCTCCACCTTCGAGATCAACCGCGGCTACGCGCTCTACTCCAAGACCCGTGACCCCGCCGTGCTACGGCGGATGGAACGGCCCTGGTGGCGGGTGGAGCTGCGCGAGTTCGACCGGTCGAAGGTCGACGACCCGGACCACGCCGAGGTGCTCGAGTTCCTGGCCGGCGTCAGCCGGATGATGCGCGCCGTCGACGCGGGGGAGGCGGAGCCGAAGGACGTCGCCAAGCAGATCCGTGACCAGCTCGCCAGCGCGCGGTTCGTGCCGCCGGCGTTCGGCCTGGCCGACCCGGCGATCCGGATCACCGGCGCTTCCCCGGCCAAGGTGCTCGGCACCCTGCGCTGGGCGAAGCGGGACGCGCCGCCGGCGATCGGTGAGCTCACCTACGAGGGTCTGACCCTCTTCATGCGCAAGCGCTTCGCCCGGGGCGAGTTCGAGCCGGTCGAGGAGATCAAGCAGAAACTCGCTGGCTGGCCGGTGCTCGGCTCCCGGCTGCGCGTCCCCGAGCCGAAGTAACCCGAGGAAATTGGAGCACACGGTGAGTGAATTGATCGAGGCCGAGAAGGCCACCTATGACGTCGCCATCCTCGGCGCGGGTTTCGCCGGCTCGATGCTCGGCGCGATCCTGGCCCGCAACGGCGCGAAGGTGCTGCTGGTCGATGCCAAGGCGCACCCGAAGTTCGCGATCGGGGAGTCGACCATCCCCAACATGCTGGTGTCGCTGCGCACCATGTCCGAGCGGTACAAGGTGCCGGAGTTGATGACCCTGGCGACGCTGACCGCCTGCCAGAAGATCATCTCGCCCTGGCACGGCAAGAAGGACCACTTCGCCTTCCTCAACCACCAGGAGGGCAAGCCGCAGGACCCGAAGCAGGTCACGATGTTCAACTTCCCGAGCCTGCTGCACGAGACGCCGCACATGTACCGGCAGGACACCGACGCGTACCTGTTCCACGCGGCGATCAAGTACGGCTGCACGGCGCGGGTGAACTTCACGATCGCCGACGTCGACTTCGACGACTCCGGCGTGACGGTCAGTTCGACTCGGGGCGAGCAGTTCCGGAGCCGGTACGTCGTGGACGCCAGCGGTTACCGGTCTCCGCTGGCCGAGAAGTTCGGGCTGCGCGAGGACCCGTGCCGGTACAAGCACCACTCGCGGGCCGTCTGGAACCACATGATCGATCTCAAGACCACCGACGAGGTGTTCCAGCGCACCGGCGCGGACAAGCCGCCGGTGCCGTTCTACGAGGGCACCGTCCACCACCTGTTCCCGCGCGGCTGGTCGTGGGTGATCGCGTTCAACAACCACAAGGACTCGAAGAACCCGCTGTGCAGCGTGGGCCTCACGATGGACCCGCGGATGTATCCGAAGACGCCCGGCATGTCGCCGGAGGAGGACTTCTGGAAGCACATGCAGCGGTTCCCCGGCATGGCGGCGCAGTTCGAGGGCGCCCGGCCGATGCGGGAGTGGGTGGGCACGGACCGGGTGCAGTATTCGTCCAAGACCACCGTCGGTGACCGCTGGGTGCTGCTGGCCCACGCCGCGGCGTTCATCGACCCGCTGTTCTCCCGTGGTCTGTCCAACACCTGCGAGGCGGTCAACGTGCTGGCCTGGCGGATCCTGCGGGCGGTGGGGGACGACGACTTCTCGGCCGACCGGTTCGAGGGGGTGAACACCCGCCAGCAGGCGCTGTTCGACGGCAACGACAAGCTGGTCAACGCCGCGTACGCCTCGTTCGAGCACTACTCGCTCTGGACGGCCGTGTTCCGGATCTGGGCGTGGGGCTCGAACGCCGGCACCTTCCGGGCCCACGAGGCGTACCGCCGGTGGCGCTCCACCGGCGACGACCGGCATCTGAACGAGCTGGAAGAGGTGAAGAACCCGGGTCTGCACTGGTCCGACCACGAGGGCTACGGCGAGCTGTTCGAGGACATGGTCAAGCAGTGCGGTGACTTCGAGGCCGGCAAGATCACCGGCGACGAGGCGGCGGACGCCCTCTACGACCACCTCAACCGGGCGCCCTTCGTGCCGGACCACTGGGGCTGGAAGGACCGCCACCTGCGGTTCATCAACCCGACTCCGCTCAAGATCGGCCGGACGATGCTCTGGGCGGCGACCAAGGCGCCGCCGGACGTGCGACGGCTGATGCTCGGCTTCCTGCGCGAGGCCGGCAAGGAGCAGCTCATGGGCCGGAAGATCTTCTAGGAGACCGGATGACCACCATCGAACCCGACGCCCCGGTGTCGTACGACGTCGTGATCCTGGGCAGCCATCTGGCGACCGGCCTGCTCGCCACGGTACTGGCCAAGCAGGACCTGCGGGTCCTGCTCGTCGGCTCGCCCGACGACACGGTGCTGCCGTCGGGCGACAGCACCGTGCCGTACACGACCGCTGTGCTGCACCTGCTGGCCGAGCGGTTCGACGTGCCGGAGATCGCCTCCTTCGCGCACTTCGAGGACCTGCCGGACGCGGTGCGCCGGACCAGCGGGATCAAGAAGAGCCTCGCCTTCCTGCACCACACGGCGGGCCGCCGGCACGACCCGGCGCACGCCGTGCAGTTCCACGTGCCGGGCGAGCACAGCGAGTGGCACCTCTACCGGCCGGTCGTCGACGGGTACGCCCGGGAGTTGGCCGTGCGGTACGGCGCGACGGCGCTGCCGGAACGGGCGTCCACCACCGAGGTCCGGCTGTCCCCGGAGGCCGTACACCTGATCTTCGGCTCGGGACGGACGGTGACCGCGCGGTTCGTGGTGGACGCCCGCGACCAGGAGTCACCCCTGACGGCGACCGCCGAGGGTGATCCGAAGCCGCTGTTGCTGCGGTCGAAGATGATGCACGCCCACCTGCGCGGCGTCCGGCCGTTCGAGGAGTGCAGCCGGCTCGCCGACTACCACCGGGCGACGACCTGGTCGCGGGGGACCGTGCACCACCTCTTCGACGGCGGCTGGATCCAGGTGGTGGACTTCCGCAACCACGACGACGCGGCCAGCGACCTGTGCAGCGTGACGGTGGGGCTGGACCACGACCGGTTCGACGACCTGCCGGCGGACCCGGACGCCGCGTTCCGGGCGCTGGTCGCGCCCTTCCCGAGCCTGGCGGAGCAGTTCGCGTCCGCCACGGCAGAGGGCGGCTGGACCACCTCGCCGCACTGGCAGCGCCGGGCGGCGGTGACCCACGGGCCACGGTGGTTCGCCATGGAGCGATCGGCCTGCCGTACCGACGAGTTCCTGTCCCGGGACGTGACGATGACGGCGGAGATGGTCCACGCGCTCGGGGCCGCGCTGCCGCGAGCGCTCCGCGACGAGCCGGCGACGGGCGCGGTGCTGGCCGAGGCGGCGGCCTTCCAGGACGCGCTGATCGAGTTCAACGACCAGATCCTGGCCGCTGCCCGCACGGCCGCCGGCAGCTTCGCGTTGTGGAACGCGTACAGCCGGGTCTGGCTGCTCTGGCAGATCCTGGGCCACCTGTCGCTGAAGCGGGCCACCAACGATGCCCTGGTCGCCGGGACGTGGGACCCGGTCGAGCGGTTCGCCGACGGCGGACTGTGGTTCCGCACCCCGGACGGTCTGCGCCAGATGTTGGACTGGTTCTTCGAGGTGTTCGCCCGGGTCCGGGCCGGTGGGCTGCGGCAGGCCGAGGCGGCGGACATGATCTTCCGCGAGCTGCGCCGGGCGCGGTTCGTGCCGCCGCTGTACCGGTTCGGCGACCCGAACGCGCGGTACTACCACTTCACGATGCCCCGTCGGCTCCTCATGGTGGCCTGGGTCATGACGGTCGCGCCGGCGGACTTCAAGCGGCTGCTCACCAAGGACAACGTGACCGGCCGGCGGGATGACGCGCCGTCGCCGACCCGGGGGCGGTCGTCGGTCGACGACGGGCGGCTGGCAGCTCACGACGTCGAGCGCGCCGACGGCTCGGCCGCCGACGCGCCCGGCGTCACTCAGCCAGGTCGGCGGTGAGGTAGTGCTGGATCGTGCGACCCATCATCCGGGCCAGATCGTCGCGGTCGTGCCGGGACAGCTCGGTGCCGTCGATCAGGTAGCGGCACAGGGCCAGACCGATCACCTGGGACGCGGCGAGCGCCGCCCGCAGCTCGTGTCGGTCGGGGCTGACGCCCTCGGCCAAGGTGCCGAAGAAGGCCCGCACGAACTCGTCGCGCATCAGCTCGGCGATCTCATCACTGGTCAGCGAGGCGGACAGCCGGGCCCGGTAGGAGATCGTCGTACGAGGGCTGTCCCAGTGGGTGAGCAGGGCGGTCGCGGTGGCCCGACCGAGCCGGCGACGGCTGCCGGCCAGCAGCTGTTCGGCCAGCTCGACGGGGTTGCCGTCGACCTGCACCGCGTGGCGCAGGAGCTGCTCCTTGGAGCCGTAGTAGTGCCGCACGAGCCGCGGGTCGACACCCACGCGTCGGGCGACGCTGCGGATGCTCACCCCGGTCAGGCCGCACTCGGAGATCTCCCGCCGGGTGACGTCGAGGATCGCCTGTCGGATGCCGCTGCCACCGTCGAATCCCTGCTGCGTCGTCAAGGCAACCTCTTACGAGTTCCCGTACGCCCGAGCGCACGACCCGATCAAATCCCTGAGTCTAGACCTTTGAGGATATGTCAGTCCGGTCCGGGTTGCTCCTGCAAGCCGGTCAATCCGTCGCGCCGGTTCACCGCGCGGCCGAGGGGGCACCGTGGACTTCGCCTGGACGCCTGAACAGCGGGACGCTTACGACGAGGTGCGCGCGAGCGCCGAGCGGGCGTTCCCGCCCACCGCCGACGCCAGCCGGCTGCACGACCGCGAGGCCTGGCGGCGTCTCGGTCGGCTCGGGCTGCTCGGCCTCTGCATTCCCGCCGAGTACGGCGGCGGCGGGCTGGGCGCCCTGGACACCGCGCTGCGTGTCGAGGCGTTCGGTCGGGGGTGCGCGGACACGGGTCTGGTGTTCGCGGCCAGCGCGCACCAGTTCGCGTGCGCGGTGCCGATCGCCGGGTTCGGCACGCCGGAGGTGAAGAAGGGCCTCCTACCGCGGATCTGCTCGGGCGAGGTGGTGGCCGGCAACGCGATGACCGAGGCGGGCGCGGGGTCCGACGTCTCGCGGCTCGCCGTCACCGCGACGGAGACGGCGGACGGCTACCTGCTCAACGGCGAGAAGACGTTCGTGACCAACGGACCGGTGGCCGACGTGCTGGTGACCTACGCGACCACCGATCCGGCGGCCGCCCATCTCGGTGTCACCGCGTTCGTGCTGGACCGGGACACTCCCGGCCTGACGGTCAGCGAGCCGTTCGACAAGATGGGCCTCGTGTCGGCGCCGGCCGGCCGGGTGTCCTTTCAGGACTGCCTCGTGCCGGTGCAGCGGGTGCTGGGCGAGCCGGGCCAGGGCGCCGCGATCTTCCAGCACTCGATGCGCTGGGAGCGGGCCTGCCTGTTCGCCGGATATGTCGGTCTGCTGGACCGCCTGGTGGAACGCTGCGTCGAGCACGCGAGGACGCGCCGCCAGTTCGGCCGGCGCATCAGCGACTTCCAGGCGGTCGCGAACCGGATCGTCGAGATGAAGCTGCGGACGGAGTCGGCGCGGCTGTTGCTCTATCGCTGCTGCTGGGAGATGGACAACGGCGGCGGCTCGGAACTCAACGTGGCGTTGTCGAAGTTGGCCGTCTCGGAGGCGGCGGTCGCCGGGGCGCTCGACGCGGTGCGCCTGTTCGGTGGCCTCGGATACCTGCGTGACACCGGGATCGAGACCATGCTGCGCGACGCCGTCCCCAGCACGATCTTCTCCGGCACGTCGGACGTCCAACGGCTGCTCATCGCCCGCGAACTGGGCCTGTGAGGGCCGCGGCTTGACCAGGGAGGTGTCGACCGTGCGGGACGTGGACCAGTCCGACACGCCGGGTGGCGCGGGAATCCACGGCTACGTGGCCGAGTGGGCCCGCCGTACACCGGACGCGCCGGCGGTGATCGCGGACGACGGCCAGCTCTCGTACGCGGAGCTGGCGACGGCCGCGCGGCGCCTGGCGGCGGGGCTGGCGCGCGCGGGGGTGTCCCCGGGCGACCGGGTGGTGCTGTGGTCCGACAAGCGGGCCGACGCGGTGGCCGTCATGCAGGCGGCGCTGTCGTTGGGGGCGCCGTACGTCCCGGTGTCCGCGGCGAACCCGCCCGCCCGGGTGTGGCGCATCGCGGCCGACTGTGCGGCGACCGTCGTCGTGGCGGACGGTCCGGCCACGGACCGGGTCGCACGCGAGGGCGGTGTTCCGGACGGGCCACCGCTCGTGTCGCTTGACGAGTTGCAGCGGTTGGGGGCCGAGGGTGACCTTCCGCCGGTGCACCGACCGGCCCCGGACGAACCCGCGTACATCCTCTACACCTCCGGGTCGACGGGAGCCCCGAAGGGTGTCTGCCTGAGCCACCGCAACGCGGCGGCGTTCGTCGAGTGGGCCGGCGACCTGCTCGCCGTGTCGCCGCGGGACCGGCTGGCCAACCACGCCCCGTTCAACTTCGATCTGTCGGTCTTCGACCTCTACGCGGCGTTCCGCGCGGGCGCGTCGGTGCACCTCGTACCGGCCGAGCTGGCCTACGCGCCGGTGCAGCTGGCGCGGTTCGTACGCGACGAGGGCATCACCGTCTGGTACTCCGTGCCGTCCGCGCTGACCCTGATGATCCGGGACGGCGGGTTGCTGGACGGCCCGCCGCCGCCGGCCCTGCGGGCCTGCGTCTTCGCCGGTGAGGTGATGCCGATCCGGTACGTGCACGACCTCCGTGCCGCCTGGCCGGGCGTGCGGCTGCTCAACTGGTACGGGCCCACCGAGACCAACGTCTGCGCGTCGTACGAGGTGACCGACGCCGACGAGGGCCGCGACCGCCCGTTGCCGATCGGTCGACCGGCCAGCGGCGCGGTGCTGACCCTGGCCCCGGCGAGCCCCGACGGCGCGGGCGCCGCCGGTCGCGGCGACTGCCCGGAGGGCGAGATCGTGGCGGACGGGCCCACCGTGATGCTCGGCTACTGGGGGCGGGAGCCGCAGCGGGGACCCTATCGAACGGGTGATCTCGGGCGGATGTCGTCCGACGGCACGCTGGAATACCTGGGCCGCCGCGACGACATGGCCAAGGTGCGCGGCAACCGGGTGGAGCCCGGCGAGATCGAGGCCGTCCTCGCCGCGCATCCCGACGTCGCGGCGGCCGCGGTGGTCGTCGCCGGCGTCGGGCTCGCCGCGCGGCTGCACGCGGTCGTGGTGCCGGCGGGCGACCGTCGGCCCGGCCTGCTGGAGATCAAGCGCTGGTGCGCCGGGCAGCTGCCGACCTACATGATCGTCGACTCCGTCCAGGCGGCCACGAGCCTCCCGCTCACCCCGAACGGAAAGACCGATCGAGCCGCGCTGCTGGCGGCGATCGAAGGAGGTGGACCATTACTGGCACCGAACTAGTCAACGTGGAACCGAGTGCGTTCTTGGCGATCATGGGCTCGCTGGCCAGCGGCGTCAGCGTGGTGACCGCGCTCGACGCGTCCGGTCAGCCGCACGGCCTGACCTCGTCGTCGGTATGCAGCGTCTCCAAGGACCCGCCGCTGCTGTTGTTCTGCGTGCGGCAGGTGAGTTCGACCCTGGACGCCATCCGGGAGACCGGCGGATTCGCCGTCAACTTCCTCGACGCCGACGGCCACGAGGTCTCCGAACTGTTCGCCAGCTACAGCAGCGACAAGTTCGCCAATGTGGCCTGGCGGCCCGGCGACGTGGCCGGCATGCCACGGCTGGAACCCACCGTCGCCTTCACCGAGTGCGCGCTCCATGACGTGATCACCGCTGGTGATCACGTCATCGTGCTCGGCCGTCTCGTCGGCGGCGCGACGGCGTCGGACCGATTGCCGCTGGGCTATTGGCGCGGGACGTATGTCCGGGTCTCCCGCCCCCCTTACCAACGAGAGGAGCGCAACGGACATCGTCCCAGCGATCCTTCCCAGTCAATCCATCTCGAGTAGGGAAACAGAGTGGACAAGAACCAACCAGCGACCCACAGCGCGGCGTGGACATGGGTCGCGGCCCTGGTAGCCGTGTTCATGGTCGCGATCGACACCCTCGTCGTCACGACGACGCTGCCGGTCATCCGTACCGAACTCAACGCGAGCCTTGAAGATCTTGAATGGATCGTCAACGCGTACACGCTCACCTTCGCCGTCTTTCTGTTGACGGGCGCGGCGCTCGGTGACCGCTTCGGCCGGCGCAAGGTATTCACCATCGCGCTGCTGGTCTTCACCATTGCGTCCGGGCTGGCGGGTCTCGCCGACAACATCGAATTCCTGATCGCCGCACGCGCGGTGCAGGGCCTGGGTGCCGCGGTCGTCCTGCCGCTGACCCTCACGCTGTTGGCCAGTGTGGTGCCGGCACGTCAGCGCGGCCACGCGTTCGGGTTGTGGGGCGCGATGGTGGGTCTCGGTATCGCCCTCGGGCCGGTCATCGGCGGCGCGGTGACCGAAGCCTGGTCCTGGCAGTGGATCTTCTGGGTCAACGTGCCCATCGGTCTGCTGCTGCTGCCGGTGATGACGCGGGTCCGCGAGAGCCGTGGCGGCTACGGTCGCCTGGACCCGGTCGGCGTCGTCCTGGTCACCGCCGGCATGCTCGGCATCGTGTCCAGCCTCGTGCGGGGCAACAGCGCCGGCTGGGACAGCCCCTCCATCCTGGCGGGGTTCATCGTCGGCGGTCTCCTCCTGCTCGTGTTCGTCTTCTGGCAGTCGCGGGCGCGCACGCCGATGGTGCCGCTGTCGTTGTTCCGCAGCCGGGGCTTCAGTCTCACCATGGTGGCGACCATCATCATGCCGTTCGGCGTGTTCGGCGCCGTCTTCCTCGGCACCCAGTACCTGCAGAGCGTCCTCGGCTACTCCCCACTGGAGGCTGGCGTTCGCACGCTGCCGTGGACGGCCATGCCGATGATCGCGGCACCGATCTCGGGCATCCTGACCGACAAGATCGGCGGTAAGCCGCTGGTGATCCTGGGCCTGACGATGCAGGCCATCGGCGTGGGCTGGATCGGCTCGGTGGTCGGCGACCTGACGTACTCGAAGCTGGTGGTGCCGTTCGTCATCACCGGGCTCGGCCTGGGCATCTTCCTCGCGCCGATCGGCCGCCTGGCCTTCGGGTTCGCACCCGCCGAGTTGGAGGGCGTGGCGTCCGGTGTGTCCAACGCGATCCGGCAGACCGGCACCGTGATGGGCGTGTCGGTGGGCGGCGCGATCCTTGGCGCGAACGGCGGCTACGAGTCCGTGGCCACGTTCGTCAACGGCCTGGAGGAGGCCCACCTGGTGGCCGCCTGCGCGCTCGCTGCGGGTGCGGTCATCGCGCTGTTCATTCCGCACCTGCGCACACAGGGTCACGGCCACGCGGTCGAGGAAGAGGAGGAGGAGGTCCTCGCGGCGGGCGCCCCGACCTGAGCGATCCACGGGAATCGAGGCCCCGGCCCCGCGGTCGGGGCCTCGATCGCGCCAGGGGGGCTTGGCGCGATCGAATCCATCGATGGTGAGGTGGCTGACCACCGGTAGCTCGTGTCGCAATGTCGGCAGGCGCGATGGTGGGAGCTGGTTGCGTCGCGGAGGCGGCGGGCGCCGGCTCGACGTGCCCGGTCCGGGACGTCACGGCGCGGACCGCAGGGTCGTGGCGGGCTACATCGGCATTGGCGCACGTCAACCGGGCTGGCCGGTGGCGGCCGAATGCGGTGCTCGCATTCGGGTGCGACATCCCTGCCCGGCGCCTGATGCCCGATGAGACCTATTCGGTCCGTAACGGTCTGCAACCCGACCGGTGCCGCGTGATCGCCCACCCATTTAGGGGGGGACAGCGCGCCCGTCGGCAGGATAACATCCATCGATGAACTGGCGGTACGCTAATGGGGGATGGGGCCACCAGGGATATGAAGTCATCAGCGCTAGCGGTTACGGATGTCCAGGTACTCTTCTACGAGCCGGAAGGGCTGTTATTGACAGCGGGACTATTGCCGGCGGACGTAGGTGGGCACGAGTTCCGCGTAATGTTTCAATTAAGTTACCTGGGCAGTGGTGAGATTACGGCGCACGTCGGCTTCCAACAGTGCGACGGCACCGACAAGACGGCTCCCGAGTTCGTCACGGTGGAATTGCTGGGAGCGGGGCGACACCGTATGCCCATTATCTGGACGGCCTCGGCGTCGGTGCGCGCGGAGCAGGTGAACTGCCGGCTCATCATCTGGGGGGAACCCGACGGCGAGGACCTGTTGCGGGGGGAGTTGATCGCCGAGGTCTCCGGGCGGCTGCCGGTGTTGACGGCCAGTTGCCAGGCATCGGTGACGCAGGCGGAGCTGCCCACCCGGCAGCGGGTCGCCTAGACGGCTGGCTGCCCTTCGTCGTGGGCGGAGGGCAGCCAGCCTTCGGGGGTAGGCGACATGGCAGTCCCTTCGCGGGTCAGCGGCTCGTTCGATCGGCCGCACGGCTGGTGGGGCGAGTTATCGGGTCACGCCTGCGGTGAGCTGGCCTCCTGCTGCCACGGCCGTAGGCGGGGAATCCACGCCGGGACTGCGGCGCGGTAGGTGTCGTACGCGTCGCCGTATCGCCGGCGCAGACCGGGTTCCTCGTAGAACCGCACGAACGCGGCCTGGATGAGGGCGATGGCCAACCCGTACCACAGGAGCGCGGCCTGGCCGAAGATCAGTGCCTGGCCGAGGATGGCCGTCACCACCGCGACGTACATCGGGTTGCGGACGTACCGGTAGGGCCCGCCGATCACCAGGTGCTCGGTCGGCGCCACCGGGGCCGGAGTGCCCAGACCCTCCACGACGAAGCGCACGAACGACTGTAGGAGAAACGCCACCGCGACGACCAGCATCAGCGCGCCGAGGACTCGTACCGGCTGGTAGTAGGCGAACGGCTTTTCGACCTCCCAGTCGGAAATCCACCATGGACCGAGACCGGCGACCACACCCGGCGCGGCGCAAAAGAAGACAAGACTTCCGACGACGGCCCGTGTTCGTAGCACTGCGCCATGCTACGGCCCGTGCGGGGCACCATGTCAAGGCATCGTTACGTACTGTTGTCGTTGCCTGTCTGTAGAACCTCCGTATTTCCGCACGTAGGAAGGCGATACTATGGCGTTTGCCCCCATACGATGAATAGGGCATGCGATGAACTGGGAAAGGTGAACTTGTGGGCGCGGAGGTGTCCCCGAACGGTGCTCCACGACGACGGACGGGGCGACGTGTCGGGCCGACGGTGAGCCATCAGCTCATCCTCGAGATCGCTCGTGGCCAGTTCGCGGAGCGGGGCTACGAGGGCACTACGGTGCGCACCATCGCCCAGGAGGCGGGCGTCGACAGCGCGCTGGTGCACCACTTCTTCCTCACCAAGGAAGGCCTGTTCGAGGCGGCGGTGCGTGGCGCCCTGCGGCCGCCGGATCTGGTGGAGCGGGCGATGAAGGGCCCCCGTGGCCAGGTCGGCCGGCGTGCCGTCGAACTGTTCTTCAGTCACTGGGACGAGCCCGACACGGCGGCGCGGCTCGGTGGCATCCTCCGGTCGATGACGGCCAACGACATGGCGGCGGACGCCGTCCGTAACTTCCTCGGCGACCAGGTGATCCTCCCGCTGGCCCGGGCCCTGGGCCACTCCCAGCCGGAGCTGCGCGCCGCCATGGTCGGCTCGCACCTGATCGGTCTCGCCACCACCCGGTACGTCTTCCGCGTTCCGGCGATCGTCGAGCTCAGCGCCGCCGCTCTGGCCGCGGGCACGGGCAAGGCCATCCAGACCTACCTCACGGGCGTCCTGGCCTGATTGGTCCGCCCTCGGCGGGCGGGCTCCACCGTCGTCGCGCCAGTGGTCGACGTCGATCCCTGCACGGCATCCCCTTGACGAACCCGCGTGGGCTTCTAGAATTCATCGAGCAGGGATGTCATCAGAGGGGGAAGAGTCGGTGGGTTTCCCGGCCTCCCGGATGACGCCCCACGGGGGAGACCACGTCCGGCGACCTGGGAGGGGTTTGTGCCGACAGACCAACGCGACGAGATACTCGGCCAACTGATGGTGTACGTGCGCCACGAACTGATTGGCGACCAGGACGAGGCGGTCACCGGAGTCGACCTGCGCCCCGACTCGCCACTGCTGGAGTGGGGCGTTCTGAACTCACTGAACACGGCTCGGCTCATCGCGTTCGTCCGGGCGGAGCTCGACGTCGACGTGCCGCCTTCGCACATCACGGGACGACACTTCCGCAGTCTCGACACCATCACCGACCTGATCCTGTCGTTGCCCCGCGCCTGACAGGCCTGCCGAGGAGGCGTCATGAACACCAAGCCAGCAGAGTGGGACATCGGCATCATCGGTGGCGGGCCCGCCGGGTCCACGGCCGCCGCCTACCTGGCCAAGGCGGGGCTCTCCGTCGTGGTCTTCGAGAGCGCGCACTTCCCCCGCGAGCACGTGGGCGAGTCGTTGGTCCCGGCCACCACGCCGGTGCTGTTGGAGACCGGGGCGATGGCGGCCGTCGAGGCGGCCGGCTTCCCGCGCAAGTTCGGCGCGGCGTGGACGTCGGCCGAGTCGCGGCCGGTGAGCCACATGGGCTTCTCCAACCTCACCCACGACTTCCGGCTCGCCGAGGTCATGTTCAACGAGCGGGATCAGGCCGGCGTCGACCGCGATTACACGTTCCACGTCGACCGGGGCAAGTTCGACCAGATCCTGCTGGAGAACGCGGCGAGTCTCGGCGCGGAGGTTCATCACGGCGTGCGGGTCAACCGCGTCGACTTCGAGGGCGAACACCCCGTGCTGCACACCCGGTCCGCGGACGGGCAACGCGAGGTGCCGGTGCGGATGGTGATCGACGCCAGTGGCCGGAACACCACGCTGGGCAGTCAGCTCAAGGTGAAGGTCGCCGACTCGGTCTTCAACCAGTACGCGATCCACACCTGGTTCGACGGCTTCGATCGACAGGCGCTCTCGGCCGAGCAGGCGAAGTCCGACTTCATCTTCATCCACTTCCTGCCGCTGACCGACAGCTGGGTGTGGCAGATCCCCATCACCGAGACGATCACGTCGATCGGCGTCGTCACCCAGAAGAGCCGGTTCGCCGAGGCGGCCCGGGAGGATCTCGAAGGGTTCTTCTGGGAGTGCGTGGGCAGCCGGCCCGAGCTGGAGGCGGCCCTGCGCAGCTCGAAGCAGGTGCGGCCGTTCAAGGCCGAGGGCGACTACAGCTACGCGATGAAGCAGATCTGCGGCGACAACTTCGTCATGATCGGCGACGCCGCCCGCTTCGTGGATCCCATCTTCTCCACCGGCGTCAGCATCGCGCTCAACAGCGCCCGGCTGGCCTGTAACGACATCATCGCCGCCGCCGAGGCGGGCGACTTCAAGCGCGAGCGGTTCGCCACGTACGAGATGCTGCTGCGGCGCGGCGTCCGCAACTGGTACGAGTTCATCTCGGCCTACTACCGGCTCAACATCCTGTTCACCGCGTTCGTCCAGGACCCGCGGTATCGCCTCGACGTGCTGAAGATGTTGCAGGGCAACATGTACGACGAGGCCGAGCCCAAGGCGCTCGTCGAGATGCGGAACGTCATCCGGGCCGTTGAGCAGGACCCCGAACACCTCTGGCATCCGTATCTCGGTGAGCTGTCGGCTCCGACGGCGGCTCCCATCTTCTGACCACAAGGGGGCCGTGCGGCCCCGGTAGGGGGGACATCAGTGAGCGTGGGCAGCAGTGTGTTCAGCGACCTGGCTGTGCACCACGTCGAATTCCACGTGACCGACGCGGTCTGGGCCGCACGCGAGCTCGCCGCACAGTACGGCTTCGCCGTCGCCGGTTCGCGCCGCGACGAGGACCACGTGTCGGTGGCACTGCGGCAGGGTTCGACGGTTCTCGTGGTCACCGAGGGGCTCACCGACGCGCACCCGGCGAGCCTGTACGTGCAGCTGCACGGCGACGGCGTGGCCGACCTGGCGATGCGTACCCCGGATGCCCGGGCGGCGTTCGAGGTCGCGGTGTCCCGCGGCGCGCGGGCGGTGGCCGAGCCTGCCGCCCGCGACGGGTTCGTCACGGCCACGGTGGGCGGCTTCGGCGACGTGACGCACACGTTCGTCCAGCCACCCGAGGGGTCGGCCGGTCCGGTGCTGCCCGGCCTGACGCCCGGTCTTCCGGACGGGCACCTGCCGGAGGCGGGGCCGGCTCTGGGCCTGGGTGTGGTCGACCACCTCGCCGTCTGCCTCGAGGCGGGCACGCTCGACCCGACCGTCGACTTCTACCGCACGGTGCTGGATTTCGACATGACGTTCGAGGAGCACATCCTCGTCGGCAACCAGGCGATGTTCTCCAAGGTGGTGCAGAGCCCGTCGCGGTTGGTCACGCTCACGCTCATCGAACCGGACGCCTCGGCCGCCGCCGGGCAGATCGACGACTTCCTCAAGGGACACGGTGGCCCCGGTGTGCAGCACGTGGCGCTGTGCTCGCCGGACATCGTGTCGGCGATCTCGGCGCTGACCGATCGGGGTGTGGAGTTCCTGCGTACGCCGGAGGCCTACTACGACCTGCTCGGCCAGCGACTCGACCTCGCCCGGTACGACGTGGACCAGCTGCGCTCGCGCAACATCCTGGTCGACGAGGACCACGACGGCCAGCTGTTCCAGATCTTCGCCAGGTCCACCCATCCGCGCCGGACGTTCTTCTTCGAGGTCATCGAGCGGCTGGGTGCGCGCACCTTCGGCACCGGGAACATCCGGGCGCTGTACGAGGCGGTCGAGGCGGAGCGGACCAAGACCCACGACGTCCTGTGACCACCATCGCGGCCCAGGGAACCGACCTCGCCGGCCTGCTCTGCCTCGACGACGTGGCGTCGGCGGCGCGGCGGGTGCTGACCGAGCCCGTCTGGGACTACGTGGCCGGGGGCAGCGGCACCGAGTCGACGCTGCGCGACAACCGGGAAGCGTTCGACCGGGTGCACCTGGTCCCACGGGTGCTGGTGGGTGCGGAGACCTGCGACCTCGGCACGGAGTTGCTGGGCACGCCGATGGGTCTGCCCGTCGGGGTGGCGCCGATGGCCTACCAGCGGCTCCTGCACCCGGACGGTGAGGTAGCGCTCGCCGAGGCGGCCCGGGACGAGGGCGCGGTCTTCGTCGCCAGCATGCTCAGCAGCGAGCCGGTCGAGCGGATCGCCGCCACCCGGGCGGAGGTTTGGATGCAGCTCTACTGGCTGCGCGACCGCGGGCTGGTCGCCGACCTGGTGGCCCGCGCCGAGGCCGCTGGCTGCCGGGCTCTCATGCTGACGGTCGACGTGCCCCGAATGGGTCGGCGCCTGCGGGACATGCGGTCCGGGTTCACGCTGCCCGACGACGTGGTGGCCGCCAACCTGCCGCCGGAGGTCGGCGCGCCCGCGCACTCCGGCGGTCTGCACAGTTCGGCGCTGATGGTGCACACCGGCCTCGCGTTCGACCCGAGGTTGTCCTGGCGGGATCTGGACTGGCTGCGGCGACGGACGCGTCTGCCGATCATCGTGAAGGGCGTCCTGCACCCGGACGACGCGGTGCGCGCGACGGACCTCGGGGCGGACGCGGTCGTGGTGTCCAACCACGGCGGCCGCCAGCTCGACGGCGCCGTGCCCAGCATCGCGGCGCTGGAGCCGGTGGTCGCGGCCGTGGCCGACCGGTGCGCGGTGCTCCTGGACAGCGGCGTCCGCAGCGGCGTGGACGTGGCGCGGGCGCTGGCCCTCGGCGCGTCCGCGGTGCTGGTGGGCCGGCCCGCTCTCTGGGGGTTGGCGGTGGGTGGCCGGGCCGGGGCCCGCCGGGTGCTCTCGTTGCTGCGGGCCGAGTTGGAGGATGCGATGGCGATGATGGGCTGCGCCGACCTGCGGGCGTTGGGCCACGGCACCACCGTGGCCGGTGACGGGCCGGTGTCGACGCGGCGGGGCCGGGCGTCCGGTGACGCCCTCGCGGGATGGTCCCCGTGACCGGCCGGACGGGGACGACCACGGTGGGCGCCCGCGCGCCGATCGCGCTGGCCGACCTGCACGGTTCGCTGGCCGACCCGGTGCTCGACTCGATGACCTTCCTCAACGAGATCGCCGGTCGATTCCCGGACGCGGTGTCGTTCGCGGCCGGCCGGCCGTACGAGGAGTTCTTCGAGGTCGAGGCGGTGCATCGCTACCTGCGCCGCTACTGCGACCACCTGCGGGACGAGCACGGGTTGAGCGAGCGTCAGGTCAACCGCACGCTGTTGCAGTACGGGCGGACCAAGGGCATCGTGCACGACCTGGTGGCCCGCAACCTGTCCGTCGACGAGGGGATGGACGTCGACCCGGAGTCCGTCGTGGTGACGGTGGGCGCGCAGGAGGGCATGTTCCTCGTGTTGCGGGCGTTGCGGACCGACCCCCGCGATGTGCTGCTGGCCGTCTCGCCGAACTACGTGGGCATTCGCGGGGCCGCGTCGCTCGTCGACATGACCACGCTGCCGGTGCGCGACGGCTCGCGCGGCATCGACCTGGCCGACCTCGCCCGGGTGGTACGCGACGCCCGGGCGGCCGGGCAGCGCCCCCGCGCGCTGTACCTCGTGCCCGACTTCGCCAACCCGGCCGGGGCGAGCCTGGACACCGAGACCCGGGTGGCCGTGCTGCGCGCGGCCGCCGAACACGACCTGCTGATCATCGAGGACAACCCGTACGGGCTGTTCCACGCCGGTGGCGACCGCCCGGCCACGCTCAAGGCCATGGACGACGAGCGTCGGGTCGTCTATCTCGGCTCGTTCGCCAAGACCGGGATGCCTGGCGCCCGGGTGGGTTACGTGGTCGCCGACCAGTCGGTGGCCGGCCCCGGGGGAACGGGCCTGCTGGCCGACGAGCTGTCGAAGATCAAGAGCATGGTGACCGTCAACACCTCACCGCTGGCGCAGGCGATCATCGCCGGCAAGTTGCTGGAGCACGACTGCAGTCTGGTCCGCGCCAACGAGCGCGAGGCCGGCGCGTACCGGCGCAATCTGCGGCACGTGCTGGACGGCCTGGCCGCGCGCTTCGGGCCGGGCGCCGGCGTTTCCTGGAACACCCCCGGCGGCGGCTTCTTCCTCGTGGTGACGGTGCCGTTCGTGGTGGACGACGCGCTGCTGGAGCGCTCCGCCCGCGACTTCGGTGTGTTGTGGACGCCGATGCACCACTTCTACGCCGACGGAGGTGGACGTCACCAGCTCCGCCTGTCGGTCAGCCTGCTGGAGCCACCGCAGATCGAGCAGGGGCTCGACCGACTGGCGGCCCTGATCACGGAGATGAGGCCGCTATGAACGCACCCATCATGCCGCTGGCTGGCGGACAGGTCGTGATCCTGCTCGTCCAGATCGCGTCCCTGCTCCTGCTCGGCCTCGGCCTGGGCCGGTTGGTGGCGCGGTTCGGCCTGCCCCCGATCGTCGGCGAGCTGATGGCCGGCGTGGTGCTCGGGCCGTCGCTGCTCGGCCACGCCGCTCCGGCGGTGCACGACTGGCTGTTCCCCGCCGACCCGGCGCAGATGCACCTGCTGGACGCGGTCGCCCAGATCGGCGTCCTGCTGCTGGTGGGGGTGGCCGGCATCGAGTTGGACACCCGGATCGTGCGCCGCCGTGGCACCTCGGCTCTCCGGATCAGCCTGGGCGGTCTGCTCATCCCGATCGGCTTCGGCATCCTGATCGGTTACCTGGCACCGGCCGTCCTCGTGCCGGACACCACCGAACGTCCGGTGTTCGCGCTGTTCCTCGCCGTCGCCATGTGCGTGACGGCGATCCCCGTGATCGCCAAGACGCTGGCGGACATGAAGCTCATCCACCGCGACGTCGGGCAATTGATCATGACGTCCGGCATGGTCGACGACGCCGTGGGCTGGTTCCTGTTGTCGGTCGTGTCGGCCATGGCGACCGTCGGCGTGCGCGCGGGTCAGGTCGCGCTGTCCCTGCTGCTGCTGGTGGCGTTCGTGGTCGCCGCGATAGTCGTCGGCCGACCGCTGGTGAGTGGAGCGTTGCGCCTCGCCGGCCGGTCCACCGAGACCGGGCCGACAATCGTCACGGCCGTGATCATCGTCCTCGCCGGCGCGGCGATCACCCAGTCGCTGCACATGGAGGCGGTGTTCGGCGCGTTCGTCGCCGGCATCCTCGTCGGGCAGGCGATCCGGGATCGACGGGCGGTGCTGGCTCCCCTGCGGACCGTCGTGCTCACCGTGCTGGCGCCGATCTTCCTGGCCTCCGCCGGCCTGCGGATGGACCTCGGCGTGCTGCTCGACCGCGACGTGGCGATCGCTGCCTTCGTGGTCCTCGCGGCGGCGATCCTCGGCAAGTTCACGGGCGCGTACCTCGGTGCGCGATCCAGCCGGCTCGGCCACTGGGAGTCCCTGGCCGTCGGCGCCGGCATGAACGCCCGGGGCGTCGTCGAGATCGTCGTCGCCATGGTGGGGCTGCGCCTCGGCGTCCTGGACATCGCCACCTTCACGATCATCGCCCTCGTCGCCATCGTCACGTCGATGATGGCGCCGCCACTGCTGCGCCTGGCGATGTCCCGGGTCGCGCACAGCGCCGACGAACTCCTGCGCAAGGCCGACCACGAGGAGCAGTGGTCGACCGGACCGGCCGTCCGGCCGGCGGGCACGGGCGCCCCACCGGCGGCCTAGGAATCAACCAGGGATCAACCGAGGACGCCGGCGGGGCCGATGGGGTCGGCCTCGCCGGTGTCGTGCAGGGCGAGGATGGCCTCGGCCGCGTTCGCGGGCCCGTCGGTGGCCGCGTACCAGCGCTGGACCCGCCGGGCCGCCTCGCGGTAGGACGGGTCGGCCAGCATCTCCCCGGCGAGCGTCGCCAGTCTCGCGCCCACGTGCCTCGGCGCCAGCAGGCGTGCCGCGCCGATCCGTTCCAGCAGCGCGAGGTTCAGGTCCTGCTCCGGTTGGAGCGGAAAACCGAGCACCGGCGTACCGCCGGCCATCGCGGTCTGCACGCTGCCCTGCCCGCCCGCGGTGATCGCCAGGTCCACCTCCGGCATGATCAGGTGGCTCGGCAGCACGCCGCCGACCATGACCCGGTCGCCGGCCATGTCGTGCAGGTCGTGGTGGGTGCCGGCGACCAGCACGCGCACCGGGAGGGTGGCGATGGTCGTCACCACCCGCCGCACGAAGCCGACCTCGGCCGAGTTGACCGCCACGTAGACGACCGGCCCCGGCTCGGCGAGGAAACGGGCGACCCGCTCCGGCAGCGGCAGGTCGAGCCGAGCGTAGAGCGGCCCGACGCAGCGCAGCCGGGTGCCGGCCCGATAGCCGGACCGACCGTCCGGCCGCCAGTCGGCCACCTCCGTGGCGGAGACGCCCAGCACCTCCGGCACCTCCGGGATGAGCGCCAGGTCGCCGAGGACGAGCGCGGCGAGGCTGGGTACGCGCGGCACGCCCAGATCGGCCGCCAGCCGGTTGAACCCGCCGCAGTAGAAGCCGACCCGGGACGGCAGGGAGTTGGACAACCACCGCAGCAGCGGCGACGGCAGCAGGCCGAAGTGCGCCTGGCTCGGCGCCGGCAGCATCCCGCGTTCGAACAGCGGCGGTACCCAACTGCCGGCGTGCTCGGTGACCAGCCGGGCGCCGGCCAGCCGGGTCGACAGCAGGGTGGTCAGCGTGAAGCCGGTGACCACCGTACGGATGTCGTGTCGGCGGAAGTACTCGGTCTCGGCGGTGACGTAGTCGCGCATCTCCCGGTCGGTGTACATGCTCTGACCGACGTACCCCATGCCGATCTCGTCACGGATGAACCGTTCGCACCGCTGCGGCGTCATCCGCTCACCGACGATGTCGTACGGGACGCCGACGTCGCGGAGCACGTGCTCGTAGGTGCCGCCGTGCGTGGCGATGCGGGCGGTCACCCCGCGCTGGCGCAGCGCGCGGTAGATCTCCAACATCCGCGAGGTGGCGGAGAGGAAGCCGCAGTGCGGCATCAGACAGATCACGCGGTCGTCGCCTCCGGTAGCGGTTCGGCCTCCGGTGACGGGCCGACCCCGCGGGCCACGGCGCGTACCTCGTCCAGCACCCGGGCGACCGGCACGTCGGCGCGCTGGGCGACCGCCAGGGCGTCGTCGTACTCCGGTTGCACGCTGACCAGACGGTCACCCAGGTAGCCGCGTTTGACCCGTACGGCGGTGTCGCCGTACGGCATGGCGATCTGGTCGCGGCGCAGCCGGCGTCGCTGCACGGTGGACACCCGTACGCCGAGGGTGCCCGTCCAGGTGAAGACCAGCCGGCAGACCAGGTCGAGCTGCGCCGGTGCGGCCAGCACGCTGAGCAGTTGCCCCGGTCGGCCCTTGCGCATCAACACCGGAGTGCACCAGGCGTCCGCCGCGCCCACGGCCCGCAACCGCTCCAGCAGATCCGGCCAGATCCGCGGGTCCACGTCGTCGATGGTGGTGTCGATCCGGTGCAGCGGTTCGCCCTGCCAGGGCGTGGCGTCGGAGTCCGGGGCCGCCGAGGCGCCCACCAGCACCCGCAGGATGTTCGGGTGCCCGGCCGGGTCCCGGGTGCCGGCGCCCACCCCGACCGCGTGCGGCACCAACGCCGGTGGCGGCCCCCAGCCGGTGGCCAGCGTGGCGAGCAGGGCGGCGCCCGAGGGCGTGCACAGCTCCATCGCGGCCGGGTGGGCGGCGATCGGTGCGCCCGCGCCGGAGAGGATCTCCAGAACGGCGGGCACGGGTACCGGCATCGGGCCGTGCTCGGTGCGGACCACGCCGGAGCCGACCGCGACCGGACCCACCACCCGGATCGGCGCGTCGAGCAGCCCCAGGTCGGCGAGCGCGAGCGCGCATCCGACCAGGTCGACCACCGCGTCGAGGGCGCCGACCTCGTGGAAGTGGATGTCCGCCAGGGGTACGCCGTGCACCCGCGCCTCGGCCCGCGCGAGGGTGGTGAAGGCGGCGACCGCGAAGTCGTGCACCGCCGACGGGAGCGTCGCCCGGGCGATGATCGCGGTCACCGCGGCCAGGTCGCGGTGGGTGCCGCTGTCGGGTGCCGTGACGACCAGTCCGGCGGCGCGCAGGCCGTGTCGGCGTACGCTCACCAGCTTCAGTGTCACCGGCTCGACCGCGAGTCGCGCCACGCCCTGCTCGACGGCGGACAGGCTCGCGCCCGCGTCGAGCAACGCCGCCAGCAGCATGTCGCCGGCGGCGCCGTTGCTGGGGTCGACCCACAGAGCGGTCCGTGCTGCCTCAACCGCCTGCGGCTCAGCCATTCGCGTCTGCGCAGCTCGGCGTGCGGCGGGCGATCCTGGCGGCGGCGACGCCCGCGCCGAAGCCGTTGTCGACGTTGACGGTGAGCACGCCCGGGGCGCACGAGTTGAGCATGCCGAGCCAGGCCGTCAGGCCGTCCAGGTGCCAGCCGTACCCGACGCTGGTGGGCACCGCGATCAGCGGGCTGCCGACCAGTCCACCGAGGACGGACGGCAGCGCGGCCTCCATTCCGGCGATGGCCACCACCACGTCGGCGCGGGCGATGCGGTCCCGCTCGGCCAGCAACCGGTGCAGGCCGGCCACCCCGACGTCCACCACGAGATCCGCCCGGGCGCCGAAGACGGCCACGGTGGCCGCGCACTCGCGGGCGACCGGCAGGTCGCTCGTGCCGCCGCAGGCGATGGCGACTGTGCCTACAGGTGTTCGCTCAGGGCCCACCACCGCGGTCCGGGACACCGGATCCACCACGTCGGCGCCGAACTCGTCGGCGCACCGGGCCATGGCGGCGTCGGTGAGCCGGGTGGCGAGGATCGGGGTGTCCGGGTGGGCGACGCGTAACGCGCGCATCGCTCCGGTCACCTGTTCAGGAGTTTTGCCCGCGCCGTACACCACTTCGGGGTCGCCGGTGCGCGACAGACGGTCCACGTCCATCCGTGCGAATCCTAGGTCGATGAATTCCGGTGCGGACACCTCACGCTCCTTCCAGTACTGTCGAGCTGTGAGACCTGATGGATGGGCCTGGGGGGCCGCGGATCAGCTCGTCGCGGAATTCACACGATACGGCAAGACGCTCGTCGCATTCTCCGGTGGCGTGGACTCCAGCGTCGCCGTGGCGGCGGCGGCGCGGGCTCTGGAACCGGCCGATGTCGCTGCGGTGACGGCGGTTTCGGCCGCTGTCCCCGCCGCCGAGGTCGCCGCCGCCCGCGACTTCTGCGCCCGGCTCGGCGTGGCGCACCACGTGCTCGGCACCCGCGAGTTGGAGGTTGAGGGCTACCGCGAGAACGGCCCACGCCGGTGCTACTTCTGCAAGAGCACGCTCATCGACACCGTGCGCGAGCTGGCCGACCGGCTCGGATTCACGACGGTGGTGACGGGCACCAACGCCTCGGACCTGGCCGCCGGCTTCCGGCCGGGGATCGCCGCCGCAGCCGAGCGCGCGGCCCGCACGCCGCTCGCGGACCTCGGGCTCGACAAGCCGGCGGTACGCGCGATCGCGGCGCTCTGGGGGCTCGACACGGCCGCCAAGCCGGCCGCCGCGTGCCTGGCGAGTCGGATCGCGTTCGGCGTGCCCATCTCGCCGGCCCGACTGGCCCGGGTGGAGCTGGCCGAGCTGGCCGCCCGTCGCCTGCTGGATTCGCACGGGGTGGTCGACCTGCGGGTCCGTGACCTGGGTGACGGCGTACGCCTCGAGGTCGACGCGCCCATCGTGGAGCGAGCCCGCGCGGACAAAGGGCTAGCCGCCGCCATCCGCGCGGCCGGATTCCCCGACGTGCCGCTCACGGTGGAGGCGTTCCGGTCCGGGTCGATGAACGAACTGCTCGACGATCCGGACCGCTGGCGCTGACCGGCGGCGTCGTTTTTTCCACGAATCGGTGGGCTGACGCGCGGCCCGTTTGACGCTATCCTCATCTGGTGAATTACAACCCGGGTGACCGACCCGCCACGCCGAACTGGTCTCTCGATGGTGCCCACGTCCTGCTCACCGGGGTGACCGGGTTCCTCGGGCAGGCAGCGCTGGAGCGGCTGCTCGCCGACCACCCCGACACCCGGGTGACGGTGCTGGTGCGCGGGCGCGGCGCGACGTCGGGCGCCGACCGCGTCGCCGGACTGGGGCGCAAGCCGGTGTTCCGCACGCTGCGCCGCCGGATCGGCGGGCCGGCGCTCACGCAGCTGCTGGCCGAGCGGGTCAGCGTCCTCGAGGGCGACCTCACCGGCTCGGTCCCGGCGCTGCCGGACGACCTGACCGCCGTCCTGCACTGCGCGTCCACCGTGTCCTTCGATCCGCCGATCGACGAGGCGTTCGAGGTCAACGTCGGCGGCCTGGTCAACCTCTACGACGCGGTCGTCGCGCTGCCGCGACGTCCGCACGTGGTCCACGTCTCCACGGCGTACGTGGCCGGCGCCCGCAAGGGCGTGGTGCCCGAGGCCCCACTGGACCACGACGTCGACTGGCAGGCCGAGCTGACCGCCGCGCGGGCCGCCCGCGCCGAGGTGGAGCGCGCCTCCCGCCGCCCCGAGGCGCTGCGCGCGCTGTTGGCCGAGGCCCGCGCCGAGCACGGCAAGGCCGGCCCGCAGGCGACGGCGCGGGCCGCCGAGGAGGCGCGGCGCCGCAAGGTGACCGAGCGGCTGGTCGACTACGGCCGGCTGCGCGCGCACAGCGTGGGCTGGCCGGACGTCTACACGTTCACCAAGGCGCTGGGGGAGCGGGTCGCCGAGCAGTACGCCCGCGACGAGGGGCTGCGCCTGTCCGTGGTGCGCCCGGCGATCGTGCAGAGCGCGCTGCGTCATCCGTTCCCCGGGTGGTTCGACTCCTTCAAGATGGTGGACCCGATCATCCTGTCGTACGGGCGCGGCACGCTTCCGGACTTTCCCGGCCTGCCCGACGCGGTGGTGGACATCGTCCCCATCGACCTGGTCACCAACGCCCTGCTGGCGGTGGCGGCCGTCGAGCCGGAGCCCGCCGCGCCGGTCTACTACCACGTCGGCACCGGCGCGCGGAATCCGCTCACCCAACGCCAGCTCGACGAGAACATCCGCAACTACTTCCGCCGTCATCCGCTGCCGGAGGCGGGTCGGGGTCACATCGCGGTGCCGACCTGGCGCTTCCCGGGCGCGAGCCAGATCGAGCGCAAGCTGCGCACCGGCGAGCGTGCCGTCTCGCTCGCCGAGCGGGCGCTGCTGCGGCTGCCGGCCTCGCCGCGCACCCGCGACTGGATGACGAAGGTGCACAAGGAGACCAAGCGGATCGAGTCGCTGCGCCGACTGTCCGACCTCTACGGCGTCTACACCGAGGTGGAGGCCATCTACACCGACGGCAACGTGCTGGCGCTGCACCGCCAGGTGCCCGAGGAGATGGTCAGCCGGGGCAGCTTCGACGTGGCCGAGGTGGACTGGCCGCACTACCTCCAGGAGGTGCACTGCCCGGCCATCACCGCGCTGCTGCGGCAGTCGGTGACCCGGCGTCCCCGCTCGGGCGCGCGCGGGCCGTTGCCCGAGGGCCGCGACACGGTGGCGGTCTTCGACCTGGAGGGCACGGTGGTGGCGTCCAACCTCATCGAGACCTTCCTGTGGGCCCGCCTGTCCGACCGGCCGAAGGGCGGCTGGGCCAAGGAACTCGCCGCGCTCGCCGGCGCCGCGCCGCGCTACCTGCGCGCCGAGCAGCGCAGCCGGGGCGAGTTCATCCGGACCTTCATGCGGCGGTACGCCGGCGCCTCCGAGGAGGCGCTGCGCGAGCTGATCCGTGAGCGGATGGGTGACGCGCTGCTGCGGCGGGCGCTGCCGGAGGCGATCCGGCAGATCCGCGCCCACCGTGCGGCCGGCCACCGCACCATCCTGATCACCGGCACCGCGGACATCCTCATCGAATCGCTGCGACCGCTCTTCGACGACGTGGTCGCGAGCCGGTTGCACGTGCGCGACGGCGTCCTGACCGGCTTCCTGGCCTCACCGCCGTTGGTGGGCGAGGCCCGCCTGGCCTGGCTCCGCCACCACGCCGACGACATCGGCGCAGACCTGCGCAGCTCGTACGCGTACGGCGACAGCTTTTCCGACCGATCACTTCTTGAGGGGGTGGGCAACCCGGTGGCCGTCAACCCCGATCCCAAGCTGTACCGCCACGCGAAGCGCCAGAACTGGCGCATCGAGGAGTGGGGCGGGCACACGGTCGGCGCCGTCGAGAACATGGTCGAGCTGACCACCTCGGCCGCCGGCCCCGGCGCGCGGGGAGCGGCCCGATGATGCCGGCCCTGGAATACCGCCAGTCGACTCCCCGCTTCCTCGCCGCCCGGGGCGCCAGCTCCACCAAACTCGGCGGCCGGATGTCCGGCGTGCTCGCCAGCAACGTGGCGCCCCTGCGCCTGGTGCACCGGGCCGAGCCCAGCCTGCCGTCGGGCGACTGGGCCCGGCTGCGACCGCTGCTCTCCGGCATCTGCGGCTCGGACGTCAGCCTGCTGACGGGCCGCTCGTCGCCGTACTTCGGAGCGGTCGTGTCGATGCCCTTCGTGCCCGGGCACGAGGTGGTGGCGGAGACCCTGGACGACCTACCCGACCTGCCCAAGGGCAGCCGCGTCGTGGTCGACCCGGTGCTGTCCTGCGCGGTCCGCGGCGGGGAGCCCTGCCGGTGGTGTGTCGCGGGGCAGCACAGCCGGTGCGACCGGGTCACCGCCGGTCGTGTCTCCGCCGGCCTGCAGACCGGCTACTGCACCGACACCGGTGGAGGCTGGGGTCGGCAGATGGTCGCGCACGCGGCCCAGCTGCATCCCGTACCCGATGCGATGGACGACCGCCGGGCGGTGCTCGTCGAGCCGCTGGCCTGCGCGGTGCACTCGGTCCATCGGGCGCAGGTGCCGGCCGGGGCGGCCGTGCTGATCGTCGGCGCGGGCACGGTCGGCCTGCTGACCCTGCTGGCGCTGCGTGCCCTGACCAAGGCCGGTCCCATCTACGTGGTGGCCAAGCACGCGCACCAGCACGCCCGGGCCCGCGAGCTCGGGGCCACCGAGGTGTTCCAGCCGTCCCGCGCGGCCCGCGCGGTACGCCGGGCCTGTGGCGGCACGCTGGAGCAACCCATGATCGGCGGCGACTTCCTCCTCGGCGGGGCGGACGTGGCCTTCGAGTGCACCGGTGCCGGGGCCGGCCTGGACATGGCGCTGCGGCTGGTCCGGGCCGGCGGGACGGTGCTGCTGTCCGGGATGCCTTCCGGTGGGGTGGACCTGACACCCGTCTGGTTCCGGGAGCTGAACCTCGTCGGATCGTACGCCTCCAGCGGCAGCGCGGCGGCGAGCCCGAGCGCGGAGCCCGACGCCGACGTGAAGGAGGCCGACGAGCCCGTCGGCGGCACGTTCGCCGAGGCGATGGCGCTGGCCGCCGAGGCGCCCCTGGACGGCTACGTCGACGCGATCTACCCGCTGTCGCGGTGGCGCGAGGCGCTCGGCCACGCCGCCAAGGCTGGGCAGTTGGGCGCCGTCAAGGTCGCCTTCGACCCCAGCCGCAACTGACCAAGCAGCCCGACGCACAGGCACGAGCCGGAACGACGAAAGGACAATTCATGAGCAGACCTGGCTTCGTGCTCGAGGTCGACGAGCGTACGCCGCCGCTGCTCGTTCACCAGGGGGAGGGTTTCCTCCTCGAGCGGTTCCCGCTCGGCACGCGGGTGGTGTACCCGCCGGACTCGCTTCCGCCCATCGCCAACGTCGACGCCGCCATCCAGCGCGCGCTGCTGCACCCGGTGGACTCGCCGCCGCTGCCCGACCTGCTGCGCCCCGGGATGCGACTGACGATCGTCTTCGACGACCTGTCGCTCCCGTTGCCGCAGATGCGCCCGCCGGACATCCGGCAGCGGGTGATCGAGAACGTGCTGGAGCTCGCCGCCGAGGCCGGTGTGGACGACGTCGAGCTGATCGCGGCGAACTCGCTGCACCGGCGGATGACGCCGGCCGAGTTGAAGCGGATCGTCGGCGAGCGGGTCTTCCGGGCGTTCTTCCCCAAGCACCTGAAGAATCACGACGCCGAGGACCCGGACGGTCTGGTCCACCTCGGCACCACCCCGCACGGCGAGGACGTGGAGATCAATCGGCGGGCGGCCGAGAGCGATCTCATCGTGTACGCCAACATCAACCTCACCGCGATGAGCGGCGGCAGCAAGTCGGTCACCGTGGGTCTCGGCTCCTACCGGAGTCTGCGCCACCACCACAACGTCCACACGCTGCGCCACTCGCGCTCCTTCAACGACCCGCCGAACTCGGCCATGCACCACTCGTACGACCGGATGGCCGAGGTGCTGGGCGAGGCGGTCAAGGTCTTCACGGTCGAGACCACCCTCAACCTCGACTCGTTCCCCAACCAGGTCGGCTTCCTCAACAAGCGCGAATGGGAGTGGGGGATCGGCGACCAGCTGTCCTACCTGGCCGCCAAGCGGGCCAACGACCTGACGCCGGCCAAGCTGCGCCGACGCGTCTGGCAGAACAACGACGCGCCGTACGGGGTGACCGGGGTCAACGCGGGCCGTCCGGACTCGGTCCACCCGCTCACGCTCGCCAACGTGCACCGTCAGCAGCTCACCGAGGTGCAGGGTCAGAGTGACATCGGCGTGTGGGGCCTGCCCTTCATCTGCCCGTACAACGTCAACTCGATCATGAACCCGATCCTGGTGATGTCGCTGGGCCTGGGCTACTTCTTCAACCTCTACCGCAACCAGCCCATCGTGCGGCGCGGTGGGGTCGGCATCTTCTACCACCCGATGCCCAAGGAGTTCCACCCGGTGCACCACCCCAGCTACATCGACTTCTTCGAGGAGGTCCTGCCGCAGACCACCGACCCGGCGGCGATCGAGGCGAAGTACGAGCAGCAGTACGCGCAGGACCCCTGGTACCGGCACCTGTACCGGACCAGCTACGCGTACCACGGCGTGCACCCGTTCTACATGTGGTACTGGGGGGCGCACGCGATGGAGCACCTCGGCGACGTGATCTTCGTGGGCGCCGACCGGAAGACGGCGGCGGTGATGGGCTTCCGGGCGGCGTCCTCGCTCGCCGACGCGCTGGAGATGGCGCGCGACACCGTCGGGTCGAGCCCGAGCATCACGTACCTGCACGCCCCGCCGGTGACGCTGGCGGACGTCCGATGAGCCGGGAGGCGACGTGCGCCTGATCGACGAGGTGCGGCTGTTGCGCGGTCGCCGCGACTGGCGTGGCCGGGCCACGACGCCCCGCTCCGCCGAGCCGTACGAGATTCGCCGTGAACGCTCCGAGTTCCCCACCGCCTGGGCCCGCACCCGGGCGGCGGGGGCGGTCCGTTTCGGCCTGCAGCGGGGCGTGCTCAAGTCGGTGGCCTGGACCCAGACCCATCCGGTCATCCGCGGCACGGAGTACCTCGACGGTTTGCAGGGGCCTGCCGTCTTCGTCTCCAACCACGCGAGTCACCTGGACACGCCGTTGATTCTCGGCTCGGTGCCCCGTCGGTTCGCGCGGCGGCTGGCCGTCGGGGCCGCCGCCGACTACTTCTTCGACGCGCGCTGGCGCGCCGTCGTGACGTCGCTGGTGTTCAACGCCTTCCCGATCGAGCGGCAGGGTGACCGGCGGCTACGCAGCCTCGCGACCAAGCTGCTCGGCGACGGTTGGAGCCTGCTGCTCTTTCCGGAGAGCAGCAGGTCCACCGACGGCTGGATGAGCGGCATGCGGTTGGGCGCCGCGCACCTGTGCTGCACGCACAACGTGCCGGCGGTGCCGGTCGCGCTGCGGGGCACGTTCGGCGCCATGCCGCGCGGCCGGAACTGGCCGGTGCCCGGTCGGCGCACGGTGGTGGTGCGCTACGGCCGGCCACTGTGGCCCCGCGAGGGCGAGGGGGCGCGGGCGTTCCACGAGCGGATGTCCGCCGCGATCGGTCGGTTGTGGGTGGAGGAGGAGGTCGGCTGGTACCGCTCACTGCGGACCGCGCCGGCCGCCGCCATCGCGTCCACCGCCGGGCCGCAGGCCGCCGAGTGGCGGCGGTTGTGGGAGTCGACCCGTCCGCTTCCCGCGGCCGACGGTCGCCCGGCCCGCCGCATCTGGCCGACCAGCCGCTCCTGACCGTCGAGCGACACTCCGCTCGGACGGGCTACGCCGCACGCCAGCGCCGACCGTCCGGGCGGTCGGCGTGCGGGCTACGGCCGCTCGCGCGGGACATCGGTGGTTGTCTGCCCGGCGGCGTTGCCGGCCGGCAGACGGTACGCGGCGAAGAAGACCGCGAGTCCCACCACGACGGTGAGCGCCAGCAGGGCGTTCTCCGCGACGCTGTCGACGGTTGGCAGCGCCCCCGCGTGGGCCAGGTGGAACAGCAGGTGGGGCGTGTTCGCGACAACCGACGCGGCCGCTGCGGCGAGACACAACTCCCGCACCGGCCGCGCGGCCGCCCACCCGAGGACGACCGCCAACGCCAGGTAGGCGTAGCCCAGATCGGACAGCAGGTGCTCGTTGTACGGGCCACCGGCGGCCACCCAGCCCCCGCCGAACGGGAACCAGTCGAAGAACCACCGTGGCGCGACGGCCGCCGGCACGCCGAGGGCGAGCATCTGCGCGGCCAGTGATGCCGATCCGATCCGAATCCACCGCGTGGGGTTTTTCCTGGGCGCTTCCGCGTCGTGTGTCGGCATCTTGCCTCTGCTCAAAGGTTCGTTGACACCCTTCAACGAGGGCATCTATGGTTCGACCGTTCCTCGACTAATGAATTAGTAGCACAGACTCGCTTATGGGAGGGGGCTGCGACGTTGCGATCGTACGGGTCCTACATCGCAGGTCAGGACGTTCCAGCGGACAAGTGGGTACATTGCCTGCGCGCCTCGGCGGTGCTCGACGACATGCTGCCCCAGCTTTCCCTCAAGCGTGACCTGGACCGCGGCCGTCGCCACGACGGCGACGACCACGCGAGCGTCCTGGCCCGCTGCGCGGTGGCCGACGACGCCGTCGTCGAGCAGGCCATCCAGGCCGCCGCGGCGGCCGCGCCCGTCTGGGGCGCGATGCCTCTTCGGGTACGACTCCAGGTGGCGCACCGACTCCACGAGGAGCTGCGCCGGCGGCACGACGAGGTGGTGGAGGTCCTCGTCCAAGAGGGGCATCCCCGCGCACTCGCCGAGTGGGAGCTGGCCGGGTGCCTGCACGGGACGAGCCCCGAGACGATCGGGCTGTGCGCGGAGCAGATGCACCGGGAGTACGACGACACGAACCGGCGTCTACTGGTGGTGCGCAAGCCCGACGGCGTGGTCGCGCTGAGCCCACCGCAGAACGCGGCGGCGGTCAACTCGCTGCTCGGCGTTCCCGCGCTCGCCGCCGGCAACGCGCTCGTCGTGAAGGCGCCGCGCGGGAGCCCCTACGGCGTGATGTTCGTGCTGCGCGAGATCGTGGCGCCGATCCTCGACGAGGTCGGTGCCCCACCCGGCACCCTGAATGTGGTGTGCGGTCCGCCCAAGCGGATCCTCGACCAGTTCCTGGCCAGCCCGCTCGTCGACGACATCTTCTACTTCGGCAGCAGCGAACTCGGCATCCCGCTCGGTGCGGAGGCGGTACGCCGGGGCAAGAAGCCGATCCTGGAGTTGGCCGGCAACGACGGTTGCGTGGTGTGGCACGACGCCGATCTCGACCGTGCCGCCGAGGCGCTCACCGAGAGCTTCTTCGGGTCCGGCCAGATCTGCATGGTTCCCAACTACGTGGTGGCCCACCCGGCGATCGCGGACCGTCTGCTGGCCCGCCTGATCAGCCACGCCCGCAAGATCCGGCCCGGTCATCCCGAGGACCCGGACGTGCTGCTGTCGCCGGTGCTCAAGAGCGACCAGTTCGCCCGGTACGTGGAGCAGGCCACGGAGTGCGGCGCCGAGGTGCTCGCCGGTGGGAACCGGATGGAGCTGGACGGCTCGATCTCGTCCACCGGGGTGTTCGTCGAGCCGACCGTTCTGCGGGTCAACGGCCTGGCCGACGCCCGGGCGGTGTGGGCGGTGGCCCGGGAGACCTTCTTCCCGCTGCTGCCGGTCGTGGTGCCCGACCCGGAGCACGGCGACGGCCTGCTCGACGACGTCATCGACTTCCTCAACACTAACGAGTACGCCCTGCGCAACTCGGTCTGGGCCGGCGACGAGTCCGTTGTCGAGCAGTTCGTGGCCCGGGTGCACAACGGTGGCCTACTCAAGATCAACGATTCGCACATCGGGTTCGTTCCGTACCTGTCCACCCACGGTGGCGCCGGCCTGACCGGCGGCCCGGGGGGCGAGAGCAACTATCCAATGCTGCGTACGTCGCACCTGCAGGGCATCAGCATCGGCCGCGACGTCCAACCCCGGCGGGCGGCCCTCGCCTCGCCGCTGCGTGCCGAGCGGGAGGGTCTGGCCGCATGAGTTTTCTCGACACCGAGCGGGACACCTGCGAGATGCTGCTTCCGGGCCTGCTCAAGAGGCTCGGCGAGGTTCCCCTGATGGAGCTGGAACGCCCGGGTGGGCCGGGCGTCGCCCTCTTCCGGGAGGCGGGGGGCGCGGGTCTGGTGGTGCCCAAGACCTACCAGGGGCTCGGCGCGTCCGCCCTCCAGACCGTGCGGGTCACCCGCGCCCTGGCGGCGCAGGCGCCGTCGCTGGCGGTCGCCACCACGATGCACCAGTTCTCGGTCGCCGGCCTGGTGGCCCTGGCCCGGGCGAACGTCGGGTTCGAGTGGATGCTGCTGGAGGCGGTGGCCACCGATCGCCGGCTGGTCGCGTCCGGCTTCGCCGAGGGGCACGCCGGTCGCGGCATCCTGACGCCCACCATGACCGCCCGGCGGGACGGCAGGAACTGGCGGGTCACCGGAGCGAAGCGCCCGTGCAGCCTCTCCGCCTCGATGGACCTGCTGACCGCGAGCGTCGCGGTGCCCACCGAGGACGGCGGCACCCGCCTGGGTGTGGCGCTCATCCCGGCGGAGTCGCCGGGCATCACGATCGAGCCCTTCTGGGCGTCGCCGGTGCTCACCGGAGCCGAGTCCGACGCCGTGCTGCTCAACGACGTCGAGGTGCATCCGGACCTGTTCGTCTATCCGGAGGTCGCGCTCGACGGCCAGCTCGACGACCTGCAGACCATCGGGTTCGTCTGGTTCCAGCTCCTGGTGACCGCGTGTTACCTGGGGGTGGCGTCGGCGCTGGTCGAGCGCGCGATCACCAGCGGCCGGGGACCGGTCACCGAGCGGGCGGACGTGGCGACCGCCGTGCAGGGCGCGGCGATCATGTTGGACGGCGCGGCACGCAGCCTCGACGACGGCGACGGCGGCAACGACGCCCTCGGCCGGGCGCTCGTGGTGCGCTTCGCCGCCGCGAACGCGATCGCCACGGCGGTGCGCGGGTCGGTGGATCTGCTCGGTGGGATGGCGTTCATCTCCTCGCCCGAGGTGGCCTATCTCGCCGCCACGTCGCACGCGGTCGCCTTCCACCCACCGTCGCGGGTGAGCACCGCCGCGGAACTGACGGCCTGGTTCGGCGGCCAGCCGCTCGTGGTCAGCTAGGAGGAGTGGTGACAGCCAGCAGCGTAGAGACCGATCACCAGGTACGGGAGCAGGTCCGGAACAACTACCGTCGGTTCCTGTCCCGGGGTCGCGCCAAGCTCGGCGACATGTTCGGCGGGCACGTTGAGGTCGGCTCCGAGGGCGCGTGGGTGTACACCTCGGACGGCGACCGTTTCCTCAACGTGGGCGGCTACGGCGTCTTCCTGCACGGCGCCCGGCACCCGGCCGTGGTCGCCGCGGTCGTCGCGCAGATCCAGAGCCATCCGATAGCCACCCGACTGATGCTGGAGCCGTCGGTGGCCGAGGCCGCGGCGGCGCTCGTCGCGGTGGCGCCGCCCGGGCTGACCCGGGTGCACTTCGCGGGCTCCGGCGCGGAGGCCGTGGAGGCGGCCATCAAGATGGCCCGTGTCCAGGGCCGGCGCAGGCTCGTCTCGACCGTCAACGGCTACCACGGCAAGACCATGGGCGCGCTCTCCGTCACGGCGCAGGACCTCTACCAGCGCCCGTTCCGCCCGCTGTTGCCGGACGTCACGCACGTCCCGTACGGAGACGCCGAGGCGCTGGGCGCCGTACTGGCCGCCGGGCCGCCGGCCTGCGTGATCATGGAACCGGTGCAGGGCGAGGGCGGGGTGGTCGTCCCACCGCCCGGCTACCTGCGCGAGGTGTCCCGACTGTGCCGGGAGCACGGCGCGTTCCTGGTGCTCGACGAGATCCTCACCGGCGTCGGCCGCCTCGGTCACTGGTGGGGCGCCCTCCGCGAGGGCGTGACACCGGACGTGCTGCTGGCCGGCAAGAGCCTGTCCGGCGGCATCGTGCCGGTCTCCGCCGTGGTCGCCACCGCCGAGGCGTTCCAGGCCTTCGACAAGGACCCGTTCCTGCATACGTCCACGTTCTCCGGCGCGCCGATCGCGATGGCGGCCACCCGCGCGGCGATCACGGTCGCCACCGAGGAGCGGCTGATCGAGCGCGCGGCGACGCTCGGCGACGAGTTGCTGGCCCGACTGCGGGCGGTGGCCGCCGGCTACCCGCACCTGGTTCGTGAGGTACGCGGCGTCGGGCTGCTGATCGGCGTGGAGTTCGCCGGTCCGGGGCTCGCCGGCGAGGCCATCCTCGAACTCCTCAACGCCCGGGTGATCGTGAACCACTCGCTGAACGCCAGCGCCGTGCTGCGCCTCACTCCACCCGCGGTGCTCTCCGGCGACGAGGTCGCCCTCCTGGTCGACGCGTTCGACGGCGCGCTGCGCACGCTCGGCCACCGCTATCCGACAGCAGACCGGCTGGGGGTCCACTGACATGCGACGGGTCGAGATTCAGGCATTCCTACCCGGTGGGGACGGCGGCGCGGTGTTCGACCAGCTGGTCGACTTCGAGCGCTACCCACACCTGGTCGACGTGGTCCAGGCGGTGACCGTGCAGTCGCCGGCCGACGCGCGACGGGTCGTCAGCTCGTGGGAGGTCCTGTTCCGTAACGGGATCCTGGCCTGGACCGAGGCCGACGACCTGGACCGCGACCGTCTGACGATCGAGTTCGACCAGATCGACGGCGACTTCGACGAGTTCTCCGGCGCGTGGACGCTGCGCCAGGACCCGGACGGGGTGGCGATGACGTTCGTGGCGAGCTTCGACTTCGGCGTGCCCAGTCTCGCCAGCATCATCGACCCGGTCGCGGAGCGGGTCCTCACCGAGACGATCCACCACGTCCTGCGGGGACTGTTCCCGGCGGTGACCATCCCGGACGGCGTCCTGGCGACCGCGTCGGTCGGCGTCAGCGGGAAGGCCTGACGATGGACCAGCTGAACACGTTCGACACGCCGACCACCGCCCGGCTGCACCGCGCCGAGTGGCTCGCCGGACTCGCGCTGGCGAGTGGCCTGTTCATCGCGCACTGGGACGAGATCCGGTGGTTGCCGGCGATCGGGCTGTTCCTCTACATCGACCTGATCGGCTACATCCCCGGGGCGATCGCCTACCACCGCAGCCCGGACGGGCGGATTCCGAAGGCGTACTACGTCCTCTACAACAGCATGCACAGCCTGCTCAGCGCCGGACTGGTGGTGGCGCTCTGGGCCTGGCTGATCGGGCCGGAATGGGCGCTGCTGGCGGTGCCGATCCACCTCTTCGGTGACCGCTCGCTCTTCGGCAACCAGCTCAAGCCCTTCGGCGTGCCGTTCGAGCCGAAGCGTCTGCCCGCCTTCGACGCGCTGCTGCGCGAGGTGACCGGCCGTCCGTCGCCGGCCCCGGCCGGGCGAGCCGACGCACCGGTCCCGACGGCCACGTCGAGACCCACCTCGGTGGCCTGATGAGCCGGCCGGGCTCCGCGGCGAGCGGTTGGCAACGCGACGACCCACGGGCCGCGCGACTGCCCGCCCTCGCCGGCGACGAGGAGGCGTCCGTCGTCATCGTCGGCGGTGGGCTGGCCGGGCTCGCGCTGGCGTACCAGTTGACGAACCACCTGCCCGCCCGCGACATCCTGGTCCTGGAGGCCACCGAGGTCGGCTCCGGCGCCAGCGGACACAGCACCGGCATCGTCGGCCCCGGGGTCGGCGGCCCGATCACGACACTGGTCAGACGGTACGGACGGGACCGGGCCCGGACCATGTTCGCCGCCACGCTCGACGGGATCGCCGCGCTGCGGCGGCTGGCCCGGGCCCTGCCCGACGGCTGTGAGCTGACGGACGGCTTCCAGCTCGTGGCCGCGTCGGCGCCCGCACACGCCGGATCGCTCCGACGTCAGGCGCAGACCCTGCGCGACCTCGGCTTCGACGCCTCCTACCTGGACCGCGACGGCACCACCGAGCGCCTGGGCAGCGGCCGTTACCACGGCGCGTTGTGCTATCCCGACGTGGCGCTGGTCAACCCGTGGCTGCTGGTCCAGGCACTCCGCGCGGCGCTGCTCACCGCCGGGGTGCGCATCGCCGAGGACACGCCGGTCACCGCGATCACCGGCGGCGACCCGGTCACGGTGACGGCCGGGGGACATCGGGTACGCGCCAGACGGGTGGCCCTGACCACGGACGGCTTCACCACCGGGCTGGGACTGTTCACCCGGAACGTCGCGGTGATCCGTACCCATGTCCTGCGCACCGGCCCCGTACCCGCCGACCTGCTGGCGCGGACCGGTTGGGACGGGCGCGGCGCGGCCATCGACAGCCGGTCGTTCTTCAACTACCTGCGGATGACCGCCCGTGGCCGGCTGCTGTTCGGCGGTGGTCCCGCCCTGCTGGAGCCGCGCGTCGACGAGCGCGGCATCGCCGCCGTTCGGGACCGGCTGGTCCGCGAACTCGCCACGACCTTTCCGGCGCTGGCGGACGTGCCGGTGACCGACTTCTGGTCCGGCGTCACGGCGTCCACGTTCGACCGGCTGCCGATCGTCGGTCCGGTTCCGGGCCGGCCGGGTGTGTGGTTCGCGGGCGCGTGGTGTGGGCACGGCCTGGCCCTCTCCGCGCTGACGGCCGAGTTGCTCGCCCCCCGGCTGGCCGACCGCTCGGATCCGACGGCGGCCGACCCGACCGCGTCGCTGCCGGAGCTGCCCTGGCTGCGCAGCACTGCGGGAATGATGCCGACGGGCCGGATCGGCAATCTGCTGCTGGCCGGCTACCTGCGCGGACTGGACGCGGCCGACAAGATCGCCCCCGCCCGCCGCTCGCCGACCCCACCCGCCCTCGCCGGGCCCGCTGTGCTGGCCGGGCCGACGGAGCTGTCGGCCTCCGCGACCGAGCCGCCGGATCCTGCGCGAGAGCCGCTGGCTTCTGCGACCACACACTCGCCGGCCTCGGCCGAGGAGCCTGCGGTCGCCTGGCCGGGCCGCCCGGTCGCGGGCGGGGACCCGGCCGTGGAGCAGCAGGTCGACGTCGTGATCGTGGGAGCGCGGGTGGCCGGTTCGGCGCTGGCGGCCCGGCTCGCGGCGGCCGGTCTGTCGGTGGCCGTGTTCGACCGGGGTGACCTGCCCGCGCCGACCCTGTCCACGCACATCCTGCACGGCACCGAGGACCTGCGGACCGAGGGCGTGTACGACACCGTCGTCGCACAGGGCGTGCCGCCGCTGCACGACGTGTGGGTCCGGCTGGACGACGTGAAGCTGCACTTCCGCCACCCGGACGATCCCGGGCTGTGTCCGCCTCGGGACGTCCTCGACCAGATCCTGCTGGACCGGGCGGTCGCCGCCGGCGCCAAGACCTCCACCGGCACCGCCGTCGTCGGTCTGCGGCGCGGCGCGGACGGCACGGTGACCGGCGTGACCGTGCAGCGTGCCGACGGTTCGGTCCGGGACGTGTCGGCGCGGCTGGTGGTGGGAGCGGACGGCCGTAACTCGTCGGTGGCCCGGTGGGTGGGTGCCCGGCAGTACCTGACGGCGCGCAGCGAACGGGCCCTGCTCTGGCGGTACTTCACCGGCGTACGGATCCCGCCGGCGCTGCTGTGGCACCGCGTCGGGGTGCACATCGTCTCGATCCTGCCCACCGGTCCCGAGGATTTCGTGGTCATCGCACAACCTCCGGAGCGCCTACAGGGCGAGCTGGCCGGTCGGAAGGTGGCCGGGTTCCTGCGGCACGTCGAGTCGGTCAGCCCTGAGGTGGGCCACCTCGCCGCCTCCGGCGAGCCGGTGGGGGACCTCCACCGCGTGGTGCGGTACCCGTCCTTCTTCCGGCAGCCGTTCGGGCCGGGCTGGGCCCTGGTGGGCGACGCCGGGCACGCCAAGGACGCCACCCTGGGACACGGGATCAACGACGCGTTGCGCAACGCCCGCGCACTCGCGGCGGTGCTCACGGCGCACTGGGAGCGGCCGGCGGCGCTGTCGTCGGGGCTGGCCCGGTGGGCTCGGGACCGGGACCGGGCCGAGTTGCCGAACTACTGGTACGGCCAGGACATCGGGCGGGGCGGCACGGTCACCGCGATGGAGCACGCGTTCCTCGCCGGCCTCCAGCGCAACCCCCGGGCGGTGGGCCGGCTCGACGACGTGATGGGTGACCGGCTCGACGCCGACCGGCTGCTCACCCTGCCCCGGCTGGTGGGTGCCGTCGCCCACCGCGTCACCGGCGGCGAACCCGCCTCGGCCGTCGGGCGTGAGGCCGTGGACCTTGTCCAGCTCGCGTGGGCACGCCGGCGCGCGGCGACCCGCCACGACCCGTCCGCTCCCTGACAGGTGGAGGCCGCCGCCATGGAACCGATGACCGCCCTGGCCGTCCTGCGCCGGCACGCGCAGCACTCCAGCGCCGCGCTGGCGCTGAACAGGGAGACGCGGCACTTCACGGTGCCCGGTCTCGACGGGTTCATCGCGTACCGGCCGGCCGGGCGGCGGCACGCCGTGCAACTGGGCAGCGTCTACGCCGACCCGGAGGACCGCAAGCGGCTGCTCGGGGCGTTCCACGGCTGGGCGCAGCAGGAGGGCCGGCGGCTGTGCGCGGTCCAGCTCACCCCGGACGACCTCGACCTGTACGCCGAATTCGGTTACCAGCTCAGTCAGCTCGGCGCCGCGTACTCGATCGACCTGGACAGCTTCACCCTGCGCGGCCGCAAGTTCGAGAAGGTCCGCAACAAGTTGGCGCGCTCCCGGCGGGCCGGGGTCACCGTGGTCGAGGCCGGCCGGGACGTGCCGTACGACGCGGCGCTCGCCGCGCGGCTGGACGCCCTGGACGCCCGTTGGCTCGCGGACAAGGGCCGGCACGTCAAGCAGATCGAGTTCCTGGTCGGTGAACGGGCCCGCCAGGACGATCCCGTACGCCGGCTGTTCCTCGCGTTGTCCGACGGTGAGCCGGTGGCGTACGTGTCGTACTCCCCGGCGTTCGGCCGCGAGGGCGGATGGCTGTACGACATCACGCGCCGTGAGCCCGACGCGCCACCCGGCGCGGTCGACCTGGCGTTCGTGGTCGCGTCGCAGCGTTTCCAGGCCGAGGGCGCGCGGTGGCTGCACCTGGGCCTCACGCCGTTTCGGGAGCTGTCGCCCCGGCACCAGCCGGCCGGTGGCAGCCACCGGGGCACCGACCGGCTGGTCGGGTTCATCGCCGAGCACGGGGACTGGATCTACCCGGCCCGCAGCCAGGCCGAGTTCAAGGAGAAGTGGCAGCCGCGGGTGACGCCCGAGTACGTCGGCTTCCACCCGAGCGTGTCACTGCGTACCGTCTGGCGGTTGCTGCGCTTGACCCGGGCGGTCTGAGAGCCCGACGGTCGTCTCCGGAAAGCCCGCGCGGGCCTCCGGAGACGACCGTTCGTCTCAGCTCCGCGTCACTCGACGGTCAGGCGGATGCGCCGCCGCCGGGCCGCGACGAGCGCGACGGCGCCGGCCAGCAGCAGGAGGATGCCGGCGCCGGCGATCGTGAGGGCCTTGACGCCGGTGATCGGCAGACCGGGTTCGCCGGCCCCGCCGCCGTTGCCGGTGCCGCCGCTGGGGCTGGCGGTGGGGCTGGCGGTGGGCTCACCGCTGGGGCCGCCGCCGACCGGGGCGCCCGGCTGGTCCACGGTGTACGCGCGCTCCACCGTGTCGGCGGTGACCGGGGACTTCGCCCGGAAGTAGTCGACGAGCACGGTGAGGTCGTTGTCGCCGGTCGCGAGCGGGTCGACGCCGCCGGCGAGCGCCTTGAAGTTGTCGCCGCCGGAGGCCAGGAACGAGTTGACCGTCACCCGGTAGGTGCCCTTCGGGTCGATGACCGTGCCGTTGAGGAAGATGCGGTCGGCGATGACCCGGTTGCCGGCCGGACCGTTCGGGTCGTAGACGTAGCTGAAGCCCTTCGAGACGCCCAGGTGCAGGAAGGGCCGCGACGCGCCCGCCGGTTGCCACTGCTGCTCCAGCGTCTCCTTGATCTCCGCGCCGGTGTAGGTCTTGGTGATCACGTCGTTGGCGAACGGCTGGACGGTGGCGGCGTCGGCGAAGGTGACCGTGCCGTCGGGGCTCTTGACGAAGTCGGCGCGCAGGCCGCCCGGGTTCATGAAGGCGATCTGCGCCCCGCCCCGGTTGGCCGGGCGGGTGCCCTCCAACTGGACGTCCGCGATGAAGTTGCCGAGGGTCGACTCGCTGCCACGGTCCTCGACGCCCTCGGCGGTGACGGCGCGCTTGATGTCGGCGGTGATCTCGCCGATCTTCACCTTGCCCTGCACGTCGGCCTCGGCCTTGGTGTCGGCCACGAACTGCGCGACCGCCGGGTCCGCCGGGTAGCCCTTGATCGGGAGGAGCGCGCCCTCGGCCGCGGTCACCTTGCCGTCCGCGACGGTGAGCTTGACCTGGTCCAACGCGTCCCCGTACCGGCCGGTCTGCAGGACGGGCCGCTTGTGCCCCAGATTCGGCACGTCGTACGAGCAGTTGTACGGGACGTGGGTGTGACCCGAGATGATGACGTTGATGTCGGCGCTGGCGCCGGTCACGATCTTGCCGAAGGGAGTGCTCGGGTCCGCCACGGCGGCGCAGGCGGCGGCGTCCGTGCCGCTCGCCTCCGAGCCCTCGTGCACGAGGAGCACGACCGCGTCCACGTCGTCGTCGGCCTTCAGCTTCGCCGCGACGCGGTTCGCCTCGGCGGTCGGGTCCTTGAAGGTCAGGCCCGGGATGCCGGCCGGTGACACCAGCGACGGGGTCTCCAGGGTGACCGCGCCGACGACGCCGATGCGGACGCCGCCGACCGTCAGCACGGTGGACTCCGCCAGGCGGCCGGGAGCGGCCTCGGTGCCCCGGTACACGTTCGCGGCCAGGTACGGGAAGCCGGCGCGCGGAATGACCCGGTCGTTGAGGTCGTCGAATCCGCGGTCGAGTTCGTGGTTGCCGATGCTCGACGCGTCGACCCCGATCATCTTGAGGAAGTCGATCGTGGGCTCGTCCTTCTGCACGAGCGAGATGAACGGGGACGCGCCGATGCTGTCACCGGCGGACAGGACCAGCGTGTTGTCGTTGGCCGCCCGCAACTGCTTGATCATGCCGGCCATCTGCGCGGCGCCACCGACTCCCGCCGTGGGTGCCTCCAGGCGGCCGTGGAAGTCGTTGAAGCCGAGGATCTGCACCTCGGTCGGCGCGGCCTGCGCCGGGGCCGGCGCGGTGCCCAGCACGACGAGTGTCGCCGCCGCCGTGGCCAGAGCCGCGCGCATAGGAAGGGAACGCAAGGGATACTCCTCATCGAACCATCGGTGGAAGCGCCGTTCGGGCGCCCTCGAAGGAGATTGCTTGATCTTCGCGCTCATGGTCAGTCATCCGTGTGAATGGCGAGTAACGTACCCGTTCACGTGACCATCAGGTAATTCTCGGTGCTGAACGATGTTCGTGCAGAGCGAGCCAGACCCGGTCGGCGGTGAGAGGCAGATCGGTGAAGCGGATGCCGGTCGCGTCGCGCAGGGCGTTCGCCAGCGCCGCCGCGACCGGATTGAACGGGCTCTCACTCATCGACTTCGCGCCCAGCGGCCCGACGGCGTCGCGCGTCCGGGCGAAGTGGACCTCCGTGCGCGGAATGTCGGCGAGGGTCGGCAGGTGGTACTGGCGGAACGCGGCGGTGGTGACGGTACCGCCCGGGTCGACGCGTACCTCCTCGCACAGGGCGGCCCCGATGGCCTGGGCGATCCCGCCCTCGACCTGGCCCCGGCACTGCATGGGGTTCACGACCGTGCCGGCGTCGGCGGCGTGGACGCTGCGCAGGATGCGGATCTCGCCCGTGTCCGGGTCGACCGCGACCCGGAACCACTGCGTGTTGAAGGCCACCGACCGTGGCGTGCCCGCGCAGTGCCCGTCGGCGGTCGTCTGCTCGCCGGCCGAGTGGGCGAGTTCCCACAGCTCCGGCAGGGGTAGCCGGTCGCCGGCGCAGTCGAGGGCGTCGGCGTCGAGTCGGCAGTGCGCGACCGGTACGCCGGTGTGCGTGGACGCGAGCGCGAGCAGGCGGTCGCGCAGCGCCTGGCAGGCCCGGAGAACGGCGGTGCCCGCGACGATCGTGCCGGTCGAGCCGAACGCCCCGGTGTCGTGTCCGACCAGGTCCGTGTCGGACTGGCGGATGGCGACCCGGTCGGGCGTGGTGCCCAGCGTCTCGGCGGCGAGCTGCTGGTGCACGGTGGTGCTGCCGTTGCCGAACTCGGCGGTGCCGACGGCGACCTCGAAACGCCCGTCGGGCAGCAGCGTCACCCGGGCGTCCGCGTAGTGCCCACCGGGTGGCGCGGTGGCGATCATCGACAGGGCCATGCCGTGCCCGGTGAGCCAACCGGGCGGTGCGGGCGGTCCCGCGTCCCGCGCGGCGGCGGCGACGACGTCCAGACACTGGTCGAGCCCGTAGCTGCCGACGGTCAGGTCGTCGTCGTGGCCGGCCGGCGGAACGAGTCGTTCACCGGGGCGTACGACATTGCGGGCGCGCAGGTCGACCGGGTCGAGGTCGAGGCGTCGCGCCAACTCGTCGAGGACCGACTCGACGGCGAAGCTGACCTGCCCGAGACCGTAGCCGCGGAACGCGCCGGCGGGGACGGTGTTGGTGTAGACCGCGTACCCGTCGACTCTCTTGTTCGGGCACCGGTACACCGACAGGGATTCGTGGCAGCCGTGGAACAGCACACCGGGCCCGTGGTTGCCGTACGCCCCGGTGTTGGAGACGACCCGCAGGCGGATGCCGGTCAGGGTGCCGTCCCGGCGGGCGCCGGCCGTCACCTCGACGGTGAAGGGGTGCCGGGTGGTGGTGGCGGTGAACTGCTCCGCGCGGGTGTGTTCGAGTTTCACCGGGCGGCCGGTCCGCAGCGCGGCGAGGACGACGAGGTCCTCGACGAGCATCTCCTGCTTGCCGCCGAACCCGCCACCGACCCGGCCGGTGAGCACCCGCACCCGGTCCAGCGGCAGGTCGAACAGCCGGCACAGCGCGCGGCGGGTGAGGAACGGCGTCTGGGTGCTGGAGCGTACGGTCACGCGTCCGTCGGCGTCGACCCAGGCCACGGCCCCGTGCGTCTCCAGGCTGGCGTGCTGCACACGTTGGGTGCGGAACGTCTGCCGATGGACGAGGTCGGCGGCCGCGAGCCCGGCGTCCACGTCGCCGACCTCGGCGTGGATCTCGCCGACCACGTTGTCGGCCGGTCGGGCGATGCCGGCCTCCGCGCCCCGGTCGCCGTGCAGGACCGGCGCGCCCGGTGCCATGGCCTCCTCCGGGTCGACGACCGCCGGTAGCAGCTCGTAGCGCACGACGACGCGTCGGCAGCCCTCCTCGGCGGCCGCCTCGGTGTCCGCGACGACGGCGGCGACCCGCTGCCCCACGTGGCGCACCACGTCGTCCAGGAGCCGGGTGTCGGCCGGGTCGTCGCTCGGGTGCTCGTGCTGCGCGGTCGAGTAGCGACGGTCGGGGGCGTCCGCGTGGGTGAGCACCGCGTGGACGCCCGGTAGGGCGAGCGCCGCGCTGGTGTCGACGGCCAGGATCCGCGCGTGCGGGTGGGGCGAGCGCAGCACCTTCAGGTGCAGCAGACCGGGCACGTCGACGTCGAACGTGTACCGGGCCGCGCCGGTGACCACCTCCCGACCGGCCGGCGCCGGCACGTTCGCCCCGACCGCCGCGCCCGAGGCCGGCTCGTGGACGTGGCGGTCACCGCGAACGGCGTCCTCGATCGCCCGGTAGCCGGTGCAGCGGCACAGGTTGCCCTTCAACGCCTGCGGGAGCGCGTCGAGTTGGCGCTCGTCGAGCGCGGCGGCCGTCATGATGAACCCGGCCGTGCAGAAACCGCACTGGAAGCCCTGCGCGTCCAGGAAGCGCTGCTGCACGGGGTGCAGGCCGTCGGGCGTGGCCAGGCCGCCGATGGTGGTGACCTGACGACCCCGGGCCCGGACCGCCGGGTAGACGCAGCTGTGCACGGGCTGGCCGTCGACGTGCACCGTGCAGGCGCCGCAGTCGCCCGTGTCGCAGCCCTTCTTGACCCCGAAGCGACCGCGTTCGCGCAGGTAGGTGCGCAGGCACTGGCCGGGCCAGGGCGCCTGCGCGCACGCCGTCCCGTCGACCACGATTCCTCCGGTGGTCACCACGTGCTCCTTCCGGCGAGTTCGGCGCGGATCTGCTCGGCGAACAGCAGGGTGAGGTGGCGTCGCCACCGCGGCAGACCGTGCACGTCGTCGACGTACCGCTCGGCGGGGATGTCGTCGCTGACGGCCCGCCGCAGGGTCCCGGCCGTGGGCAGGGCGTCGAACCGGAGCTGCACCGGCCGTACCGTGGACGCGGTCACGGTGAGCACGAACGACCCGTCCGGGTCGGCGCGGCCGACCAGCAGCGCGGCGGACCGGCCGCCGACGAACAGGGATCCCCGGCGGAACGCGGTCGGGCTGCGCAGGGTGGCGGCGGGCAGGGTCATCGACCGCAGGAACTCCCCGGGTACGAGGGCGGTGGTGCCCTCGCCCGTCACGAAGTCGGCGACCGCCAGCTCACGTCGGCCGCCCTCGGCGGTCAGCAGCAGGCAGGTGCCGTCCAGGGCCGCGCCCAGCGAGATCATCGGGCCGGCCGGCAGCGCCGTGCACAGGTTGCCGCCGACGGTCGCCGTGTTCCAGATCTTGAACGAGGCGAGGAACGCCTCGCAGCAGCGCCGGACCAGCTCCCGCAGTGCCGTCGGCCGCACCGCCGTGGACCGGGCCAGCTCCGCGATCGTGCACGTCGCGGCGATGTCCAGGCCGCGCGGTGTGTCGGTCACCGGCGGCCAGTCCTCGCCGGTCAGGTCGCGGAGCCGGCGGAGGTGCCGCTGCGGTTCGGAGAACAGGTACGTGCCACCGGCCAGCCAGGCGTCGCCCGGCTGCCAGCGACCGGCCGACGCCGCCGGCACCACGGTCCGTACCGAGTTCAGATCCACCCCGCACACCCCGTCCCGCGAACCCGGTCGGCTCACCTGACAGCCATCTCAGCAGTGCGGGAGGTCGCAGCCCATTGGCGCACGACACGAACGCGGTCGTGCGCTCAGCGCCGTGAGTTGGGCGTTCGCACAGCGGGCTCGGGGCTCAGTGACGTTGCAGCTGCAGCGCGAGGTACAGGTCGACGCGGTCGTCGAAGCGGTGCAGCTTGCGGCCGGTGAGCTGCTCGATGCGCTGGATGCGGTAGCGCAGGGTGTTGACGTGCACGTGCAGTTCCTTCGCCGTGCGGGTCCACGAGCCGTCGCAGCGCAGGAACATGTCGAGAGTGTGCACGAGGCGGGCGTCGTGCGCGCGGTCGTACTCGGCGAGGGGGCGCAACAGCCGGCGGTGGAACGCCCGTCGGGCCTCGGTCGGGACGCCGGCCAGCAGCAGCGCGTGCGAGGACAGGTCTGAGCTGGACACCACCGCCACCCGCTCCTGCCCGGTGACGGCGTACCGGTAGGCGTGGCGGGCCTCCTCGACCGCCGTGTCCAGCGCGTCGACCCCGGATGCCGCGGCGCTGATCCCGATGGCGAACCGCTCTCCGCCCAGAGCCGGTGTCAGTGCCCGCGTCGCCTGACGGATCCCCTCCACGAGGTCGGCCGGGCTGACCTCGCCGGGGGAGTCGACGGGGATGACCGCGTGGACCTCGTCGCCGACGGCCGCGATGGCCGACGTGGGCGCCAGCGGCCGCACGACCTCCTCGACGACGGTGAGCGGCAGGTCGCCGGGCGTGGCCGTGGCGGTTCCGGCGGTGAGAGCGAGGAAGGTGGCGTCCGGGTCCAGGCGGCACGCTTCGAGACGTGCCGCGATCTCGGCGGGCGCGGCCCCGCCGACCAGCGGTCGCAGCAGGAGCGCGGCGAGGCGACGCTCGACGTGCAGGTGCCGGTCGAGGTGGGCGCGTTCGAGGGTGAGCAGGGTGACCAGCCCCTCGACGGCCTGGCGGCGCTCGGGCGCCCAGGTGGTCACGTCGCCCGCGCAGGCCAGGAACCACGCGCCGACCCGCCGGCCCGGGTGGGCGCTCGCGCCGAAGAGCGAGACGCGCCGGTCCCGTCCAACGCCGAGGACGTGCGGCAGCCGAGGGGCGGTCAGGAACGTACGCGCCAGACGGGCGCACAGGTCGCCGTCGATCGGTGCGGTCCCCGCGACGAGCCGGCCGGTGGGCGACAGGACCCAGCAGGGGATCTCGGCGGCGGCCGACGGCAGCAGGTCGGCGAGGTGCGCGTCCTCGGTGAGCGCCGCGATCAGACCCTGGTGCCGATGCACGGTCGCGGCCAGTCCGGTGGCTCTCTCGACCCGCAGGGCGGCGCCGATCGCATCGCTGACGACGGTGAAGGACACCTCGACGGGTACCTCGAACACGGGGACGTCGTGACGTGCGCACGCCTCGACGACATCGGCCGGGACGGTGCCGAACGCCGCCGCGCCGGCCCCGACCGCGCTGACGCCCGCCCGCGCGACGGCCGCCGCGAACACCTCGGAGTCCGTCGGACCGCGTCTCCACATGAGACCGGTGAGCACCACCTCGCCGCCGGACAGGTAACGGCTCGGGTCGAGCAGGTCGGTGGTGAAGAACTGCTGGATCACCCGCTCGCCCTGGCTGTGGCCGCTGAGCAACGTCAGTTTGAGGCCGGCCTGGCCCAGGAGGTCGTTGAGTCGCATCGACAACTCCTTGCCTTGGAGGAAGCTCCAGAGACCGTAGGGCGGCAATGTTTCAAGTTCGGTTCGCTCGCCCAATGCACCCGGCTCGATGTCGCTGCTTGACTACCGCCACCGCGAAGTGGAGGGGAGGTCCGGTGCACGAGCGTCTGACGTGGTTCAACGCGTTGCCGGCGGCCGACGCCGAGCGGGAGTTGTCGGCGTGCTGCGCGTCGCCGTCGTGGGCGCGGGCCGTGGTCGCCTCCCGTCCCTACGCCACCCCGGAGGCGCTCGTCACCACGGGATCCGCGACGCTCGCCGCCCTGCCCTGGCCCGACATCGCCGAGGCGTTGGCGGCGCATCCCCGGATCGGGCAACGGGCCGACGGCGACGGGCGGGACGCGACCTGGTCCCGCCGCGAGCAGGCCGGCGTCGCGGACAGCGACGAGGCAACCCGGCTCGCCCTGCACGAGGTCAACCGCGCCTACGAGGCGCGCTTCGGCCACCTCTTCCTGATCTTCGCGAACGGACGGTCGCCCGCGGAGATCGTCGCCGCCGCCACCGCCCGGCTCGCCAACGGCGCGGCGGCGGAGCGGGAGGTGGTCCGGGCCGAGCTGAGCCGGATCACGGCGCTGCGACTGACGAGGCTGATGGACGAGTGAGCCTCTCCACGCACGTCCTCGACACCGCCCGTGGGGAACCGGCCCAGGGAGTGGCGGTGCACCTGTACCGCTGGGCCGGCGACCGGTGGATCGACGTCGCCACGGGGCGTACGGACCCCGACGGGCGGCTGCGCGACTGGGTGCCCAAGCGGCGCTGGGCCCGGGGGACGTACCGACTCTGCTTCGACACCGCCGGCTATCTCGGCCTCGGGGCGTTCTTCCCGGAGGTGTCGGTGGTGTTCGTGGTCACGGATGTCTGGCGGCACGTGCACGTGCCCCTGCTGCTGAGCCCGTACGGCTATTCGACGTATCGAGGGAGTTGACCCGTTGGACGTTGTTCTCGGCCCCCACCAGTACGGCAAGGCCGAAGTGCGGCTGGTCCACGTCGTCCGCCACGGCGAACGGCACGACCTGACCGACCTGACGGTCGGCGTCGCGCTCGCCGGCGACCTGGCCGACACCCACCTGACCGGCGACAACAGCAAGGTTCTGCCGACCGACAGCCAGAAGAACACGGTGTACGCCTTCGCCCGCCGCCACGGCGTCGGCGCGATCGAGGACTTCGGGCTGCGCCTGGCACGGCATTTCGTCGAGTCGCAGCCCGCCATCACCCGGGCGACCGTCGACATCCACGAGCACGCCTGGGGACGCCTGGGCCCGCACTCGTTCGCCCGCTCGGGGACCGAGACGCGGACGGCGACGGTCACCGTCGACGGATCGGACGCCGTCGTCGTCTCCGGGCTGACCGGGATGGTGCTGATGAACACGACCGACTCGGAGTTCTTCGGCTTCGTGCGGGACGCGTACACGACGTTGCCCGAGGCGCACGACCGGATCCTGGCCACGGCCGTGGACGCCCGCTGGCGACACGCGACGAGCGGGAGCGACGACTGGGCGGTCTCGTTCGGCGAGGTACGGCGGCATCTCGTCGAGGCGTTCGTCGACACGCACAGCCTTTCCCTGCAACAGACGCTGCACGCGATGGGGCAGCGGGTGCTGGAACACCGGCCGGAGATCACCGAGGTACGGATGTCGCTGCCCAACAAGCACCACTTCCTCGTCGACCTCGCGCCCTTCGGGCTCGACAACCCCAACGAGGTCTTCCACGCCCCCGACCGCCCGTACGGGCTGATCGAGGGCGCGGTGCGTCGCGACGACGCGCCACGGTGGGTCGAGTCGTGGTGGGACGTGTGACCTCGCCCCGGCCGGAGCGCATTGTCATCGAGGGCTGCGCGGTCGCGACGGTCGACGGCACGGGCCGCGAGTACGAGCGCGGTCACCTGGTCGTCGAGGGTGGACGGATCGTCGCCGTCGGGCCCGGTCCGGCGGCCGCCACGGACGAGGCGGTGCCCGTCCGGCGCGTCGACGGCACCGGCTGCCTCGCCACGCCGGGGCTGGTCAACACCCACCACCACCTCTACCAGTGGGTTACCCGGGGCCTCGCGCAGCAGGCCGACCTGTTCGGCTGGCTGACCGAGCTGTATCCGGTGTGGGCGCGCATCGGCGAGGAGGACGTCTCGGCGGCCGTCGGCGCGGGGCTGGGCTGGCTCGCGCTGTCCGGCTGCACCACGACCACCGACCACCACTACGTGTTCCCGGCGGGGGCCGGCGACCTGTTCGCCGCCGAGGTGGCCGAGGCGGGCCGGGTGGGGCTGCGCTTCCACCCCGTCCGCGGCTCCATGGACCTCGGCGCGTCCGCCGGCGGTCTACCTCCGGACCACCTCGTGGAGGACACCGACGCCGCGCTGGCCGCGACGGCCGACGCGATCGACCGCTTCTCCGATCCCGCACCGGACGCGATGGTCCGGGTCGCGGTCGGCCCCTGCTCCCCGTTCTCCGCGAGCGAACGGTTGATGCGGGACGCCGCCGCGTTGGCGCGGGACCGGGGCGTCCGACTGCACACCCACCTGGCCGAGACCGTGGACGAGGAGGACTACTGCCGGGCCACGCACGGCTGTGCGCCCGCCGAGTACGCCGAGCGGCTCGGCTGGCTCGGCGACGACGTCTGGCTCGCGCACGGCGTGCACCTGGACGCCGACGCCATCGGGCGGATCGCGGCGACCGGCACGTCGTTGGCGCACTGTCCCAGCTCCAACGCCCGGCTCGGCGCGGGCATCGCCCCCGTGCGGGACCTGCTCGACGCCGGCGCGTCCGTCGGCCTCGGCGTCGACGGCGCCGCCTCGCAGGAGGCCGGACAGATGGTCGCGGAGGTACGCCAGGCGCTACTGGTGGCCCGCCTGCGGGGTGGGCCGACCGCCCTGACCGCGCGCGAGGCGCTCACCCTCGCCACCCGTGGCGGCGCCCGCTGCCTCGGCCGCGCGGACGAGATCGGCTCACTGGAGGTGGGCAAGCTGGCCGACGTCGCGCTCTGGCGTCTCGACGGGCTCGGCCACGCCGACATCGCCGATCCGGTCGCCGCCCTCGTCCTCGGCGCGCCGCCGCCGGTGGAGCTGCTGCTCGTCGGCGGTCGACCGGTCGTCGAGGGCGGCCGTCTGACCACCGTCGACGAACGGGACCTGCTCCTGCGGGCCCGACGGGCAGCGGGTCGGCTGCGCGACGCATCCCGGTGACGGCCCACCCGACAGCGAGGACAGGAGTGCACGTGCCGACGATGACCGAACGGGAAATCCTCAGCCCCGAGGCGCTGGAGTTCGTCAGCGAGCTGCACCGGCGCTTCGACGCCCGCCGGGCCGAACTGCTCGACCGTCGCGCCCGGCGACGCGCGGAGATCGCCCGGACCGGTCGACTCGACTTCCTGACCGGGACGAAGGACATCCGCGAATCCGAGTGGCGGGTGCCCCCGCCGCCACCCGGTCTCGTCGACCGGCGCGTCGAGATCACCGGACCCACCGACCGCAAGATGGCCATCAACGCGCTCAACTCCGGCGCGCAGGTCTGGCTCGCCGACCTGGAGGACGCCAACACGCCGCACTGGGCGAACGTGATGGCCGGGCAGATCAACCTGTACGACGCCGTACGCGCCACGATCACCCACGACGCGCCGGACGGGCGGCACTACGCCCTGCGCGCCGACGGGCCGCTCGCCACCATCGTCGTACGACCACGGGGCTGGCATCTCGACGAGCGTCACGTGCTGGTCGACGGCGTGCCGGCCGCCGGCGCGCTCGTCGACTTCGGCCTGCACGCCTTCCACAACGCGCGGGAGTCGATCGCGCGGGGCGTCGGCCCGTACTACTACCTGCCGAAGCTGGAGAGCCACTCCGAGGCGCGACTCTGGCACGACGTGTTCGCGTACGCCGAGGACACGCTCGGCGTCGGACGCGGCGCGATCCGCGCGACCGTGCTCATCGAGACCATCACGGCGGCGTTCGAGATGGACGAGATCCTGCACGCGCTCGGACCGCACGCCGCCGGGCTCAACGCGGGGCGCTGGGACTACCTGTTCTCCATCATCAAGAACTTCCGCGAACGGACCGTCCTGCCCGACCGTGCCGCGATCACGATGACCGCGCCGTTCCTTCGCGCGTACACCGATCTGCTCGTCGCGACCTGTCACCGCCGTGGCGCGGTCGCGATCGGCGGCATGTCGGCCTTCGTGCCCGGCGGTGACGCGCAGCGGAACGCGGCGGCCTTCGCGCAGGTCCGCGCGGACAAGGAGCGGGAGGCGAACGACGGCTTCGACGGCTCCTGGGTGGCCCACCCCGCGCTGGTGCCGGTCTGCCGCGAGGTCTTCGACGGCGTCCTCGGACAGCGGGACAACCAACTGGACCGCACGCGCGACGAGGTGCGCGTGCCCGCCGACCGGCTGCTCGACTTCACGGTCACGGGCGGCGAGGTCACCTCGGCCGGGCTGCGGACCAACGTCTCGGTCGCGCTGCGATACCTGGAGGCCTGGCTCCGGGGCGTCGGGGCCGTCGCCATCAACAACCTCATGGAGGACGCGGCCACCGCCGAGATCTCCCGCGCCCAGGTCTGGCAGTGGGCGCACCAGGGTGTCCGGCTGGCCGACACCGGCGAGACCGTCTCCGCGGACCTCGTCCGACGCGTCGTGGGGGAGGAGCTGGCCGGGATCCGCAACGCCGTGGGGGAGACCGCCTACGCGGCCGGACGGTGGCCGGACGCACGCGCCCTCGTCGAGCGGGGCGCGCTGGACGACGAGTTCGTCGACTTTCTCACGGTGCCCGCGTACGAGGTCGTCGACTGATGGGCCGCCGACTGCACGAGCGGACCGGCCTCGAACTGGACCGCCGGCTCGCGCCGGTCGACGAGGCGCTGCGGCGTCGCTACCCGGGTGAGGCCCCCGGTCGGCAGCCGGTGCACACCGTCTACGTGCCGGCGGACCGGTACACCCCGGACCTGTGCCGGCGCTGGGGCGAGCAGGCGCTCGACACGTTGAACGGGTGCCCACCCCTGCCGTTCGGAGTGGAGCTGCGCGACCGCGTGCTGGCGAAGCTGTCCACCGAGCCCATCGAGGATCTCCGTCTCGACTTCGAGGACGGCTACGGCGTACGCGACGACGACGAGGAGGACGAGACCGCCCGGGTCGCCGCCACGGCGCTGCGGGACGGCCCGTGCCCCGCGTTCGTCGGGCTGCGCTGCAAGAGCCTCGACCCCGACAGCCGGGACCGGGCGATCCGTACCCTCGACGTGTTCCTCGACGCGCTCGGTCCACCCCCGCCCGGTTTCGTCGTCACCCTGCCGAAGGTTCGGGCCGTCGAGCAGGTCGCGGCCATGTCCCTGCTGTGCGCGGCGTTGGAGGCCGCGTACGCCCTGCCGGCTGGGAGCCTGCGCTTCGAGTTGCAGATCGAGACCCCGGAGGCGGTGCTGGGCGCGGACGGCACCGCCACCGTCGCCCGCATGATCACCGCGGCCCAGGGCCGCTGCGTCGGGCTGCACTACGGCACGTACGACTACAGCGCCGCCTGCGGCATCGCGGCCGCCCACCAGTCGCTGGAGCATCCCGTCGCCGACCACGCCAAGGCCGTCATGCAGGCGGCGGCGGCCGGCACCGGCGTACGCCTCAGCGACGGCTCCTCGAACGTGCTCCCGGTCGGCGACGCGACCGCCGTACACCGGGCCTGGCGGCTGCACACGAGCCTGGTCCGGCGGTCCCTCGCGCGGGGCTTCTACCAGGGTTGGGACCTGCATCCCGCGCAGTTGCCCACCCGGTACGCCGCCACCTACGCCTTCTTCCGCGAGAGCCGGGCGGCCACCGTGGAACGCCTCACGGCCTACCTGGACCGCCGGGCCGGTGGCGTGTTGGACGAACCAGCGACCGCACACGCGCTCGCGGGGTTCCTGCGCCGTGGGCTCGACTGCGGCGCGCTCGACCCGGACGAGGTCGGCGTCGACCGAGCCACCCTGGAGGCGCTGTGAGCTACGACCTCGTCCTGCGCTCGACGCGGGTCGTCACCCCGCAGGGCGAACGGCCGGCGACGGTCTGCGTCACCGACGGACGTGTCGAGGCGGTGACCGACCACGATGCCGTACCCGACGGGCCGGTCACCGACCTCGGCGACCTGGCCCTGCTGCCCGGCCTCGTCGACACCCACGTGCACGTCAACGAACCCGGGCGTACGGAGTGGGAGGGCTTCGCCTCGGCCACCCGCGCCGCGATAGCCGGCGGCGTGACGACGATCGTCGACATGCCGCTCAACTCCCTCCCGCCGACCGTGTCGGTGCCGGCCCTCGACGTCAAGCGCCGCGCCGCCGACGGCAGGGTGCACGCGGACGTCGGATTCTGGGGTGGGGCCGTGCCCGGCAACGCCGGAGACCTCGCGGCGCTGCACCGCGCGGGCGTCCTCGGTTTCAAGTGTTTCCTCGTCGACTCGGGCGTGCCGGAGTTCCCGCCGCTGGACCCACCGGCGCTCGACACCGCGCTGCGCGCGGTCGACGCCCTGTTCATCGTGCACGCCGAGAACCCCGACGACATCAGCGCCGCACCGCCGTCGCGCCGCTACGCCGACTTCGTGGCATCAAGGCCACCGAACGCCGAGACGGCGGCCATCGCCCAGGTGCTGGACGCCGCCCGTCGCGCCGCCGCGCGCGTCCACATCCTGCACCTGTCGTCCGCCGACGCCCTGCCGCTGATCGCCGCCGCGCGAGGCGCGGGCGTCAGAGTCACCGTCGAGACCTGCCCCCACTACCTCTGCCTCACCGCCGAGGAGGTGCCCGACGGCGCGACCGAGTACAAGTGCTGCCCGCCGATCCGCGACCGCGCCAACCAGGACCGGCTGTGGGCGGGCCTCGTCGCCGGTGTCATCGATTGTGTGGTCTCGGACCACTCGCCCAGCACGCCGACGCTGAAGAGACCGCCGAGCGGTGACTTCGCCGCCGCGTGGGGTGGCATCTCGTCGTTGCAGATCGGGCTGCCGGCGGTGTGGAGCGGTGCCCGGCGGCGCGGATACCGGCTGGTGGACGTCGTCCGCTGGATGGCGCAGCGACCCGCCGAGATCGCCGGGCTGGGCACCAAGGGGCGCATCGCTGCGGGATTCGACGCCGACCTCGTCGCCTTCGCGCCGGACGAGCCGTTCGTGGTCGACCCGACCGCGCTGCGACACCGCCACCCCGTCACCCCGTACACCGGGCGGACGCTGCACGGCGTCGTACGCGACGTGTGGCTGCGTGGCCAGCCGGTCTCGCCGGACGGACCGGCACGGGGACGCCTCATCTCCCGGAGCAGCCGATGACCACACTTCCCGACCTCGCCTCCCGGGCACTGTCCGGTGGCGTCGTCCACGCCAACGACGAGTTCTTCGCCCCCGCCGATCACCTCGTCGACCCGAAGCCGCCGACGTTCACCCCGGCCACCTTCGGGGCCAAGGGCCAGGTGTACGAGGGGTGGGAGACCCGCCGTCGGCGTACCCCCGGGCACGACCACGCCATCGTGCGGCTCGGCGTGCCCGGGATCGTGCACACGGTCGTCGTGGACACCAGCCACTTCACCGGCAACTACCCGCCGTACGCGGCGGTCGACGCCTGCCGCCTGGACGGGCATCCGGCACCCGAGGACCTCGACGACGCGACCTGGACGCCCCTGGTGCCCCGGGTGGCGCTCGCCGGCGACACCCGCAACGTCTTCTCCGTCGAACCGGGTCACCGGGTCACCCACATACGGCTGTCGATCTTCCCGGACGGCGGTGTCGCCCGGCTGCGGGTGCACGGCGAGGCCACCCCGGACCCCCGGTTCCTCGCCGGCGGCCTGGTCGACCTCGCGGCCCTGGAACACGGGGGTCTCGTCGTGGGGTGCAGCGACATGTTCTACGGCACGCCGCACAACCTCATCGCCCCCGGTCGGGCACGCACGATGGGGGAGGGCTGGGAGACGGCCCGCCGCCGCGACGACGGCAACGACTGGGTCCTGCTGCGCCTGGCCGCACCCGGCGTCGTCCGCGTCGTCGAGCTGGACACCAGCCACTTCAAGGGCAACGCGCCCGGGGCGGCGGCGGTCCGCGGGTGCGCCACCGACCCGGACGACCCGGACGGCTGGTTCGACCTGCTGCCGGTGACCCGCCTGCAACCCGACACCCGGCACCGCTTCCTGGTCGCGGACGCGGACGCCGCCACCTGGGTACGCCTCGACGCGTACCCGGACGGTGGAATGGCCCGGCTGCGTGTCCTGGGTGAGATCACCCCCGCCGGCCTGGCTACCCTGCGAAGGCGGTGGTCGTCGGCGTGAACCTGGCGTCCGCGGGTCTCGTTGCAGGTGCGTGGGGTCGTCATCGGGAGGACGGAACGTGCGGGCTCGTGGGACGTCTCTGCGCGGTCGTGGCTGGGTCGCCGGCCTGGTCGCGGTCGGTGTCGCCGCCGCCGTCGGCATCGGAGTGACCGCGTACGCGCGTCAGGACGAGACGGTCGGACGGTCGCTGTCCGACGAGCAGATGTCCGCCGTGCTGTCGGCGGGGCACGCCTGCCCGATGCTGTCCTCGGCCCGGATCGCCGGGCAGCTCATGGCCGAGTCCGGCGTGGACGTGAACGCCACGCGCACGGTGTCCGGCGGCACTGGCCTGACCGGCCTCGACGATCAGCAGTGGCAACGCTGGGTGCCCTGGCCAGGCGCGCAGCGCACCGACCCGGCCGCCGCCGTGGCCGCCCTGTCACACCTCATGTGCCAGCTCGGCGGTGAGATCCGGCAGGCCGGCGTCAAGGGCGACCCGTGGCGGCTGTCGCTGGCCGGCTTCCGGTCCGGCGTTCCGGCGGTGACCAAAGCTGGTCGGGTCCCCGACTCGGCCACCGAGTACGTCGACCGGGCCGCCGGCTACGCCACCTACTACCAGGGCCTGCCGCACTTCGCGGACGCCGGCGAGCTGGCCCTCACGGCCGGGGCAGCCCCGGACGCCGTACCCCTGCCCGAAACGCTCGCGCCCGTCATCGCCGCCGCCGGCCGGCGGTGCCCGCAGGTCCCCGCCGCCGCGCTCGCCGGTCAGATGATGGCCGTGTCCGGGTTCCGGGCGGACGCGCCGGGCGGCGTCGCCGGGGTGCCACCAGAGCTGTGGCAGCGGTACGCCCCCGCCAACGCCTCGCCGTCGAAGGCCGAGGACGCCGTCGGCGTGCTCGCTCTCGCGATGTGCCGACTGGCGAAGGAGCTGGCCGGGCTGCCGGGCGACCCGTACCTGCTCGCGCTCGCCGCGTGGCGGGCCGGCGAGGACACCGTCCGACGCGCCGGGGGCGTACCGGACGCGAGGACACTGTCCTTCCTGGACCAGGTCCGCCGGTACACCGACTACTACCGGCTCGACACCCGCCTCGGTGTCCTGCCGGTGGCCGCGCCGTCGCCGTCCGCCCCGGTGGGCCCGTCGAGGTCGCCCGCGGCCACCCCATCGAGGCGGGCGAGTGCGCCGCCTCCCGCGTCGCCGAAGCCGGGGACGCCCAAGCCCAGTGCGAGCCGGAAGCCCTCGGGGACGATGTTCGCGCACGAGCGGTCCGGCCAGTGCCTGGACGCGGGCGCCGCCACCGACCTGCTCGCCTCCCGGATTCAGCCGTGTGACCCGGACAAGGTGTCGCAGCGGTGGAACGTGCGGTCGGACGGCACGATCCGGTCCGCCCGCAGCGGACTCTGCCTCGAGGTCAACGACAGCGGCGTCACCGACGGCACCCTCGTGCAGACCGCCACCTGCGACGGTGCCGACACCCAGCGCTGGACCCTGCGCGACGACGCCCTGATCAGCCCGGTGAACGGCGGCATGTGCGTGGACATCGGCTGGGACCTGGCGACCACGGCCATCTGGACCTGCAACTACGACGCCGACCAGACCTGGCGGCCGGTCACCTGATCGGCCGTCCGCCTCCGGTGAGGGAAATCCCCGGAGATCGACCCACGGCTCTCCCGGTCGGACCTGTGCCCGCCCGCCGCCTGGTTGTCTGTCGGTGCCAACGATCACCGGCGCACAGGAGGCAGCCAGCATGGCGATCACCGACATCACCCCGGAAGAAATCGAGGCGGCGGCCGACAACCACCAGGCCGCGGAGGCGGACCTCGACAAGCAGCGTACGGGTCTCGACGACACGGTCAACGACCTCTACGCGGCCAACTCCGGTTACCTCATGGAGACGCTGAACAAGGTCCAGGACGAGTGGAGCACGGACATGATCGGCATCCTCAAGCTCCTCGACGACTGCGAGCAGTTCCTGCGTGAGTGCAAGACGGAACTGGAACGGCTCAACCAGGAGCAGGGCAGTTCCCTCTCCTGATCGCCGTCCTCCATCAACCTTGAGAAGGAGCATCCGCCGTGACGGATCCGGGTTACATCAAGTACGACTACGACTCCATGGACGTCGCCTACGACGAGATGAAGCGCATCAGCGACAACGTGATCACCCAGTTGGACGTCCTCGAGCAGGAGGCCAAGAGGGTTCTCGCCTTCAACGGTGAATACGTCGCCGCCTACGACGCGAAGGCCCAGAAGGTCCGGGACGGAATCACCACGCTGAACGACACCACGCTTGCGCGAAGCAAGGACCTGGCCGACAAGTTCGCCGACTACCAGTCGACCGACAGGAAGCTCGGCTCCCGGTAGACCGCAGGGGCGGCGGGGATTCTCTCCGCCGCCGCCCGCACCTCGTGACGCACACCTCGGTCCGGAAAGGAGCAGTGGAGCAAATGGCCAGCTCGGACAGCACCGAGATCGACCTCACGGCGTTACGCGACGCGGCGAGGCAGATCGAGGACCTCATGACCGACGGCAGCATGACGATCTTCGAGACGGCGGCGGACACCAGCACGCTGGAGGCCGGCAAACTCGACGCCGCCCAGTGGCTCGAGGCCATGGTCGCCGACCGCGGTGCCGGCCTGCGCCAGCACGCCCTCGACCTACAGGCGTCCTTCGAGGCACTCGGCACCAGGCTGCGCACCATCGCCGACATCTTCGAGCAGCAGGACCAGGCCAACGGCGACTCGTTGCAGGGCAAGGCCGTCGACGAGATCGAGACCTGGACCGCATCGGTCGGCGGCCTCACCATCCCGCCCGCCGATGGCGAGGAGACGTACGACACCGGCGACAACGTCAACCGCGACGGCGCGCGCCTCGGCTTCGAGGTGGACCCGATGACGGGCGAGGCGCGGAAGGCCGACGACGGCAGCATCGAGGTCACCCTGCCGGCGCCGGAGGACCTGAACGTCACCGTCTTCCCGGACACCTCCATCACCCCACAGGTGCTCTTCACCGACACCGACGTCCTCGACTACGACTACGAGGGCGGGTTCTTCACCGACGGCGAGAACAACCAGTCCGTGCCGCAGAGCACCAGCTTCACCACGACCGTCACGCCCGAGGACGACGAGAAGTAGGCCATGCCCGAGGATTCGGTCGGCTCACTCCAGACGCCCGCCCCCCGTGGGCAGACGTTCGCCTCGCTGCACGTGTGGACGGACCTGCAGCCGTACGTCAGCGAACTGGTGGACAACACGGCGGAGACCGGCAACGCCTGGCACGACGCGGGGGCCGCCTTTGACAAGGCCGCCGCCGAACTCGCCCGCATCAACGACGAGTTCGACCGGATCAAGACGGCCCTGGACCCGGGCTTCGTCGGCCAGGCCGGTGACGCGTTCCAGGAACGGACGACGGAACTGCTCAACCACAGCCGGGCCGTGCACGACCGGCTGGAGGGGTACGGGCAGCTGGTCGGCGACGTCGGGCACGACATCAAGGTGTTCGCCACCGCCTTCTGGGAGGCGGTGGAGACGTTCCACCAGCTCACCGACCAGCAGGAGAAGCTGTTCGAGGGGGCGGTGTACGACGCGTACAACGCGGTCGAGCTGTCGCCGCCGGCGGACATGTTGCAGAAGGCCCGCGACGCGGCGTACCAGATGGTCGAGCAGAACATCATGATGCCGCACATGCGGCAGCTGCTGATGACGCTGAGCGACAAGTACGTCATCAAGGGCGAGGCGCTGGACCCGCTGGAGATCACCCCGCCGAACGTGTTCACCAGCGCGGCGGACGACTCGTCCTCGTCCAACGGGGACGACGACGACTCCTCGTCCAACCAGGATGACGACGACTCCTCGTCGAACGACGACTCCTCGTTGTTGGACGACGACATCTCCTCGTCGAACAACAACGACGAGCGGGACGACGCGGCCGAGGACCGGGCGAACGACGCGATCGACAACCTCCAGGACGCCGCGCCGGACGGCAGCGCGGGCGGGTCGACCGGCGGCTCGTCCGGCGGGGGCCTCGGCGACGGCGCGCTGAACAGTGACGGCTCCGGGGCCGGCGGCAGCGACGGCTCCGGGTCCGGTGGCGGCGACGGTGCCGCGGAGCGGCAGGCCGCCCTTCAGGACGCGCAGAACGCGGCCAACGACGCCATCGACAGCCTCTCGAACCCGGCTGGCGGTACGTCCGGCAGCGAAGGCGCGCCGAGCGGGGAGACCTCCGGCGCCGGTGCGGGCGGTGGCATGCCGGGCATGGGCAGCGGTGGCAGCCCCGGGTCCGGCAGCTCGGGGGGCGGCAAGGGCAGCGGTAGTGGCGGGGGTCCGAGCAGCGGCAGCAGCCCCGGCAGTGGCGGTGGTAGTCCCGGCGGCGGCATGCCCGGCGGGGGCTCGGGCAGTTCCGGTGGCGGCAAGGGCAGCACCGGTGGCGCTGAGCAGGCACGGCAGAAGGCGTTGGACGACGCGCAGAAGGCGGCGAACGACGCGATCGAGGGTTTGCAGTCGGCCGGTGGCGGCATGCCGGGCAGCGGCTCCTCGGGAGGCGGCCTGCCGACCGAGTCCTCCGGCCCGTCCAGCGGCTCGGGTGGCGGCACCGGGCCCGGCGCGGGCGGTGGACAGCCGTCCGAGGCGGCCCGGCAGCAGGCCCTGAACGACGCCAAGAAGGCCGCCGACGACGCCATCGCGGACCTGTCGGGCAAGTCCGGCGCGGGTGGCGCCGAGCGTCAGCAGGCGCTCGACGACGCCCGGCAGGCCGCGGACAAGGCGATCGAGGACCTGCTGGGCAAGGGCGACGCCAGCACTCCCGCGGAGGCCGTGCAGGACGCCCGGGACGCGGCCACCGACGCCATCGACGATCTGTTGGAGGAGAACGAGGCAAGTGACGCGGATCCGGAGTCCAAGGAGCAGCGTCGTGCGGCGCTCGAGGACGCCCGGGACGCGCTCGACGACTCCCTCGAGGACATGGCCCGATCGGCGGACACCACGGATCCCCAGGATGCCCTGCACGACGACGCCGTCCGCGAGGCCCGGGAGGCGGTCGACGCCGCCATCGACGACCTGGTCGCGGACGCCGAGGCGCAGCCGGGCGAGAGCGCCGAGGAGAAGACCCGGATCGAGGCGCTGGAAGACGCCCGCGAGAGCGCGACCGAGGCTCTCGACGACCTGACCGAGGAGAACGGCGTCCACACCGGGGACGGCCGGCCGACCAGCCTCGCCGACTTCCTGCGGGGGACCGGTTCGGGCGGCGGCCTGGGCTCGGGTGGGAGCGGCTCGGCCGGTGGCGGTGGCGGCGGCTCGGCAGGGAGTGCGGGCGGTGTCGGTACCGCCGGCGGCCCGCTCACCGACCTCCGACCCGCCGTCCCGGTCGCGCAGGCCGGCCCGGCGGGCCCGGGGGCCGTCGACCCGTCCGCCGGGCAGGGCATGCCGATGATGCCGCCGATGGGTCAGGGCCACGGGCAGCAGCCACCCCGCGACCGGGAACGCAGCATCTGGCTGGAGGGCGACGACGAGGCCTGGCAGGAGAACAGCGACGGGGCTTCCGCCGAGGCGATCGGGCGGCCGTCGTGACCGTCGCGTTGCTCGAGGAGGCGGCGGCCCGGCTGAGCCGTACGCCGCCCGCGACCCTCTACGCCGCCGCAGACCGCTTCGAGGAGCGTCGGCAGACCTTCGCCGAGCTCGCCGACCGGTACCGTCGTGCCCTGCGTGACGCCGACGAGGCCTGCCGGACGACGGGCCCGTCGTCCTCGGTGCCGTCGTCGTCCGCCCACGTCGCGGCCGTGCTCGACCAGCTCGCCGCGACCGACTTCGCGAGCGCGCTGCGCCGGGCCGGCGACTCGCTGGCCGACGCCCGCGACCGGCTGGGCGAGCTGGTCGCCCGCCAGGCCGCGGATCCACAGACGCGACCCGATGGGTACGACGTGCAGGGCCAGGTCGTCCTCTCGTCCACCGGGGCGGCGCTACTGCGGGCCGGGCTGGACCTGCCGCCGCCGCCTCCGGTCACCGCGACCGGGCGGGAGCTGGCCGGATCGGCGCCTCCCGGCGTCGAGCTGTTCGCCGGCGACCTCGACCCCGACCGGGACGTCCCACCCAGCCCGCCCGGTGCCGCGTCGCCCGGCGCGGGCTCACCCATGATGCCGATGATGCCGATGGGCGGGATGGGCATGGGCATGGGCGCGGTCGGCGCGCAACAGCGCGAGCGGCGCGTCGTCATCCCCGCACCCGTCGATCCCGGCCCCTGGGCCGAATCGTCCGACGGCTGGGGAACGCCCGGACGCGGCCGGACCTCGACACCCGTACGCCCCGAGAGGAGCCCGTCATGACCGACCAGCGACCAACCGGTGAGACCGCCGCCGGATTCGAGGCCGCCCTGCAGACCCTCGCCGAGGAACGCGAACGCCTGGGACGCATGCACGAGCGGATGGCCCAGGGCACGACGACCACCTCGAAGGACCGGATGCTGTCGGTCGCCGTGAACGCCCGCGGCGAGATCCTCAAGCTGACGTTCCACACCACCCGGTACCGCCAGATGGCCCCGGCCGAGCTGGCCGCGCTGGTCACCGAGACGATAGCGGCGGCCCGCGCCGAGTCCCTGACCCAGCTCACCGACGTCGCCGGCGACGAGGTGCTGCCCGGCATCTCGTTCCAGGATCTGGCCGGCGGCCGGGTCGACCTGGACCGGATGGTGAGCAGCTTCCTCAGTGCCTCCCTCGACGTCCTGCCGCCGGGCGCGGTGTCCCCGGCCGACCAGGCACGGCTGCGGGGGGACAACTGATGTCTGAGATCACCTCCGCGGACATTCCCGGTGTGCACGGCGTGGCCGACCGGCTCGGGACCGGCGGCGACCGACTCGGGGAGGCGCTCAGGGCCTTGCAGCGGGACCTCGACGCCGTCTACGGGTGCTGGGGAGACGACGACGCGGGCAAGTCGTTCGCCAACAACTACGTCGGGACCGCCGAACAGCAGCTCGCCGACATCGCCACGACGGTCGCGACCCTCGGTGGGGTCGCCGACAACCTGCACGTGATCGCCGACGCGTTCCAGCAACTCGACGCGCAGGGCGGCGGCTCGCTGGAGCTGACCAGCGAGTAGCAGAGGGCACGGAGGATTCGATGGCGGAGGATTCCGGGCCCGGGGTCGTCGACCTGCCCCCCGATCTTCAGCGGCTGCTGAAGGTCGTGGTCGGCATGGAGTGGCCCGAGGGCAACGAGGCGATGCTGCGGCGCATGCACGGGCTGTGGAGCGAGCACGGCACCGTCCTGCGGGCACTGCGCGAGGACATGCCCGGGTTGGCCCGTTCCCTCGGCGACTCGATGACCGGGTCGGCCGCCACCACGTACACCGATCTGGTCCGCTCCGACCTCCCCGGAGTCCTCGACGCCCTCGCCAGCGTCACCGACGAACTCGCCAAGACCTCGATGAACGCCGCCGCGGACATCCAGAAGACCAAGGTCACGATCATCGTGCAGCTGATCGTGCTGGCGGCGTCCATCGCCTGGCTGCTGGCCACCCTCTTCGGCGCGCTCTTCATCCCGGTGGTGGTGGCCACCGCGCGCGGCATCCTCTACGCGATCCTGCGCACGCTGGTCACGGAACTGGCCGCCGAGGTCGCCCTCGGCTTCGGCGTGGACCTTGCCACCCAGCTCGCCCAGATCGCCCGCGGCCTGCGCATCGGCGGCCTGGACACCCAGTCGTTGCTGGTGTCCGGCGTCGGCAGCGTGATCGGTGGCGTCGCTGCCGGCGCGGGCCGCCTCGTCGCCGGCGAGGCCGCCCGACACCTGGCCAACGCGTGGACGAGCACCACCCAGAGCATCACCGGCAATGGGATGCGCGAGATCAGGGACATCCAGTTCAAGGGCGCGTACGCCGCCATCTCCGCGACCGCGCAGGGTGCCGGCGGTGCCATCGCGGACGCCAGCACCGGCGCCATCTTCGGGCAGGCGTTCAACTGGGGCTCGGTGACCGCCGCGACGATCGGCGGCGCGTCCGAGGGCGGACCCTCCAACGGCAGCCACGGCGGCGGCGTGGGTGAGGTGGCCGTGCCGGACGTGGACGGGCTACCCACCTACGCCGAGGCGGTCGGCGACGCCGAGAAGCCCGTCGACGCCGAGAAGCCCGGCGTCGAGGAGAAACCTGGGTTCGACGAGAAGCCCGACGCGAACGCGCCGGAGAAGTCGGCCGACACCGGCGGGGACAAGGCCGGAGACACTGCCGCCGACCGGCCCACCTCGGACGCCGCGTCGCAGGCGGATACGTCCGGCGCCACCGCCGCACCGGCGTCGCTGGGCACGCCCACCGCCGGTTCGACCACCGCGCCGACGACCGCCGCTCGTTCGGGCGGGACAGCATCGACCAGTCCGGCGGCGGCAGGCACCGGACCGGCCTCGGCCTCGGCTGCCCCGTCGTCGGCGTCCGCCGCGCCGACGTCCTCAACGTCGGCTCCGGCTTCGCCCTCCTCGGCCCCGGCGTCGGCGTCGTCGGCGTCGAATCCTGCGTCTGCGTCCTCTGCGTCGTCGGCGTCGGGTCCTGCGTCGGCATCGGCTCCGGCGACGTCTGCCTCGGCCCCGGCCGGATCGACGCCGTCCGTCGGCGCCGGCCCCGCCGCCGCGTCGCCCGCTTCGACGTCCGCTTCGACGTCGGCCTCCGCGCCGGGAGCTTCCTCGAACGGGAGTTCCGGGGTGGGGGCTGCGATGGGACCGTCGGCGGGTACCGCTCAGGTGACCGGCACTTCCGGTAGCGGCGCGGCGGGGGCTCCCACATCCGGGACGACCGCCGGCACCACACCGGTAGCCACAGTCGGCGGACCGTCGGGCGGGCAGACGAGCGGCAGTGCCACACCCACCGGTTCGACGCCGATGACCACTTCGTCGTCACCCGCCGGCACGTCAACCGGGGCGAGTGGATCGGCCGGTGCGCCCAACTCCACCACCGCGCCGTCCATGACGACGGCGGCCGGCGGTAGCCCGACGGCTACGACGACACCCGGCTCGACTGCCGCCTCGTCCCCGGCCCCGTCCGCCGCTACCGCCACGCCGGTCTCGCCGGCCAGCTCGTCGGCGGGACCGACGCCGTCGACATCCGCCTCCGGCACGCCGGCTGCCGCCTCGACGCCGTCGAACGCCGCCTCGACGACAACGTCGACCAGTTCACAGTCAACGTCGGCGCCGGTCGCTCCACTGCCGACGTCAGCACCCGCGCCGGCAACCGCGTCAGGCCCGCCGACGGCGCACCCCGCCACCTCATCGCCCGCCTCGACGTCGCCCGCCGCCTCGACGTCGGCGACCACTTCAGCGTCGGCCCCGACGTCAGCCTCCACTCCGCCCACGACGGGGACTCCACCCGCCCCTACGTCACCGACCGCGCCCGCGACACCGTCCCCGCCCGGAACCGCGACGACGACGCCGCCCACGGCGGGCACTGCGACGGCGACCGCGCCCGGAACCCCGGCGGCCCCGAGCCTCGCGCCGTCGACACCAACCACGACGCCGAATCCCACACCGACCGTGACATCGGGCCCGTCCGCGACGCCGGGCCCGTCCGCGACGCCGGGCCCGACCGCGACGCCGGGCCCGACCGCGACGCCGAACCCCACGTCAACGGCGACGCCGGTCTCCACCCCGACCGCGACTCCGACTTCCACTCCGACGCCGGCTCCGACCGCGACGCCGTCCCCGGCGGTTTCGCCGCCGACCACGATCGGCGACGCCCCGGCGGGCAAGCCGGCGCCGGTCGTCTCAACCCCGGATCCCGGCACGGGGTCCCGGCAGCACCCGCAGACCACAGGCTTGAGCGTGACCCCGCACGCCCCCGGGCCCGTGCCCACAACACCCGCGTCGAACAGTGGCGGTGGTGACGTGGGCGGTGTCGTCTTCGGGTACGCGGTGCCGCGTCCGGCCGAGCGCGCCCGTACCGATGGGGAGCCGATCCCGACCTCGCCACCCGCGCCCGACGAGTCGAGCAGCGCCGCACCGGCCGCCGCCGACGTGGCGGGCGCGGTGCCGGTCGATCGCAGCGGCTGGATCCCGGTCGGTGATCCGATGACTCTGGACCAGATGCGGGAACGCTATCCGTACCTGGACCGGGTCAACCCGCTCCGGTCGCTGCTGAACTGCGTGTTCGCGGCGATCGTCACCGATCTGCTGGTGCGCGTCGGTGGGCGGGACCGGTTCGAGGCGCCCGCGTCGGTCGTCACCGAGGTGGGGGTGCTGGGCTTCTACGCGGGACGGCCCCTGCAGGAGGTCGACGGCTACCAGGCCGTCATCGACGCGATGCGCGCCGCACCGGTGGGCTCGCGCGGCGTCCTGGTCGTCAACGACGCCACGGGCTCGGTGGCGCACTCCGTGAACGTGGTGCGTGACGAGCACGGGGTGTTCTTCCTGGACGGCCAGACGAACGCGCCCGCGACCGTACCGCCGGTGCCGTCGCGGGTCCGCTTCGTCGCCACCACGGCGGACGTGCCGACGCCTGCCGTACCGGCTGATCCGGCGCCGGCGACGGAGCCGGACCTCGCGGGATCGGACCACGCCGCGCTGTTCGGGCTGCAACCGCTCGGCGGCCCGCCGCGCGACCTCGTCGCCGCCCTGCTCGCGGCGGCGGGCCGCGACCAGGATCCGGCGTCGGTGGCGCACCGCTGGGGTACGACCGACCCCGGCCGCCTCGCCAACGGCCTCCGACTCCGGCTCGTCGTGGTGGGCGAGGACGGCGCGCTGCGGGCGTACGGCGATCCGGGGAGGCCCGAGGCGTTCGTGGCGCGCAGCGGCGGCGGCTACCTGGCGTTGACTCCGACCGCTGGCCGCGAGCCGGAGTTGCCGGGTGACGGGGACGTCGAGGCGATCGGGCAGCCACGGGGCCTGACCGGCCAGGACGGCGCGGAGCCGGTACGCGCGGTGGCGTCGGAGCTGCTCGACGCCCACGACGGCGGCCTCGGCCGGTACCGCTGGACGCTCGACGGTCACCAGGTGAACCTGAGCGCGCTGCTGACGCTGCCGTCGGTGCACCGTCACCTGCCCCGGCTGCTCGACGGCAACCTGGTGCTGCGGTCGGACCGGACCGGCCCCCGGGCGCACCGCTACGAGCTGCGGCTGACCGGTCGCCGCGCGGACGGTTACGACCTCGGCGTCGACCACCTCACCAGCCGGGTCGATCTCACCGTGACCCTGCGCCGCATCGGCCAGGTACGCGGCAGCACCACCCGCGAGTGGCCGCGGACGGTGACGCTCACCGAGGAGTTCCAGCGGACCGTCCCGCTGCTGCCGCTGCCGCCGTCCGGGATGCCGGAGCCGACGGGCGTTCCGTTCCCGGTCACGCCCGACCAGCTCCGCACCGGTGCGGTGACGGTCGGCGCGACCCGTAGCCCGTCCGACCGGGCCCGGACGGGCGGGTTCACCGACGCCGTACCCCTCGGGTTCGTGCGACTCGGCGACCAGTACCGCCTGGTGGCGCGGGCCGTCGGGGGCGCGGGTCCGGTGGAGCTGCTGCTCGACGTCACCGCCGTCGCCGAGCTGCGGGACCACTTCGCCGGACCGGGTCTGGACGGTCTCGCGTCGTACGAGCGCCCGCCGGGGTACGCGGAGCCGAACCGCAGCCTCGGTCCGGCACCGGAGGGGGTCGACAGCGTCAGGTGGGCCGACCCGTCCCTCGACCTCGACCGGCCCCGGTGGGACGCGCTCACGGCGCTCGCCCCGGACGTACCCGCCGTGCGGCTGCTCAGCTGGATCGGGGCGGTCGGCCGAGCGCCCGGCGACCTCACCGCCCTCGCCGACCGGATGGGTGTCGCCCCTCGGGCGCTGCTGACGCTCGCCGTCGACCTCGGTGTCGACCCGCGGGCGCTGAGCGTGTTCGCCAACCGTCTCGTGCGGCTCGACGAGGTGACCGTTCCGGAGCTGCGCAGAAGCCTCGACCCATTTGGTCGGATCACCGACGACGACGTGGTGGCGATCGCGGACATCGCCGGCCGACTGGGCCTCGCCGCCGACACCCTTCCGGCGCTGCTCGACTTCGTTCGCTACGCCGTGCCGTTCGACCTGCTCACCGCACTGCCGGACACCCTGCTCGACGCGGCGGTGGCGGTGGCCTGGCTGCGGCACGACATCGACACCCGGCCCGACCGGGCCGCCGAGGCGCTCGGACTCGACGACCGTGACCAGGTCGAGGACCTGGCGATGGAGTTGGGCGTGCTGCCCGGCCACCTGGCGGTAATCGCGCCGGAGGTCCGCGACGCCGTGCTGCCAGACCTGGACGTGCCCGGTTCGAGCAGGGCGCCGGTGGCCGGAAGAGCCGAGGCCGTTCGTGCGAATTTGCGCCGCAGCGGCTACCTGCCGCACGACAACGCCGCCGGCCTCACCCGTCAACTGACGCTGGCCGGCCGGCTCGGGTTTCACCCCGGTCAGCTCTCCTTCCTGCTGCCGTCGCCGCACATCGTGCTGCTGGCCCACGAGTTCCTCGCCGACGTGCCTCTGCAGCGGGTCGAACTCACCCTGCGGCTGCTCGCCGAGGACCTGACCGGCCCGTCCCAGGCGTTGCTGACCGGGCTGCCGCGCACCGAGGTCAGCGACGCCGAGCTGACCGAGTGGGCGGGCTCACTGACCAGCCTGGACTCCACCGCCCAGGATCTCCGGACCGCCGCCCGAGAGCTGCTCGACCGGTCGTGGGGCGATCTGCGCGGGGCGACGGCGCTGGGTTACCGGGTCGGGTCGTCGGCGCTGAACCGCTTTCTCGACGTCGCCCGGGTCGCGGTGGCCAGCGGCCGGCTGCCGGTGGACCTGCTCCGCATCGCGCACCGGATGAACCTGTCGGCGGACACGGTGCTGGTCGCGGCCGGTGTCATCGGCACCGACCCGCGGTACCTGCACCCGTTCACCGCGCCGCTGCTGCGCAGTGAGCTGCCCGTCTCCGACCCTGACTATGAGAACGTGGTGGAGGTCGCCGCGCTGCTGCGGACCTTCGCGGCCCGGCGCTCGCCGCTGCAGGACGAGGCGTTGCGCGTGCCGTGGATGTTCCGGCAGGCGGCGCGAGGTGCCGCCGGGGCGTGGGGTGCGGTGGTGACCCCGGCGGTCCTGACCACGGCTCTGGGCCGGTTGGGGCACGCGGAGGAGCCCGGGTCCGACACCGACGTGTTGCGCGAGCGGGGTAACGGGCTCCGCGAGGCGATGCAGCGCTTCGTCACGGACCTGCCCGCCGACCGGATCGGCCGGCTCGGTGACCTGGATGACCTGCTGAGCGGCTGGGTGGGAGGGTTGCGGCAGCTCGCCGGCTTGTATCCGGCCGTCGCGGCGGCGGTTATCAGCAGCCGGGATCGGCTGCGCAACTCCGTGGTGGCGCGCGACCGGCTGGAACGCGAGATCATCCGGCTTCTGGACGCCTCGGCGCAGCCGGCGCCCGAGCTGCAAGCGGCGTGGGCGAACCGGGACCAGGCCTTGCGGAGCCTCACCCTGGAGCCGCACGATCGGCTCGCCCGTACCCTGCCCGGGCTCTACCTCGCGGTGCTCACCGCCGACGCCCGGTACGCCCGACTGCTGGCTGCGGCGGTGGCGACGAACCTGCGACAGCGCCCCGAGCTGCGGGAACCGGACGGCACAAACCACCCGGCCGCCGCCGGCCTCGCCGGCGCGATGGAGGCGGTGGGGAGGGCGTTCGAGGAGATCCTGCACGACCAGCCGTTCTTCCAACGGCCGGACGACCTGAACGCCCTGGACTTCGACGATCGTCTCGTCAACGCGTTGCCGGACACGCATGGCAGCGCCGTGACCGGGCAGCGCTCCGGTGAGGCGTGGCTGGGGACGTACTGGACGCGGCGATTCGCCGACCCACGGTTCGATCCGTTCAACTTCCTGCTCGACCACGAGGCGCGGCCGTGGCTCGACCACCGGGCGGTCCTGGCGCTCGCCCGTGCCGCTGGTCAACCGCCCTGGAACATCTACGAGCTGGTGGCCGACGAGCTGGAGCGGACCCCGGTCGAGCTGCTGGACCCGGCCAACCGGCACGGCATCCCTCTCGACCGCCTGCTGGACTACGCCGCTCGCTGGTTCCTCGATCCGGCCGTCTTCGGGCTGCTCGACCCTGCGGCGCTGGCCGACGACGACCGGCACGCTGAGTACGCCACGCAGCTCGAGGAGCATCTCGACGCCCAGGGCAGCGCGGTTCGGCACTTCGTGCTGGCCCGGGCGACGCAGGGTCGGTTCGCCGGTCCGCCGGCCGACACCCCGCTGTTTGACGATCCGACGGCCGTGGTGCTGAGCATGGGTCTGCCCCGCGCCTGGGGAACGGGTGACCCGGTCCCACGCGCGACTCTGATCGAGTTTGGCGAGCTCCAGGTATCGCTGATCGAACTGACGGACGTCCAGGAGCCGTCCATCAGGTTGGGCGCCGAACTCGGCGTGCCGGCGATGTGGGCGGCCATGGTCGGCACGCGGGTCGGCCGGGTGCCACTGGACGTCGCGGCGCACGCGGCGCGGCTCGGGGTGGCAGACCCGCTGCTGCTCTTCGCGCTGGTCGCCGAACTCGGCGTCGACCCCGCCGTGTTCACCTCGGCCGACGGGCTACGGGGGCTCAACGACCCGGCGCCCGCGCACGACCGGTACGCGCCGGTGCATGCCCTGCTGGCGGACCCGGTCACCGGCCCGCGACTCGCCACGGCGTGGACCCGCCCCGGTGCCCGGGTCAGCTTGGTGCCGGGCGGCGACCGACCGCCCCGGCCGTTGATCGAGTCGCTGTGGCAGATCTACCGGGCGACCGATCGCGTACCCAGTGATCTCTTCCGGCTGGCGGCCAGCGCGTACCTGCACCCGGCGGTGCTCGCCGACGTCGCCGCCGATCTGGGGATGGACCCGCGCACGGTGTCGGCGCTGGCGCAGTCCCTGCCGGAGGGCCCGCAGCGAGACGCGGCATCCACCGCGCCTCGCGCGCCGCGTGTCGACCGGGCCGCCCGGGTACGCGACGTGGCGGTGGAGTGGGTGGACCGGCTCCAGCGGCGCTGGTCGGTGGCCCAGGACGAGATCGCCTCGCTGTTTCATTTCCTGCGGGGTGAGGGGCGTGACCTCTCGGTGCTCGACGACGGGTCGGCCACCCAGGTGGCGGATCTGCTGACGCAGTGGCGGGCGGAACGCGCCGCCCGGCAGGGACGCCCGGGGATCACCACACCGGCGAACTCGCTCGACCTCGACGAGGTCATCAACTCCGCGGACGCCGGCCCCGGGGGCCGGTCCACCGAGATCCCGGACCCGCCCGGTCTGCTGGATTTCCTGCGGTCCATCCCGGGAGTCGAGGTCACCGACTTCGCCGACGCCGCGCAGGCAGAGGTGGCGGCGCAGTGGCCGGCGGCCGCAGAACGGGCCGATGAGTCGTCCGACACCGACACGGACAGCACCGTGGACGCGCAGACCCCCGCACGCCGGTCTCCCACCGAACCGGGGGCGATCGGCGACCCGGACACTCCCGGACGCCCCCGGCTGCTGGCCGGCGAGATCGTCGGGCGCGCGCTGCCCGGTCTGGGCCGCGCCGGCGGCCGGGACCCGGAGCGGCTGCGACAGTGGGTGGCCGCGGTGGAGCCGGACCGGCCCGGCGACGAGGTGACGCTGAGCGAGACCGACTGCGTCGTCCGGGCGTACGCGGCGTTCGTCGCCCTGCACGGCCGCAGCGCGAACGTGGTCGACAACCGGGCCGCCGCCGCGCCTCAGTCGATGACCGTCCGGGACCTCCAGGATCTGTTGGACGGGTCGCTGACCCGGTTGACGGACTGGCCCGCCCTGGTCGACGGGCTGCGCGCGAACCCCGGCGCGCTGGCGCTGATCCACCTGCCCGCGAACGACCTGGTGCTCGCGCCGGACGCCGGCCCAACCCGGGGGCACGTCTTCTGGCTGTGGTCCGACGACCGGACCGGGACACCGACGCTGCGGGTGATCGACACGCAACGCGCCGGCCTGCTCGCCGACGAGGCGTTCGCCGGGACGCCGAGCACCCGGTGGGAGCGGGCGCTGACCGGGTACGGCGTCCGCGCGTTGCTGCTCGACGCGGACGGCCGCCCCGGCACGCTGCCGACGCCGAGGGGTGCCGGCCGGCCGCCGACGCAGTCGACGCCCGACGGTGTGCCGTCGTCGCCGCCGGTGCCGGATCGGTCCGACGTGGACGCCATCACCCTGGCGTCGCGCTCGCCCGCCGAGCCGGGCGTGCTGGGCCTGCCGGGAACGCGGCACGGGACCGGCTCGGACGCCGTCGCCGCAGCCCTGGCCCTGCCCGGTCGGGCCACCGGCCGTAACCCGGACCGGTTGCGTGACTGGGTGCGTACGGTCGAGGCGCAGCGCCCCCAGAGGGTGTTGCAGCACGACGTGGCCCGGGCGTACGGGGCGTTCGTCGCGATGCACGGCCGGGCGGCCAACGTCGTGGACAGCAGCAGGTCCCCGGACGTCGTCCGGCTCACCCTGCCCGAACTTCAGCAACTCCTCGGCGGTGCCGTGCGCGCCCTGAACGACGTACCGGGCATGCTCACCGCGCTGCGCGGCGCGCCCGGCGCGATGGCCCTGGTGCACGTACCCGATGGCGACCGCGTCTTCTGGCTCTGGTCGGACGATACCGGCGTCGCCCCGGTCGTGCGGGTCGTCGATCCCACCCACGCCGGGCTGTTGGACCGGCCCACGCCCGGCGTCCTGGAGCGGATGCTGCGCACGCCCGGCGTCACCGTCCTGGCGCTCGACGCGGACGGACAGCCCGGCGGCCAGGGCCCGGCCGGCGCTCTGCCGCCCGCCGCGCCGGCTCAGGGGACCACCGTGCCGTGGTATCTCGAGGACGGCGCGCTCGGCCAGTTCACCGTGCTGGCCGCCGGGCGACCGGCGAGCGCCCGCGTCGGGTCGGCCGCGCAGATCGCGAGGGGTCTCGCGGCCGGCCTGCCCGTCCTTCCCAGCGTGCCGGCCCACCACGCGGAGGCGATCCGGGTCGAGGTACGGCGCGAGATCGCCCGGGCGCTGACCGCGCCGGAGCGCGGCACCGGTCCGGCCGACGCTGCCTATGAGCAGTACCTCGAACACTGGGACGAGCGGCTCACCAGCGGCATCCACCTCAGTGTCGGCGACCGTCTGGTCTGGATTCTGCCGGTGCCCCGGGTGGCCCGTCCCGCGCCACCCGCACCCGAGCAGGACGCCAAGGTCTACAAGGTCAGCTTCGGTTCCACCTCCCGCGGCTGGAGCCGGGACAGCGAACGGCCGTCCGGCGGCGTCTCCAGCTGGGACACGGCTCTCGGCGGGATCAGTCGGCACCTGACCCGGGTGATCTTCCAACTGCCGGACATCACCTTCGGTAGCCAGCGCGAGCAGGGCAGCTCCGAGGGGCGCAAGGTGCTCGCCGGCCGCCAGATGTTCGTCACCGACTCCACCTCGTTCCAGGCCGGCCTGGCCTTCAAGGTGTACGTCGACGGCCGGCTCTGGGCCACCACGCGAACCCTGCCCCCGCACGAGAACCTGCTGCTCATCCAGTTCCCGACGCCGTACACCGACCCGGCGAACGGGCAGTTGAGCCCGGCCCGCGCCGACGCCGCCGTCGGCGGGTCACCGGCGCGTGTCCCGTACGCCGACCGGGTGTTCAACGCCCTGGCCACCGAAAGGTTGATCACCGGCTGGCACCGGGCGCTGCGGGAGAGCCTCGACGCGGACGCGGCCGCCGACTTCGCCCGACAGGGCGTGGCGCAACTGCTCAACGAGCGGACCGCGCTCAACCGCAACCGACGCCTGCTGCACGGCTCGGACCGTGCCACCGGCCTGCACCACGGCAGCACGACCATGTCGCTGCACCTCATGCTCCAGCCGATGAGCCTGCAACACCTCGGTGACACGCCGGACGTGGCGGTCCGCGACGACCTCGGCGTCATCGCGGAGGCCGGTACCAGCGCCGACGGCAGCCGGCACGTGGCGCTCGCCGGTGAGGTGGCGTCGTACGGCATCAGCCACCTCGCCCGTGCGCTGCCCAAGTCGGACGGAAAGCTGCCCAAGGACAACAGGTGGCAGGGCACGGTGAGCGCGGAGCTGGGCGGCAGCGTCGGACGCGATGCCGGCGTCGAACTCTCCGAGAGCGTGCTCAACCACACGGTGTTCAAGCGCACCGACGCGCAGACCCGCTACCGCCAGCAGTTCGAGGCCGTCCTGGTGACCCGGCTCAGCTCCGGTGACGTCCGGCCGGTGGTGCTGCTCGGCCTGCCCGGCGAGGTGGCCGTCTGGAAGGACCAGCGCGACGCGTACGAGCGGGCGTTGCTCGGCGCACCCGCCCACGGGCCGATCGTGGCGGTGCCACCGGCCGTGCGGCGTGTCGGCCGGCTGGTCGACGAGGCGGAGATTCGCGACCGCCTCGGGCCGCGCGCCGTCACCGTCCTCACCGGTGGTCGCGTCGTCGACCCGAAGACCCGCCGGCTGATGCCGTACGTCGAGACGCCGCAGGTGCGGGGCCGCTACCCGGCGACGGCCGTGCCCGGCGAGCCCCTGGCCCTGGCCACCCGGCGCGGCATGGGCCCGAGCGTGCCCCTGTCACTGCCCGGCGCCGAGGCGGTGCTCGACACCGCCACCGTCGGGCTGCTCGCCCTGTCGCAACGCGACGAACTGCCCGTCGACGTCATCGAGGACCTGGAGATCCACATCGGGCGCGACGCCATGGAGGCGGACCCGAGTCGATTCCAGACGGGTGACCCCTTCCAGGTCACCATCGACGGCGTTCCGTACGACGTGCTCGTCATCGCCTACCTGGAGGAGCTGCGCGACACGAGCACCTATCCCATGGACGTCAACCTGCGCGCCCTGCAGGGCAGTTCCGTGGAGGGTTCGGTCGGCACCTCCAACGGTCTGAGCGGTGGCTTCGGCGGCGGTCTGCTCGTCCCGTTGCCGCTGAACGAGTGGAAGCTCCAGCTCGGACGTGCCGAGGTGCAGGGGGAGTGGGACTGGTCCCGCTCGGACGCGTACGACGGCGCGGTCAAGCACTACCGGCGTACCGAGACGACGCAGGGCGTGACCGAGTTCCGGTATCGGGTGATCTACGAGGTCGTGTTGCGTCAGGGGACGCAGCCACGGGTCACGTACCTCGTCGGCGACGACCCGAGAGACCCGAACAACCCCGACGGCCCGGACGTCACCGCGCTTCGGACCGTGCTGCCCGACGAGCACCGGTTGGACCGGACGGTCACGCCAGGCGAGCAGGACCTGGCCGGCCGGGTGACCAACGTGAGCTTCCGGGAGTGGGACCAGGCCGACCCCATCCCGTACGAGAAGGAGTCCGCCGCCGGGGTCTTCCCCTTCCTGCCCGGCCTGCCCGAGGTCGCCGCACGCGTCGCCGACGCGTACCGGGAACTCAACAACCTGGGTCGTCGATGGTTCGAGGAACCGCTGAACTGGCCGCGACCGCTGTGGCGCGTGGGCATCGCCAGCCAGGTCGCCGGGCGTCTGGCCGAGATGACCGACGGCTACGGCTGGCTCATCGATCTGCCCGACGAGGGCGGGCACCACCAGGCGGTACGGGTGGAGATGCGGGCGTTCAAGCCCGCCCAGACCCGGCCCCCCTCGAAGGTCGAGATCGAGCACTACCAACAGTTCAGCGCCGGGCACAAGTGGTCGCACGACAGCGGCAGGAGCACCGGAGTCGCCATCTCCAGCGGTCCGGTCTTTCCACTCGGCGGTTCCGGCAGGGCCGACGACCCGACCGACCGGGTCGCGCCGTCCGACCCGTCCGGCCCCACCCGCCGGCAGGTCGGCGGCATCGGCAGCGGCGGACCGCTTCCCGGTGGTGACACCGCGGGTGAGGGCGGTCTGGGTCGCCTCGCCTTCGGTCCGTCCGGCGGCTACCGGTGGTCCCGCGAGGATGGGGTGTCCGACGAGTCCGGCTACATCGACATCACCCGGGCCACCTACGGAGGGCTCACCCAGCACTATCGCAGCGACGTCGTCTTCAAGATCACTGCGCAGCGGTGGGACGATGAGCAGGGCGAGATCCGGCAGGCCATCCGCCACGTGCGCGTCAACCTCGGCAAGGACTTCATCGCGCCGGACCGACTCGCGGCCGCGCTCGGCCTGCCCGGCGCCACCCCCGTCACGCCGTCGCAGCCGCCGGCCCATCGCCCGTTCGACCCGGAGCCCGTCCGCGCCTGGTCGCACCCGGAGCGGCTCGACGCCCGCGCCGTGCTGCCCGCCGTCACCCGCGCGCTGTCGGTCTGGAAGCTGCTACCGCGCCGCGCCAATCCGGTCGACCTGCCGCCCACGCTCCTCGTGCGCGCGCTCACCGCCCGCCTGCGGCCCGCCGCTCTGGAAGGGCAGTTCGCCACCCTGACCGGCACCGGCCTGCGGGTGTGGCAGCCGATCGTCACCGACGGGAAGGTGCGGTTCCTTCTCGTCCAGGTGACCGGCGACCTCCAACCGCCGACCGCGGATCTGCCTCGCGACGACGTCGCCCTGACCGAACGCAGCGAGGCGGTGACGGCGCACTCGACCGACACCGCGCACTCGGGCACCCTGCACGTGGGCGGCCGGATGCGGGCCCGTGGCGAGATCGCCTCGAAGGCGGACCTGGCCGGCGAGTTCCGGGCCGAGTGGCAGCGCACCACCGGCGTGGGCAGCGGCCTGGCCGACGAGACCAAGGACATCATGCGGCTCGGCATCAAGCAGTCGCACGAGTTCACCCAGCCCATCACCTTCCGGGTCGACATCGGCCTCACCACCGAACTGCCGGAACTCCTGCGGTTCCTCAGCACCGCCAGCGCCAACCTCCTACGCGCCCTGGAAGGGCTGGTGCGGCGCGACGCCGGCTCGTGGAGCCGCTGGTCGGCCGACTCGCCGGTAGTGGGCCGGGCCGAATGGTGGGTACGGACCACCACGATCACCGACATCACCGGCGACGGGCGGCTCGTCGTCCCGGCGTACCTGACGATCGCGGACACGCCCCCGACCTCCACCGGCCCGGCGGACGGCAGTTGGGCCCCGGCCGGTCCGTCCCGGCCGGCGGCGGTGCCGGCGGTCCGGGTCGAGCGGGGCCCGCGCCCCGCGCCCCCCACCCTCAACGCGACGGTGCTGGCCGACCCCACCTTCACCCCGCAGTCGATGAGCGCGATCGCGGCAGCCGCCCACGCCTGGGCGAAGCTGGTCACCGAACCGCTGCGGACGTGGCCGGACGTCTTCGACGAGGACAACCCACCCCAGATCGCCCGCAAGGGCCACCTCAGCTCCCTGGAGCGCGCGGTGGCCCACCACACCTCGGACCGCCAACTCAACCGGCGGTTCGACGAACTTCTCGAACACCGGTACCGGGTCGGTGACACCGGCATCCGGCTCGGTCTGGACCTTCGGGGCTCGTCGTTCAACGTGGACCTCGCCCCGGATGGCACGGTGCAGCCCCGCGGCTTCGTCCACAAGGGCCGCAACTACCGGCAGCGGGACACCAGACCCAGCTACGAGGTCTCCGAGAGCACCAGTTCCTCGGTGGGCGGCGGAGCGACGCTGCGCGGCACGGGCGGCAACGTCCGGACCGGCCCGGGTGGCTCCGGGTACCGCGGCTTCGGCGGCGGCCGGGGGTACGAGGGCGAGACCAGCAACGTCGGCGAACGCAACAGCGAACGGCGAGCCCAGTACCACCTGATGCGCTACGACGCGACTCTGGTGATCTATCCGCCGGGCAGTCCGGGTCACCGGCTGCTGATCGACCGGGACGGTGGGCTGTTCGCCGTGACGACCGTGCGACCGGACACCACGTACCAGCCCCCGGCCCGGTTCGCGCCGACGGTCGTCGACCGCGTGCAGGGCATGGAGCTGGGCAGCCGCATCGACACCGCGCCCACGGCCCGGATGGCGGCGCCGTCCCCGGCCCGGCTGGACGAGCCGGCGTTCCGGCGGACGGTCGACGAGGTGGCCGACGCCGGCAACGCGGCGTTCGTACGCACCGGCCTGCTGTCCCTCGCCGAGTGCCTCGCGCTGGCCGAGCGGATGGTCACCCGGCTCTACCCGTCGGCCACGCCGGAGCTGCACGCCCTTCGCCCGAGCCGCACCCGGGAGGCCGACGCCGCGACGTCCTGGCTGACCGGTCAGACCGACTGGACGCCCGTGGCGGGTTGGCACACGGTCGAGGCGGACCTGCGCGACCGGCCCGGCACGACGGCCGTCGTACTGCTGCAACGACCGAACCAGACCGTGCACCACATGTTGCTCGCGCACACCCTCGCGGACGGTCGCGTGCTCTGGGCCGACCCGGGCCGTCCGCCCGGCGAACGGGTCTTCGCGAATCCCGGGCCGTTCGCGGACGCCCGGTTCGAGTCGGCCGTCGCCGCTCGGGCTCTCGTCATCGGCGCGGACGCCACCGTCACGCCCGGCCGGGCCAGCCCGGAATCCGCGTCGACCGCGCGTGCCCTGGTGGACGCGCCGCTGGGCCACGACGTGCGGGGCAGCGTCCCCACCCGGGCCACCGCGCGGCCCTCGGACGCCCCCGCGCCGCCGTCGACTGGTGAGACGCCGGCGGCGCGTCCGGCAGCCGTCGTCGACGCCGAGCCGCCCGCGCGGGTGGCGGTCGACGTCCAGGCGGTACGCGCCACCCTGCGCGACCGGGCGGCCGCCGGCGACGACCCGATCCCGTACCGGACGGGTCCGGTCCTGACCGGCGCGGACGCCGCCGGCCTGAGCCTGACCCTGCGCACGGCCGGCCCGGTGGACCTTGCCGAACTCTCCGGGCGGCTGGCCGACCCGAGCACGGTGACCACCGAGCCGGACGGCCACGGCGTGACCCTGCGCCTCTCCGACACCCGCGACACCTGGGCGGACCTGCGGGCCGTGGCCCGCCACGTCCGGGCATCCGGTGCGCGGATCCGGTCGGCCACGGTCGACGCCGTGCTCGGGCCCGACGAGCACACCGCGCTCGCCGCGTTCGTGTCCACCCACCACGCGGCCCTCGCCCGGATGGTCGGTGTCACCGAGGCCACCGTCGACGCGCTGCGCGCCTCGATCAACTGGACGAACCTCAACCTCGGTGTCCTGCAGGCCCAGATCCGACTGGTGCACGCGCTGCGGGGCGCCGGTCGGGCGGCCGCGCCGGCGTGGCTGGGCAACCACCACTACTGGTGGCACGACGACGAGCCGGCGGTCGTGTCGCACGAGGCACGCCGCCTCCTCGACGCCGTCGCCGCCGTCCTGCCCGACGACCCCTCCGACCTGGTCGCCCTCGCCCTGCTCGCCGACGACGTGAACCACGGACCGGCGGTCCCCGTTGGTCAGTCATGACGATCCGCATGATCTCGGCCGACGGTGGCCGCCACGTGCTGGCGGAGGATCCCGCGGAGCTGCTCGCCGAGCTGATCGACGGGTACGCCCGGTTGCCGTCGCGGCACCGCCGCGCCGCCCGGACCGCCCACGCGGAGCGCTCCCTCGCCCGGATCCGGCAACGGTTGCTCGCCGGGTTCGGGCCGGATGCCGTACCGCCGACGGTCCTCGTCGACGTGCACCGCGCCGAGGTCGGCGGGCAGCACCGCGACGACGACACGATCTGGTTGGACACCGATGACGACGAGCGCTACCTGCGCTCGCTGGCCGCCGCCGGGGAGATCTTCCTGACCGTGGGGGAGGGGCATTCGCGAGGGATGTCCCCCGACTTCGCGGGGGCGAGCGGTGACGACACCCCGACCGCCCGCGTGCGCTGATAGGAACCGGGCATGCGGAGACGGCGTACGGCGGTGGGACGGCAGGCGGAACTCGACGCCCTCGCCACGGCCGGACGCGACGCCGGGGACGGCGGCCGCTTCGCGCTGGTCCGTGGCGTCGCGGGTAGCGGGCGGACGGCCCTGCTGGACGCCGCCGCCGACGCCTGGCAGTCCACGGGCGTCGCGGTGCTGCGGTTGCCGCCGGCCGGTCCGGCGCAGAGCGGCACGAGCGGGTTCGAAGCGCTGCTCGACGCGGTCCGGGAGCACTACGAATCGCTGGGTGAGCCGACCCTGGCGGCGCCCGTGGCCGCCCTCGGCGCGCTGTGCCCGCCGTCCACCGACCCGTCGCCGGGCCGCAGCGCCGTACTGGCCCGCGAGGCCGGCGCGCTCTTCGCCCTGATCGGCCGTCGGGGCCCGACCGTCCTGCTGGCCGACGACGCCGTCGACCAGCCGGCCCAGGTCCTCGCGCTCGGCGCGGCCGTCCGCCCGGGAGTCCTGGTCGTCGCCGCCACCGAGCCGGACGCGCCCGCCGCCGGTCGCCTCGACGCGCTTGCCGACGTGGTCGTCGACCTCCCACCGCTGCCTGCCCCGGCGGTACGCGAACTGCTCGGTCGCCGCTACCGCACCCCCGTCGACGACGCGTTCGCCTCGGCACTGGGTGACGCGCTCGGCCCGCTGGCCGGGCATCCGGCGACCGTCGTGGCGACCGTCGACGCGTTACGCCGCGACGGCCGGCTCACCGAGGCCGGCGGGCACCTGTGCCTGCGCGACCCGTACGCGCCGATCCTCCTGCCTCCCGGTCACCCGCTGACCGTCCGGCTGCACGCGTACGGCGCCGACGCCGTACGTCTGGCCACGATGGCGTCGGTGGCCCGGTTCGGCCTCGCCGATCTGCCGCTGTTCGCCGCGGCCACGCTCGGCGACCCCGACGGTCACGGCGCGATCCTCGACAACCTGGTGGAGGCCGGAGTGCTGGTCGCCGACCGGCTCGGCGGCATCCGCCCGCAGAGCCCCGCGCTGGCCGCCCGTCTCGTCCACGACGCCGGACCGCGGGCGGTGGCCCGACTGCACCGGGCGTGCGCCGCCGCGCTGTTCCGCCGTACGGGCGCGGGTGACCGGGCGGACCGGGCCACGCTCGCCGACCACGTCACCTCGGCCGGCGCCGCGGTGCCGCCCGATCGGCGTACCGCCCGCACGCTGCTGTCCACCGCCGCCCGGGCCACGGAACGGGAACCGGACCGCGCGGCGCACTGGCTGAGCGCCGCGCTGCGGCACTGCGACGGCGACGACACGGCCGGCGACATCCAGGCGCGGCTGCTGCGGCTACTGGTGCGGACCGGCCAGTTCACCCGACTCACCGACGAGGTCGACCGGATCGCCGCCCTCGGCGTCCCCACCGCGGGCCACGCCGACCTGGCCGCCGCCGCGCTGCTCGCCACCCTGCACACCGGTCGGTCGCTGTCACCGCGCGTACGGGCGGCGCTGGCCGGGCCGGACCCCATGGTGGCGTTCGGCGACGCCTGGCCGGCCGGTACACCGATCCCGGTCACCGACCCGCCGGTCGCGGACGCGTCGCTACTGACGGCGCACGAGTTCGCCACGGTCCGGCGCGCGCTCACCGTCGGGGCGGGGGACGACCCGCTGGTACGTGCCGGCAGCCTCGGCGACCTGGCCCTGGTGCTGCGCCTGGTGCTCGGCGACAGCCGGTACGGCGTACCCGTCGACGGTCCGGTCGCCGCCTACCACCGGTTGCACGAGCACCGCGCACGAGGCGACCTCGCCGGCGTGCTCTCCGCCGCCCGGGAGGCGAACGTCACCGACCTGCCGGACCGGCTCGTGCCCCGGCTGGCCCGACTGTGGGCCGCCGAGGCGTTGGCGCTGCGCGGGCAGAGCGAGGCCGCCGCCGAGTGGCTGCGCTCGGTGCCGACCGATCCGCCGTACGTGGCCCTGCGCTGGTGGGTCTCCAACGGCCCCGGATGGGAGCCACGCGACGCGGCGGACGTGCGGGAGCGGCTCGCCGCCGGCCGGCGTGCCTACGAGGCGCACCTGTCGTACGGCAGCGTGCTCGGCGTGGAGCAGTTGCTCGTCCGGCTCGCGGAGCTGGGCGCCCGGTACGCCCCCGGCACGGCGGGCCTCCGGCTGCCGGTACCGGACGGCACGGGTGGTCCACGGCTCACCACCGAGGCGGAGTCGTTGATCCACGCCCTCGTCGAGCGGGACGCCTCGGCCGCCGAGCGGAGCGTCGAGCAGACCCGCGCGCGTGGTCACCGTCTCGACCTGTGGCACGCCAACCTGGCCCTCGGCCACACCGCCGAGGACGCCGGACCGTGGTTGCGCCAGGCGTACGAGGTGGCCCGGACGCTGGACGCGGCGTCGACCCGGACGGTGGTCGCCACGGCGATGCGCCGCCGGGGCGTACCGCTGCCGCAGACCCGTGGCGCCCGGCCCGCGTTCAGCGCGATCGAGCTGCAGATCATCGAGCTGCTGCGCGGCGGGCGCACGAATCGGCAGATCGCCGCTCGCCTGCGCCTCAGCGAGAAGACCGTGGAGAACCACCTGACCCGACTGTTCGCCCGTACCGGCCTGCGTTCGCGCGTGGAGTTGGCCGCGGCGAGCCTGGACAGGGACGTTCTCGGTGCGGTGTCCTGACCGGTCGACGCGGAGGTACCACCCGGCGTGAGAAGCAAGAGGATCCTCGTCTCCCGGACCGCCCCGGCGGCCAGCCGCAGCATCCGCGAGGCGTTGCAGAAGGCGGAGCCCGGCGCGCTCATCATGGTGGCGCCGGGCCGCTATCCGGAGAACCTGCTCCTGGACAAGGTGGTCACGGTGACCGCCGAGGAGGGGCCGGGCACCGTCAAGATCACCGCTGCCAGCGGCCCGGCCGTCGTGCTGACCGCCGAGTCGGCGGCACTCAACGCGCTGACCATCGAGGCGCTCGACGCGGACAGCCCCGCCGTCGCCTTCGAGGCCGGCCAGCTCGGCGTCACCGAGTGTGAGCTGTCCGCCGGCTCCTGGGCGACCGTCTTCGTCCTCGGCCGGGCCTCGCTCACCATGCGCGGTAGCCGCGTCACCAACCAGGTCGGCGCGGGGGTGGTGGTCACCGCCGCGACCGGGACCGTCCTCGACGACTGCCGTCTCGTCCAACTGGGCACCTCCGGCGTGGTCGTCGGCGAGAGCGGCGTGTTGCGGATGCGGGCCAGCACCGTGCAGGGCGCGGGCGGCAACGGGGTGTGTCTCAACGGGCGCGCGTCCCTCGACCTGGCGGACTGCGAGATCATCGCCGCCGGTAAACCGGCCCTCGCCGTGGAGCAGCAGGCCGCGGCGGTGATCCGGCGGTTGACCGTCACCGGCGGCGACAGCATCGGCGCGTACCTGGCGACCACCGGCGCGGTGTCCATCGAGGACAGCGCGATCAGCGGCAACGCGCACGACGGCGTGTTCGTCAGCGGCCGGTGCGCTCCACGGTTGACGCGGTTGGCGGTGCGTTCCCCCGGCCGGCACGGCCTCCGCTTCGTCGGGCAGGCCGCGGGTGTCGTCGAGCGGTGCGCGGTCGTCGGGGCCGGCGCCACGGCGGTCAGCGTCGACGAACGCTCCACACCCGAGTTCGGTGAGCTGGAGGTCGACGGCGGCGGCGACTCGGCGGTACGCATCGACGGCGGTGCCGACCCGTTCTTCCGCCGCCTCCAGGTGTCCGGCTGCCCCGGTACGGCCATCGTGGTCACCGGTGCGGCGCGCGGCACCCTGGAGAACGTCACCGTGGACTCACCGGGCAGCCACGGTCTGGTGGTCGAGGACGGGGCGCGTACCACGGTCAGCGGGCTCAGCCTGCGCGCCGCCACGGCCGCCGGCCTGCGGGTCGCCGGGGCCACCCTCACCTGCACCGACGCCGACATCGCCGGGTCCGGCGGCCCCGGTGTGGAGGCCGCCGCCGGGGCCGAGCTGTCCCTGACCCGGTGCCGCGTGCACGACGGCCGGGCCGACGGGTGCGCCATCGCCGCCGACGCGTCCGGCGTCGTCGCGGAGTCGGAGTTCCACGGCAACGCGGGCAACGGGGTCACCGTCGCCACCACCGAGCAGGTACGCCTGACCGGCTGCGCGGCACACGACAACCGCGGATCCGGGCTGCGCCAGCTGGTGCCGGGTGAACTGACCGTGGACGGGTTCAGCAGCGCCCGCAACGGCGCGCCGGACGCGTACGGCACCACCGCTGCCGCCACCGCCACCGCGTACGCCACGACGGCCCCGGCGGACCGCGCCGAGATCCGCCGCGCCGGTGACCCGCTGGCCGAACTGCACGACCTGGTCGGCCTGCAGAGCGTCAAGCACGAGGTGTCGTCGCTGGTCAACCTCAACAAGATGTCGCAACGCCGCAAGGAGGCCGGGCTCAGCGCCCCGCCCATGGCCCGGCACCTCGTCTTCGCGGGGCCGCCCGGCACCGGCAAGACGACAGTCGCCCGGCTCTACGGCGCGATCCTCGCCGACCTGCGGGTCCTGCGCTCCGGTCACCTCGTCGAGGTGGCCCGCGCCGACCTGGTCGCCCAGATCATCGGCGGCACCGCGATCAAGACCACCGAGGCGTTCAACCGTGCCCTCGGCGGGGTCCTGTTCATCGACGAGGCGTACACGCTCAGCACCGGCCGGGGCGGCACCGGCCCCGACTTCGGTCGCGAGGCGATCGACACGCTGGTGAAGCTCATGGAGGATCACCGCGAGGACATCGTGGTGATCGCCGCCGGCTACTCCGCCGAGATGCAGCGTTTCCTCGACACCAACCCGGGCCTCGAATCGCGGTTCAGCCGGACCATCGAGTTCCTCAGCTACAGCGCCGCCGAGCTGGTGACCATCGTCGAGGAGCAGTGCCGCCGGCACGACTACCACCTGGACGCGGAGGCGGCCGAGCTGCTGCTGACGCACTTCGAGGCGATCCCCAGGACCGGAACGTTCGGCAACGGCCGAACCGCCCGCAAGGTGTTCGAACGGATGGCCGACCGGCAGGCGTCCCGGCTCGCCACGTCCGACCGGCTCACCGACGCCGACATGCGACTGCTCACCGCCGCCGACTTCGCCGGTGACGCGTGACGGGCGTGGACCTGCGCGGCGGGCCGGCGCTCACCCTGGTCACCGGGCCGCCCGGCGTCGGCCGTACCCATGCGCTGCGGGCCACCGCCGACGCCGCCGCCCGGGACGGCGCGCGGGTGCTGGCGCTGCGGCTGGCGCCGGAGGACCGCCACGAGCCGTGGTACCTGGCCGGACGCATCCTCGCCGCGCTCAGCCCGGCCCGTGGATCCGGCCGGGTGGCCGAGCCACCGACGACCGCCCTCGCCGGCATCCTGCGCCGACGACCCGGCCTGCTCCTCGTCCTCGACGACGCCCAGTGGGCCGACCCGGAGTCGGCGGAGGCGATCGGCGACGTGCTGGACGACCCGACGGGCTCGGCGGTGCGGTGCGTGGCCGCCCTGCGGACCGGCGGTGGGCCGGCCGTCCCGCGCCCCCGGCCCGGCCTGCGCGCCCGCATCGTGCCGCTGCGGCCACGACCCGCGGCCGAGGCCGAGGCGTTCGCCGCCCGGCTGCTGCGCGCCACCCCGCACGAGGACCTGGCCGCGGCACTGCGCCGCTACGGCGCCGGCGTGCCCGCCGCGATCGACGCGGTCGTCGCCGGATACCGCGACACCGGGCAGCTCGTCGTGGCCGACGGTCGCGCGGGCCTCCGCGATCCGGGCGCGGTCCCGATCATCCCGGCCGGACACCAACTGCTGCGGCCGGTACGTCGGCTCGACCGGTCGGCACGCGCGGTGGCGCGTGCCCTCGCCGTGCTGCAACCGTTCGGACCGGCCGCGCCCGCCCTCATCGGACAGGCCCTCGGACTGACCCCGGACGAGGTGGACCGGCAACTCAGCGTCGCGCGTACGGAGGGAGTCACCCGGGCTCTGCGGGGCGGTTGGACGGTCACCCCGCCGGCCCTGGCGCTCGCCCTCGCCGCCGGCCTCGGTCCGTACGAACGACACCGCACCGCCCAGGTCGCGGCCGAGGCGCTCGGGGGCGACAGCTCCGCCGTACCCGATCCACACGACCTGCCCGACCGTCTCGTCGAGGCCGGCACGTCGGTCGACCCCGGGCAGCCCGTCGCGGCCCTCGCCCGCGTACGCGCCGGTGGTCGGCCCGCCCGGCTCTCGCTGGCCGACCGGTGCCTCCTGGACTTCCGGGCGGGTCGCTGGACCGCCGCCCTCGACGGGGCGCTGCTCGCTGAGGCGGCGGGGCAGCCCGGAACCGACGTGCCGGTCGCCCGCGTGGCGGCCGAGGTGCTGCTCGCCCGGGGTCGGCCGGCGCGGGCCCGAGCCCTGCTGGACGCCGTCGCCGACCAGCCGCCGCACCTGCTGGCACCGGTCCGCGCCGACCTGCACCGGGCCCTCGGTGATCCAGCGGCGGCCGCCGGGGCGGTACGGGACGCGCTGGAGCTGTCGACCGACGGCGAGCTGTGGGTGCTCGCCGCCGAACTGGCGACCGAACACGGCGACCCCGCCACCGCCCGGGCAGCGCGAGCGGCGAGGCTGCCCGCGTACCCGGCGGCCGTGGTCCGTCTGATCGTCGACGGGGACGCCGACGCGGCCGCCGAGGCCGTGGAGTGGACGCGACGACAGGAACGACCGTACGAGGTGGCCCGCACCCTGGAACGCGCGGTGCGCTGGGCGGGCGCGGACCCGGGCCTGCTCGCCGAGGCGTACGTCATCCTCGGCGGGCTCGGGGCGCTGCTGCACCGGTCCCGCCTGCGACAGTTCGCCCGGCAGCGCGGCGCCCCGGTCGCCGGTCGCGCCGAGACCGTCGCCGAGGGCGACCTGCTGCTCGCCGTCCTGGTCGCCGAGGGACTGTCCAACCGGGAGCTGGCGGCGGCGACGCAGAGCAGCGAGAAGAGCGTCGAGGGCCGGCTGAGCCGCCTGTTCGCCCGGACGGGCTACCGCTCCCGCGTCGAGCTGGCCACCGCCGTGCTGGCCGGAACGTTCCCCGGGCAGGTCGACCCGGTCAGGCACACGGCCTAACGCCGTTCCGGGGCGATGAGGCTGGACAGCGGCAGCTCGATGCCCTTGGCCCGGGGCCGCCAGCGGTCGTTCTCCGCGTGCAGCACCTGGTCGACCGTCGTCCGCTCGTAGTACCGGCTGGGCAGCAGCATCGTCACCCCGTCCGCCACCAGCTCCGGCAGCCGTGACCGCACCGAGGTCAGGCCGGCCAACAGGGCGGCGCTGGCCAGCACGTCCACCGCCCGGTTCGGCGCGACCCGCAACCGGACCAGCCGGTGCCCGGCGCGGACTCCGGGACGCCGCGCCAGCAGCACTAGGACGTCGTCGTCCGTACCCGAGGGGTCCGGTCGGTCCGGCACCACCGCCCACATCCGTCCGCCGCGCGGCGCGAAGACGACCTCGTTCGGCAGGCCGTCCGCGCCGTGTCGGGCGCCGGCGCACCGCAGCGTCAGCGGGTTGGCGGGCAGCTCGACCGGATCGCGCGGCTGCCCGGCCTCGTCCACCCGGTAGCCCTGTTCGAGACGGGCCAGGTCCAACCAGCCCGCCGGCAGCAGGAACGTCCCGTCGGTCGCCTGGTGGCGCAGGTCGGCGGGCAGGTCGACACCGGGCCCGCCCAGGTGCACCGCCCCACCCGCCTCGACCCGCAGCGCCAGCAGATGCTGGCGTGGACCGGACCGGGCCAGCCCGTCGCCGGCGAGGTGGCCGACCAGATGGAGGTTCGCCGACGGCACCCCCTCGACCGCGACGCGCTGTGCCGGCCACGGCGACGACAGCCACAGGCGTACCGGCGTCGCGTTGACCTCGGGCCGCTCCGGCAGCCAGCGCACGCCGTGCGGCCGCCGGCCCCGGGCGGACACCGTCAACGACGGCCGTGGACTCGGCGGCGGCAGCGGACCGGCCGTCGCCGGGGCCGTCGCGGCCGGCTCCACCACTGCGCCGCCGGGCGACAGCTCCGGGACCTGCCGCCGCAGGGAGACCAACCAGCCGTCGTCGTTGCGCCACCGGCTGTCGTCCGGGTCCGGGCCGGCGGAGGCAGCGCGCTGCCAGCGCGCGGGAAGCCGCCGCTCGTCGACGGCCCGCGGCAGTCCCTCCTGTACGGACACCACGGCGCCCGGCGCGAGCGACCACACCTGGACGCCCAACTCCTCCTCCAGCACCCGCAGGTGCTCGTGCAGACCGTCCGCCCGCTCCGGCGGCACCGGGGTGAGCACCATGAGGTCGTCGCCGTCCCAGCCGGCCATCTCCAACAGCCGGCGCAACTGGGCGGTGCCGGTGGCCAGGACACCGCCGTCCCCGTGCCGCAGCCCCAGCCGGCCGTCCTCCAGGATCGTCAGGTCGACGAGCGTCAGACCTGGCTCGGCGCCCAACCCCCGGTACCGGTCGCGCGTCGCCGCCTCGCGCTGCCGCGAGGTGCTCATCAGCGCCACCGCACCGGCCGAGGCCGTCGTGACGCCGTCGGCCGGGGTGAGCCGCCCGTCCAGGTCGGTGTCGAACACCGGCTCACCCGTGGCGTACGGGGGACGGGCCGCCCGCCACGGCACCGGCTGCCCGGACCGGTCCCGCGCGGCCAGGTCCCGGCAGCCCTTGAGCAGCACCGCCTCCGCGCCGACCGGAGGGGTCCACACCGTCGCGCCGGTCGCCTCGGCCAGCGCGTGCACCTGGGCGTCGAGCAGACGCTGCTCCGCCTCGTCCACCGGCCAGCGCAGCCACAGCCGCAGGTCACCACCGTGCAGCGGGATCGACGACAGCGCGGCGGCGACCTCGTCGGCCCCGTGCACCGCGCTGCGTCCCCGATACGTGGACAGCACGAACCCGCCGCCCCGGGTGGCGAGGGCAACCGTCGCCAGATCGGGGTGCGCCGCCCCCAGCCGGGCCGCCGCCGCACGTCGTACGACGTAGCTCTCCCGGTCGGCGAATTCGAGGCCGTTCGGCAGGGGCAGGGTGACGAGCCCGCCGCGTTGCAGGACGAGACCGCCCGCCAGGTCGTACCAGCCGGGCAGTGACGTACGCAGCGACGCCGGCTGCACCAGCACCCAGTCGACCACCTCGCCGCTGGCCCGGTTCACCGGTACCGCCTCGGTCCGGCCTCCGGCCGCGGCCACCGGCTGGACCGTCGCCCCGGTCGGGGTCACCAGCACATCACTGCCCAGGGCGTCCGCCAGCCGGGCGAACACCGCCGCCTGCCGCGCGCCGTCGTCCATCAGCACCCGCAGGTCCCGCTCCCCGGCGCCGGCCTCGCGGGCGAGATCGGCCAGGGCGTCGACGGACAGCGCGGTCACCGGATCCTCCGGCGTGGCCAGCCCGCCCTCGTCACAGCGGACCAGCGCCAGGTCGGCGAGGCCGGGAACGGGCGAGGGGCGATCGTCCGGGCCCCGCGTCACCACGTCGACCACCGGTTCCGCGGCCTGTCGCATCATGTCGCCAGCCCTTCAGCCATCGCGCGCACGGACCATCGGGCCGCCGGGGCGGCACCGATCACCACCGGCACGGTACGGTGCCCGACCGGCGTCAGCGAGCGGCGCTCCCGCCACAGAGTTCCCACGGACGTCGCCGGGCAGAACACCACCCGCAGCGGTGCCGGGTCCAGCCGTGCCAGCTCTGCCAGGGACGCGAGCCGGCGGGTCCGCTCCGGCAGTGGCTCCGCGCCGAGCGCGTCACCGATGACCACGACGTCGACGGCCGGCGCGAGCTGGGTGAGCAGTCGCACGCCCAGCCCCCGGCTCGCGTCCGGGTCGCCGCCGAGGGTGAGGACGTCCGGGGCGGCCGCCAGGTCGACCCAGAGGCGGCGTCCGTCGCGTTCGCCGAGCACGACGGGGATGCTCGACGGCGGCGGGTTCCAGCCGTCCTCGAGCCATCCGTAGGCCGAGCCCCAGCGGGCCGGCCGGGCGCCGACCAGCCGGACGGTCGTGGTGGCCGTGCCGGTGCTCAGGTCGGCGACCAGGGGTGGGAACCAGCCGGGCATGGTCGCCGCGAGCGATCCGATGCCGGCCACCCGTTGCAGGTCACCGGCCGGCAGCACGATGGCACGGCGCAGTCCGTCGACCACCGGCGCGGGCGTCTGCGTCGCCGGATCCGTGGCCTGCTCGTCGTCGACCGACGGAAGTTCGTCAGGCGGTGTGGACGGCTCGCCCGCAACGAGCGCGGCGTCGTCCGCCGGTTGCCGGGGCCCGGGTACGGGCGTCGGTCGGGCTGTGGCGATCGGCGGCGACACGCGCGTCGGTGGCGTGGCGGGCGTCAGTGGTGTGACCGGCTGCGGCGCGGCGGTCGGGGCCGGGCTGAGCGGTCGCGGAGCGACGACCCGCGTCGCGGCGGTCGGTGCTGCCACGGGCTTCGGGCCCGGCGGCACGACCCGCTGCGGCCCGGACTGCTCCGACTCGCCGGGCAGCGGCGCGGTGGGCTTCGGCTCGGCGGGCACCGATTCGGCGGGCGGCGGCGCGGCCTGCTCCAACTCGGCGGGCGGCGGCGCGGTTGGCTTCGGGGCGGCGGGCTTCGGCTCGGCCTCACCTGAGCCGGCGGCTTCCGACCTGTCCGTCGATGGCTCGACGTCGTCTGGCTCGGTGGCCCGTGGCCAAGCCGTGCGGGACTCCACCGTCGACGGTTTTACGGTTCGCGGCGGGGCGGTCGACGACCCGGGGGTCGGTGCCGAGGTGCGGGGTGGCACTACCGGCAGAGGCCCAGCCGGATCGGATACAGGGGAGTGCCGCGCGATGCTCGATGGAGCAGGAGCAGGAGCAGGAGCAGGAGCAGGAGCAGGAGCCGGCGGTGCCGGCGGCGCGGCGGACAGCGGCGGCCGGTGGGGTTCGGCCGTGGGGGCCGCCGGCGTGGCGGATGTCGCAATGGTGCCCGAGGGCCTGCCAGGGGTCGGGTCGGACAGCCTCGGGACGAGCGGCGCGTCGGGGGTGTCGGCGGGCACGAGCCGGGTGGCGGCGGGCGGCCGGGCGTCCGCAGACGGCGGTGCCGTGGACGCCACGGGTGCGGCGGAGGGGCGGGTGGTGACCGGCGGCGCGGGGGCCGGGTCCACGGTGGAGGCGGCGGGTACGGCGACGACGCCGACGGCGGGCGCGTCGGCCTCCGTGCGCGCGGTGCGGTCGCGGCGTCCGCCGGTGGCCCGGCGGGACGGGCTGGCCGGCGTCGGGGCACGGCGGGAGCGCAGGACCAGCAGGGGTACGGCCAGCGCGGCCAGGAGTAGAGCGGTCAGGGTGACCAGCAGGGTGGGGGACGTGCCGCCCTCGTCGCTACGCGGCCCGGCCTCGGCGGATGAGTCCGGGGCCCCGGGCGACGGCGGGGTGGACGCCGGCGCGACGGACGGCAGTGGCCCGGTTCGCACACCGGGGCCGCGCGCGTCGGCCGGCAGCAGCAGGATCCAGCCGGGTTCGAGGACCGTCGGGTCGTCCATGACGCGACCGTCCGGCTGCGCTCGTCCGCGGTTGAGCTCGAAGATCTCGCGATAGCGCTTGCCGTCCCCGAGGGTCTGTGCGGCGATCGCGAAGAGGAACTCACGCCGGCCGTCGACCGGATCGCCGACCACATAGAACTTGTCGGCCGTGGCCGAGGGAGTCGGGGCGGCATGCGCGTCCCGGGTCGGCCCCCACGTCAGGAGCAGCCCGATCACCACGGCGGCCAGGATCGCGGGCACTTTGCCGCGATCCGTGGCGCGGATCGTGAACAGCGGAGCCCCGCCCTTCGTTTCCATGGTGAACTCCTGAGTGTGGAGGCATTATGAGCGGAATTACACCGTATTCGTCCGGCGAGGGCAATGTCGCTGACCGATGCCGTGCCGCCGTCCTGGAAATCGGTGAACAGGTCGATCGGCTGCGTGTCCATCTTGGTCGGCTCGACCCCGAGCGGCTGCGCATGTCCCCCCTACGGTTCCAGGCACTGCTCGTCGGATTCGACATCTACGCTCGGATGCTCGACGACGCGCTGAACGACATCGTCGCCGAGCTACGGTCGCCCGCCGCGCCGGGGCGTCGCGACCTCGAGATGGTCGCGGGCGAGAACCGATGACCGGCACACCGTACGAGGTCGACCCGGGCTCCGCCATCGGTGAGCTGGCGGCGGATCTCGTCAACCGGTTGGCCCTGCTGCGACAGCTCGTGGAGCCCGCCACCGCGGCCGCCCCGGGTTCCGGCCTGGTCGCGTTGCCGCCGGCGCACGAGTGCGCGATAGCCGTGGACGGGCTGCTGGGGCGTACCGGCATTCTCAGCCTCATCGGCGGCGCTCTGGAGGCGGGCTGGTCGGTCGGCGGCGACGCCGGTTGGGACACCGGCCACGTGGCGGGACGGGGTGAGTGAGATGTACTGCGAGGACGCCATCATGCGCGCGCAGGTCGGTCTTCTCACCATCGGTCGGGTCGACGACGCGGAACGCTCGGAGGTGGCACGCCACCTGACCGAATGTCCGTCGTGCCGGTCCGAGCGCGACGACATCGCCCGGGTCGTCGGGCTGCTCGAGGTGCTGCGTTCCGCTCCCGGCGTCTCTCCGTACGACTCGTTCGCGTCCCCCGCCGTGGCGCGACCCCGCCCTCCGGCGCAACTCTTCGGCGCCCCCGGCACGCCGCCGCCCAGCGCCCCGGAGCGTACGGCGCTTCCGCCCGGTGGCCCGCCGCGGCCGGCTCTCGAATCGGCCGACCGTCCCGTACGCGTGGTGGCGACGCCACCGTGGTTCGAGCCACAGCGGCGTCCGGTGTCCCCGCCGAGGGCCGCCGAGCGCCTGGTGCCGCGACCCGTCGAGTCGGCCGGCCCGGTGTCCCGCGTTCCCGCGCCGCCGTACCGCGCGTCCGTGCCGTACCGACCGGCCCTGCCCTATCGACCGGCCCTGCCGTACGCGCCCGTCGCCGCCCTCGCGTCCCGTCCCGACGGTTACCTGCCACCTCGCCCCACCACCGGCCCCCTCGCCCGGGGCCCGCACTCGCACCGGCGGCCGCGCCGCAGGTCGGTCCGGTTTCCCGTCTCGTTGGTCCTGCTCACCGTGACCCTGACCGCCGGCGCGGTCCTCGCCCCCTGGCCGTCGGCCGACGGGCGGGCACCGGTCGTGGCGACCGCCGCCTCCGGCGACACGGCGCAGGTCGACCTACGTGCCGTGCTGCGCGGCGGTGGTGACAGCGTGCGCGTGGAGCTGACCGTCGTCGGGCTCGCCCCGGGCGCCACCTACCAGGTGTACGTCGGCACGGTGCACGGTGACCTGGAGCTGCTCGGCGAGCTGCCCGGGGACGGAGGATCCACCGAGTGGTCGGGCGCGGCGACGGTGCCGGTCGACGACCTCGCGTACCTCAGCGTGTGGGAGGTGGGAGGTTCGGTCGTCGCCGCGGCGAACGTCGTGGAGGACCCGGAGAAGGCGGTGTGACGTACGACACATCGCGGGTTTGAACGCTGTTTGCACAGGTCCCGATCCCCAATGGACACCACAGGTGTCGGTAGGGTCCCCTCGTCCGTGAACCCGGCATTCGGCGGCGTCGTTATGGTTTCCGTGGATCAGGCCACCGCGCAGGCGGCGTCCGGTGAGTTGTCACAGCCTCCGGCGGATGACGAGGCGTTACGGGTTGCGTATCGGACCCATGGTCCGATCCTGCTCAACTACCTGTCGCGCATGACCATGGGCAACCGTGCCCTGGCCGAGGACATCCTCCAGGAGACACTGGTCCGCGCCTGGAACCATCCGCAGGCGCGTACGGCCGACGGGCAGTGGAGCCGAGGCTGGCTGCTGACGGTTGCCCGGCGCATCGCCATCGACCACATGCGGTCGGTGCAGGGCCGGTCGACCGAGGTCCTCGACGAGCGCGTGGCGGAACGTCAGGTGGCCGACGACGACTTCGATCGGCTGTTGAACGCGCGGACGGTGCGGGAGGCGGTGGCGTCGCTGCCGGAGCGGCTGCGCGGGACGCTCGTCGAGATCTACTTCCGGGAGAGTTCGGTCGCCGAGGCGGCCCGTAACCTGTCCGTTCCCGAGGGAACGGTCAAGTCCCGGACCTTCTACGCGCTGCGGGCGCTGCACGAGGAACTGGTGAAACGTGACTTCACGCTCTAGGACCTGTCCGGCCTCCCTTGTGGAACAGTCGTCTGGCCGTGTTCCGGTGACGGGCCGATCGATTCGGCGGTGGGTGGCGGCCGGACTGGTGGCCGCGCTGCTCGTCGTGCTGACGCCGGGCTCGGCGGCGGCGGCCGACGACTACGTCCTCTACGCCACGGTCACGGCGGGCGGCGCGACCAAGGCGCCGACCCTGACCGACCTCGCCGAGCGCTACCTGGGCGACGGCGGGCGGGCGCAGGAGTTGTTCAACATCAACAGCGGCCGGCAGCAGCCGGACGGCGCCGCGCTGACCGACCCGGACCGGCTCACCGCCGGGTGGTACATCGTGCTGCCCTGGGACGCCGTCGGGCCGGGTGTCCAGTACGGCGTCCTGCCGACCCGGCCGCCGGCCGCGTCTCCCGCTCCGACGTCGTCGTCCGCCCCCGGCGGCCCGGCGAGCCCTCCGGTGGGTCCCGGCGCGGCCGGGCCGGCGCCGACGTCGAGTCCGGGCGGCAAGTGCGTGGCCGCGGCTGTCGCCAGCGACCCGTCCAACTGGGCCCTGACCCGGTTGGCGGCGAGCCGGGTCTGGCCCCGCACGAGGGGCGCCGGCCAGTTGGTCGCGGTCGTGGACTCCGGGGTGGACGGCCGCCTGCCGCAGTTGGCCGGTCGGGTCGCGCAGGGAGCGGACCTGGTCACCGGCCGTGGGCGCGGTGATGCCGACTGCCTGGGCACCGGCACCGCGATGGCGGGTCTGATCGCCGCGGCCGCGCCGGCCGGTGGCGGCTTCGCCGGCGTCGCGCCGGAGGCGGTCGTGCTGCCGGTCCGGATCGCCACCGACGGCAGACCGGTGGGTCCGGCCGACCAGGCCGCGGCGATCGAGGTCGCCGCCTCCGCCGGTGCCACCGTGATCGCCCTCGGCGACCACGTCGCGGTCACCGACGAGAAGGTACGACAGGCGATCGACCAGGCGCTCTCGCGTGACATCGTGGTCGTCGCGAGCGCTCCGGCCGGTGCCGCGAACGCCGGCGCGGCCGCGCTGCTGCCGGAGTACCTGCTCTCGGTCGGTGGGGTCAGCGCCGACGGCAAGGCGGCCGAGGAGTACGCCACCGACACCGTCGACGTCGTGGCCCCGGGCGTCAACATCTCCAGCCTCGGCATCACCGGTACCAAGGGGTTCGTCGGTAGCGGCACGCGGTACGCCGTGGCACTGGTCGCCGGCGAGGCGGCGCTGGTCCGGGCCGCCCACCCGCGCCTGTCGGCAGTGCAGGTCGCTCGCCGGATCGTGGTGACCGCGGACGAGATGGGCGGATCCCCGGCCGGGAGTCCGTACGGCCACGGCATGATCGACCCGGAGGCCGCGGTCGTCGAGGACCTGCCGGACGAGACCGAGTCGTTGCCACCGGAGTCGACCGGTACGGCCGGCGGGGTCGGGGGCGCCAGCACGGTCACGCAGGTCGCCATCCTGCTGGTCCTGCTGGCCGTGCTGGTGGCCGGCGCCCTGCTGGTCGTCCGCCTGCGCCGCTCGACACGTCGTACGGTCGGCGGCGAGCGCGACGATCCGCCGGGCGGCGACGAACCGGTACGGAACGCGGACGCGGAGCCGTCGACGTCGGGCGGCGGACGATGAGTCACCCCACGACTGAACCTCCACCTGGCGACACTCGTTCTCCAGGTGGTGCAGCGGAACGTGCGGAGCGGGCGACCAGGATCATGAGGACTTGATGCCCAGTGGGCGACAACGGATGTGACGAACCGGAGGTGCGCGGCAAGGTCGCGCTCTACGTCGTCGGCCAGATCTCGGGCAGCGAGCGGTGGACGGTGGAGGAGCACCTTGCCCACTGTTCGGAGTGCCTGGACGAGAGCCGGATCCTCGGCGACGCCGTGCTGGCCCTGACGCTCCTCGGCGACGCGGATCGGCAGGAGCTGATCGCCGAGTTCGGCGTACCGGCCGGGGTGGCGACCGCCCCCGTGGCGGCGCGCAATGCGAGGACGTCCGGGCCGCCGGCGCGGGTCGACGCGGACCGACGGCCCGCCCCCCGGGCGCCCGGGACGACCCGGCCGGGTTCGGGCCCGCGTCGCCCGCTGCGTCGCCGGCCCGTCATGATCGCGGGTGGGCTGGTCCTGGTGGTTCTCCTCGCGGTCGGCGGGGTGCTCGGTCAGGCCGCGCTGTTCGGGCCACCGTCGCCCGCGCCGACGGCGCTGGTGGCCGACTCGGGAGGCAGTGCCAACGGCGCCGTCCTGTCGGTGACGGTGTCGGCGGGCGGCGGCGACAGCGCCGTACGGGCCACCGTGTCCGGTCTGGAACCGAACCGCAGCTACCGCTTCTACGTCACCGACGTGGACGGCAACAGCTACGACATGGCCGGGGTGACCGGTTCGGAACAGGCCCAGGACCTCACCACCGCGTGCCCGGTCCCGATGGACCGGGTGGACCGGTTCAGCGTGACGGCCCCCGACGGCGCGCTCGTTGTGGCGGCCGTGGTACGTCGGGACACCGCCGCGCCGTCCCCGCCCGGTTAGCGGTTCAACAAACTCTCAGTCGATAGTTGCCCACCGGAAACAACCAGGGCCTACCATCGCCTAATGCCCACCCCCGGCGGCGTGCGCCACGCCCGTCCACCGTCGCCGCCGGCATGACGCCCGACCAGCCCCGACGGCCGAGCCGGTCGGCGGCCCGCCCCTGATGCCACCGTCCGCAGCCTCCTCCACCGGCCCGCGTCGACGTCTCTCCGGCTCCCTGCGCTGGCTGGCCGACGGCCTCGCCGTCGTCGGACCGGATCCGGACGGCGTCGTCGCCGTGGCCGCCGGCCAGCTGCCGACGGAGCCCGGTGTGGTGACCGTCGTGGGCGAGGTGGCCGGGCACCAGGATTGGCAGGCCGTCACGGAGGCGCTCCCGGCGCTGGTCCGGCCGGGTACGGCCGTGCGGTTGGGTCTCTCCGGCGCCGGCACCGCCCTCGAGTCGGGCACCACGCCGGAGTCCGACGTCTCGCCCGCCGCCGCACTCTCCCGGCTGTTACAGACCGATGTGTACGCCCCGGACGGGCCGGTCCTGCTGGTGCCCGGCGGGACGCTGTACGCCCCGCAGGGTTGGCGGCGGTTCGGTGAGCCCGGGCCAGCGGAGTCGACCGTCCTGCGCCATCCGCGCCCGGACTGGGAACGCGAGGTCGACACGGTCGCCCGGCACACCTCGGGTCCGCTGCGCGCGCGCTCCATTCCGGCCGGTCTCTGGCTGCACCGGCAGACCACCCGGTCGGGGTCGGCCTCGTACGACGACCCGGTGTACGCGATCCCGGTGGACGACGGCCGGCCCGTCGTGGTGGTCGGCCGGCCCGGGCTCGCGCCGCCGGATCCGCGCGCGGTCCGCACCGTCCTCGACGCGCTCGACCCCTCGCTGCTGTTGACGCCGTACGGCGTACCCCTGTCGCTGGTCCTGGATCTCGCGAGCGAGCTCGCCGGGCGGTGGGGACGCCCGGTGGAGGTCGCCACCGGCCTGCCCACCGTGGACGACCGGGCCCTGGTCTCGGCGGCGGTGGACCCCGACGGCCAGGGTTGGTGGATTCCGCCGGCGTCGCGGCTGCGGTGCGCGCCCGGCCAGCCGCCGGTGCCGATCGACCCGGGACCGGTGGTCGCCGGGCTGGCCCCCGACGGCGACGCCTTCCGGCTCGGCGACGGGTGGGTCGTGGAGCCGATGGCGTGGGGCCTGTGGGTGCGCCCGCCGTCGGTCGGGAAGGACCACGACGACGTGCGCCAGCGTCCGACCGACGGCACACGGCTCACCATCCTGGTCGGTCTTCCGGATCAACCGCCGCCGCCCGGCGTCCGGACGCTGCTGTCGGGTCTCGTCGCCCGGCTCACCCCGCAGCAGTGGGCGCGGACGACGTTCGCGCCGGTCGAGGTCGACGAGTTGCTCGGGGGCGGCGGTGTGCCCGAGCGCGCTCACCGACCCCAGGTGCGGCCGACCAGCGCGGCGTCGCGGCCGAGCACCGGCCCGGTCGGCAGCAGCGCGAGGAACTCGCGGGGCACGTCCACTGGCGACACACCGGAGTAGCCGAGCGACTCCACGGCCTGGTCGTCGGGCAGCGGGAACTTCACCCCGAACTCCGACACCAGGTAGACACCCGTGGGCACCGCCGCGGGGGCCGGTCGGTCGCGCAGCAGCATCCCGCTGCCGGTCCGCATCACCACCTCGTCGGCCAGCCCGGCCGCGTCCGCCTCGGTGGACGCGCTGACGGCCCGCTCCAGTGCCGCGTCGGGGACGGCGAGCGCCTCGGACCGTACGCTGCCGCTGGTGATCGTGTGCCGCACGCACGCGACCGCCCCTCGCAGGTCGTTGACCGTGGACGGCGGCTCGGCGGGGAACCCGGTGAGGTACTCACCGCCGTCGAGCACGGGCGTCCCGTGCAGCGCGTCCGCGTCGATCGGGATCGGTCGCGGTGTCGAGCCGGGGTACGCACGGCGGGTGGCGGGGTCGCCCAGCAGCAGCGCGCCGACCGTACGGCTGATCGGCGTGAGCCCGTCCGCGCGTGCGAGATAGAGCTCACGCGTGGCGAGCGCCGGATTCGCCACCTCGAAGATCTGCCCGACCACCGAGGGTCCGCCGGCGACGGACGGCCCCGGGCGGCCCCGCCCGGCGATCGCCGGCACGACCAGGTCCCGCCCGGAGTCGAGCGGGTTGAGCCAGGCGGCGGTCACCCGGACCGGAGGGACGCCGCCGTACCCCAGCGCGAACCGCGCCTGGTCGCCGGCGAGGCGGTAGCGGCGACCCTGCCACACCAGGTGCAGCGCGTTGTCCGGAGTGGACACCAGCAGCGCGCCCGGATCGCGGCCCGCGACGTCGTCGAGCACCAGGGTGGTGCGTTCGGTCCTGGTGCGGTCCAACGGGCGTCGGGCGCAGACGGTCCACGCGCCCCGGTAGAGCTGCTTGCCGGTCGGTACGGCGTCCGGCGCGTCCGGGATCCCCACCGGCGCGCCGACGGGCACCCCGGTCAGCGAGTTGCGGGAGACCGATCGCACCGGGGCGGTGCTCTGCATGATCAGCACCGCGGACGTGTAGTTGAGCACCGGCCGGAGCTCACCGCCGAGCAGCAGGTACCGCGCTCCGGTCTCCTTGACCAGGATGATCGAACCGGGCTGCCGCCACTTGTCGCTGCCGCCGGGGCGCAGCAGTCCGTAGATGCCGAAGCCAGCGGCGATGAGGACGCTGAGCAGCAGCCCCACGGCCGCTCCGATGGTGAACCGTCGGTGTGGTGGGTCGTCGCCCTCCGGGCGGCCCTTCATGAGCGCGCCGATCAACCGGCCGGCCTCGAAGAGGTAGGCCTGGACCTGGTCCCTGCGCGAGCGCACGTCAGCCCGCCCAGGCCCGGATGGCGGAGTACACGCCGAGCACGGCGCCGAGCACCGGTAGGACGGCGAGCGCGACGACCAGCTCCAGGATGTCGGCGGCCCGCGCCCAGTACGGCCGCAGCCGCCGCCCCGGCAGGGCGGTGCTCGCGGCGAGGAAGGCCAGCCCGGCCGCGGCGAGCACCGGCAGTGCCGCGACGCGCAGGTAGAACGGCTGCTCGCCACCGAAGCCGAGCAGCACCAGGACGATGAGGACCGTCGCCGGGACCACCACCGTCCACCGCTGGACGGTGGTGCTCAGGTGTCGGGCGCGCAGCAGGAGCAGGGCGGCCGTGATCAGGGCCAGCGTGCGGGGCCACGGGCCGCCGGGCAGCGCGAGGAACACGGCGAGCGCGAGCTGCGCCACGCCGACACCGATCAGCAGCGCGGACTGGTGGCCGACCACCGCGTTGCCGCGCTCCACCACCAGCTTGTACGGAACGGGGTCGATGTCGTCGGAGAGCTGCTCCGGCCGGCGCGGCATCATCGGCAGCGTCAACCCGCCGAGGCGGAACGCCAGCAGCGGCAGCACCATCATCACCGCCAGCGTGGTGACCAGGGCGGTACCGGCGGTCCGTTGGGTGTCGAACCCGCCGGCGGCGGCGACCACCGCCGGCACGCCGGTCAGCAGCAGGGCGGTGATCGCGCCGGTGAACAGCACCGCGCCGTCGGCGACGGCGGCGAAGCCGGCACAGACCGCCGCCAGCGCGCAGAGGCACACGGCGGCGACGGTGACCGTCCACGTGGCGTCCGGCGCGGCCCACCGTGCCACCGCCCAGCCGGCCTCCGCGGTGTACGCGGCGGCGCAGCCGGCCAGGAGTGTGCCGGCCACCGGATCGGCGGCGGCCCGGCTCACCAGGCCCGCCGCGCCGACCAGCACGATCGCCGCCACCGCCGCGATGATTCCCTGGTACGCCGACGGCCCGCCCAGTGCCAGTACCGGTAGCCCGGTCAGGACGGCGAGACCGCCGTACGACAGCAGCAGTGCCCGCAGCCGGGCCGGCGTCCACGTGCCACGGTGCTGCCCGACCTGCTCGGCGAGCCCGTCGACGAGATCGTCGTAGCCGATCGGGGGTAGTGCGGCGGCACGGGGCAGCAGGTGGACCGTGTCGCCGTCGAGCAGGTCGAGGGCGGCCGGGGTGCGCTCCTCGTCCAGCGGCGGACCGCCGATCCGTTGCAGGACCCAGCCGTCGTGGCTGGTGCCGTGGTCGCCGGCCTGCGGGTCGAGTTCGGCAAGGACGACGGGCAGCACGTCGACCAGCGGCGTATCGACCGGCATCGCCAGATCGACGACATGTTCTTTCAGGACAAAACGTAGCCTTACCGGCGCTACCGTGCGATGCTGAATCAGCTCATCCATCGTTCGGACCCGGTTCCCTCCTGCCGCTGCCACGCCGACCAGATCTCGCCAGATCAGGGCCGTCACGCTAGCGGCGACAGCGGCACGCAGCCGTCGCCGTCGCACGGCCGGTCGCAGGTAGGGGGAAAACCTCCACGAACGACAGGAGTGCACGTGGGCACCGTTCCCTTCGTCCGCCGTCCACGCGTCGCCGGCCCGGTCGCGCCACCCGGTGAGATCGAGCTCCAGCCGCCACCGCCGGTGCCGGAACCGGCAGCGGGCGGCATGGGACAGATCTGGCTCTACATCCCGATGGGCCTCGCCTCGATGGCGATGATGCTCGTCTTCGTGCGCCGGGACGCGGGCGTGCTCGCGTACATCGGCATGGGTCTGATGGCCGTGTCGGTGCTGGCCGGCGTCGTGGTGCCGTTCTTCCGGGCGGCCAGCGAGCACAAGGAACGCATGCACGGGGACCGGCGCGACTACCAGCGCTACCTCACCCAGATCCGTCGAAGCGCCCGCACCAGTCTCGTCGACCAGTACCACGCCGCACGCTGGCTGCACCCCGATCCACGGGCCCTCTGGTCCCACGCGTTGAGCCGGCGGCTGTGGGAGCGCCGCACCGCGCACGAGGACTTCGGCGAGGTCCGGGTCGGCATCGGAGCGCGTCGATCGACGACCACCCTCACCGCGCCGCAGAGCAAACCCGTCGAGGAGTTGGAACCGATGGCCGCGCATGCGCTGCGCCGGTTCATCCGCGCCTACTCCACCCTGCGTGAGGCGCCGGTCGCGGTCTACCTCCGGGGGTTCGCCCGCCTCCAGCTCACCGGCGACGCGGCCGCCGTGCACGGCCTCACCCGCGCGATGCTCGCCCAACTCGCTGTCGCGCACGCGCCCGGCGACCTGCTCATCGCCTGTCTCACCGCGCCCGGCCGCGAGCGGGACTGGGACTGGCTGAAGTGGCTGCCGCACGCGCAGAACGACGAGGACCCCGACGGCGCCGGCGCGGGCCGCCTGGTGGTCGCCGACCTGCCGGCGCTCGACGCGCTGCTCGCCGGGCTCGGGGTCGCCGACCGTCCGGCCTTCGAGCCGGACACCCCGATCACGGCCTCCGAACCGTTCGTCGTGGTCGTGCTCGACGGTCCGGCGATCCACGGCGAGCACCGGCTCGCCGTCGAGGGCTACCGCAACGCGGTCGTCGTCGACACCGCCGGGGCGTTCGACTGGCAGTCCCGCCCGCAGACCCTGTTCGCCGAGGTGGCCGCCGACGACCTGCACCTCGTCACGTTCGACCATCTCGGCAAGCCGTCGCGCAGCCGGCTGTGCCGGCCCGACACCATCGGCCTGCCGTCCGTCGACGCCCTCGCCCGCCGGATCTCCCGCCTGCGGATCGGCCAGGCCGTCGACACCGAGGAACCACTGGCCACCGACTACGACCTGGCCGGCCTGCTCGGCATCGCCGACCTGCGCACCTTCGACCCGGACGCCTACCGGGCCAACCGCCCGGCCGCGCAACGGCTGCGCGTGCCGATCGGCATCTCCACCACGGGCGCCCCGATCGAGTTGGACCTCAAGGAGTCCGCCGAGAACGGCATGGGCCCGCACGGCGTCCTCATCGGCGCCACCGGCTCGGGCAAGAGCGAACTGCTGCGCACGCTCGTGCTCGCCCTCGCCACCCGACACACGTCGGCCGAACTCAACCTCGTCCTGGTCGACTTCAAGGGCGGCGCGGCCTTCCTCGGCTTCGACCGGCTGCCGCACACCGCCGCGGTGATCACCAACCTGGCCGACGAACTCGAACTGGTCGACCGGATGCGCGACGCGCTCACCGGCGAGCTGGTCCGCCGGCAGGAGCACCTGCGGGCCACCGGCAACTACGCCTCTCGACGGGACTACGAACGGGCGCGTGTGGAGGGAGTGCCGCTGGAACCGATGCCGGCCCTGCTGATCGTGGTCGACGAGTTCAGCGAACTGCTGACCGGCAAGCCGCAGTTCATCGAGGTCTTCGCGATGATCGGCCGACTCGGGCGCTCACTCGGCGTGCACCTGCTGCTGGCCAGCCAACGGCTCGACGAGGGGCGCATCCACCAGATCGAGTCACACCTGTCGTACCGGATCGGTCTGCGGACCTTCTCCGCCATGGAGAGTCGTAGCGTGCTCGGCGTCCCCGACGCGTACGAGCTGCCCAACGTCCCGGGCAACGGGTTCCTGCGCTCGGACATCCAGACCCTGACCCGGTTCAAGGCCGCCTACTCGTCCGGCCCGTACCGGCGGAACGGGCGTACCCAGCGGGGCGCGGCGCGGACCGATGTGGTCACCTTCGGCGTGGCGCACGTCGAGCCGGTCGCGGCACCACCGCAGAGCCCCGACGACGCCGACGGCGAGAAGCCGCCCATGCTCGCCGAGGTGCTGCTGCAACGCCTACAGGGGCGTGGGCCCGCCGCGCACCAGGTGTGGCTGCCGCCGCTGCGGGAGCCGGCCAGCCTGGACCGGCTGCTGCCACCGCTCACGGACGACCCGGAACGTGGCCTGTGCCCGATCGGCGGCTACCAGCCCCTCACCGTGCCGGTCGGGCTGCTCGACCTGCCCGCGCAGCAACGCCGCGAACTCCTCCTCGCCGACCTGTCCGGCGGACGCGGCAACATCGGTGTGGTCGGCGGGCCGCAGAGCGGCAAGAGCACCCTCCTGCGGACGCTCATCTGCGCGCTCGCGCTCACCCACGGTCCGCAGGACGTGCAGGTCTACTGCCTCGACTTCGGCGGTGGCAGCCTCGCGTCCCTCGGCGGCCTGCCGCACGTCGGATCGGTGGCGAACCGGCTGGACCGCGACCGGGTCACCCGCACCGTCCTGGAGCTGTCCAACCTGCTGGTCCTGCGGGAGAACCTGTTCAGCAGCTACAACATCGACTCGATGGCGAGCTATCGCCGGATCCGCGCCACCGGTTCGCTGCGCGACCAGGACCCGTACGGCGACGTGTTCCTCGTCATCGACGGCTGGTTCTCCGTCCGTCAGGACTTCGAGGAGTTGGAACCCCGCCTCACCGACATCGCCGCCCGCGGTCTGGGCTTCGGCGTCCACCTCGTCGTCGCCGCCCGGCGCTGGGCGGAGATGCGGCCCTGGCTGCGCGACGCCCTCGGCACCCGGTTCGAGCTGCGGCTCGGCGACCCGATCGACTCCGAGATCAACAGCAAGTTCGCCGCCACCGTACCGTCAATTCCCGGGCGCGGCATCGTGCCGGAGCGCCTGCACTTCCTCGGCGCGCTTCCCCGTGTGGACGGGGACAGCGGCACCGAGGACCTGGCCGACGCGGTCGCCGACCTGGTCGACGCGGTGGCCGCCGGATCGCTGCCGCGCGCGCCGGAGGTCCGACTCCTGCCGGGCAGACTGCCCGACACCGCGCTGCCCGCGCCCACCGCCGCCCGCCCGAGCGCGGACGTACAGGTCGCCCTGGGGCTCGACGACGTCAAACTGGAACCGCTGTGGCACGACTTCGACGCCAGCCCGCACCTGTTGATCTTCGGCGACGCCGAGACCGGCAAGACCACGCTGCTGCGCCACCTGGCCCGCTCGATCGCCGCGCACCATCCCGCCGACGAGGCGCGGATCATCTTCGGCGACTTCGGCCGCGAGCTGTACGACGCCGTGCCGCAGGAACACCAGATCGGCTACTCGGTCAGCGCGGGCTCGCTCGCCTCGGCCCTGCAAGAGGCGGTCGGTCTGCTCAAGGAGCGGGTGCCCGGCCCGGACATCATCCCGAGCCGACTGCCGTCCCGGGACTGGTGGACGGGTGGCCGGATCTTCATCCTGGTGGACGACTACGAGCTGGCCGAGGCCGAGAAGCCCCTGCAACACCTGCTGCCCCTGCTCCCGCACGGCGCGGACATCGGTCTGCACCTGGTCGTGGCCCGACGGACCGCCGGCGCGTCCCGGGCCATGATGGACCAGGTGGTCCGGCGGGCCTGGGAGCTGGGCACCTCGGCCATGCTCTTCTCCTGCCCGCGCGAGGAGGGCGCCTTCCTCGGTACGGTGCGGCCCCGCGTGCTACCGGTCGGCCGGGCCCAGTACATCGACCGCCGCCGCAACGTGCGTCTCGTGCAGGCGCCGGTCATCGAGTGAGTCGCAGGCGTCCGGGTCGCCCCGTCGAGCGGTGTCACCGCACCGGCGGGGCGACCTCGGGGTCCGGCTCGGACACCTCGGCCGTACGCGCCGGACGCCACCGGCGGCGGTGACCGGCGGGCCCGAGGACAGCCAGCACCGCGCCGCCGGCGGCGACCAGCAGCACCAGGGCCACGCCGGTCGCCAGGAGCGGTCCCACCTGCGCGGGGTCGGTCAGGTCCGGTGCCGTCGCCCGTCGTGCCCCGACCACGGTCGAGCCCGCCGTACCCTCCTCGGGCAGCATGGTCGCCAGCGCGGCCATCGGGTTGACCACGCCCCAGCCGAACTGCGCGTCCGGTAACGCCGCGGCGGGCAGGTCCGCGGTCGCCTGGAGGCGGTGACGGATCTGCGCCGCGCTGAGCCCGGGACGGTAGGCGCGCACCAACGCGGCGGTCCCGGCCACGAACGGCGCGGCGTAGCTGGTCCCGCTGCCCTGCCAGTGGCCGGCGCCCCGTGGACCGATGCTGACGACGTCCTCGCCGGGCGCGACCAGCGCCACCCCCGCGCTCGGCGACGCCGAGTCCGACCGCCGCCCGCTGCTGTCCATCGCCCCGACGGCGAGGACGCCGGGTAGCGCCGCCGGGTAGGTGCGCACGCCCGTCCCGGCGTCCCGGTTGCCGACCGCCGCGACGACCACGACGTTGCGCTGCTCGGCGTAGCGCACGGCCGCCTCCATCGCCGGATTGCGTACCGTGGTGCCGGCCGAGACGTTGACCACGTCCGCGCCCCGGTCCACGGCCGTGCGGATGCCGGTCGCGATCGCGTCCGGCGCGCCGGCGGGCTGGTCGGTGATCCGGATCGGCAGGATCCGGACTCCCGGCGCGAGACCGGCGAACCCCGTGCCCGACGCCGGCGCGGCCGCGATGATGCCCGCCACGAACGTGCCGTGCCCCAGGCAGTCGGTATCGGCCCGCCGCCCGCCGGTCCGGGTCAGGTCGACACCCGGCAGTACGCGCCGGGCGAGCTGCGGGCTCCGAGCGTCCACCCCGGAGTCGAGGACGGCGACGACGACTCCGGAGCCCTCGGTCAGCGTCCACGCCCGCTCGGGTGTCAAGTGCCGCTGCGGCCAGGGGATGTCCGGCATCGACGCGGCCGGCGCGGGCAGGCACTGCCCGGTCCGCAGCGGCGGGAGGACGGGCGCCGCCCACACCGGGCCGACGCCGAGCAGGGCGGTCGCGAGTCCCGCCGTGGCGGCGTGGGCGAGCCGTCTGAGACGCATCCGTTGTCACCTTCCGTCCTTCTCAGGAGACGTTCGCGGTCAGGGTCCGCTCGACGAAGCCCAGTGGTGGCCCGGCGAGGCGGTCGGCGATGCCCTCGTCGGTGACCATCCGGGGGGTGGCGGACCGCCGCCGGTCCAACGCGCGTTGCAGACGGCGCAGCGCCGCCCGGTCGTCGTCGTCGAGCCCGCGCCCGCTGCCGGTGTCGCCGGGAAGCAGTTCCCGCAGCAGCACGGCGGTGCCGGGTAGCGCGCCCCGGTCGCCGCCCGGCTCGTCGTCGACCGCCAGGACCCTGAACCGCGTACCGGCCAGGAACACCGCCTCGTCCAGGTCGCCGTGCTCGCCGAGCACCCCGATCTGCCGGGCGGTCCGCGACAACACCACGAAGTCGACGTCCGCGCCGTCGGCACACACGTCCATGGACGCGCTGACGCTGCGGAACGCCGGCTCGACGAGCGTCGTGCCCTCCGGGTAGAGCCGCCGGGCGGGTACGCCCAACCGCCCCTGGCCGACCACGGCCCGGCGGTACGGCGGCAGTCGCCGCAGTCCGGAGACCAGGCAGGGCAGGAAGCCCGGGGTGTCGACGTCCTGTCCCGTCCGCAGCGCGGCGTTGACCGTGGCGGCCGAGGTGCGCAGGTACGCCCGGACCGCGACCAGGTCCGACTTCTCCGCGGGCGCGATCTCCTGACGCAGCGCCGGCGAGGCGGCGAGCGCCGCGTTCACCAAAGTGATCGAGTCGTGGTAGGTGACGCCCAGGGCGACGGCCAGCGCGGTCTGCTCCTCGGCGGTGCTGGGCCGGTCGACCACCGCCGTGCCGGACGCCGGGATCCAGCGCGGGACCTCCTCGACCGGGGGCGCCTCGGTGACGTCCGGGCCGGAGATGGTGCGCATGGCCGGGATCGGTCCGAGGCCCGCGACGCTCAGCGGCGGTACGGAGGTGCCGTGCGCAGGCCGTTCGGCGGGCGACGGCACCGGCGGGGGATCGGGCGGCACCGACACCGGCGGCACCGGCGGGGCGACGACCGGCACCGGCGGGGAGAAAGCCGGCACCGGCGCGGAGACGGCCGGCACCGGCGGGAGCGGCGGGGCGACATCCGGCACCGGCGGGGCGAGAGCCGGCACCGGCAGGACCGGCGAGGCGGCGACCGGCACCGGTAGGACCGGCGGCGGCGGGGCGGCGACCGGCGGCGGCGAGGCGGGCGGTACGTCGGCGGGCTTCGGTGCCGTCGCGGCGGGTGGTGGCGGGGGCGCGGCAGACGCGGGAACCCCGGTCAGGGCGACCGGCGGCGGCGCGACCGGTTCGGTGGTGGACGCCGCGACTTCCGCCGCTGCCGGGGCCACCGGGCGCAGCGGCAGGGGCAGCGTGAGCGTCGCCGAGTTCGCCCAGGCGGGGCGCGTGCGCCGCGCGGGCACCACCGGTTCGGGTGCCGGCTCGGCCGCCGGTTCGACCGCCGGTGTAGGACCGCCTGGTCCGTCCCACACCCGGCGTACGGCGTCCCGCAGGGCGGGGGATGTCTCGCACGCCAGCACGAGGCGTCCCTCGACCGGGTCGACGAACGCCAGGTCCGTCGAGGCGTACCCGCCGTCGCGGCGCAGCAGCACCCCCATCGGCACCACCTCGGCGAGCAGCCGCTCCACCGTCCGGTGCCGGTAGAGCCGGTCACCGGTGCGACGCCAACCCTCCATGATCGCCGGTGTCCCGTGTCGCATCGGTTCGGCGGGGGCCGGCTCCGGCGGCCGGGCATCGCCGAGTAGGGCGGCCAGCGTGTCCAGCCACGCCGGCTCGGGCACGACCTCCGAGGTGTCCAGCAGCGCCGCCTCCACCCGTACCGGAAAGTGTGCCGGCAGTCCGGCGAAGAGCGACGCGACGTCCGCGGCGTCGGCCGGCGGCCGGCCGACGTGGCGTAGCACGAGCGTCGGTCCGCGGGGGTCGACCGGGACGCGGTACGCCGGATCCCCGGCGGCGGCCGGCGCGGAGGTGGCCAAGCGCAGCAGCAGGCCGGCCGGGACCGGGTCGGCGACCAGTCGCCCGAGGTTCATCGGCCGGTCGGGCAGGCAGGGCTCCCAGGCCGGGGTGGGGCACCGGTTGGCGCTGACCGGGCAGTCACCGCCGCCGGAGAACGAGCGCCAACCCCAGGCGCCGGTGCCGCCGGCGGCATACCAGGTGCCGTTCGGCACGACGACGACCGGCCCGTCGGGCGCGAGCAGCTCCACCCCGGTGCGCGCCGCGAGGTCGGTCAACCAGGGGGCGTACGCCTCGTCGGGGCGCCCGACGCGATCCGCCGCCACCCACACCCGCCGCACCCCGCCGATCTGCGCGGCCTCCTGCACGACGCTTCGCAGCAACGCGGCGCAGTCCGGCTCGCGCAGCGCACGTTCCGACGGCACGACGAGCACGTCGGGCGGTGCGCCGGCGCGCAACAGCCGCCACAGTTCCAGCGGTTGATCCTCGACGTGCGAGAGGACGGCGGTCGCGCCGTGCCACTCGACGTGCAGGGGCACGTCCCGTCGGCGCCTTCTCCACCCGATCGCAGTCACGCCCTTGCAACGGGCCCGGCACCCCGCCCGGTTCACGCCGGGGGCGTCCGGGCAGAATCTTCGATGTCGATTGCCGTCGAAGTGAACGAGCGCGATCCCGTCCACGTTGCTAATACGTGGCTGCTACCGGGAGAGGGTGGAACACGGTGCGGGGCTTCGGGCTACAGAGGATCACCGGAACAGGCCGTGGACTGTTCGCGGGCGTGGCGGCGGTGATCGTGCTGGTGCTGGTGATCGGCCTGGGCTGGAGCTTCGCGTACGCGGGGAAGGACAGCCTCACCGGCCGCGCGCTCACCGGGGACCAGCTCACCGCGCTGTCCAGGGCGGGTCACGCCTGCCCGGCCGTGAGCTCCGCCCGCCTCGCCGGTCAGCTCATGGCGGAGTCCGAACTGGATCCGGCGGCGGCGCGTACGGAGTCGGGTGGACGCGGCATCGCCGGGCTCACCGATGAGCAGTGGCGTCGGTGGGCACCGTGGTCCGGCGCGCAGCGCGAGGACACCGAGGCGGCCCTGCTCGCGTTGGCGCATCTGATGTGCAACCTCGTCGGCGAGCTTCGTACCAGCGGTGTCGACGGGGACGCGTGGCGGCTGGCGGTCGCGGCGTTCCGGTCCGGGCTCCCGGAGGTCCGCAAGGCGGGCCGGGTGCCCGGCAAGGCGAGCGACTACGTCGACCGGACGGGCAAGTACGCGGCCTACTACGAGACCCTGCCGCAGTTCGCGTCCGCCGGGTCGACCCAGTCCCTGGCCGCCGGGTCGGCGCCCGCGGCGGTGCCGATGCCGGACGAGCTGGTCCCGGCCGTGGTCGCGGCGGGCAGCCGCTGCCCCGAGGTGAGCCCACCGGCGGTCGCCGGGCAGTTGATGGCGCTGTCCAGCTTCAACGCGGAGCAGCGCGGGGCGTCCGGTGAGCTGGGGATCGCGGGCTTCTCCGAGGATCTGTGGCAGGACAACGCGCCCAAGGGCGCGTCCGTGTGGGATCCGCAGGTGGCCGTGCCGGTGATGGGCGACGTGCTGTGCCGTCTCGTCCGCGAGCTGTCCGCGCTTCCGGGAGACCCCTACCTGCTGGCCGTCGCGGCGTGGCACGCGGGCGTCGACACGGTGCGCCGGGCCGGCGGTGTCCCGGACGCGATGACGCGGGCACACCTGGCGACCGTCGCCGCGTACACCGACTACTACCGGCTCGACACCCGGCTGGCACCGCCGTCCGCGCCTCTGCCGTCGCCGTCCCCGTCGCTGTCCTCGTCTCCGACCTCCGCGTCGCCGTCGGTCCGGGCGCCGGCCCCCACGAAGTCCGCGCCGCCCGCCACCCGAGCCGCCACGAGCCCGGCCCGGCCGGCGGCCACCACGGCGCAGGCGCCCGCGACCACGGCGGCCCCGCCGCCGGCCGTGACGACGGCGCCCACCCGCTACGGTCCGGGCGGTCCTGGCGGCGGGGGATACCCGTGCCGCCGTCGCTGCCGCTGGTAATCGTGCCGTTGCGACGTCCCCTGGGTGGTGACCACCTCCTTGTTGCAAGATAATGGCAATAGCCATAACTAGGCAGCAGTGAGAGGACCTTTCCCATGGCCGTGTACAACCTGCCCGATCTGCCGTACGACTACGGCGCGCTCGAACCCGCGATGTCCGGCGAGATTCTGGAGTTGCACCACGACAAGCACCACGCGGCGTACGTCAAGGGCGCCAACGACGGGCTCGACCGTCTTGCCGAGGCCCGTGACAAGGGCGACTTCTCAACGGTGGTCGGGTTGGAGAAGACGTTCGCGTTCAACCTGTCCGGGCACGTGCTGCACTCGATCTTCTGGAACAACCTGTCCCCGGACGGTGGGGATCGCCCGGACGGTGAGTTGGCGGCGGCGATCGACGAGCACTTCGGCTCCTTCGACGGCTTCGCCGGTCAGTTGTCGGCGGCGACGAAGAGCGTGCAGGGCTCCGGCTGGGGTGTCCTGGCGTGGGAGCCGCTGAGTCAGCGGTTGATCGTGGAGCAGGTGTACGACCACCACGGCAACGTCGGGCAGGGGTCCACCCCGATCCTGGTGTTCGACGCCTGGGAGCATGCGTATTACCTGCAGTACCGCAACGTGCGTCCGGACTACGTGGACCGGCTGTGGAACCTGGTCAACTGGACCGATGTGACCTCGCGTTTCGACGCCGCCCGCGCCGCCACCCCGAAGATCTGACCGGGCGTGAGCGGGTACACCCCCGAGGCGGCCGAGATCGTCCAACGCGCCGCCGGGGTCATCGCCGCCAAGCATCGCGGTGACCTCGCCGGCGCGGAGGCGTTGATGTCGGCGTTCGGCTCCGAGCAGGCCCGTACCCTCGGCTTCTATCTGCTGGCCGACCTGGCGTTGGGTCTGGTCAGGGCGCAGAGCGGCCAGTCGATGGACGACCTGGTCCGCGAGCTGTCCCTGCTCCTGGCCGACACCGCCGGGTCACCACCGGCCTGACCGTCCGCCGGGTCCCGACCACCGAAGGGACCCGGCGGACGTCACGGACCCCGGTGTACGCCTCAGCCTCGAGCCCGGCTGGCCGGCGCGGCGGACAGCGCCGGCCGGGCCATCCGGTCCAGGGCGTCCTCGCGACTGTCGAAGATCGGGAAGACGCCGTCCAGGCGCATCGTGTGCAGGACGGTCCGGATGAACCGCGACGGCGCGGCGAGGCAGAGCGTCAGTCCCCGCTCGCGGGCGTCGAGGTGGGCCCGCACCAGCAGGCCGAGGCCGGTGGAGTCGATGGCGCGTACGCGACTCAGGTCGACCAGGACGGGCGCGCCCGCCTCGGCCGCCTGCCGCAGCGCGGCACGCAGCGCGTCGCCCGTGGCGACGTCGATGGCACCGCTGGCGGTGACGATGGTGGCGTCGTCGAGGTGGTCGATGCCGAGGACCCCGCCGGGACCGTGGCCGTCGTTCGAGGCCTGCCGGGGGTGCGCGGGCGGGAGCAGGCTGCAGTGGGGACAGCGGTGCGGGCCGGTGGCGAACGGCGAGCCGCTCCAGCCGTGCTCGGACACGAGCGTCCAGACGACCTCGGCGTCGGGCAGCACGCAGGCGGTGGCGGTGAGACTGTCGCCGCAGGTGTCACAGATGAGTGTCATCAGGTTGTCGTCCGGGACGACGGTCATGCCGCTGATCCTTTCTGTCCGCCGAGAGCGACGAGCGCCGGATCGCCGTGCGACGCCGACGGCGGCTCGGTGACGATCGGCAGGACCTGGTCCAGCCGGGCGTGGTGCAGAATGCGCTGGATACGCCGGTTGGGGTTGCGTACGACGAGGGTTCCGTCGGCGCGGGCCAGCCGTCGGTGGACGTCCAGCAGCAGGCCGATGGCGGCGGCGTCGAGGTAGCCGCACTCCGACAGGTCGACGACGACCTGCCCGGGGCTCAGCGCCAGCAGCCGGTCGAACACGGCGCCGCTCTCGGCCAGGCAGCTCAGGTCCAGTTGGGTGATGCTGACCTCCACCAGCGGCAGCGCGTACGACGGAGGTTTGAGTGGTCCCGTCACTGTCGTACCCCTTTCTCGTGCTCTGGTCGCCTGCCACCGTGCCGGTCCGGCGTGGCGGGCGTCGCGCGGATCTATGACAGTTGGGTGACAAATCCGCAGGCCGGCGGACGCGATTGGCCGTGTCGTCGTGGCCTGGGGATGATGCGGTTATGACGGCCGTACTGGTGATCGAGGACGACGACCGGATCCGACTGGCGCTGCTGCTCGCCCTTGCGGACGAGGGGTACGACGCGGTGGGCGCGGCCACCGCCGAGGAGGGGCTGCGCGCGCAGCGCCGTGATCCGGCGGACTACGTGCTCGTCGACCTGATGCTTCCCGGCCTCGACGGCTTCGAGTGCATCCGGCAGCTCCGCCGCGACGACGACGTGCCGATCGTGGTGGTCAGCGCCCGCGACGACACCCATGACATCGTCGCCGCCCTGGAGGCCGGCGCGGACGACTACCTGGTCAAGCCGGTCGCGATCAAGGAACTGACCGCGCGGCTGCGGGCGCTGCGTCGCCGTGCCCGCGCCGTGGTCGGGGGGCCGGCGGCGGAGCCGGTGCCGGTGCTGGCGTTCGGCGAGTTGGAGATCAGTCCCGACGCGGGCGAGGTGCGTCGTGGCGGACGGCCGGTGGCGGTTACCCGTACCGAGTTCCGGTTGCTGTGCGAGCTGGCCGAGCACGCGGGCCGGGTGCTGTCACGTCAGCAGTTGCTGCAACGGGTCTGGGGCTACGACATCGGCGACGAGCGGCTCGTCGACGTGCACGTCGGTCGGCTGCGACAGAAGATCGAGCCCGATCCGGCGACCCCGCGGCACCTGGTCACCCTGCGGGGTATGGGTTACAAGTTGCAGCGATGAGACGCCTCGGACTGCGTACCCGGGTCACCGCCGCGTTCGCCGTCGGCGCGCTCCTGCTCGCCGCCTCGATGGCCCTGGTCTCCTACGAGCTGACCCGCCGATCCCTGCTCGGGGAGCGGGAACGCACCGCCCTGCGCGCCGCGTACTTCGACGCGACGGTCGTGCGCGCCGGGATCGACACCGACACCCCCGATGTTGTGGAGGTGCTGCGGTCGCTGGACACCGGCGGCGGACGTCGCCCGGTCCTGCACCTCAACGGCGAGTGGTACGCCCGCACGGCCGACCCCGGCCCCACCACCGCCATTCCCCAGGACCTGCGCCGCGTCGTGGCGTCCGGGCAGCCGGCGATGCAACGGGTACGGGTCGACGGCCAGCCGGTTCTCGTGGTCGGCGTGCCCCTGTCCGCGACGGCGACGTACTTCGAGGTCAATTCCCTGCGCGAGTTGGAGCAGACGTTCGGAGTTCTGGCGCTCGCGCTGACCACCGTGGCCATCATGATCGCCGGTTCCGGCGCGGCGCTGGGGTGGCACGCCACCCGGCACGGGCTGCGCCCGTTGACGGCGGTCGCCGACGCGGCGGAGAAGATCGCGGCCGGCGACTTCACGGCCCGCCTGGACCCGGCCACCGACCCCGACCTGACCCGGTTGTCCTCCTCGTTCAACCAGATGGTCGACCGGCTCGCCCACCGCATCGAGCGGGACCGGCGCTTCGCCGCCGACGTCAGCCACGAACTGCGTTCGCCGTTGCAGACCCTCGCCGCCGCGGCGAGCGTGCTGGCCCGTCGCCGCGAACACCAGGACGAGCGGACGGCGATCGCGGCGGGGTTGGTCGCCGACGAGATCGACCGCTTTCAGCGACTCGTCAACGACCTGATCGACCTGGCCCGCAGCGACCAGCCCGCGCACCGCGCGCCGGTGGACCCGGTGGCGCTGGCGCGCGCCGCCTGCGCGGCCCTGGACCTGCCGGCGTCGATCGTGCGGCTCGCGCCCGGGGTGCCCGCGACGTGGCGGGTCGAGCGTCGGCGCGTCGCGCAGATCCTGGCGAACCTGCTGGACAACGCCGTCACCTACGGGGGCGGTCCGACGTCCGTCCTGCTCGACCGCGACGGCGGCGCCGCCGTGATCGAGGTCGAGGACGACGGCCCGGGCGTACCGGTCGAGGACCGGGAGGCCATCTTCGACCGCTTCGTGCGTGGACGTGCCGCCCACACGCGTGGCGCGGGCGACGGCACCGGGCTCGGTCTCGCCCTGGTCGCCCAGCACGCGACCGCGCACGGTGGGACCGTCACCGTCACCGACCACCCCGGCGGCGGCGCCCGGTTCCGCGTGACCCTGCCGGAGAGCCTGGCATGAGTCGTCGGCGCCTGCTCGGTCTGGGCCTCGTCGTGCTGCTGGCCGGCTGCGGCATCCCCGCCGACGACGCGCCCCGCCCGGTGCCACCGCCGCGCGGGCCGTTCCCGACCACCGCCGACACCGCGTCCGCCGACACCGCGCCGGCCGGTCCGGCCACCGAGACCCTCTGCCTGGTACGCGACAACCGGATCGTTCCGGTGCCGCGGAGCGTCGACCGTCCACCCACCATCGAGGAGCACCTGCGGCACCTGTTCGCCGGCCCCACCACGGCCGAACGCGACACCGACCTCACCAGCGCCCTGCCGGGGGCGGTCAACGCGGTCGGTGTGACGCTGAGCGCCAGCCAGGCCCGGGTCACGGTCGACGAACCGGGTGACGACGCCGGTCGCAGCGACGAGGTGCTCGCCTTCGGGCAGATCGTCTGCACGCTCACCAGCCGCCACGAGGTCAGCACCGTGACGTTCCTGCGCGACGAACGGCCGCTGGGAGTGCCGCGCGCCGACGGGTTGCTGTCGGCGCAGCCGCTCAGCCGGGTCGACTACGCCCCCCTCATCGCTCCACAGTGAGCCCTCCCGCCTGAGGTCGATCGCCGAATGTCGTTTCAACCGGACAGGTCCGTGGGTATCTGCCCGCCGGCTGATCGTCCGATCGACGGAGACCCTCGTGATCATGGCTTTGCTGCTCGACCTCGCCAACATCGTCGGCGGCTTCCTGCTCGCCATCGCCGTGCTGCGGTTGCTGCCGCGCGTCGGTGACGACCTGGGCCGCTTCGCCGGTCGGGTGGCGCCGATCGCGTGGGTGGTCGGGCTCGTGGCGCTGGTGACCGGCGGCTACTACCTGATCGTCCACCTGGTGTCCGGCCCCCGGGTGTTCCACTTCGAGGTGGTCGGGATCGGTGTCGGCCTGGCCCTGTTGTGGGGCCGTCTGACCGGTCGTCCGGCGTCGGGCGTGGAGCAGTCGGACGGCGCGACCGGAGTCCGCCTGTTGCTCGCGATCTTCGGCCTGATCGCGATCGTCGTCGGCATCCAGGGGCTGTTCACCCCGGACGGCTGATCGTTTTCCCCGCACCCATTTTGCAACCCCCCCTTGAATCGAGGAGACCTCCATGTCCGCCCAGGCATTTCTCTACATCATCGCCGTCATCCTGATCGTGCTCGCGGCCCTGCCCCTGCCCACCCGGGGCATCTCGTTCGCGCTGCTCGGCGCCGCCTGCGCGCTGCTCGCCTACGCCTGGCCGGTGATCACCAACTGATCCTGCGTTGTGGACAGCCGGTGGCCGGGAGCGCGAGGCGTTCCCGGCCACCGATGGTCAGAGCGGCCGGCCGAAGTGGCGGGTGAGCGCGGCACGCAACGTGTCGGCGTCCCCGGCCGACCACGCGACGAAGCAGTCCGGGCGTACGAGCAGCCCGGTCGCGGTCGTGCCCTCCAGGCGGCCGGTGACCACGTCCACCCGGTCCCGCCAGGGTGCCGCGACCTCGGCCCAGGCCCCCGTGGAGTCCAGCAGCAGCGGCCGGGCGCTGCGGGTCAGCTCGGCGAGGCGTACGACGCCCCGGTCGCCGTGGACGACCACGTCGGGGGCGGACCGGCCGGCCATCGGATCGGCGGGATCGGCGGGGTAGCGGATGTCCGCGCCGGACATCAGCGCCGCGATGTGCCCGGTCACCTCCGGTATCCGCAGTAGTTCGGCGAAGAGTTCCCGCAGTCCGGTGATCTCCTCGCCGGGACCGATCAGCGCCGACTGTGCCTTGGTGGACATGACGACCCGTTCGGCGACCGGACGACGTTCGGTCTCGTACGTGTCGAGCAGACCCTCCGGCGCCCAGCCGCGAACGGTGGCGGCGAGCTTCCACCCCAGGTTCACGGCGTCCTGTAGACCGAGGTTGAGGCCGGGGCCACCGATCGCCGGGTGCACGTGCGCGGCGTCGCCGACCAGCAGCACCCGGCCGGCGCGGTAGCGGGCGGCGATCCGGGTGTTGCCACCGCTCAGCCGGCGGAGCAGGCTGGGGCCGTCGGGTGGACCGAGGGGGACGTCGACGCCGAGCACCCGGGTGACGCTGGCGCGCAGCTCGGCCAGGCTCATCGGGGTCTCGTCGCTCGTCGGCGGGTCGGGCCACTCCGTGGTGCTGACCAGCGCCGGCCGGCCGGGGAACGGGGCCCAGGCGATCAGGCCGCGCGGCGTACGGGTGTGCTGGAACGGCGGCACGATCCCGTAGCCGGGGGCGAGCAGGCCGCCGGTCTCGGGGTCGAGGAACGACGCGGGGACGGTCACCGTCGCGGTACGGGAGACCGACCGGTCGTTGGTGACGCCGGGGAAGTCGATGCCGGCGGTACGGCGTACCCGGCTGCGGCCACCGTCCGCGCCGACGAGGAAGTGGGAGGTGAGCCGCGTACCGTCGGCGAGGTCGACCTCGACCGCGTCGGGCCGTTGGCGCAGGTCGACGACCTCGTGGCCGCGGCGCAGGTCGACGCCGAGTTCGGCGGCGCGGGCGGCGAGGGCGGCTTCGAGCTGGGCCTGCGGCACGCCGAGCGCGTAGTGCGGGTTGTCCGTGAGCGTCGTGAGGTCCAGCGGGAACGCGCCGAAGGTGAAGGCGGGTTGCGGGGACGGCGGGTTGCTGTCGCCGCTGAGGCGCGCGTGCAGGCCGCGCCGGTCGAGGAGGCGGACGACCTGGCCGATGAGGCCGTTGGCGCGCGGCTCGCCGCCGGGCGTCGGGTGGCGTTCGAGGACGACGGGGTGGACACCGGAGAGGGCCAGTTCGCAGGCGAGCATCAGGCCGTTCGGGCCGGCGCCGACGATGAGGACGTCGATCACGGTCGTGATCCCTTCGGGGCGTGCGTCATCGCCACGGCGGGCGCGGTGTACGACCGGCCCGCCGCGGGGTGTGACGCGGCTGAGGATGGTGGGTGAGGGGTGCCCGGGTGCGGGCCGGCGCGTCAGCGGGGCGGCGCGGGGAGGCCGGCGGCGACCTGGGCGAAGGCGTCGGTGATGAGGTGTTCGATCGGGGTGGGCGGGTCGGCGCTGTCGAGGTAGTGCTGCATGGCGACGGCGACGGCCGCGCTGGCGGCGGCCGCGACGAGCCTCGGGTACATGTCGGTGGCGAGGTCGGTCCCGGTGCGTTCGGCGACCGCGTTGGCCAACTCGGCCTCGGCGGTCGCGACGGCGCGCAGGCGCTCGCCCTGGAGGGCGGGCTCGGCGAGCATGGTGCGGACGCCGGCCACCCACTGGGCGTGCGCGGGGGAGGGCATCGCCTCGACCTCGGGGCCGCGCGTGAACTGCGCCAGCGCGGCCTGGGTGAGCGCCTCCCACAGCGGCTCGTCGGCGGGACGTTCGCGCAGCGCGGCGGCGGTGCGCAGGCTGCGGTCGAGGTGGCGGGAGGCGATGGCCTCGGCCTTGCTGGAGAAGTAGTTGTTGAAGGTGCGCGGGGAGACGCCGGCCGCCTCGGCGATGTCCTCGACGCGGACGTTGTCGTAGCCGCGCTCGGCGGTGAGGTGGATCGCGGCCCAGCCGAGCGCCGCCCGCGTCTCGGCCTTCTTGCGCTCCCGCAGCCCCGTCATGCCACCACACTAGCACTTCTTGCGTGTCACGCAAAGATGCGTGTCACGCAAGTAACTGAGTCTTGGGGCCGCCGCCCGGAGCCAAGCTGTCGCCTCCGCGTACCCCGATGTTCGGCGTCAGGTCGACTGAGATCGATAGAGTGCGCCGACCGCCACCGACGGCGGTTCTCATGTGTGCGAAGGGGAGTCGATGTCGATGACAACACGCCGCCCAGCCCGCGCCCTCGGTGCTCTCGCGGCCGCCATCGCGCTGGTGGCGGCCCTGCTGCCGGCCACACCGGCGGCCGCCGCGACCACGGCGTTGCGGGCGGCGACGCTGAACATCTACAACGGGTTGAGCCAGGCCGACTTCGCGCACGACCTGAACCTGATCGCGTCCCGGGCGGACCTCGTCGGTCTCAACGAGGTCGGCAACCGCAAGGACTTCCTGGAGAACTGGGCCGCCGACAACGGATGGTGGTTGTACGCGCCGGGCGGCACCAACCAGGCCGGCGAGGCGCTGATCGCCCGCCGGAGCATGTTCGACGTACGGGACAAGGGCTCGATCTTCGTATGTGACACCAACGGCCCGGGCGAGGTGCCGCCCGCGCGGTACAACAACTGGGTCACGTACCGCCACAAGGCCAGCGGTCGGACCGTGACACACATCGACGCCCACGCGGTGGCCGGCATCGAAGACGCCGGCCGGCCGGAGGACCTGCCACGCACCCGGTGCGCCGAGGCGCAGTTCCAGGGCCTCAAGGACCTGGCGGTAGACAAGCAGAGCGCAGGCCAGGTCATCGTCAGCGGTGACCTCAACGTCGACTTCAGCGCCGACCGCGGCTACGGGTACGCGAAGTTCCCGTGGCGGGTCTTCGAGGCCAACGAGCTGCCCAACCTGCGCTCGAACTACAACCTGTACGGCGAGAAGGGCACCGGTACGCACGGCAACCGGCACATCGACTACATCTACTTCTGGAAGCGGCTGCCCGAGTACCAGCTCATGTGGATGACCGGCTACGACATCGTCGGCGGCACCGCGTCCGACCACAACGGCGTCGTCGCCACGTTCACCATCCAGACCTGACGCGCCGGGGGATACCCTGCCTGCGGTGCAGGAAGGCCGGACAGGAGGTGCCGCGATGGCGGCAGGGCGGACGTTGCCAACGCAGGAGGACGTGCTCGGATACTTCGACACGCTGTCGAACTGGGGCCGGTGGGGCGACGACGACGAGCGCGGCACGCTGAACCACATCACCGACGACGTCCGGCTGGCGGCGGCGCGAGCCGTGCGCCACGGCAGGAGTGTGTCCTGCGCGTGGGAGGTCACCGTGCCGGGGGAGATGGAGCGTTCGACGACCGTGTGCCCGTACGCCGTGGAGATGCCGGGCGCGGAGAACATGCCGGCGGCCTTCCACGCCGACCGGCGCTGGGGCTTCTCGAACGAGCGACTCGGCATCGCGTACCACGGCAACACCATCACCCACCTCGATTCGCCGTGCCACCTCTTCTGGGACGGCGCGATGTACAACGGGCGGTCGCACTCGCTGGTCGGGGAGGCGACGGGCTCGGCGTGGGCGGCCGTCACGGCGGCGGCGGACGGCATCGTCACCCGCGGTGTCCTGCTGGACGTCGCCCGGGCCCGTGACGTCCCCTGGTGGGAACCGGGCCAGGGTGTGGTCCCCGAGGACCTCGAAGAGGCCGAGCGCCGCCAGGGCGTACGGGTGGGCGTCGGCGACGCGGTGCTCCTGCGCACCGGCCACGGTCGGTTCCGGCGCGAGGGTCGCGCGGCCAGCGGTTTCGCGCAGACCGGTTGGCACGCGTCCTGCCTGCCGTGGCTGCACGAGCGCGGCGTCGCGCTGATCGGCGCCGACTCCCCGCAGGACGTCCAACCCTCGGGGTACGACGACGTGTTGATGCCCGTGCACGCCGTCGGTCTCGTCGCGATGGGTCTGTGGCTGCTGGACAACTGCGACCTGGAGGCGTGCGCGACGACCGCCGCCGAACTCGGCCAGTGGGACTTCCAGCTCGCCGTCGCACCGGTCCGCCTCGCCGGCACGTCCGGCAGCCCGGTCAACCCGATCGCCACGTTCTGACCGGTACGCGCGCCGCTCAGTGGCGCTGCGCGAGTTTGGCGTCGAGCGCCCCGGTGTCGGCCTCGCCGAGCGAGGTGAGGATGTCCCGCGCCCGCTGCCACGCCAGGCGGGCCGACGGGGCGTCGCCGGAGGCCAGGTGAGCGTCGCCGAGACTCACCAACGCGTCCGCCTCCAACCGGCGGTGACCGATCTCGCGGCGCAGGCGGACGGCGTGTCCGTAGCAGGTGACCGCGTCGGTGAACGCGTCGAGCTGAAGGTGCGACTGCCCGAGGCTGCCCCAGGTGATCGCCTGCCCGAGCACGTTCTCCGCCGACGTGAACAGGGCCAGCGCCTGCTGGCAGCTCTCGATCGCGGCGTGGTGGTCACCGAGCTGGCCCTGGGACCAGCCCACCGCGTTCAACGCGAAGGCCTGGCCGGTGACGTGGCCGGCCTGCCGGTGCAGCCGCAGCGCCTCCCGGGCGTGGCCGAGGGCCAACTCGGGCTCGCCCGTCTGGTCGCGGATCCAGCCGAGGTTCAGCTCGACGCGGGCCTGCCCGGCGAGGTCGTCCAGCCGCCGGTACCGGTCGTACGCCAGCTCCAGGTGGCGCTGCGCGTCCGCGTACTGGTGCAGCGCGATGCCGGCGAAGCCGAGCACCCCGTGGGCGTACGCCTCGGCCCGGTCGTCGGCCAGCCGGACGGCCGCCGACAACGCCGCACGCAGGCTGCCGGTCCAGTCTTCCCAGTAGCCGCGCTGGTTGAGGTAGGTGGTGATCGCCCAGGCGAGGTGGCACGTGTGGCGGTCGAATCCGTGGTCGACGGCCAGCCGCAGCGCCGAGAGCAGCACCGGGTGCTCGTCGGTGAACCACGCCAGCGCCGCGTCCCGGTCGGCCAGTGGCACCGGCGCGACCCCCGGCCCCGGCGGGTCGATCGGCAGTCGGTCCCGCTGCGGGTAGAGCAGTTCGTCGGCGGCGTACGCGACGCCGAGGTAGTGGTCGAGCAGCCGGGTACGGGCCGCGTGCCGGTCCGCCTCGCCGTCCTCGGCCGCGGTCAGCTCGGCGGCGTACGCGCGCAGCAGGTCGTGGTAGGTGAACCGGCCGGGCCGGTGCTCGCTGAGCAGGTGGGCCCGGGTCAGCTCGGTCAGGTGGCGGTGAGCCCGCGCGGGCGTGATCCCGGCGAGGCTGGCCGCCGCCGCGACGGCGAAGTCCGGGCCCGGATGCACGCTCAGCAGCCGGAACAGCCCGGCGGTGGCCGCGTCGAGCGTCCGGTACGACCAGGACATGACCAGCCGCAGGTCGGTGACGGGTTCGCCGCCGTCGAAGGCGTCGAGGCGATCGGCCTCCGGGCGCAGGTGCGCCGCCAGGTCCATCAACCGGAACCCACTGTGGATCGCCGCGCGGGCGGCCACGACCGACAGCGCCAGCGGCAGCCCGGCGGACGCGCCGACGATGGCGTCGACGGCCTCGGGCTCGGCGGCCACGCGTTCCACGCCGAGGCGTCGGGTCAGCAGCTCGCGGGACTCGGCCCCGGACATGACGTCGAGGGTGACCGGATGGGCGCCGTTCACGCTGACCAGGCCCAGGAACTGGTGGCGGCTGGTGACCAGGACGAAGCAGCCCGGCGCTCCCGGCAGCAGCGGGCGTACCTGGTCGGCGTCGCCGGCATTGTCCAGCACGACGAGCACCCGCCGGCCGGCCAGCAGGCTCCGGTACCGGGCGACCTGCTCGTCCAGCCCGGTCGACGGGCGGGCCGCCGGTCCCGCGAGAGCGTTGACGAACCCGGCGAGCGCCGTGCCCGGACTGAGCGGGACGCCGCCCGGGTCGAAGCCACGCAGGTTGACGTAGAGCTGCCCGTCGGGGAAGTGCGCGGCGACGCGGTGCGCCCAGTGCGCCGCGAGCGCGGTCTTGCCCACGCCGGCGGTGCCGGAGACGATCGCGAGCCCCATCGCGGTCGGCTGGTCCACCGACCGGGCCAGGATCTCGTCGAGGCGGGCCAGCGCGCCCTCGCGGCCGACGAAGCCGAAACCGTCCGCCGGCAACTGCGCCGGAACGCCACCCGACGGGGGCGGGGTGGGCGCCCCGGCGAGGAAACGGTCCCGCCTCGACCCCTGTAGACCGAAGGCGTCGGCGAGCAACAGCATCGTCGCGGGACGCGGTCGGGCGATCCGCCCCGCCTCCAGGTCCCGCAGGTGACGGACCGACAGCCCGGTCTTCGCGGCCAGATCCTCCTGGGTCAACGCGCTGCTGCGCCGAAGCTCCTGCACGGCCTCCCCGAACACGCGATCACCGTATCGACGGCGCTGAGCGTGGACAATCGGCCATCCGACGTACGACCCGGCACGCCCCGCGCCGTGCCGTGGCACGGCCGCACGGGTACGGTTTCGGTGCCCGACAAACGCCGGGGCGGCAGCGGCCGGCCCGGTGACGACGGACGGTGGGAGGAGCGACGGTGGCGCAGCCGAGAGCACTTGTGGTCCGCGGCGGGTGGGAGGGGCACCAGCCGGTCAAGGCGACCGAGTTGTTCATTCCGTTCCTCGAAGGCAACGGCTACGCGGTCCGGGTCGAGGAGTCGACGGAGATCTACGCCGACGCTGACGAGCTGGCCGGCACCGACCTGATCGTGCAGTGCATGACGATGTCGGAGATCACCTCGGCCCAGGTCGCCGGGCTCGCCGCGGCGGTCGTCGCGGGCACGGGCTTCACCGGCTGGCATGGCGGCATCGTGGACGCGTTCCGCGCCTCGGCGGAGTACCTGCACCTGGTGGGCGGCCAGTTCGCCACCCACCCGGGCAAGGAGCCGTGCGAGCGCCACGGTGGGGAGGAGGACAACTTCCTGCCGCACACCGTGCGCGTCACCGACCTCGGCCGGGAGCACCCGATCACCGCCGGCATCGAGGACTTCGACCTGGTCAGCGAGCAGTACTGGGTGCTGCACGACGACCTCATCGACGTCCTGGCCGTCACCACCCACCCCACGCGGGAGTGGCATCCGTGGCACCGGCCGGTCACCTCGCCGGCGATCTGGACCCGCCGCTGGGGCGCGGGCCGCGTCGTCGTGACGACTCCGGGCCACAACCTCGACGTGCTGGAGCACCCGTCCGTACGTACCGTCATCGAGAGGGGGATGGTGTGGGCGACCCGCACGGCGTCGGCATCGTAGGTCTCGGGGTCATCTCCCGCGCGTACCTGGACACTCTCGCGCACCACCCCGCGGTGCGTGTCGCCGCGCTGGCCGACCTCGACGCGTCCCGGTCGGCCGCGGCGGCGGCCACGGTCCCCGGCAGTGCGGCGATGAGCGTCGAGCGCCTGCTCGCCCACCCGGACGTGGACACGGTGCTCAACCTGACGATCCCCGCGGCGCACGCCGACGTCTCACGGGCAGCGATCGACGCCGGCAAGAACGTGTACGTCGAGAAGCCGCTCGCCGTGACGTTCCCGGACGGCCGCTCGATCGTCGACCGCGCCGCCTCGGCGGGCGTCCACATCGGGTGCGCGCCGGACACCGTCCTGGGCACGGGCACGCAGACGGCGCGTGCGGCGATCGACGACGGCCTGATCGGCCGCCCGATGTCCGCGACGGCCGTCATGGTCACGGCCGGTCACGAGCGCTGGCACCCGCACCCGGACTTCTACTACACCCCCGGCGGTGGCCCCCTGTTCGACATGGGGCCGTACTACATCTCGGCGCTCGTGCACCTGCTCGGGCCGGTCCGCGCGGTGGTCGGGGTGGCCAGCCGCCTGCGCTCCGAGCGCGTCATCGGTTCGGGCCCACGCGCCGGCGAACGCATCCCGGTGCGGGTGGACACCCACGTCACCGGCGTCCTCGAACACGTCGACGGCGCGCTGTCCACCATCACCACGAGCTTCGACGGCATCGCGACGACCGCCGCGCCCATCGAGGTCCAGGGGGAGACCGGCACGCTCGCCGTACCGGACCCGAACTACTTCGACGGCGAGGTCCGCCACTTCGCGCTCGGCGGCGACGAGTGGCGTGCCCTCCAGCCGCGCGCCGGGTACGCCGAGGGCGGCCGGGGGATCGGCCTGCTCGACTTCGTCCTGGCCGACGACCAGCGTGCGCCCCGCGCCGGTGGCGACGTCGCCCTGCACGTCCTCGAGACGATGACCGCGCTGCTGGAGTCGGCGGCGCAGGGCCGGCGGATCGAGCTGACGACGACTCCGCGACGGCCCGTGCTCGTGCCGCTCACCCCGGCGACACACTGGAAGGGCGTCGGATAGCCATGCTCCGGGGCTGGCACGGCTGGTTCGGCACCTTCACCGGCGTCTCCTTCCTCACGGTGGTCGTCCTGCCGCTGGTCGCGCTGGCGGTGTGGGCCCTGGCGCGTCGTCGGCGTGCCGCCGGTGACCCGCACGCGTGGCGGAAGTCGGTGGCCGAGGTCGGCATGGTCTACGGGACGGTGCCGTGGGTGTGGATGATCCTCCTGCCGGGGTCGGCGGCCGGCGTCGTCACCGGTCGGGTGAGCCTCGTGCCGCTACGGGACCTGGTCACGATCGTCGTCGATGGTGGCCCGTCGAGGGCGACGGGCCAGATCGTCGGCAATCTGCTGGTGTTCGCGGCGCTGGGGTTCTTCGCCCCGCTGCGGTTCGCGGCGTTGACCTCGGTGCGCCGGGTTCTGCTGCTCGGGGCGGGCTGCTCGGTCCTGGTGGAGGCCGCGCAGTACGTCCTGCGGCTCGACCGGGTGTCCTCGGTGGACGATGTGCTGCTCAACGCCGCCGGTGCGGGTCTGGCCGCGCTGGCGTCACGACGCTGGTGGACGTCCGTCCCGGCGAACGCTGTCGCGCGGCGGATGTCAGATGGTGATGACGACCTTGGCCCGCGCGTGTTCGCCCTCGACGTACCGGATGGCGTCGGGCACCTCGTGCAGGGGGTACGTCCGGTCGACGACCGGTGTGAGGCGGCCGGCCTCGACGTGGGCGCGGAGCGTGTCGAGGTGCTGCCGGCTCGGCGTCGTGGTGAGCGTGACGACGCGCTGCCGGACCAGCGGCGCGAGTAGTCGTCCGCGCGCGATCAGCCACACCGGCCCGACGAGGCTGCCACCGCCGTACACGCCGCCGCCGGAGAGCACCAGCGTCCCGGTCGGTGTCAGCGCGCGCCGCAGGTCGGTGAGGGAGCGGTTGCCGACCAGGTCGAGCACGACGTCGTGGCGGCGTGAGCCGTCGGCGAAGTCGTCCCGGCGGTAGTCGACGACGTCGTCGGCGCCGAGCGAGCGGACCAGGTCGACGTTGCGGGTGCCGCACACCCCGGTCACGGTCGCGCCGAGCGCCTTGCCCAGTTGCACCGCGAGGGTGCCGACGCCGCCCGAGGCGCCGTTGACGAGCAGGCGCTGACCGGGCTCGACCCGCCCGACGTCGCACAGTCCCATCAGCGCCGTGATGCCGGCCAGCGGCAGGGCCGCCGCCTGCTGGGGCGTCAGGTTCGTCGGCATGGGCGCGACCTGCGTCCGGGGCACGCACGCGTACTCGGCGAACGCGCCGTTGGCGTCGCCGAGGTCGCCGAAGACCGCGTCGCCCACCCGGATGTCGCGCACGTCGGCTCCGACGGCCTCGACGCGGCCGGCGATGTCCCGGCCGCGTATCCGCGCGCGAGGCCGCGACAGGCCCATCGCCAACCGCGCCATCCGGGGATCGCCGCGCATGGCGTGCCAGTCGTACGCGTTGAGCGAGGCGGCCGCGACCCGGACGAGCACGTCGTCCGGGGCGGGCGCCGGCGTGGCGACGTCGCCGAGAACGAGGGTTTCCGGGCCGCCGTACCGGTCCTGCACGATCGCCTTCATCGGTCCTCCCCTGAGGTGTACGGTGTACACCAACGGTAGGTGTACACCGTACACCTGTCAATGGTGGTTATCGTTCAACAACCGCCGGACAGGACGAGGACGAGATGGTCGAGCAGGCTGAGACGCTGCGCCGCACACCGCTGAGCAGGGACCGCATCCTGCGGGCGGCCGTCGCGCTCGCCGACGAGACCGGCATCGAATCGCTCAGCATGCGCAACCTCGCCCAGGACCTGGGCGTCGTGCCGATGGCTCTCTACAAGCACGTGGCCAACAAGGACGAACTGCTCGACGGCATGATCGACGTGGTCGTCGGCCAGATCGACCCGCCCGAGCACGACACCACGTGGAAGGACGCCATCCGCCGCCGCATCCTCTCGGCGCGGGCGGTGCTGCGCCGGCACCCCTGGGCGCCGCTGGCGATCGAGTCGCGGACGATGGCGACGCCGGCCGTCCTGGCCTACCTCGACTCGGTGGTCGGCACCCTCCGCGCCGGTGGGTTCTCCGCGAACCTCGCACACCACGTCATGCACACGATGGGCAGCCGGGTACTGGGCTTCAGCCAGGAACTGTTCGACGACTCCCGCCGCGCCGGTCGGTCCGGAGCGGCCAGCCCCGAACCCGCCGCGGCGATGCCGCCGGAGTTCGCCGCCCAGTTCCCGCACCTGGCGGAGATCGCCACCGCGGCATCCCACGACGACGAGTCGGTCGTGGGACAGGGCTGCGATGACCAGTTCGAGTTCGAGTTCGCGCTCGACCTGCTGCTGGACGGCATCGAACGGCTGCACGAGCAGGGCTGGGCGTCACCGCGACGACCCCGGTGACGCCGTTTCTTCACCCCGATGTCGCCGGTGGACCCCACAGCTGACGCTTCGGCGTCTGCCGGTGCGGGTTGGCTGTCGGCCGTCGCACTGTCCTGCTCAGGAGCTGATCCGCGTGCCTTCCTCCCGTCGTACCTTCCTCGCCGGCGGCGCCGCCGCCGGTGTGGGCCTCGCCGTCGCCGGTGGCCTGCCGTCCCTGGCGCAGGCCAGCCCCGCCCGACCGCACTCGCCGGCCCTGGGTGGTCGCGTTCCCTTCCCGCCGCTGGTGGACGACCCCAAGGGGATCCTGGCCCTGCCCAAGGGCTTCCGCTACACGATCGTCACCCGGACCGGTGTCACCCGCCTCGACCGTGGTCAGGGCGTGACCCCGGCGGACCACGACGGCATGGCCGTCTACGACGCTGGACACGGCCGCTACACCCTGATCCAGAACCACGAGATCGACCCGGGCGCCGAGTTCGGCGTACCGCACGTCAAGGGCACCGTCTACGACCCGGGCGCCGTCGACGCCGGTGGCTGCACGGTGATCACAACCGATCCCGCGGGCCGCAACCTGGGCGAGTTCGTCGCCCTCTCCGGCACCATCTCCAACTGCGCGGGCGGCCCGACCCCGTGGGGCACCTGGCTGACCTGCGAGGAGACCGAGGACCGCGCCGGCGACAGGTGGGAGGAGGGCGACCGCTCCGGCGTCTACGCCAAGGACCACGGGTACGTCTTCGAGGTCTGGGCCGACGGCAGCGCCGACCCGCGGCCGATCAAGTGTCTGGGTCGCTACTCCCACGAGGCGCTGGCGATCGACAGGGACCGCACCCACGTCTACCTCTCCGAGGACGCCGACGAGCCCAACGGTCTCTTCTACCGCTGGTCCGCGCCGCGCGGCGTGAAGCTGGGCCCCGGCGTGCTGACCCGCCTCGCGCCGGACGCCGGCGTCCTCGCCGCGATGCAGATCATCATGGACGACGGTTCCGTGCTGCCGGACGTCGCCTACCTGACCTCCGCCCAGCTCGGCCGCCCGTTCCCGGTCCGGTGGATCGAGGTGCCGGACCGCGACGCGCGGCACACCTCGGTACGCGAGCAGTTCGCCGACGGTCAGGTCACCCGTGGCCGCAAGTTCGAGGGCGTCTGGAGCACCGACGAGGGCGTGTACGTCGTCAACTCCTACGCGTGGGACGAGGGCGACCTGCCGGCCGACGCGGCACCGCACGACGGCATGGTCTGGTTCTACAACTTCAAGGACCAGACCATCCAGCTCGTGACGTACTTCCCGCACCAGGCCGCCGCCGAGGAGGGGACGCCGGTCAAGTACACCGACATCACCTTCGACGGCCCGGACAACGTGACGGTCACCCCGTGGGGGAGCCTCGTGCTCGCCGAGGACGGCAAGGGCGCCTCGCACGTGCTCAGCACCATCCCCGGCGGGCCGACGTACGCGATCGCCCGTAACCAGCTCAACGACTCGGAGTTCTGCGGCCCGACCTTCAGCGCCGACGGCAAGGTGCTGTTCGTCAACATGCAGGACCCGGGCCTGACCCTGGCGATCACCGGCCCGTGGGACAAGTACCTGGGCTGACGACGTACGCAACGGCAGGTGGGGATCGGGCGACGGCCCGCTTCCCACCTGCCGTCTCTTCAAACCTCGGCAGTGCCTGACTATTGTCACGAGTTCGTGTGCACCTCGCATCACGGTCGGTGACTAAGCGCACTGGAGCCCACCGGGCCCCGTCGATGAGACTCGATGCAACGCCGGACGACAGCAGCCGGCCGGAATCGAGAGGCGGCGGGACAGTGGACGAACGCTACGACAGCTACTGCGCCGCGGATCGCCTGTTCTACGACTCGCTCGGCAGCGCCGTCGCGCAGCCGGTCTTTCCGGCCGCCGAGCGGGACATCCCGACCGGCTGGCGTCGTGAGCCGCTCGACGACTGGCTGATCTACGCCCCGGACGGCGGTTCGCTGCCGCAGCAGGGCTGGAAGATCCACGTGTCGGCGGGTCTGGCGAACGCCGAGCGCGTGTTGGACACCGTCTGGGACTACTGCGTACCCCGGGGCCTGTCCTTCAAGTTCCTCCGGGGGCCCCGCACGCTGCTGCTGCGCAACTCCAAGTACGCCTCCCGGGCCGCCAGCGGCAAGTTCGTCACCGTCTACCCGCGCGACGACGCGGAGCTGGAGCTGGTCTGCAAGGAGCTCGACGAGCTGCTCACCGGCGAGTCCGGGCCGTACATCCTCAGCGACCTGCGCTACGGCGCCGGTCCGATCCACGTGCGCTACGGCGGCTTCGCCGCCCGCTACTGCCACTCGCCCGACGGTCAGGTGGTGCCGGCGATCGAGGACGACTCCGGCACGCTGGTGCCGGACCGGCGCGATCCCGTCTTCCACGTGCCGTCCTGGGTCACCCTGCCCGACTTCCTCGGCCCGCACCTCGCGGCCCGCAGCGGCACCAGCACCGACCAGGTGCCGTACCGGATCGAACGGGTGATCCACTTCTCCAACGGCGGTGGCCTGTACGTGGGCCGCGACCTGCGCACCGACACCGAGGTCGTGCTGAAGGAGGCCCGGCCGCACGCCGGCCTGGACGCGGACGGCGTGGACGCCGTCGCCCGGCTGGCCCGCGAGGCCGACGCCCTGCGGCAACTCGCCGACCTGCCGCAGGTGCCCCGGGTGCACGACGAGTTCGACCTGGGCGAGCACCGGTTCCTCGCGCTGGAGTTCATCGAGGGTCGACCGTTGAACAAGGTGCTGGTCGACAGGTATCCGCTGATCGACGCCGACGCGACGGACGAGGACCGGGCGGCGTACGCCCGCTGGGCCCGGCACGTCCACGAGCAGGTCGAGTCCCTCATCGCGGCGATCCACGAACGTGGCCTGGTCTACGGTGACCTGCACCTGTTCAACATCATGATCCGTCCGGACGACCGGGTCGCCCTCGTCGACTTCGAGGTGGCCGCGCCGATCGACGGGCACCGCCGACCGGGGCTGCGCAACCAGGGCTTCGCGGCTCCCCGCGACCGGACCGGGCCGGCGGTCGACAGGTACGCCCTGGCATGCCTGCGGTTGGCGCTGTTCCTGCCGCTGACCCAGCTGGTACGGCTCGCCCCGGCGAAGGCGGCGCACCTGGCCGACATCATCGCCGCGAACTTCCCGGTGCCGAGGTCCTTCCTCGACCCGGCGGTCGAGGAGATCACCGGCGGCCCGCGGGTGACGGCCGCGCACGACGCGCCCGTCACCCGGGACAGGCTGGCGACCGCCATCCTGGCCAGCGCCACCCCGGCACGCCCCGACCGGCTCTTCCCCGGCGACATCGAGCAGTTCCGCAGCGGCGGCCTCAACCTCGCCCACGGGGCGGCGGGAGTGCTGTACGCGCTGCACACCAGCGGCGTCGGACGGTGGCCCGAGCACGAGGACTGGCTGGTACGACGGGCGACCGCGCCCCCGTCCGGCACCCGCTGCGGCTTCTACGACGGCCTGCACGGTGTCGCCCACGCCCTCGAGAGCCTCGGCCGCCGGCAGGACGCGCTGGACGTGCTCGACATCTGCCTGCGTGAGCCGCTGGACGGCCTCGACCACGGCCTGGCGAGCGGACTGTCCGGGATCGCGCTCAACCTGGCCGACCTGGCCGCCCGTACCGGGGAGGTGTCGCTGCGCGACGCCGCGTGGCGGGCCGCCGAGCGGGTGATCGGGCAACTGCCCGACGATCCCGGCCCGGACATCAGCGGTGGACGCCACCCGTACGCCGGGCTGCTGCGCGGCCGGACCGGACCGGCGTTGATGCTGCTGCGGCTCTACGAGCTCAGCGGCGACGAGGACCTGTTGGGGCACGCCGCCACGGCGTTGCGCCAGGATCTGCGCCGGTGCGTGCTGCGCCCGGACGGCGCCCTGGAGGTCAACGAGGGCTGGCGGACCATGCCGTACCTGGCACACGGCAGCGTCGGCATCGGACTGGTCCTCGATCAGTACCTGCGCCATCGCGACGACGACGGGTTCGCACAGGCCAGCGCGGGGATCCGGCGTGCGGCACGGTCACCGTTCTACGCGCAGACCGGGCTCTTCGCCGGCCGGGCCGGCATCATCGCCTACCTCGCCGCCTCGGTCCACGACGGCGACCGCCGGGAACTCGACGCGCAGGTGGACCGGCTGGCCTGGCACGCGCTGCCGTACCGGGAGGGGACCGCCTTCCCCGGTGAGCAGCTGCTCCGGCTCTCCATGGACCTCGGCACCGGCACCGCCGGCGTGTTGTACGCGCTGACCTGCGCGCAGGACGACGACCCGCCGGTGCTGCCCTTCCTCGCGCCCCTGCCGGGCGCGCAGAGACTCCCCCGCCACAGCGGGGGCGACCGGATCGACGAAGGAATGGAAGGGAGGTGAACGACATGGCGCTTCTGGACCTCCAGGGCCTGGAGATGGCTCCGGCCGACCGTACGGGTGGCGGTAGCCGGGCGAGCCTGCTGCTCTGCGGCGACAGCTCGCTCTCCGTCACGACCTGCAACTGATCCGTCGCACAAAGGTGATCGCCCTGGGTGGGTAGACGTGCCCACCCAGGGCGACCGCGTGGCACCGGGAGGAGCGATGTCGACGTTCGACGCGGGGGACCGGTTGCTGCGGCGAACGGTCCTGGCTGGCGGCGGCTGGACCGCCGGGCTCGCGGCGGTCGCGCTCCTGGGCGCGGCCGCCGAACTGTTGCTTCCCGCAGCCCTGGGCCGCGCCGTCGACGCCGCCCTCTCCGGAGGCTCGCTCTGGTGGGCGGTGGCCGCCGGCGGCCTGGTCGCCGCCCTCGTCTGCGTCGACGCCCTGACCGACCTGGCCAGCGGGTTCGGCGCCGCCCGCGCCACCGCCGGACTACGCCGCCAGCTGCTGCGCCACCTGTTCGCGCTGGATGTCCGTACCACCCGCCGGTACCCGGTGGGCGATCTCGTCGGTCGCCTGGTCGGCCAGTCCGCCGACGCGGGACAGGCCGGAAACGCCGTGGTCCTGGCCGCGGTGGCGGTGCTGCCGCCCGTCGGCAGCGTCGTCGCGCTCGCCCTCCTGGAACCGATCCTGGGGATCACCCTGCTCGCCGGCCTCGGCCTGCTCGCCGTCCTCATGCGCGCCTTCGTGGCCGACGCCTCCGCCGCGACGGCCGGCTACCAACGGGTGCTCGGCCTCATCGCCGGCCGACTGCTGGAGTCGCTGACCGGGGCCCGGACCATCGCCGCCGCCGCCACGGTCCACCGCGAGGAGGCCCGTGTGCTGGCGGCCCTACCGGAGCTGGGCCGGCACGGCCGACGTACGTGGGAGCTGCTGGCCCGGGCTAGCGCGCGTACCGCCGCCGTGGCGCCGCTGCTGCACCTGAGCGTCGTCGCGGTCGGCGGGTACGCCCTGACGGCCGGTTGGCTCACGCCCGGTGAACTGGTCGCCGCCGTCCGGTACGCGGCCATGGGCGCCGGGCTCGGTGCGGTCCTCGCCACGCTCAACCACCTGGTGCGCAGCCGCGCCGGGGCGCACCGGGTCGCCGAACCGCTGCGACAGCCCGCCATGACGAGCGGCGACCGGCCCCTACCACCCGGTGGTGGCGCCCTGCGACTGCGGGACGTGCGCGTGTACGGCGACGACGGCCGCCCCATTCTGGACGGCATCGACCTGGACGTACCGGCCGGCGCGACCGTGGCCGTCGTCGGCGCGTCCGGCGCCGGCAAGTCGACCCTCGCGGCCGTGGCGGGACGGCTGCACGACCCCGATCACGGTACGGCGCTCCTGGACGGCGTACCGCTGCGTGACCTCGACGCGTCGGCGCTGCGCCGAGCCGTCGGCTACGCCTTCGATCAGCCGGTGCTGATCGGCACGACCGTCCACGACGCGGTCGGCCTGGCGTTGCCGGGTGCCGTCGCGATGCCACCGGACGACGCGCGCCCGGCCACGCCTGCGGTCCTGCGGGCGGCCCGCCTGGCGGCGGTCGCCGACGTGATCGACCGGCTGCCCGAGCGGTACCGCACACCGCTGGTGGACGCGCCGCTCTCCGGTGGTGAGACCCAACGCCTCGGCCTGGCCCGGGCGTTCTCCGCCGAGCGGCTGCTCATCCTGGACGACGCCACGTCCAGCCTGGACACGGCGACCGAACACCGGATCACCGAAGCGATAGTCGCGCGCCCCGGCGAGCGGACCCGACTGGTGGTCACCCACCGGGCGGCGGCGGCCGCCCGCGCCGACCTCGTCGCTTGGCTGGACGGCGGTCGGCTGCGCGCGCTGGCGCCGCACCGGCGACTCTGGGCCGAGCCGGACTACCGGGCCGTGTTCGAGCCGGCCGGCGGTGGATCGTGACCCCGCTGTCCGTACGCCGGGTGACCTGGCGGGCGCTGCGGGCCCGCCGTGCCGACCTCGCCCGTCTCTGCGGGTGGTCGCTCGTCGAGGCGTTGCCGGCGCTGCTCACCGGGCTGCTGGTCGCCCGTGCCGTGGACGACGGCTTCCTGGCCGGGCGTCTCGTCGACGGGCTGGCGTGGTTGGGCGTCCTCGCCGTGGCCGTGCTGGTCGGCGCGGCGGCGACCGGCCGGACGTACCGGAGCCTCGGCGCGGTGGTCGAGCCGTTCCGCGACGAGGTGGCCGCCCAGGTGGTGCGGGGCGCGCTCCGGGACGCCACCCGCGCGGGTGGTCGCCCGGACAGCGCGGCGATGACCCGGCTGACCCACCAGATGGAGATCGTCCGGGACACCTTCGCCGGCCTGCTGATGGTCACGCGTGGTTTCCTCTTCTCCGCCGGCGCTGCCCTGCTCGGCCTCCTCGCCCTCGCGCCGGTGGCGGCGGCGCTGGCCGCCGCGCCGCTGGTCGCCGGCCTGGCTGTGTTCCTCGCCGCGCTGCCGGCCATGGTCGCGCACCAACGGGCGTACGTCCGCGCGGGCGAGCGGTTGGGCCACTCGGCGGCGACGGCGCTGGCCGGTCACCGCGACGTGCTGGCCTGTGGCGCTCAGGCGCGGGTGGCGTCCGAGGTGGAGCGTCGGGTGTCGGCGCAGGCCGCCGCCGAACGCACCCTCGCCCGGATGGCGGTGATCCGTAGCCTCAGCCTCGGCATCGGCGGTTGGTCGCCGCTGGTGGTGCTGCTCGTGGCCACTCCGTGGCTGGTCGAGCGCGGAATGACGGCGGGCGCGGTACTGGGGGCGCTGATCTACGTGTCCACCGGGCTGCAACCCGCCCTGCACACCCTCGTGCAGGGCCTCGGCGGCGGCGGGCTGCGCTACGCGGTCACCCTGGAGAACATCCTGCGCGTCTATCCCCACCGGCCGGCGTCCACGGGGGAGACTCCGGGCCCGCGCCCGTCGTCGAGGCCGGTCGGCGGCTCACCGGCCGCCGAGGTCCGGGGACTGACCTTCCGGTACGGCCCGAGCGCCGAGCCGATCCTGCGGAACTTCTCGCTGACGCTGGCCAACGGCGATCACCTGGCCGTGGTGGGACCCAGCGGCGCGGGCAAGTCCACGCTGGCCGCCCTGCTGGCCGGGCTCGTGCCGCCGCAGGAGGGCACGGTCCACCTGGCTGGTGCTCCGGTCGCCGACGCCGCGCCGGCCGTCCTGGCCCGGATGCGGGTGCTGCTGCCCCAGCAGGCGTACGTCTTCACCGGCACGCTGGCCGACAACCTCCGCTACCTCCGGCCCGACGCCGACGACGACACCCTGGCGGTCGCCCTCGACGAGCTGGGCGCACGCCCCCTGGCGACCCGCCTGGGTGGCCTGGACGCGCCGGTCGTGCCGGCCCAGCTCTCCGCCGGTGAGCGGCAGCTCGTCGCGGCGGTCCGGGCCTGGCTCGCGCCCGCCCCGCTGGCGGTCCTGGACGAGGCGACCTGCCATCTCGACCCGGCGTTGGAGGCGACCGTCGAGGCCGCGTTCGCTCGGCGGCCCGGCAGCCTCGTCGTGATCGCCCACCGGATCAGCTCCGTCCTGCGCGCCGATCGGGTGCTGGTCCTCGACGACGACGTGCCCGCCGTGGGGACGCACGAGCAGTTGCTGACCCGCTCGGCCACCTACCGGGCGCTCGTCGGCTGCTGGGAGGAGCCGGTGACGCCGTCCCCGGCGACACGGCCGGGCTGACCTCCGGCGGTCAGATCCAGCCCGCCTCGCCCGCCAACCGCACCGCCTCCACCCGGGTGCGCGCACCCACCTTGCGGGCGATCCGAGCGAGGTGGTTGCGGACGGTGCCACGGCTGAGCCCGAGCGACGCCGCGACCTCGACGACCGGTGCCCCCGCCGCCGTCAGCGTCAACACCTCCCGCTCCCGCTCGGTCAGCGGGCTGTCCGAGTGCAGGGCCGCGACGACGAGGTCCGCGTCGAGGACGGGCTCCCGGCGGGCGAGCCGGCGGATCCCGTCGACGACCCGCTGGGGAGCGGCGTCGTTGCGCAGGATGCCGACGGTCCGGGACGGGCTGAGCATGCCCCGCAGTCGGCGGGCCCGGTGCGGGTTGACCAGCATCAGGATGGGGCACAGGCCCAGGCGACCGGGCACCTCCTCCTCGACAAGATCAAGGTCGGCCACCACCACGTCCGGGCGCTGGGCCCGGACGGCCGCGGGGACCGCGTCGCGGCGATCCACCTCGGCCACGACACGGATGTCCTCCTCGGCGGCGAGGACGAACGACAGCGCCCCCAGCACCAGGGCCCCGTCCAGAGCGAGCAGGGTACGGATCACGACGAACCTTCCCGCGCTTGCATGACGATCACTCAACGTCAATATTCAAACACGCATCCGTCGGGGCCGCACGGCGACGGGGCGGGCCGCGACCGACCCGCCCCGATGGCTACAGCCAGCCGTTGCGTCGGGCGTGCCACACCGCTTCCAACCGGTTGCGGGCCCCGATCTTGCGCAGGATCGCCGACAGGTGGTTACGCACCGTCCCGTGGGCCAGGAAGAGGCGACCGGCGATCTCCTTGAGGGGCAGACCCTCGGCGGCCATCCGCAGCACGTCCAACTCCCGGGGCGTCAGCGGCATCTCCGACGGACTGAGCACCGCCACCGCGGCCGCCGGGTCGATCGCCCGCTCCCCGGCCGCGAGCGCGCGGATCGACCGCACCAACTCCACCAGCGGGCTGTCCTTGCCGACCAGGCCGCGTGCGCCGGCCGCCAGCGCCGCCTCCACGAGCGCCGGGCTCCACCGGGGGCTCATCGCCAACACGGCGGCGTGCGGCGCCTCGGCGCTGATCCGGGCGACCACCTCCACCGGGTCGGGCAGCTCCGGTGTCAGCGCCAGCACCACCACCTGCGGCCTGCACCGGCGGACCGCCGTCAACAGTTCGCCGACGCCCTCGACGTCGGCGACCACCTCCATGTCCTCCTCACGGGAGAGCGCGGCGCAGAGCGCTCCGCGCAGCAAACCCATGTCCTCGGCGACAACAACGTGGATCACCGTGTTTCTCCGATCTCAGGTGCACGTCACGACGGTCACCGAACCCGGTGTGTCCACGGGTCGGCCGCGATCGTCGTACGCGAGAAGTCGGGCGGCCATGGGCCCACGACGCCGTCACAGCGCGCGGGCGCGGGCACCATTGACCAGGCCAGCGGGGTGGGACCGACCGCGCGGGCGAGCAGCCCGGGGGTCGGCGGCCGGCCTCAGCCCGGGCGGGCGATCCCAGTCGGAGTTCGGCTCTCGACCAGGAGCGGCACGAGGTGGCAGAGCGCGGCGATGCCGGGGTGTGACTGCCGGTGAGCCGGCCGGATCAGACCTGGCGCGGGCGTCGAGCCCTCGTCGGTGCCGGCGGCGTCCTGGTCGACCGGGGTGACGGGCTGACCCGGAGGGTAGGCCGCCACGGCCGGCGGCGCCGGGCGCGCGGCGAGGTGGCCCGGTGGGGCCATGGAAGGTGGGTACGCGGCCACGGGTGTCGGCGGCGGTGCGACCGGTGCCGGCGTCGCCGCGGCGCGTACGGGCGGCAGCGCCGGAGTCGGCGGCGGAGTTGGCGGGGCCGGCGCGGGTGTCGCGCCGGGCGACGCGGCGGTCGCATCGCGCGCCGGGGGAGCGACCGGTGAACGCGGCGCGGGTACGACCACCGCGCCGAGAGCGGGCGGCAGGACGGCGTCGACGACGGGCAGCAGGACCGCGTCGACGACGCGCAGCAGCCCCGCGACGACGGGCGCGATCGGCAGGGCGCGCACGACGTCGACGGCGGGCCGCAGGACCGGGGTGAGCGGGCCCGCCACGGCGGGCGAGACGAGCGCTTCGGGCAGCCCTCGGTGATCGGGGGCGGCGGTCGCCGGCCGCCGTGCGGAATCGGCCGTCGATCGAGGTGGGCGAGGGCGGTGGGCGGGACGATGAGTCGCGCGGGCCGCGGTCGAGGAGCGCGGCCGTTCGTGCCGCGTGGCGTCGGACTGGACGGAGGTGGCCGTCCGGGACGGCGGCACGGAGGTCCGCGCCGCGTCCGTCGGGCGGCGGGGCGCGGTCGGGGACGGCACGTCGCGTGCCCCGACGACACCAGCTATCGCGCCGGTCAGCGGAGCGTGGCGCCCGCCCTGGCGGCGGTCGTCGGCGCGTACGCCGCTGCGGGGGTCGGGGTCGGAGCGTTCGGTGACGGTGACCCGCCGGACCGGCTCCACCAGAGCGCCGAGCTGCCGATGAAGCTCTGCGCCGGAGCCGCCGCGCGTGCCGTCGGCGCTGGCCGGCCCCTGGAACAGGAGGGCCAGGACGAAGCCGCCCCCGACGGCCACCGCCAACAGCGCCAGACGCCGGACGAGCCCGCGCAGTCGGCCGGCCACGACTGGCACGGGTCGACCGGGCGCGGACGTCGGCGCGGTTCCGTTGACGGGACTTCGCACGCGGGCACTACCCCCTTGCCTCGAGACTGACCCATAGTAGCGATGCGCTTACCTATTCGCATCTGCCGATGGAATCCGTCGACGGCGGGACGCGCCCTGGCGGCTGCGATGGACGCTCGGTGGCCGGGTCGGTCTCCAGCGGGGCGGCGCGGGCGCAGCCGCTCGTCGACGGTAGTGTCCCCAGCGTGGCGCGGCGGACGGGCTGCCGATCGTGTACTGGCGCCCCGGCTGCCGCTACTGCCTCCAGCTCCGCTTCTCGCTTGGCCGGCTCGCTCGGCAGGCACACTGGGTCGACATCTGGCACGACCCGCAGGGCGCCGCGGCCGGTCGGGGGCGGACTACTCGCGCCGGAGCCGGAGATACTGATGGTCATGTACGCGTGACATTCGGCGTAGCCTCGGTCCATGGGTCTGCTCGACGGTCTCGACCGCTCCAGCCCGGCCGTCGATGACCTGATCCGTCTCGGGCCGGTGACGATGTCCGCCGAGCGTCTGCGGGGATGCGCCGCCGCCGTGGCAGACGACCTGCGCGGCGAACCGGTCGTCGCCGTGCGGGCCAGCGCGACCGCCGAGACCGTGGTGGGGGTGGTCGGCGCGCTGCTCGGTGGCGCCGCCGTCGTCCCCGTGCCACCCGACTCCGGGCCTCGGGAGACGGCGCACATCCTGCGCGACTCCGGCGCGACGCTGCTGCTCGGCGGCACCGGGGACGAACCGGCGCGGATCGGTGTCCGTCGGGTCGACCTGGGCCGGACCTCGGACACCCGGCACCCGGCGCCGGCCCCCGAACGCACCGCGCTGATCATGTACACGAGCGGCACCACGGGAGCGCCCAAGGGGGCGGTCCTGTCGCACCGTGCCGTCGAGGCCGGCATCGACGCGCTCGCCGACGCCTGGGCCTGGACCCCTGACGACCTTCTGGTGCACGGGCTGCCCCTGTTCCACGTCCACGGTCTCGTTCTCGGGGTGCTCGGCGCGCTGCGGGTGGGCTGCCGGCTGCACCACACCGGACGGCCGACGCCCGAGGCGTACGCCGAGGCGGGCGGCACCCTCTACTTCGCGGTACCGACGGTCTGGTCGCGGATCTGCGCCCAGCCGACGGCCGCCGCGCGCCTCAGCTCGGCGCGGCTGCTGGTCTCCGGCAGCGCCGCCCTGCCCGCGCCGTCGTTCGAGCGGATGCGCCAGCTCACCGGTCACCGGCCGGTCGAGCGTTACGGCATGACCGAAACGTTGATCACGTTGAGCAATCGCGCCGACGACCCGCACCGTCGGCCCGGCATGGTCGGCACGCCGGTGCGGGGCGTAAAGGCGCGGGTGCTCGACGAGGACGGGCGGCCGGTACCCGCCGACGGGACGGCCATCGGGGAGCTGTGGGTTCGCGGACCGATGCTCTTCGACGGTTACCTGGGCAAGCCCGACGTGACCGCCCGGCTGCTCGACGGGGACGGGTGGTTCCGCACCGGAGACATCGCGAGCGTGTCACCCGATGGTGTGCACCGACTGGTCGGTCGTCGGTCGACCGACCTGATCAAGAGCGGTGGTTACCGGATCGGCGCTGGTGAGGTTGAGGATGCGCTGTTGGCCCACCCGGGTGTTCGCGAGGCCGCGGTCGTCGGCACGCCGAACGACGACCTCGGCCAGGAGGTCACCGCCTTCGTCGTCGCGGACCAGGTGAGCGCGGCCGAGCTCGTCGACTTCGTGGCGCGGACGCTGTCCGTTCACAAACGGCCGCGCCAGATCAGGTTTCTCGACACGCTGCCCCGCAATGCGATGGGCAAGGTGCAGAAGCACCTGCTCGCCGGCTGACGACCAGCACGTCGGGGGCTCGGTTCCGGCGCCCAGCCGTCACCCGTGCCGGGCAAGGCCTACGCGCTGCGCGTCATGCGCGTTATGCGTGTCCTGCGTCGAACGTAGGACTTATTCGCATAAGTCCGGTTGATGTGAGTTCGTCTCTACTACGTTTCCCGGTGGGAGCGGCAACCGATTTGTCGCTGTCTGCGCCGACTGTGGCGTGCAGAGACACGGTGTACGGAGAAGGGCCAGATATGTCCAACCATCGACACCCGAACGTCAGCGATGCGGCGGCAGACCAGCCACGTCCGCCGAAGAGGCGCAGGGCCCGCTGGCTGGTCGCCGGGGTGGCCGGACTGACCGGGGTCGCCGGTCTGGCGGCCGTCGGCGTGCCCGGCGGCCTGACCGGAGCCCTCGGAGCGGGCGGAGGACTGCTCGGGAAACAGGTCCTCGCCGGCAGCAGCCGGGCGGCGGACGACGACAGCGGCAAGCACGATCCGGGCGGTCGCGACAAGGAGCACGGTCGCGACAAGGAACGCGGGGACGACGACTGGAGCGGTGGCGGCCGGGACGCCTGGGACGTGCCGTGCGGCGCCAACGAGCTGATCGCGGCGATCGTGCGCGCGAACGCCGGTCACGGGGCGAAGCTTCGGCTCGCCAAGGGGTGCACCTACACGCTCTCCGCGTCCGCGCCTCAGCCGCCCGTGCCGCACGGCCCCGTCGGCCTGCCCATCGTCACCCAGCCGATCACGATCGACGGCAACGGTTCCACAATCGTCCGGGCGGCCTCCGCCACGCCGTTCCGGATCCTCGAGGTGGGGGCCGGCGGTGACCTGAAGCTGCGCGACGCCACCGTCAAGGGCGGCGACGACACCAGCGGGCTCGGCGGTGGCGGTGGTGGCATCCGCGTCGACATCGGCGGCCGGGCCACCCTGGAGAACATCGACGTCGTCTTCAACCACTCCAACGGCCCCGGCGGAGGGATCGCCAACTTCGGTGACACCAGGATCCTCGGCCGCAGCGAGCACGGCGGCAAGGACAAGGACGGCAAGGACGGCAAGGACCGGGAGCGGTACGGCGACGACGAGAGCCGGATCAGCGACAACGGCGCGCTGTTCGACGGCGGTGGTGTCTACAACAACGGCAACCTCACGGTGCGGAACACCAGGCTCAGCGACAACAGCACGATCGGGACCGTCATCATCCTGCCGATCGGCGGCGCGGGCGGCGGCCTGTCGAACTCCAGCGTCGCCGTGCTCGACGACGTCCGCGTGCACCACAACAGCGCCGGCTTCCGGGGTGGTGGCATCCGCACCGGGATCAACGGCAACACCACGGCCAGGAACATCGAGGTCACCGAGAACACGGCCGGTAGCGAGGGCGGCGGAATCTTCACCGACGGGACCTTCCAGCTCCAGCACGGCAAGATCGTTCGTAACGACGCCGGCCAACGCGGCGGCGGCGTGTTCAACCAGATCGGCCAGTTCGTGGCCGAGGACAGCCAGATCAGTGAGAACGCCGCCAGCACGAGAAGCACCATCGAGAACGGCGGCGGCGTCTACAACGGCAGCGGTGTGGTCGTCCTGCGGCGCACCGTCGTGGCCCGTAACAAGGCGTTCGGCACGAACTCACGCGGCGGCGGAATCTACAACAACGCCACCCTCACCCTCACCCAGACCAAGGTCACGGAGAACGTCTCCGTCGTGGCGCCGGGTGGGGTCTTCAACGACGGTGGTCAGGTCACGGTGGACGACAAGTCGGCCATCAGCGGCAACCGACCCACCAATTGCACGCCAAGCGCACCACCCGTGCCCAACTGCTTCGGCTGACCACCGCGGCACCTGGTCCCGCCCACGGTCCGACCTGGTTGGACCGTGGGCGGGACTCGCCGTGTGTGGTCAGATTCGGGAGGTGAAGGTGGCCAGGAAGCGGTGCGGGGTGACCGCGCCGGTGTTGTCGAAGCAGATCACGTCGACGTCGGCGTTCGTGGTGTACGTCCACGCCTGGGTGAGGTGGCAGTAGTTGCTGCCGGCGCCCTGCGCCACCACCTGGGCGTGCGTCTCCTTGAGGCCGACCTGCGGGAAGGTCGCCAGATAGCGGCCGGCGGGCACCAGCGCCGCCACGGTGTTCGCACCGACGCCGAGCACCGAGTTGTCGTTGGTGGGTCCGCCGACGGCGGTACCCAGGTAGCCGAAGTACGACGGCGGGCCGAGGGAGCCGATCACCGGCCGGCGACGGTGGTACGAGAGGACGAAGTCGGTGTTGACGGCAGCCCCGGCCTGGTCATAGCAGAAGACGTAGACCTGCACCTCGGTGCCGACGGGCGCCCACGAGTAGACCTTGCAGCGGCGGGGTCCGGCGTTCGGCTGTACCGCGGTGACCTGCACGTCGCCGGCGAGCACGCCGGCCAGTCCGACACCGGGGAGTCGCACCAGGTACTGCCCGACGCCCACCGGCCCGGCGGTGTTCACCGCGCCCGTCGAGTTGTACCACTGCGCCACCGCCCCGCTGGCCCACTGCACGTACGCGTGGGAGGTGCCGGCCGCCACGACGCCCGAACTGGTCGTCCAGAGCACGGTGAACGGGGTGTCCTCGCGGGTGCCGCCGGGCCGGTGGCACTGCACGTCGACGATCTCGTCGGTGCCGGACTGGAACCAGCGGACCACCTCGCAGTAGTGCCCGGTCCGGTTCACCGGCGTCACGTGGGGCACGCCCCGCGCGCCGGCGCCCACCTGCGGGAAGCGCACCTGGAAGCGGCCGGGCGCGAGCTTGACGCCGTCGGCCCAGGCGGCCGGGAACGCCGTCTTCCAGCTACCCCACTGCCGGCTGGTGTCCAGCACGGTCCAGACCGCCACGGTGGGGTCCTTGACGTACGCGAAGCCCCAGCGGTCGGCAGTGGTGGCGGCGGCCGGCGCCGGTGGTGCGAGCGCGCTGGCGGCCAGGACGGCGGCCAGCGCGGCGGTGACGAACGTTCGGAGACGCATGGTTCCTCCACTCGACAGGGACGTGTCGGGGAGGAGTGTGCTTTCGGTGATGACATGGTCACAGTCGGCTACCGCACGCTTCGGTGTCGGGTGTCGGCCAACGAGAGGCGGGGGGCCCCCCCCCGGGGGGGGGCGCGCCCGGGGGGGGGGGGGGGGGGGGGCCGCGCCCCCCCCCCCCCCCCCCCCCCCGCGGGGGGGGCCCCCCGCCTCGGGTTGCGTGTGGGGTCAGCCGCCGGCGAAGGTCACCTCGGTGCCGCACTTGGCCTTCTGGTTCAGGCAGGACTTCACCAGGGGTCCGATGCGGGCCGGTTCCCAGGCGTTCATGAAGTCACCGTGCATGGAGGACGGCTTGCCCGAGGAGAGGCTCAGGCCGTTGCCGCCCAGCGACTGGTAGTTGACCATGAAGGACAGGTTCGGCACCGCCACCGGGTACTTGCCGGTGCAGACGCCGTTGACCGGGTCGCCCATGTGCGACTTGTGGTCGGGCGAGTCGATGTTCTTGCCGTCCCAGCAGTCCTTGAAGACGAGCTGGAAGATGAGGTTGCCGCCGGAGGCGCAGACCGGCCAGTTGCCGTCCGAGCTGCGGCCGGTCTCGGCGCTGCCGGCGCACCAGAACTGGTTGCTACCGGCGTTCTTCGGGGTGTCCACCTGCTTCTTGGCGTCGCCCTCGACCATCCGCAGGCCCGGCGGGAAGGGCTTGACGGTCGACGGGTCCTTCACCCGCGAGCCGTAGTAGACCCGGAAGCTCTTCATCGGTACGGGCTGGCCGTCCTTGCGCAGCTCCGGGGTCCAGTAGGCGCTCAGGTCACCGGGGGCGTTGCAGGTTGTCGTCGAGGAGAGCAGCTTGTCGGTCGTGGTGAACGCGTCGATCTTCGGGCCGAAGAAGGTGTGCATGTGCGACGCGCCCGGCAGGCCGGGGACGACGATCGGGTCGTCCGGTGCCGAGTTGGCCAGCTCGCAGTCCGTGTGGAACTCGGGAACGCGGGTCGTTCCCGGCGTCACCGGCTTCGGCGTGATCGCGTTGAAGGCAGCCAGTTCCCGGTCCCACCTGGCCTGGTCGACAGGTACCCAGCCAGCCGCGGGCGCGGTGCCCGGCGTGGTGGGCGTGGCGCCCGGGGTGGTCGGGGTGGTGCCCGGGGTGGTCGGCGTCGCCGGGCTGGCGCTCGGCGAGGGCGACGCGCTCGGCGTCGTGCCCGTCGTGGAGCCGAACGTGAACCAGTTGAGGTTGACGAAGTCCGACCGGGAGCTGCTCTTCATGACGGCGAAGACGGTCTGCGGGCCGGTCGGCACGCTGGCCGCCGTGGCCGTGACCGTCGTCCACTTCTGCCAGCCGCCGGTGTGGGCGATCGGGAAGCTGGCCAGCAGGGCGCCGGTCTGCGTACCGAGGCGCAGCTCGACCGCGCCCCCGTCGGTGTTGTTCGCCGCAACCCGGGCCTTCAGGTCGGCGCCGGCGATCGTGACGCCGTCGTACCGCAGCCAGTCTCCGTTGCCGAGCCAGCCGACGTTCCGGCCGCCGTCGGCGTCGCCGGTGCCCTCGGTCTGCGCGCCGGACTGGGCCGCGAAAGCCTCCGCCTGGATCCGGCCCGCAACGGCGACCTCTTCGGCCTGGGCGCCGGCGATGTAGATGCCACTGCCCACCAGGGCGGCGGCGACCCCCGAGGCGAGCGTGATGCGAGCGATGCGGCGGCGCTTGCGCGCCCGGTCCGGCGGTGCGACGTGCGCGGGGGGAGGATTCCGCATTACCAGTGAATTCCTTCGAGTCGGCGATAACGCTCTGTCGGATGAAGTATGTGCACGTGGGAGGCTTGCGGCAATCTGCGGAAAGAGAATTAAGGAGGGTGCCGGGTAACTGTCCTGGTAGCCGTCGAGCGGGCTTCGGATAACAATTTTTTGCCCTCGTACCCTTAAGTTTCTATTAAATCGGTCGGCGGGGGCCGTTGGTGTGCCGGCTCGGAGAGGGATCGGGACGAGCCTGTCGATCGGGGCCGGGTCCGTTCGTAGCCCTGGTGGGAGCCCGGCATCGAGCCGGGCGACCGACCCGCGCTGAACTGTCAGCATCGGACCGTCGAGCTGTCGAAAGGATCGTCATGAAGCAGTACCTGTGGTCCCAGGCCTGACCGGGAGCCGGCCGGCCGACATGGACCTGGCGAGCATCTACCGCGCGGAGTACGGCCGCTGTGTCGCCACCCTGGCCCGTCTCCTCGGCGACATCAACCTCGCCGAGGAGGCGGTCCAGGACGCCTTCGCCACGGCACTGGAGAAGTGGCGGACGCCGCCACCCAACCCGGGCGGCTGGATCGTGACGACCGCCCGCAACCGGGCGATCGACCGGCTTCGCCGCGAGTCGACCCGCGAGGCCCGGCACGCCCAGGCCCTCCTGCTCCAGCATCAGGACGCGCCCCAGGAGGTGGGACCCGTGCGGGACGACCAGTTACGACTCATCTTCACCTGCTGCCACCCGGCGCTCTCCCTCGAGGCGCGGACGGCCCTCACGCTGCGCCTGCTCGGTGGCCTCGAGGTCCCCGAGATCGCCCGGGCCTACCTGGTCCGGGAGACGACCATCGCCCAGCGGATCGTGCGCGCGAAGAAGAAGATCCGCGAGGCGGCCATTCCCTACCGGGTACCGGCCGACCACGAGCTGCCGGATCGGCTGCCGCCCGTGCTCACCGTGCTCTACCTGATGTTCAACGAGGGCTACACGTCCACCGCCGGACCGTTGATCAGGACGGACCTGTGCGCCGAGGCGATCCGGCTCACCCGCGAGTTGGCGGCGCTGATGCCGGACGAGCCCGAGGTCCTCGGCCTGCTCGCGCTGCTGCTGCTGATCGAGGCGCGTCGCCCGGCCCGGCTCGGCCCAAACGGTGAGCTGGTGCTCCTCGCCGACCAGGACCGGTCACTGTGGAACGCCACGCTCATCGCCGAGGGGCACGATCTGGTCCGCCGGTGCCTGCGACGCAACCGGCCCGGCCCGTACCAGATCCAGGCCGCGATCAACGCGGTGCACACCGACGGCGCGGCCACCGACTGGCGTCAGGTCCTGGCACTGTACGACCAGCTCCTCGCGATCGCGCCGAGCCCCGTCGTGGCGCTCAACCGCGCGGTGGCGGTGGCCGAGGCGCACGGCCCCGAGGCGGCTCTCGCCGCGCTGGAGACGGTCGACCTTCCCGGCTACCACCGGCTGCCCGCCACCCGGGCCGAGCTGCTGGCCCGGCTCGGACGCGACACGCAGGCCCGCGCCGCCTACGACGATGCCATCGCGCTGACCGGTAACGAGACCGAGCGCGCCTTCCTCAGGGCGCGTCGTAGCGAACTCACCCATCCGAGGCGACCAGCGTGACCGCCACATACACCTTCGACCGGGGTGGCTGATGGGGTAAGTGCACGGATGCACCAGATTGATGCTCGCCGTGGCTCGTTCGGTAGCCTCTGACAGGCTCTGACAACGTCTGACAAAGTCGTCTGACATGGGGGACTGATGAGGGACCAGCGTGCCGGGGAGTCGAGTCCGGACGGACGGCCCGCCCAGAGGTTCGCCGAGCAGTTGCGGACGCTGCGCAGCGCCGCCGGAGACCCCTCGTTCCGCAAGATGGCGGGGCGATCAGGACGGATCTCGCACACGACCCTGCACGAGGCCGCCGCCGGCACCCGGTTTCCCTCGTGGGAGACCACGCGGGAGTTCGTCCGAGCCTGCGAGGCGGACGAGGCCCTGTGGCGGGGCCGGTGGGAGGAGGCGCAGCGCCCGGTGACGGCCGCCCGGCCCAGCGGGGACGGTGACCCCGCGCCGGTCGTCGCCGCGTCAGCGCCGGAGGAACAGGGCGTGGTTCGGGTCGTGGAGCATCCGGGCGCCGAGGATCGCGTCGCGACGACGCGCCGACGCCGTCTGCCGTGGCTGAACATCGCAGCGGTGGTGCTGGTGCTGGTGGTGGCGGTGGCCGCTGTCCTGGGCGCGACCGTTCGTGGCCGGTCGGGCGCCGACGGCTCCAGCGCGCCGACCGTGTCACCGTCACCCACCGCGTCACCGTCCGCGACGGCGTTCTCGGACTCCCTGATCCCCGGAGACTCGAGCAGGTTCGTCGCCGACGTCACCATCCCCGACGGCACCCAGGTAAAGGTCAACGCCCAGTTCGACAAGGTGTGGGCTCTCGCGAACGTGGGAAAGGTCGACTGGCACAACCGGTACCTGGCGCGGATGGACCCCGCCGCCGACGGTGCCGGCTGCCGGACACCGGATCGGGTGCCGATCGGTGACACGCCGCCCGGCGAACAGGTGATGATCCGTGTTCGGGTCACCGCGCCGAGCCGCCCGGGCAGGTGCTGGGTCAGTTGGAAGATGGTCGACGAGGCTGGCCGGGAGTACTTCCCGACCCGGCGGCCGGTGTACTTCATGGTCACCGTGACCGCCTGAGGTCCGGCCGCGATGTCAGACACGGGTTCCGAGCCAAGCTGACAACACCGCATTCATCGAGGTCGGTGACGGTCTGACGGATCTGACAGGACACCGGGGTACCGAACAGCGGGGCACTTCTCGCAAGGTGATGTCGAACCGAGAACGACTCACCAGCTATGAGGAGGAGCCATTTTGCGCCGTCCCTGGTTATCCGTCGGACTCGCCGCGCTCTGCGTGGCCGTCGGCGTCCCGGCCCACGCGGCGGCATCCGGCGCCACGACGCCGCGGACCGCCACCGCCGCCGCGCGGCCCGTCGTGGACATGGAGGCCACCGTCCTGGCCGCCCAGATCGACCCCCGCCGGGCCGACAACACACTGACTCCGGGTGCGAAGAGCTCCGTGCTCGCCGTGGAACAGGCGTTGCAGGCGCAGGGCCTGCTGAACGCGCAGTGGGTCGACGGCTACTTCGGCACGGTGACCGTCTCGGCGTACGCGGCGTACCAACGCTCACTCGGCTACACCGGACTGGCCGCGAACGGCCTGCCCGGCGTGACGTCGCTGACCAGGCTCGGGCAGAACCGCTACACGGTCGCCAACACGATCGCACCGGGCGCGAAGGTCGCGCGCGACGGGTACGTCGTCAACGCCCGGACCCAGGCGATGCTGGCCGAGGCGCAGCGTCTGCTGGGCCAGACCCTGGTGCTCGAACAGGGCTCGTACAACCCCGGGGGTGACCCGACCTCGGCCGGCACGCATGACGGCGGGGGTGTGGTGGACATCGCGGTCACCGGCATGACCGCGACCCGACGCACCGCCGTCGTACGGGCGCTGCGACGGGTCGGCTTCGCCGCCTGGGTCCGTGACCCGAGTCAGGGGGACTGGCCATGGCACATCCACGCCACGGCGATCAGTGACACGGACCTGTCCAGCCAGGCGCAGCACCAGACGGGTGACTACCACCTCGGCATGAACGGTCTGGCCAACCGTGGCCCGGACGACGGCCCCCAGATCCCGATCCAGACCTGGGAGCAGTACCAGCGCGGGCAGTGACCCGCACCCCCCTCACCGTCCCGGAAAGGACACCATGAACATCCGTAAGAGTCTGGCCGCCGTCGGCGTCGCGCTGGCCGCGACCACCTCGATCCTCAGCGTCGCATCGCCCGCCTCGGCGGCGGCCCGGGACGGGATCTGCGACAGCGGCGAGTTCTGCTACTACTACAACAGCGACAACGCGGGATCGATCTCGGACTTCACCGGTTCGCTCGACGACTACGGCACCGAGCAGCCCTCGTGCTACGACTTCAAGGGCGCGGGCGCCGGCAAGGGCCTGTGCATCAAGAACGAGGCCGCCTCGGTCTGGAACCGCAGCACCAAGACGGTGCGCGTCTACTACAACAGCGGCTACGCCGGTTCGTACCAGGACTTCGCGGCCGGTGCGAAGACCAACCTCAACGCCACGCTGAAGAACAACAACGCCTCGCACCAGTTCTCGCCGTCGACGCGCACGAACCTGTCGTACGCCCTGTACCAGGCCAGCGGCGGCAGTGTCACCTGCGGCTTCGACGGTTACACCACCACGCCCGGCCGGCACGAGGGCATCGACATCGCCCGCAGCGTCGGTTCGGACGTGCGCGCCCTGGTCTCCGGAACGGTCACCTACGTCGCGCAGGGCAGCACCGGCAGCGGCGGCCTGTCCACGATCTCGGTCTACAACTCCTCGTCCAACAAGACCGTGATCTACCTGCACACCGCGCCGAGGTCCGGCGTGAGCGTGGGCGACTCCATCAGCAAGGGCCAGATCATCGCCGACGAGTCGTGGCACGGAGTGTCCTCCAGCTCGGGCGCGCACACCCACGTCGAGGTCCGGGCCGGTCGGCAGACCCACGCGGCCGTCAGCGTCGGCGATCCCACCCTGGACAACGCCGACCCGACCGCGTTCTGGAACTCCCAGGGCTACAACGAGAAGTAGGCAATCGTGAATCTCCGCAAGGGCCTCGCCGCCGTCGGCGCCGTCCTCGCCATGTCCGCCTCCATCCTGAGCGTCGCCTCGCCGGCAGCGGCGGCCGAACGGGACGGAACCTGCGACAGCGGCGAGTTCTGCTACTACTACAACAGCAACCGGGCCGGCTCGGTCTCCGACTTCACCGACTCGCTGGACGACTACGGCACGACCCAGCCGACCTGCTACGACTTCAAGGGCGCGGGCGCCGGCAAGGGCCTGTGCGTCAAGAACAACGCGGCGTCGGTGTGGAACCGGACCGGCAAGACGGTGCGGGTCTACTTCAACAGCAACTTCGCCGGCTCATACCAGGACTTCGCGGCCGGCGCGACTGGCAACCTCAACGCCACGTTGAAGAACAACAACGCCTCGCACGAACTGCTGAGCGGGCCGACGGGCTGTAGCACCGACGGCACCAACAGCAAGCTGCCGAGCACCATCCTCGTCTACCGGGTCGGTCTCGGGCGCGTCGACCGGGTCGACTTCAAGACGTACGTCAAGAACGTCCTCCCGAACGAGTGGATCACGAGCTGGCCGGCCGCCTCGCTGGACGCCGGCGCGATGGCCGTGAAGAGCTACGGCTGGTACTGGGCGCTGCACTCGACCCGCAAGACGTCCGGCGGGCAGTGCTACGACGTCCGGGACGACACGGGCGATCAGGTCTACCGGCCGTCGTCGGCGCAGACCTCGACGTCGGCGGCGGTGGACCGGACCTGGTCGACCCGGATGACCCGCAGCGGCAACATCATGCAGGCGCACTACTGCGCGACCACCACCGCGTGCGGCGCCTGGGTGGACGGGGACTGGATGTCGCAGTACGGCTCGCGTGATCTCGCCAACTCGGGCAGCGGCTACCAGGCGATCCTGCGCCACTACTACCGCGACGTGGTCATCTCCTGACGTCCCGCGTCAACCGCGCCGCCCGCCGCACACCCCGCGGCGGGCGGCGCGCCCGTGGGCAGCCCGGACGGGTCGTCCGGCCGCCGGGACGCGCCGACGCCGCTCCGACGGCGACAGGTGGCAGACTCGGCGGAGTGAACGACATGGCCGCACCGACGATGGACGGTGAGCTGGAGAGCGTCAGTCTGGTGGACCTCGCCGTCGCCCGGTTGACCCGGGAACTCCTCAGCGGCAGGAGCGATCCGGGGGAACGCCTCGTCGAGGAGCAGCTCACCCGCCGGCTCGGGATCAGCCGGGCGCCGTTGCGGGAGGCGCTGCGATTGCTGGCCCAGCAGGGGCTGGTCGAGCACGTGCCCCGCCGAGGCGTACGGGTGGCCACCCTCTCCGACCGTGACGTGCGGGAGCTGTACGAGCTGCGGGACGTCCTCGAACGATTCGCGGTGCGGGCGGGGATCCCGGTCGGCCGCGAGGGCGACCTGGCGGGGTTGCGGGCGACGCTCGACGCGATGCGGGAGGCGACCCGGGCCGGCGACCGGATGGCGGTCGCCGAGTCGCACCGGGCGTTCCACGTCGCGCTCGTCGCGCTCGCCGGCAATCGCCAGCTGTCCGACGTGTACGGCTCGATCCTGGTGAAGTTGCAGCTCTACATGGCGATCAACCTGCGGCGTGAGGCGGAGGTGGCGCAGCCCTTGGACGGGGTCCACCGGCACAAGCGGTTGTTCGAGGCGGTCGCCGGGGGAGACCCCGAGGAGGTCCTCGCCGTGCTGTCCGGGCACGGGGCACGCTCCTACCTGGACTGACCGGCGGCTTGCGCGCCCGCCCCGCGCGCCGTCATGTCCCCGTTACAGAGCGAGCCACCCGCTGTAACAGAACGGTCGACAATCGACTGTATGCCAGAGCCAGTCGGATCCATCTCGGACCTGCGAACGGCGTACCGCGACGGTCGTCTGACGCCGGCGGACCAGGTCGAACGCGTCCTCGACGGGCTCGCGGGAAGCGGCGACGGGCCGGTCTGGATCAGCACCGTGCCGGCCGACGAGCTACGGGCCCGCGCCGAGTCGCTGACCCGCCACGGCGACCCCACGTCCCCGCTGTACGGGATCCCGTTCGCGGTCAAGGACAACATCGACGTGGCCGGCATGGTCACCACGGCCGGCTGCCCCGACTTCGGATACGAGGCCGTCGAGGATGCGCCGGTCGTGCGCCGACTGCTCGACGCCGGCGCGCTGCTCGTCGGCAAGACCAATCTGGACCAGTTCGCCACGGGCCTGACCGGCTCCCGCTCGCCGTACGGCAGGTGCGAGAGCGTCTTCGGCGGCGGCCTCATCTCCGGCGGCTCCAGCTCCGGCTCCGCGCTCGCGGTGGCGGCCGGCCAGGTCAGCTTCGCCCTCGGTACGGACACCGCGGGCTCCGGCCGGGTGCCGGCGGCGCTCAACGGGATCGTCGGCCTCAAGCCCACCCGTGGTCTGCTCAGCACGGCCGGCGTGGTGCCCGCCTGCCGCTCGCTCGACTGCGTGTCGGTCTTCACGCCCGACGTGGCGGGCGCCGTCGACGTGCTGCACGCCGCCCGTGGCGTCACCACGGCCGACCCGTGGGGCCGTCCGTTACCGGCGGAGCGGGTGGTCGCCCGCATGCCGGGCACGCTACGCCTCGGGGTGCCCTGGGCAGAAGACCTCGAGTTCTTCGGTGACACCGGGCAGGAAGCCCGCTTCGCCGCCGGAGTGCAACTGCTGCGTACCCTCGTCGGATCTTTGCGGTCGGTGCCGCTCGGCGCCTTCTTCGCGGCGGGTGACCTGCTCTACCAGGGTCCCTGGGTGGCCGAGCGGCTCGTCGGCCTGGGCGACTTCCTGCGGTCGCGCCCGGAGTCGGTGTTGGCGGTCACCCGGGCCGTGCTGGACACCGGCGGGCGCTACGACGCGGTCGACGCCTTCCGGGGGCACCACCGCCTGCGTGAGCTGCGCGCCCAGGTCGACAAGCTCTGGCAGGACGTCGACGTGCTCGTCGTGCCCACCGTCGGCACCACGTTCACGCTCGACGAGATCGCCGAGGACCCGATCGGGCGTAACGCGATGCTGGGCCGCTACACCCAGTTCGCGAACCTGCTCGACCTGGCCGCGGTGACCGTGCCCAACGGCTTCACCCCCACCGGTCGGCCGGCGAGCCTCACCCTGCTCGGACCGGCGTTCAGCGACACCACCCTGGCCCGGCTGGCCGCCGACCTCACCACGGGCGGCGCGGCCAACCTGGACGTCGCGCCGCCGGCTCCACGGCCGACGGACGTGCTGATCGCCGTGGTCGGCCGGCACCTGAGGGGCGAATCCCGCAACGGCGAACTGCTCGGATACGGCGGAGCCTTCGCGGGAGCCGCCCGTACCGCGCCGCTCTACCGGCTCTACCGGATGGACACCGCCGACGGCGAGGGGCTGCCGGGGCTGGTCCGGGTCGCTCCGGACACCTCGGCCGGTCACCCGATCGAGGTCGAGCTGTGGCGGCTGCCCAGCGCCGCGCTCGGTGGGCTGCTGGCCGGCGTGCCGGCGCCCCTCTCGCTCGGTTGGGTCCGGCTGCACGACGGGCGGGACGTGCTCGGCTTCCTCTGCGAGGCGTACGCCGTCAGCCCGCCCGCCGAGGACATCAGCGCCAGTGGTGGGTGGCGGGCCTACCGCCGCTCCGCCGCCACCCGGCGGTGAAGCGGGCCGCACCAGCGATCACGACAGGAGGCGAGAGGATGGGAAGCATCGGGCCGGTACCGGCCAACCCCTACCCGTGGCCGTACGACGGTGTGGCCGACACCGCGCGTACCGCGCTGCTCTGCATCGACTGGCAGACCGATTTCTGCGGGCCGGGCGGATACGTCGATGCCATGGGCTACGACATCGGCCTCACCCGGGCCGGCCTGCCGGCCACCGCCCGGCTGCTGGAGCACGCCCGGTCGCTCGGGATGCTGATCGTGCACACCCGCGAGGGGCACGACCCCGACCTGTCCGACCTGCCGGCGAACAAGCGCTGGCGCTCGGCACGCATCGGCGCGGAGATCGGCGGGGCCGGTCCGGCCGGCCGGATCCTGGTCCGGGGCGAGCCCGGGTGGGAGATCGTGCCCGAGGTCGCCGCGCTGCCCGGCGAGGTGATCATCGACAAGCCCGGCAAGGGCGCCTTCTACGCCACCAACCTCGACCTCGTGCTCCGGACCCGGGGCATCACCCACCTGATCCTCACCGGCATCACCACCGACGTCTGCGTGCACACGACGATGCGCGAGGCGAACGACCGGGGTTACGAGTGCCTGATCCTGGCCGACTGCACCGGCGCCACCGACAAGGCCAACCACGAGGCCGCCCTGCACATGGTCACCATGCAGGGCGGCGTCTTCGGCTGCGTCGCCACATCCGACGACGTCATCGCCGCCACGGCGAAGTGAGGTGAGCCATGCCGACCATCGCCACCGCGCGACCCGGCCCCTACTCCTTCGACATCTCGACCACCGCTCTGCTCGTCATCGACATGCAGCGGGACTTCCTGGAGCCCGGCGGATTCGGTGAGAGCCTCGGCAACGACGTGAGCCAGCTCCGCCGTACCATCGCGCCACTCGCGGCCCTGCTGGCCGACGCCCGCGCCGTCGGCCTGGCCGTCGTGCACACCCGCGAGGGACACCTGCCCGACCTGTCCGACTGCCCACCCGCCAAGCTGAACCGGGGCGCCCCGAGCAAGCGGATCGGCGATCCCGGGCCCACGGGCCGGATCCTGGTCCGTGGCGAGTACGGCCACGACATCATCGACGAACTCGCGCCACTGCCCGGGGAACCGGTCATCGACAAGCCCGGCAAGGGCGCGTTCCACGCCACCGACCTGGACGTCCTGCTCGCCGGGCGGGGCATCCGCAGCCTCCTGGTCGCCGGGGTCACCACCGAGGTGTGCGTGCACACCACCGTCCGCGAGGCCAATGACCGGGGGTACGAGTGCCTCGTACTCGCCGACTGCGTCGGGTCCTACTTTCCCGAGTTCCACCGGGTCGGGCTCGACATGATCGCCGCCCAGGGCGGGATCTTCGGGTGGGTCGCCGACTCGACGCAGGTCCGCGCCGTGCTGCCCACCACATCCGCGTTGCAACCCTCCTCCTGACCGGGAGCAGCCATGGCCTTTACGAAGCCCACCGTCGTCCCGCTCCCGTTCTGGGTGCGCGGTGACACCAACGCGTTCTTCGGTTTCGGCGTCAACGTCCTGGTCAACGTGCTCACCCTGACCGGGCTCTGCATCGGGGTGGTGAAGCTGCCCGAGGGGGAGGTGTTCGGCACCATCCTGCCGGCGCTCGGCATCGCCCTGGTCGCCGGCAACATCTACTACACCTACCTGGCCCGCCGCCTGGCCCGTCGGGAGAACCGCACCGACGTGACGGCCCTGCCGTACGGGCCGAGCGTGCCGCACATGTTCATCGTCATCTTCGTCATCATGCTCCCGATCTACCTGCGCACCCAGGACCCGCTGCGAGCCTGGGAGGCCGGGCTCGCGTGGGCCTTCATCATCGGCGTGATCGTGCTGATCGGCGCGTTCGTCGGCCCCTACATCCGCCGGTACGCGCCCCGGGCGGCGCTGCTCGGCACGCTCGCCGGGATCTCGATCACCTTCATCTCGATGAACCCGGCCGGGCAGATGTGGCGGATGGCCTGGGTCGCCCTGCCGGTCTTCGCGCTGCTGCTGATCGGCCTGCTCACCGACACCAAGCTGCCGTTCAACTTCCCGATCGGGCTCGCGGCCCTGCTCGTGGGCACCGCGATCGGCTGGGCCGGCGGAGCGATGTCGGTGCCGGACGTGACGGCAGCCGCCCGGGACATCGCGGTCGCCGTACCCTCGTTCAAGCTGGACCTGTTGTTCACCGGGCTGTCCGACATGGCGCCGCTGCTGGCGACGGCCATCCCGCTCGGCGTCTACAACTTCACCGAGGGCATGACGAACGTCGAGAGCGCGGCGACCGCCGGGGACAACTACAACCTGCGCAGCGTGCTGCTCGCCGACGGCGCGGGCGCGGTGGTCGGCGCGGCGCTCGGCTCGCCGTTCCCGCCCGCCGTCTACGTCGGCCACCCGGGCTGGAAGGCTGCGGGTGGCCGCAGCGGTTACTCGATGGCGACCGGCGTGGTGATCGCCGTGCTCTGCTTCCTCGGCATGTTCGGACTGCTCGCGGCGATCTTCCCGACGGCGGCCATCGTGCCGATCCTGCTCTACATCGGCCTGCTGATCGGGGCGCAGGCGTTCCAGGCGACGCCCCGGGCGCACGCCGCGGCCGTGGTCGCCGCGCTGGTGCCGAACATCGCGGCCTGGGCGACCGGGCAGATCGACAACGCGCTGGCGGCGGCCGGCACCAGCGCCGCCGCGGTGGGCGACGACGCGCTCAACGGCGCCGGTGTGGTGTACGACGGGCTGCTGGTGCTGGGTCAGGGCGCCATCCTCGCCGGCCTGGTGCTCGGCGCGGTGGTGGTCTTCGTCATCGACAAGCGGTTCGTCCGCGCCGCGATCTTCGCCGGCTCGGGCGCGGTGCTGTCGTTCGTCGGGCTGATACACGGCGAGCGGGTCGAGTGGAACGCCAACGGCCAGGTGGCGCTCGGCTACCTCTTCGTCGCGGTGATCTGCGCGATCTTCGCGCTCGGTCGCCCCACGCCACGCGAACCGGACCCGGCGGAGGCGGAGTTGGACGAGGCGTCCGTGTCGGCCAACGATCGGGCGGCCGACGAGCAGCAGACCGCGGCGGCGCGTGGCTGAGCCGCCGGGCCGACCCGACCGAATGGAGAGGACGGACCGGATGGAGATCGATCGCGGGGACGTGGTCGCCGAGGTGGCGGCGGCGTTCGCCGGATACGAACGGGCGCTCGTCGACGGTGACGCCGAGGCGATCTGCGGGTACTTCTGGGACTCCGACCGGACGGTGCGGTTCGGCCTCGCCGACCATCAGTACGGGCTGGAGGAGCAGCGCAAGTGGCGGGCCGCGCAGCCACCGCTGCCGGCCGGCCGCCGGCTGGTCGAGACGAGGGTCAGCACGTTCGGCGCGGACCTCGCGGTCGTGACGACCCGATTCGGGTACGCCGACAGCTTCGCCACGGGACGGCAGACCCAGACCTGGGTACGCCTGCCCGTCGGTTGGCGGATCGTCACCGCCCACGTCTCCGAGCCCGCGCCGAACCTCGACTGACCGGTCGACGAGCCGGCACCGGCCGGACGTGGTCGCAGCGCCAGCGTGGCAGGCGGTCGACCGCACGACGAAGCGCCCCGTCCGCGGTGGACGGGGCGCTTCGTGGTGTCAGCCGGACGGCGTGCCGGGCGTCGGACGGTCCTCGTCGCCACGGGGCAGCGGCGCGGCCACCTCGATCCGGGGTGACCGGTCCGGCGGAAGGTGGGTGAGGTCGGCGATGACGACCACGTCCACCTCGCCGTCGACCATCTTCTGCTCGACGGTCTCCCACGGTGCGCGGATGATCCCGTTCAGCCGGTAGTCATGTCGGCGCAGGTGGGTCAGACACGTCGCGATGGCGTGTTCCGACGGCTCGATGTCGGCGGGTACCCAGATGATGGCTAGCTCCATGATCTCTCCTGATCAACGTCGCGGACGTGGATGGGTGATCAGGAGCTGCCGGGGTGGCGGGGGACCCCGCTGGACGGGTCGACTGGTGGCGCGACTGTCGAAGGGACCGACGGCGTGCCCTCGGCGCAGCGGCCCGACGGACGGCGGCGCGTCGGTCGCCAACGCCGCCAGGTCGGCGCCCCCGGCGCCGGTGCTGCTGGGCGCGGACACGAATGCCAGCGCCAGCGCAGGTTGCGCCGGTAGCGGACGAGGGATCGGGATCGGCGGTCGTGACGGTTCGGCCGTCATCGCCGCCCGCCTGCGCACCGGCACGCGACGGTCGGCGGCGTCGGCGCGGGATGCCCGCACCGTCAGCGGTGCCGACGACGGCGGGGTGGCGCGCGTGGTCGAGGAGGTGACCGCCGTCCCCGCGTCGGGTGGCGGGGACGATCGCCGGGTACGGGGTGCCCGGGCGGGCGTGGCAGCCGTAGGTTCGCCCGTCGGAGTCGGTGGCGCGGTGAGGATCGGCAGCGGCAGGGAGATGGCGGTCGGCAGAGGGACTGCCGTCGGCACTGGGACTACCGTCGGCACTGGGACTGCCGTCGGCAGGGGCAGGGGGAGCGCCGTCGGCAGGGGCAGGTCGATGGGCGGCGGAGTGTCGAGCAGGTCCCGCGCCCGCGATCCGACGATGCCCGCAGCGGCGGCGGTCTCCACCGGTCCGGTCGGCGTCGGGGTCGGCTCGGCGGAGGCGGGCTCGGCGCCCAGGGCGGCCGCGAGCGCGGCCGCGCCGAGGGCCACCGCGCCGAGGGCCACCGGCGGTGGGCAGTGCTTCGGCGGCGTCACGTGGGTGCCGCCGACCGCCGGGTCGGATCGGCCCCGGCACGTCGACGCCCCCGCCGGAGCGGTCGCTCGTCGACCCGCGGCGTACCACCCATGCACGGAGTGTTGCCCCTCGGGAACTCGGGCTACACCTGTCGCCGGCGGATCGACGTCTCGCACGGTGAGGGGGCGGGGCGGGCTGGCCCTGTGAGCGATAACAAGGATCGCTTCCATCGATGCCGCCGCAGGCTCCGGCGGCTGCGCCCCCGTGGCAGCATCGTCGTGAGTCGATGTGGTCGGGGCGGTGTATGTCCGGCTCGTTACGTCTTGACGAACAGCATGTTATCGCTCACTCTCGATGCAGAGGTCGGCGGCGTCGGTGGCTCACCGGGCGAGTCCCGTGGTCGCGCCTCGACGCACGGCGTCCCTACGGGCAACGGACGCCGTCTCAGGACTCGTGCGGTTCCCGGCGAACGCCGGCCGATTCCGCGTGTGCCGGTGCGAGGTGGCCCAGGATGACCGTCCCGGATTCCTTGGCCCAGCCGGCGCGCGCCGTCGGGAACAGGTCGTCCTGAGCGAAGTGGCACATCACCACCGCCGATGCACCCACTGAGAAGGATCGACATGAGACCTAGAAAAGCTCTGCTGGCGACGGCGACCCTCGCAGTCGCGCTGACCGCGGGCATGACGGTCGCGCTGGCACCCATGGCCAGCGCCGGAACGACGTTGAAGGCGTCGGCGGCCGAGAAGGGCCGCTACTTCGGCGCTGCCGTCGCGACGGGCAAGCTCTCCGACAGCCAGTACACCAGCATCCTGAACGGCGAGTTCAACAGCGTCACCCCCGAGAACGAGATGAAGTGGGACGCCACCGAGCCCCAGCAGGGTCGGTTCAGCTACACCGGGGGCGACCGTCTCGTCAGCCACGCCCAGGCCAACGGCATGAGCGTGCGCGGGCACGCCCTGCTGTGGCACGCCCAGCAGCCGGGTTGGGCGCAGGGCATGTCCGGCACCGCGCTGCGTAACGCCGCGATCAACCACGTCACCCAGGTCGCCACCCACTTCCGGGGCAAGATCTACGCCTGGGACGTGGTGAACGAGGCGTTCGCCGACGGCGGCTCCGGCGGGCGGCGCGACTCGAACCTGCAGCGTACCGGCAACGACTGGATCGAAGCGGCGTTCCGCGCCGCCCGTGCCGCCGACCCGGGCGCCAAGCTCTGCTACAACGACTACAACACCGACGGCATCAACGCCAAGTCCACCGGCATCTACAACATGGTCCGCGACTTCAAGTCCCGCGGCGTGCCGATCGACTGCGTCGGCTTCCAGTCCCACCTCGGCACCACGCTGGCCAGCGACTACCAGGCCAACCTGCAGCGCTTCGCCGACCTCGGCGTCGACGTCCAGATCACCGAGCTGGACGTGATGACCGGCTCCAACCAGGCCAACATCTACGCCTCCGTGACCCGCGCCTGCCTCGCCGTCGCGCGCTGCACCGGCATCACCACCTGGGGCGTACGGGACAGCGACTCCTGGCGCGGTGACGACAACGCCCTGCTGTTCGACCGGTCGGGCAACAAGAAGGCGGCGTACACCTCCGTCCTGAACGCCCTCAACGCGGGCAGTGGCACCCCGACCACCCCGCCTCCGGGCTCGCCGGTGGACACCACCGCCTGGTACGTCCTGATCAACCGCAACAGCGGCAAGGCGCTGGACGTGTACGAGCGGGCGACCACCGATGGCGCCCGGATCGACCAGTGGACCCGCAACGACGGCGCGTGGCAGCAGTGGCAGTTCGTCGACTCGGGTAGCGGCTACTACCGACTGAAGTCCCGTAACTCCGGCAAGGTGCTGGACGTCTACAACCGCTCGACCGCAGACTCCGCGGCGGTCGTGCAGTGGACCGACGGCAACGGCACCAACCAGCAGTTCCGGCTGGCGGATTCCGGGGGCTACGTGCGTCTCATCAACCGCAACAGCGGCAAGGCCGTCGAGGTGCAGGGCGCGTCCACCGCCGACGGCGGCAACGTCGTGCAGTACGCGGACTGGGGCGGCAACAACCAGCAGTGGCAGTTGGTCAGGATCGGCTGACCACCCGTCGATCGAATCGGCGCGGTGGCGCGGACGCTCGTCGTCCGCGCCACCGTCTCCGCTCCCCGCAGCGTCTATTGGTATGCGGCCGTTGCGTCGTGCGCGAGAACACGCCACGCTTCGGACAGCAGATGGACAAGCCCGGCACTATTGGAGAGCATCAATTTCATGATTATCCGGTCCGCCACCCCGCCACCAACCTCGGAAGACGTGACCCCCGACGAGATCCCCGAGGATCGGCCACCGGCCGACTGGGGTCGTTGGAACTGGGCGCGTTCCGAATGGACCGTGGCGGTCGCGGCGAGCCTGCTACTGGCGGTGGTGCTGACCTGGCCGACCCTGCGCCACCCGGCGACCACGATCCCCGGCGACCTGGGTGATCCGCTGTTGCAGGCGTGGCAGGTCGCCTGGTCGGGGCACGCCCTGCTGAACAGCCCGGCCGACCTCTGGAACTCGAACACGTTCTACCCCGAGACGTACACGTACGCCTACAGCGACACCCTGCTCGGGTACGCCCCGATGGGGATGCTCGGCTCCGGCTTCACGGCCGCCGTGATCCACTACAACCTTCTGTACGTGCTGCTGCACGCGCTGGCGTCGTTCGGAGCGTACGCCCTGGCGCGGCAGCTCGGCTCGAATCGGTGGGGCGGCGCGGTCGCCGCCGTCGCCTGGGCGTACGCGCCCTGGCGGCTGGCGCACTCGGGGCACCTGAACATCCTGTCCAGCGGGGCGATCGCGCTGTCGCTGGCCATGTTGGCCCGTGGTCACGGCTGGTCGCTGCGCCACGGGTACCGGCCCGAGCTGCGCAGGCCGGGCTGGGCGGTGGCCGGGTGGCTCGTCGCCGCCTGGCAGATCAGCCTCGGGTTCGGCATCGGCCTGCCGCTCGTCTACTTCCTGCTGGCCGCGGTCCTGGTGGCGGCCGGCTGCTACGGCTGGTCCTGGTGGCGCAAGCGGGAACGCCCTCCGTTCGGCCGGCGTCTGCTGATCGCGGATCTCGTCGGCGGCGGGGTGTTCGGGCTGGTGACGCTGCTGCTGGGCATGGTCTACCTGCGCGTCGTCGACCTCAATCCGCAGGCCGAGCGGACGCTGGACTGGACGAAGATGTTCTCGCCCCCGCTGATCGGGTTCGTCACCGCGCCCGCCGACTCGTGGTTGTGGGGTGAGCGGCACGCCGGCGCGCGCGAGCAGTTGTCCTGGCCCCCGGAGATGGCGCTGCTGCCGGGGATGATGGTGATCGGGCTGGCCGCGGCGGGGCTGTTCCTCTCGGCGTACCCGATGCGGCACCGGGTCGCGCTGGGGCTCGGCGTGGTCGGCACCGTGCTGCTGGGTCTGGGCGCCACCCTCGGCGGTGACGGGGACCCGGGCTACCTGACCCTGTCCACGCTCCTGCCCGGCTGGGACGCGTTGCGGACGCCCGGCCGGATGATGCACTGGACGAGCCTGCTCCTCGCGGTGCTGGCCGCCGGCGCGGTGACCGCCCTGGCCGAGTCGCTGCGGCAGTCCACGCCCCGCCAGTGGGCGCGGACCCTCACGCCGCTGGTCCTGCTGATTCCCCTGACGGTGGTCACCCTGGAAGGCGTCAACTCCACGCCCCACCCGACCGTGCCGCAGCCGCCGGCCGCGATGCGGACGGTGCAGGATCCGATCCTCGTGCTGCCGGCCGGGGGAGTGGGCGACCTGACGTACATGTTGTGGACGACCGACGGTTTCCCCCGCGTGACGAACGGTCTGGCCGGCTTCGAGCCGGTCAGTCAGGCGCAGACCCGTACGGCGGTGGCGTCGTTCCCCGACCCGGTCAGCGTCGCGCACCTACGGGGGATCGGTGTGCGGTCGGTGGTCGTCGTGCCGAGCCGTGCCGTGGGAACGCCGTGGGAGAGCATCGCGACCCGACCCATCGACGGGTTGGGCATCACCCGGGAGGATCTCGATGGCACGCTGGTCTACCACCTCTGACCGCGGGGGCGGCGGATGCCCGGGTACGGGCGGGGTGAGGTGACGAGCATGCGACTGTCCGTCGTGGTGCCCTGCTTCAACGAGGAGGCGTCGGTCGAGCGGCTGCACGAGACCGTGTGCGCCGCCCTCGCCGAGCTGCCCGACGTCGAGGTCGAGGTGGTGTACGTCGACGACGGCAGCGAGGACGGCACTCTCGAGGCGCTGCGCCGGCTCGCCGCCGCCGATCCGACCGTCTGCTACACGTCGCTGAGCCGTAACTTCGGCAAGGAGGCGGCGATGCTCGCCGGGTTGCAGCGCGCCACCGGTGACGCGGTCGTCATCATGGACGCCGACCTGCAGCATCCGCCCCGGCTGCTGCCGGAGATGGTGACGCTGTACCAGCAGGGCTTCGACCAGGTGATCGCCCGGCGGGACCGGCGCGGCGACCGGTTCGTCCGCATGGTCGCCTCCCGGTCCTTCTACCGCGTGATCAACTGGTGGATCGACGTGCGCCTCCAGGACGGCGCGGGCGACTTCCGCCTGCTGTCCCGGCTCGCGGTGGACGCGATACTGGCGATGCCCGAATACAACCGCTTCTCCAAGGGCCTGTTCTCCTGGATCGGCTTCCGTACCGCCGTCGTCGCCCACCCCAACGAGACCCGGCAGGCCGGGCGGAGCAGGTGGACGCTCAGCAAGCTCTTCAACTACGCGTTCGACGGCCTGTTGTCGTTCAACAACCGGCCGCTTCGCCTGGCCATCTACGGCGGCCTGTTCCTCACCCTCATCGCGCTGGCCTACATGGCGTGGGTCGTCGCCGATGCCGTCGAGAAGGGTATCGACGTTCCCGGCTACACGACGATCATCGTCAGCGTGATCGGGCTCGGCGGCATCCAGATGACGATCCTCGGCGTGATCGGCGAGTACATCGGCCGGATCTACTACGAGACCAAACGTCGACCGCACTACCTGGTGCAGGAGACCGAGTACCTCCTGGCCGAGACCGGCGAGGCGTCGCGGCGGCCGGTGCCGCCCGCGCCGCGCTCTCCGGTACGGGGGCAGCGGGTGACGTTGGCCCGGGAGTATCCCCTCTCCCGGCCGGCGTCCGGTCGGCCTGACGACCGCGACCGGAGCTGAGGGGGCCTGCGGCCGATCACCGGCCGCAGGCCCGGCACGCCGTGCGGGTACGCAGGTGGTAGTCGCTCGACGCGACGAGGAGGCCGAGCCCCAGCAGGCAGTACGCCGACATGGCCACCCAGAGGAATGCGTCGGAGAACTCACTGGCCGATCCGGACGCCACCTGCGCCATCCCCATGCCGAAGTAGGCGACGATGGCCGCCCCGAGCCCGAAGCCCGGCACCAGCAACAGCCGACGGGGGATCCTACGGCCGGCGAGCAGGGGCACCCAGCGCGGCCAGACCTCACCCCAGGAGTGCACCAGCGCCAGCGGCAACAGCACCCCGGCCAGCACCAGACCGATCTCCAACCCGATGATGGAGGCGTTCTGCGTGAGGTCGTCGAAACCCACCACGGCCTGTGCCGCGAAACGGGTCACGAGCCCGGCCACCGCCACGTACGCTCCCCAGCGCGCCCATGGCGCGGGTGCCACGCGCCGCCGACCGGGTCGGATCGTCCGGCAGCAGTCGGGACACTCGCCGCGGGTCCGGCGCTGATAACCGAAGACGGCCAGGCCGAGAAGGGCCGCGCCGGTGGCACAGGCGAGCCGACTGGCGAACGCCAGCGGGTTGAAGGACGGGCCGGGCGCGAGCAGCAGCAGGCTTACCAGTTCCGGCAGCAGGATCGCCGCCGCCGCGACCAACGCGCCGGCGACCGTCCAGGCCAGTCCCGCGAGCGCCGGTCGCCAGGTCGTCGCACGGTCCAGGGCGACCGCCACCGCACCTGCGGCCAGGCACAACGCCACCGACCACCAGCCGGTGAAACCGAGCAGGTCCAACCCGAACGGTGGGAACTCCGGCGCCTCACCGACCGTCCACGCCAGACGTAGGCCGCCGTAGGCCACGGCCCAGCCGAGCAGGGCGTACGTCAGGCCGTGGCCGCTGCTGCGGGTGCGGGGCGCCGTCGTCGTCATGCCTGTGATCCTCGCGGCGCCCACGCCGCCGGGCTTCCCTCCGGTCGGGGAAGGCGCTCCCCAACCGGAGGGAAGTGGCTCATGCTGGCCGCCTCGCGACGGGTCAGAGCGTGAACACGAGGGTCGAGATGCTCCGTGCGCCGACGTTGATGGTTGCCTGGCCTCCGTTCACGCTCGTCGGCTGGCTCGCCGCGTTGGCGTTCTGCGAGGTCAGGTAGTACTCCGCCTTGCTGACGTTCTGCGGGGCCTGGATCACGGCGTTGTTGACCGCGCTGTTCGAGCGGTTGAGGATGACCAGCGTGATCTTGCCGTCCCCCTGGTAGGCCGTCACCTCCAGCGGGGACGCCTTGGAACTCTTGGTCAGGGCCACCCGCTGGTAGCCTGGCCGGACGTACTTGGCGTACTGGGAGAACGCGTACCCGCGCTTGAGCGGGGCGCCGGCCGTGGTGCCGTAGGCCGCCTCGCCGTCACCGATGAAGGAGTAGTAGCGCTTGCCGTACCACCAGATGTAGGCGCTCCAGTTGGCCTCCATCGACCGGTGCACCGTCCGCATGATGTCGTCGAGCGTCTCGTTCCAGACGGCCAGGTTGCTGGGGTTGCCCCAGATGTTCGAGCCGCCGCCGTCCGCCGCGTGCAGGTTCCACTCGGTCATCCACACCGGCTTGTTGTACTGGGCGGCCAGGTTGTACGGCGCCAGCCGTCCTGCGGACTCGGTGCCGTACAGGTGGCCGCCGATGTAACCGATGTTGTTGCGGGCGGTCGCGTCGTTCAGGGTGGGGTCGGTGTAGCCGTAGTTCAGGTTGACCGCCTCGGCGACCATCAGCTTGCTGTTCTGCACCTTCGAGCCCTGGTCGCGGACGAAGGTGCGCAGCTCGGTGCCGCTCCAGTCCATCGAGTCGTAGTCGGGGTGCCAGTCCGGCTCGTTCTGCACGGACGTGACGTCGATGGTCACACCCTGACCCCGCATGTACTGCACATAGCTGTTCAGATGGTTCGCGTAGTCGTCGTAGTAGTCGGTCTTCAGCTTCCCGCCGTTGACCCTGCTGTTGTTGGTCTTCCACGCGGCGGGCGCGGTCCACGGCGAGGCGAGGATCTTCACGTTCGACCCGTACGCCTTCGCCGTCTTCAACGAGTTGACGTGGGTCGCCCATTCGCTGGACTCCGGCGAGAGGCCGGTACGCACGATGGACAGGCCGAGCTGGTTGGCGCCCAGCCCGACCAGCGTCTGGGTGTCGGTGGTCGACCAGGCGCTACCCCAGATGGACTGGGCGGCTCCGAACCCGTCGACGGTCTGGTACCTGGTGTTGCTGTTCACCGTGATGTCGGCCGGGCCGGTGGGCGGTGGTGTGGTCGGTGGCGGCGTGGTCGGCGGCGGTGTCGTCGGCGGCGGTGTCGTCGGGGCCGGCGTGGTCGGGGCCGGTGTCGTCGGCGTCGTCCCGCCGGTGCACGTCACGCCGTTGAGCGCGAAACTGGACGGAGCGGGGTTGCTGCCCGTCCACGAGCCGTTGAAGCCGAACGACACGGTGCCGTTGGTCGCGATGGCGCCGTTGTAGCTGACGTTCCTGGCGGTGACCGCGGCGCCGCTCTGGGTCAGAGTCGTGTTCCAGGCCTGCGTGACGGTCTGTCCGGCGCTGTAGGACCAGGTCAGCGTCCAACTGCTGACCGGGTCGCCGAGATTGGTGATGTCGACGCTCGCGCCGAAGCCGCCCTGCCACTGCGATGGCACGGTGTAGTTCACGGCACAGCCGGCGGCTGCGGCGCCGGCGGGCGCGGCCAGTGCGACCGCCGTCGACGCCAGCAGGACAGCGCCCGCCGACACCAGGGCGGCGTTGGTGACCCTTCGTTTTCTCATCAGACTTCTCCCGAGGTGGGTGGTGGCGGCCGACGCGTCCGGGCTGGTCGGTGCGGAGAGCGTCGGGCGGTACGTCAGGCGTCGCCGGGAGCGCTCCCAGGCACGCGCGGCGGGACTGTCGGATCTGCTGTCCAGATCAGCCGGGCCCGTCACCCCCGACCTGCGGTCGCCGAGCCCGACGCCGCGACGATTCGCGGAGGGGGCCACCGGGGGAACGCCGGTGCGGCGGCCGGGAGTCGACGCCGGATCGGCCCTCGCGCCGGCGGTGCTGCTGGGGCGCGACGAGTGACGATGCGACGAGCGGGTCCGGCGGGGCTGCGGCACCCTCCTTTGTCGACCGGCTCGTGGGGCGGCCGCTCTGCTCATTCGCGGCTCGCGGGTGAGTGCCGCACAGCGAACGCGCGAAACAGTTTCTCGTAGCCAGGAATTTATTTCTTTCAATCTCCCTTGTCAACGCCACCCCACCCACCCCCACCCCTCCCCGCCCTCCCTCCCCGCCCCCACCCCGGCGATCATGAAGTTGTTGTCGTGGTTGTCGGCGTGTCGCGGCGATAACTTCATGATCACCGGAGCCTGAGAGGGCGTGCTGCAACAAACCTGCAAACGGTAGGTGTTGCTTCCCGGAAAACGCTTTCCTACGATCGTGTCACGTCGATGTTTCGTCCTCGGACCTATTGGGTGCGCCTCGGGGCGCTGCCGGTCGCGTGCCGCTTGGCCAGCGGCTCCGCCTCCGACGTCAGGGTGGCGGCATTGCCGACAATCGATGCGTAATTGATTGTCGCCTATTCCGGGTTGCGCGACGACGGGTCGTCCGACGCCTTCCAGCATCGACGCGTCACTCGATTCTTCGAAAGTGAGGCGAGATGAGACGAGCACTCGTACGCCGTCTTCCGGCGGCACTCGTGACGGTGGCCGTCGGGGTCGCGGCCGGCGTGACTCTCCTGGGTCCCCGGCCGGCCGCGGCGGTGGGCACCGCCACCGGTTACGCCACCCAGAACGGCGGGACCACCGGTGGCGCGGGAGGACAGACGGTGCGCGCCAGTACGGGCACCGCGATCCACGCGGCCCTGTGCGGACGGGCCAGCAGCAGCACCCCGCTCACCATCGAGGTCACCGGGACGATCAACCACGGCAACACCAGCAAGGTGTCGGGATCGAGCTGCAGCACGGCGGACGGCGTGATCGAGCTGAAGCAGATCAGCAACGTCACCATCATCGGGGTCGGCAGTGGAGCCGTCTTCGACCAGGTGGGCATCCACATCCGCGACTCCCGCAACATCATCATCCAGAACGTCACGGTCCGGAACGTCAAGAAGTCGGGTTCGCCGACCTCCAACGGCGGGGACGCCATCGGCATGGAGAGCACCGTCCGCAACGTCTGGGTCGACCACGTCACGCTGGAAGCGTCCGGCGGGGAGTCGGAAGGGTACGACGGCCTCTTCGACATGAAGAACGACACCCAGTACGTGACCCTGTCGTACAGCATCCTGCGCAACTCGGGGCGCGGTGGTCTCATCGGGTCCAGTGAGAGCGACCTGTCGAACGGCTTCGTCACGTTCCACCACAACCTGTACCAGAACATCGATTCCCGTACGCCGTTGCTGCGCGGCGGCGTCGCCCACATCTACAACAACAGCTACGTGAGCCTGAACGAGTCCGGTATCAACTCCCGGGCCGGCGCCCGAGCCAAGGTCGAGAACAACCACTTCCGCGACTCGAAGGATGTCCTGGGCACCTTCTACACCGACGAGCGCGGCTACTGGCAGGTCAGCGGCAACATCTTCGACAACGTCACCTGGTCCACCCCCGGCAGCGACAACTACCCCGCCGGCCCCAATCCGACGTCCACCACCACCGTCAGCATTCCGTACGCGTACCGGCTGGACGGCGCGAGCTGCGTGCCGAACGTCGTCGGCCAGACGGCGGGCGCCAACACCGGCCTGCGGGTGTCCGACGGAAGCTGCTCGCCGCAGACGCCGGCGCCCACCACGCCACCGCCCACCACGCCACCGCCCACCACGCCACCGCCGACCACGACGCCGCCGACCACGACGCCACCCAGCGGGACGAATCTCAGCCTGGGCGCCGGCGCGGACGGTTCCAGCAAGGCCAGCGGCACCAGCTACGGCAACGTGCGCGACGGCGACATCGTCACCTACTGGTCGCCGGCCGGCTCGACCGGTTCGATCTCGATCAAGTGGGGATCCGCCACACGGGTGTCCCGCGTGATCATCCGGGAGCCCTCCGGGACCCAGGGCTCCATCGGGTCCTGGCAGCTCGTCAACCACGACACCGGTGCCGTCCTGGCCTCCGGTGCGGGCGCGGGTGCGATCACGTTCGCCGCGACGACGCTGAGCAAGGTCACTTTCAAGATCAACAGCTCCAGTGGTACGCCTCGGGTCGGCGAGTTCGAGACGTACGCCGGCTGACCATCGAGTGTCGCGCACGTGGTGAGGGGCGGCATTCCGCAGAGGTATGAATGTGACCCCTGAGGAATGCCGTTCTTCAACCCGTCGCCATGGCGGGCCGGCGACGGCCCGTCGCGGTGCTGAAGACCGACGACCGGCTCAGGCCGGGTGCCGCGACCCGAAACCACGTTCGGTTGTCGCGGCGTCACTGTTAGCATGCGGCAATGTCCGCAGGTCAACGGGGGATCCAGGCAGGCGACGGCGATCCCGCGGTGACCGACGCGGGTCGGCTGGCGGCGTTCAGCGACGGCGTGTTCGCCATCGTCATCACCCTGCTGGTGCTCGACCTGCGGGTACCGGATTTCCACGAGGGCGGGCTGGCCGAGGGTCTTCTCGGCGAAGGGCCGTCGTACCTGGCCTTCGTCGTGTCGTTCATCTACGTCGGGGTGCTCTGGCTCAACCATCACGCCGTGCTCCAGTTGGTGCGGGGCACCACCCCGGCGTTCAGCTCGATCAACCTCGGCATTCTCTTCGGCGTGGTGATCATTCCCTTTCCCACCGCGGTCCTGGCGTCGGCGCTGGCCGACGGCAACACGGACGACCTCCGGGTGGCCGTCGTCCTGTACGCGTTCGCCGCCTCGCTGATGTCGGCGCCCTGGTGGGTGCTCTTCTCCTATGTCCGCCGCCACCCGGCGCTGCGGGCCGACGCCATCGGCCAGGACCAGGTACGGGTGCAGGAGCTGCGCCCGATCGTCGGCCTGGTCCTCTACGGCCTGACCGGTCTGCTCGGCTGGCTGGTGAACCCGTTCCTCGGCCTGATCGGCGTGGTCGTGATGATCATTTTCCACGGGGCCACCAGTCAGGGGCTCCGCTCCGGGCGGTGGTGGCCGGGGCGCGACACCCACCGACGCTGACCCCAGCGCACCTCGATTCGCGCAGGTCGCGGCGTTGCGGCTATGTTTGCGCACGCTCGGGGGAGCGTCAGGGGGAAAGAGCATGAACATCATCGGCGATCGGATGGCGGCGGCGTACGACGAGGCCATCGAAGGTCTCTGCGGGGCGACGCCCAAGGGGCACTACGCGCGGCGGGGCACCGCCCGCGCGGCGGTGACCCAGGCGGGAGTGGCGACGCTGAACGCGGCGTACGACCTGTCACGGGAACCGGATCTCGAAGCCCTGCACGAGATGGCGGTTGAGGTTTCCGGGCAGGTGGAAGCGTGGTCGATCATGGTCCGGGTCGACGCCGACGCCGACGGCGCGGTGGCCGATCTCGCAACCCGCCACGGGCTCACCACGCGCAGAGAGCTGCCCCTGCTGGCCTGCGGGGTGGACGAATTGGTCCTCCGTGCGGACGAGGCGCAGCGCGAGCGCGTACGGCAGGTCGGCGCGGCGGACAGCGATCGGTACACGGACGTCCTGACCAGGGGCTTCGAGGTGCCGGACGGTCTGTTCGGATCGCTGATGGGGGGCGCGGTGCTCGACGCCGAGCGGATCGACGGCTACCTGTACGAGGAGGACGGCCAGGCGCTCGGCACCGGTATGGGGATGCGCCACCGCGGTGTGGTCGGCGTGTTCAACATCGCTGTCGTCCCGGACGCGCGTGGTCGCGGTCTGGGCCGCGCGATCACCGAAAAAGTGGTGCGTGATGCCATCGCCGCCGGCGCGGACGCGGCGTACCTGCAGTCCAGCGCGCTCGGCCGGCCGCTGTACGAGTCGATGGGCTTCCGTTTCCAGGAGAACTGGATCGCCTTCCATGCCTGAGCAGCCGTCCAGCGGGGGAGGCCAATCGTGAGCTTCAGTGACGACGTCCGCTCGGCCTTTCGCCGGGGGGAGAGCGACGCGGTGGTACGGATGAGTACGGCGGAGATCGAGCGTGCTCGGGCCGCCGGCGACGCGGCGGGTGAGGTGGAGGCCCGCTACAGCCTGGCCCGGGTGGCGATTCGTGGCGGCGACCTGGCGCTCGGGGAGACGCGGGCGCGCGAGGCCCTCGACGTCGCGGTGCGCTCGGGTGACCGCGCGCTCCAGGAGCGGCCGAGGCACGTGCTGGCGGCGGTGGCGCGGATGGCCGGCGACCTGGACCGGGCACGGGACCTGTATCGCGAGAGCATCGCGCTGAACGAGTCGCTGGGCCGACCGGAGACGGTGAATTCCGAGACGCACAACCTGGCCTTCTGCGAGCTGGGTCTCGGTAACCTCGCCGAGGCGCGGAGGCTGTTCGCCCTGAGTCGTACCCGGGTGTTCCAGCACGGCTGGGACGACTTCGTGCCGTACGTCTGCGTGGCGGGCGCGGCGCTCGCGTCCGCCGAGGGTGACCATTCGCGGGCGGCGCTCATGGTCGGCCTGGCGGACGCGGCGTTCGCGGCGATTGGTCAGGTTCCGGATCCGGACGACGCGGCCGACCTCGCCGCCGTGCGCGACGCCGCGGTCGGGGCGCTCGGCCCCGCCGCCTACGCCGCTGCGCAGGAGCGGGGTCGGCAGCTCGATCCTCGTACGGCGTTCGACGACGACGAGCGCTGAGACGCCGGGGGGCGGTCAGGCCGACCGGGCGGCGGCCACGGCCTGGCCGCGCTCCGACTCGGGAAAGCGCCGGAGCATGGCCCGTACCTCGTCGGCGCTGACGTTGGCGCCGAACAACTCGCTGCCCGGTTCGAGGCGTACGCCCTCGGCGAGCGGGCCGGCGACGACCGGATCGAAGCCGAGGGCGTCCACCAGCGAGGCCACCGGAGCGAGGTCGGCCTCGTCGTCGCCGGCGATCGCGATGGCCTTGCGTCCGGCCGTGCCGGCCGGCCGGGCCCCGTCCTCGAGATCGTGGTAGCCCATGTGGTTGAACGCCTTGACGACCCGCGATCCGGCCAGGAAGGCCTGGACGATCTCGCTGGACGAGGTGCGCGGATCGGTCAGGTCGTCGCGGATGCCGTCGATTTCCCACCAGTAGTTCATCGCGTCGACGACGAGCTTGCCCCGCAGCGCCTCGGCGGGCAGCGCGCGGTACTTGCCCAGCGGCAGGGCGAGGACGACGATGTCGGCGTCCGCCACGGCGTCGACGGCGGTGGTCGCCACCGCTCCGGGCGTCAGCACCTCGATGGTCAGGGCGATCTTCGCCGGATCGCCGGAGCCGGCGACGAGCACCCGGTAGCCGGCGGCGAGCGCGAGCCGGGCGAGGACGGTGCCCACCTTGCCGGCGCCGAGGATGGCGAGGGTCCGTGGTCGGTCGGTACCGCTGTCGTTCATGTCTTCCTCTCCGATCATCGGCCGGCGGTCAGCTGGCCAGGATGTCGCGGACCATGGGGATCACCCGCGAGCCGTACAGCTCCACGGCGCGCATCCGGGCGCTCACGGGCTGCGCCCCGGCGGTGTAGATGAGGTCGAAACGGCCGACACCGAGACCCTTGATGGCGGCGGCCATCCGGCGGGCCACCGTCTCCGGCGAGCCGATGTAGAGCGAGCCGTGCTCCACCTCCGAGTCGAACTCCTGGCGGCGGATCGGTGGCCAGCCGCGCAGCGCGCCGATCCGGTCGCGCATGACCCGGTAGTACGGCCAGAACAGCTCCTTCGCCTTCTCGTCGGTGTCGGCGACGAAGCCGGGCGAGTGCATCCCGACCGGGTGCGCGGTGGTGCCGAGCTGGTCGGCGGCCCGGCGGTAGAGGTCGATGTAGGGCGCGAAACGCTCCGGAGCGCCGCCGATGATGGCGAGCATGAGCGGCAGGCCGTACCGGGCGGTCCGCACCACCGACTGCGGTGAGCCGCCGACGCCCACCCAGGTGGTGAGGCGTCCCGACTCCGTCTTGGGAAACACGTCGGCGTCGGTGAGCGGGGCGCGGGTGGTGCCGCTCCAGGTCACCGGCTGTTCGTCGAGCAGCTTCGCGAACAGCTCGATCCGCTCCTCGAACAGCACGTCGTAGTCGGCCAGGTCGTAGCCGAACAGCGGGAAGGACTCGGTGAACGAGCCCCGGCCGAGGATGACCTCGGCCCGACCGTTCGACAGCGCGTCGACCGTGGCGAAACGCTGGAAGACGCGGACCGGGTCGTCCGAGCTCAGCACGGTGACGCCGGAGGAGAGCCGAATCCGCGAGGTACGGGTGGCGATGCCCGCCAGCACCGTCTCCGGCGTCGACACCGAGTACTCGGGTCGGTGGTGCTCGCCCAGGGCGATGACGTCGACGCCGAGGTCGTCGGCCAGTACCGCCTCGTCGACGACCTGCCGGATGGCGGCGGCGTGGGAGAGGGGCTTGCCCGAGTCGTCCTCCGGTACGTCACCGAAGGTGTCGAGGCCGAACACGAGCTCAGACATTTGTGGGCTCCTTCGCCAACAGCTCCCGGACCCGTGGCGCGACCTCGCTGCCGAGCAGCTCGATGGTGCGCGCCCGCGCCTCGCGAGGCAGGTGCATGATGTCGTACTTCAGGTCGAACCGACTCAGCCGCAGGTCGCGGGCCATGGTTGCGATCTTGCGAGCCACCGTCTCCGGTGACCCCACGAACAGCGCGCCGTGGTCGATCTCGGCCTCGTAGCGCGCGCGGTCCGGCTTGTAGAAGCCGCGCTCCTCGGCGAGCCGCGCCACCGTGGGCTGCCAGTACCGCCACCACGTCTCGACGGCCTCCTCGTCGGTGTCCGCGACGAGGCCGAGCGAGTGTTGCCCGACCGGTTGCGCGGCCTGCCCGAACTGTTCGAGCGCCCGATGGTAGAGGTCGACGTGGCCGGCGAACCGCTGCGGGCGTCCACCGATGATCGCCAGCATGAGCGGGAGCCCGTGTCGGGCGGCGCGGATCACCGAGTTGGGGCTTCCTCCGACGCCGATCCAGGTGGGGATTCCGCCCGGGCGCATCCGCGGATGGAGTCGTTGCGCGACCAGGGGAGCGCGTACGGTTCCCGACCAGGTGACCGTTTCGTCACGTTGGAGCTGGAGGAAGAGGTCCAGCTTCTCCTCGAACAACCGCTCGTAGTCCGCCAGGTCGTAGCCGAACAGGGGGAACGACTCGGTCGCGGATGCCCGTCCGAGGACCAGTTGGGCCCGGCCGTCGCTGACCGCGTCCAGGGTGGCGAACTCGTGGTAGAGCCGTACCGGGTCGTTCGTGCTCAGGACGGTGACCGAGGTGCCGAGCTTGATCCGGTCGGTCGCGGTGGCCATGGCCGCGAGCAGGACGGGTGTGGCCGAATCGTTGTGCCCCTCCCGGTAGTGCTCGCCCAGGCTGAACACGTCGAGCCCGACCGACTCGGCGAGTCGGGCCTCGTCCACCAACAGCCGGACGGTCTCGGCGTCACTCAGGGTGCGGTCGCCGTCGGTGGCCACCTCGCCGAACGAGTTGAGCCCCAGTTCGAAGGGTGCGGCGGACATGTCTCCTCCTCGGCGTTCCTCGCCGTCGACACGCGGGAAGCGGCCTTCCCGGTTGACGTGTCAATGATGCTAACCTGCCGATTGACACGTCAATTCCCCGGAGGGTTCGATGGTCGACACCACACCCGAGCGGCGCGGGGGTCGCCAGCTGCCGACCGCGGAGGAGCTGCGGGTCTGGCGGGACTTCGTCGAGACGACGGAGATGCTCACCTCCCGGGTCGGGTCACGTCTCCAGGTCGACTCTTCCCTCTCGCCAGGTGACTACGCCGTCCTGCTCGCCCTCAGCGAGGCGACGGATCGGCGGATGCGCTCCTCCGCCCTGGCCGCACAGATCGGGTGGGAGCGGAGTCGACTCTCGCACCACCTGGGTCGGATGGAACGACGCGGGCTGGTCCGCCGCGAGGAGTGCGCGACCGTCCCGCGCGGGGCGGAGGTGATCCTCACCCCGGCCGGGGCCGAGGCGTTCCAGCGGGCCACCTACCCGCACCTGCGCACCATCCGGGAGCTGTTCGTCGACGCTCTCACGCCGGATCAGCTCCGCGCGGCCGGCGACATCGCGCGGGCGCTGCGCGAGCACCTGGGGTCTGGCGCCGACGAGTAGTCGGCGCATGGAGGACGGCACATCGGGTACGCGCCTGCGGCCGTCGAGTCCGACGAGCGCCGCAAAGCCCGAGGAGCACCGACATGTCGATCGCGGGGCGGGTACGACTCGCGCCGAACGTCTCCCTGGTGCTGCTGGCGTCGATCCTCGTGTCGTTCCTGGCCGCCTCGGCGGCCCCGACCCCGCTCTACGGGACCTACCAGGAGCGCTGGCACTTCTCACCGGTCACGACCACCGTGGTGTTCGCGGTCTACGCCCTCGCGGTGCTGGCGTCGCTGCTCACCTTCGGCAAGCTCTCCGACCACGTCGGCCGGCGTCCGGTCCTGGCCGCCGCGATCGCCGTGCAGATCCTGTCGCTGCTGGTGTTCATCCTCGCCAACGGCGTACCCGCGCTGCTGGCCGCCCGCCTCGTGCAGGGGCTCGCGGCGGGCGCCGCCACGGGCGCCGTCGGCGCGGCCCTGCTGGACATCGACCGCGCTCGCGGGACGCTCGCCAACTCGATCGCGCCCGGTCTCGGCACCGGCAGCGGTGCGCTCCTCTCGGCGCTGTTCATCCGCTACCTGCCCGCGCCGACCCGCCTGGTGTACGTCGTCCTCGTCGTGGTCCTGCTGATCCAGGCCGTCGGGGTCGCGTTGATGCCGGAGACCGTCACCCGGATGCCGGGCGCACGGCGCAGCCTGCGACCGGAGATCAGGCTGCCGCGCCCGGTACGCGGGCCGGTGCTGGTCGTCGCTCCGGTGCTGTTCGCGGTCTGGGCGCTGGCCGGCTTCTTCGGCGCCCTCGGCCCGGCGCTCGTACGCAGTCTCATGGACACGTCGATCGTGGTCGCCGGTCTGGTGCTCTTCGTCTTCGCGCTCTTCGGGTCGGTCGCCGTCCTGCTGTTGCGCGACACCGCCGCCCGGACGGTCATCCTGACCGGGATCGTCGCCCTCATCCTCGGCATGGTCGTCACGGTGGTCGCGGTCATGGCCGAGTCCGTACCCGGGTTCTTCGTCGGTCTCGCGCTCGGCGGCGTCGGCTTCGGCGGCGGGTTCCAGGGCAGCCTCAAGACGATCATGCCGCTGGTCGAGGCGCACGAACGCGCCAGCGTGCTGTCGCTGCTCTACGTCGTCTGCTACGTCGGTTTCGGCCTCCCCACCGTGATCGCCGGCTTCCTCGTGGTGTACGCCGGGGGCCTCCCGCAGACCGCCGACGAGTACTCCGTCGCCGTCATCCTGCTCGCGCTGGTCGCCCTGTTCGGGCTGCGCAGGGCGACGAGGGCGGCGCCGGGCTGATGCCCCGAAGGCCGCACCTCACCGGTGCGCAGGACGTAGCGTGGTCGTCGAGTGTGGGGCGAGAAACCCAGGAGGTCGCGATGAGTCCGAAGGCCGGCCGGGGCGACCCGGGCCTCGCGAGCCTCGACGTCAAGGTCGAGGTGATCGTCATCGCGGTGTCGGACGTCGACCGCGCCAAGCGGTTCTATCAGGGCCTCGGCTGGCGACTCGACCAGACGCCGCCCGGGATCGTCCAGCTCACCCCGCACGGCTCCGCGTGTTCGGTGCAGTTCGGCGAGCAGCTCACGTCGGCGACGCCGGGTTCGGCGACGGCGTACCTGGTCGTGTCGGACATCGAGGCGGCTCGTGACGCGCTGGTGTCCGCGGGCGTCGAGGTGGGCGATGTCTTCCACGTCACCCCGGACGGGCCGGCCGACGGCCTCGACCCCGAGCGCCGCAGCTACGTCTCGCGCGCCACGTTCCGCGACCCGGACGGCAACACCTGGCTGATGCAGGAGATCACGACCCGCCTGCCCGGGCGCGTCGAGGGCGACCTGACGTCGTACCGGTCGGCGACCGACCTGGCGGACGCGTTGCGGCGCGCGGCGGCCGCCCACGGCGAGCACGAGGAGCGCACCGGCCAGCGGGACGACAACTGGCCCGACTGGTACGCGAAGTACATGGTGGCCGAGAAGTCCGGGGCGACGCTGCCCGAGTGAGCGAAGCCCAGCCGCGCCTGCCGGTCCACTGCGGCCGATGCGGGCGCGGCTGGCGTAATCATCGGATCTATGCCCGACCGATTGTCGGACGTGTGCACCTCTCCTGATCGTCGATCCAGGCCCCGCTTTCGATCCGGCCGCGCGCCGACCGACACATGCCATCCGAGGCAGCGGTGATCCGGCAGCGATCGACCGTTGCCTATTGCGTGACACCGGAGTAATCTTCCCGAAACACATCGGACGTTTCGCGTCCGAGGGTCTGCCAACCGGCCTGCGCAGCGGGGCCGGTGTCACCGCGCGGATCCACTATCGGGGGTCGTCGTTGTCGCGCTTGGGTGGCCGCACCGGTCACCGTTTGGAGGATCGATGTCAGACCTGACCCGGCGGCAGGCCCTCAAGATCGGTGCGGCCGGCGCGGCTGGCGCCCTGCTGCCGCTGCCGTGGACGGCGACCGCCAATGCCGACTCCGTCGCGCCGCCGCAGGTGCTGGCGGCCAACGACCTCGCCCTCTGGTACGACGAGGGCGCCGGCACGGACTGGCTGCGGGCCCTGCCGATCGGCAACGGCCGGCTCGGCGCCATGGTGTTCGGCAACGTCGACACCGAGCGGCTTCAGCTCAACGAGGACACCGTGTGGGCCGGCGGCCCGCACGACCCCAGCAACACCCGGGGCGCGGCGGCCCTGCCGGAGATCCGGCGGCTGGTCAACGCCAACCAGTGGACCCAGGCCCAGGACCTCATCAACCAGACCATGATGGGCAACCCCGGCGGGCAGTTGGCGTACCAGACCGTCGGCAACCTCCGGCTCGCCTTCGGGTCGGCCAGCGGCGCGTCCCAGCACAACCGCACGCTCGACCTCACCACCGCGACGGCCACGACCACCTACGTCCTGAACGGCATCCGCTACTCACGTGAGGTCTTCGCCAGCGCGCCCGACCAGGTCATCGCGATGCGGCTGACCGCCGACCGCGCCACCTCGATCAGCTTCACCGCCACCTTTGACAGCCCGCAGCGTACGACGGTGTCCAGCCCGGACGGCACGACGATCGGCCTCGACGGGGTCTCCGGCAGCCAGGAGGGCGTCACCGGGCAGGTCCGCTTCCTCGCCCTGGCCAACGCGACCGTCACCGGCGGCAGCGTGTCCAGTTCGGGCGGCACCCTGCGGGTCACCAACGCCACCAGCGTCGTTCTGCTGATCTCGATCGGCTCCAGCTACGTCAACTACCGCAACGTCGGTGGCGACTACGGGGGCATCGCCCGGCAGCGCCTGAGCGCCGCCCGCGCCTACAGCTACGACCAGTTGCGCAGCCGGCACGTCGCCGACTACCAGGCGCTCTTCGGACGGGTGAGCCTCGACCTGGGCCGCACCTCCGCCGCCGACCAGACGACCGACGTACGCATCGCCCAGCACAACAGCGTCAACGACCCGCAGTTCTCCGCGCTGCTGTTCCAGTTCGGGCGGTACCTGCTGATCTCGTCGTCGCGGCCCGGCACCCAGCCGGCGAACCTTCAGGGCATCTGGAACGACTCGCTGACCCCCTCCTGGGACTCGAAGTACACGATCAACGCCAACCTGCCGATGAACTACTGGCCGGCCAACACCACCAACCTGGCCGAGTGCCACAACCCGGTCTTCGACATGGTCCGGGAGCTCGCCGTCACCGGGGCGCGCACCGCCCAGGTGCAGTACGGCTCCGCGAGTGGCTGGGTCACCCACCACAACACCGACGCGTGGCGGGCCACCGCGGTCGTGGACGGCGCGTTCTGGGGCATGTGGCAGACCGGCGGCGCCTGGCTGTCCACGTTGATCTGGGACCACTACCTGTTCAACGGTGACATCGAGTTCCTGCGGACGAACTACCCGGCCATGAAGGGCGCCGCGCAGTTCTTCCTCAACACCCTCGTGACCGAGCCGACCCTCGGCTACCTGGTGACCAACCCGTCGAACTCGCCGGAGCTGAGCCACCACTCGAACGCCAGCGTGTGCGCCGGGCCCACGATGGACAACCAGATCCTGCGGGACCTCTTCGACGGTGTCGCCCGGGCGAGCGAGATCCTCGACGTGGACAGCACGTTCCGGGCCCAGGCACGCGCCACCCGGGACCGCCTCCCCCCGATGAAGGTCGGCTCGCGCGGCAACATCATGGAGTGGCTCTACGACTGGGTGGAGACCGAGCCCAACCACCGGCACATCTCGCACCTGTACGGGCTCGCGCCCAGCAACCAGATCACCAAGCGCGGCACCCCGCAGTTGTTCGAGGCCGCCCGCCGTACGCTGGCGCTGCGCGGCGATGACGGCACCGGCTGGTCGCTGGCCTGGAAAATCAACTTCTGGGCGCGGATGGAGGAGGGCAAGCGGGCCCACGACCTGATCCGCTACCTCGCCACCACCGCCCGGCTCGCCCCGAACATGTTCGACCTGCACCCGCCCTTCCAGATCGACGGCAACTTCGGCGCCACCGCCGGCATCGCCGAGATGCTGCTCCAGAGCCACATCGGTGAGCTGCACATCCTGCCCGCGCTGCCGCCGGCCTGGCCCAGCGGCCGGGTGTCCGGCCTGCGGGGTCGTGGTGGGCACACGGTCAGCATCACGTGGGCGAGCGGCGCGGCCACCGAGGTGCTGGTGCGACCCGACCGCGCCGGCACCGTCCGCCTGCGGTCGCGGTTCCTGACCGGCACCGTCAGCGTCGTCGACACCGCCGACGGCACGTCGCGCCAGGTCACCCGGGTCGAGTCCGACCTGGTCGAGGTCACCGTGCAGGCCGGGCGCACCTACCGGGTCACCAGCACGGGCGCCACCACGCCGACGTTGGAGCAGAGCTTCACCAACGCGGGCATCACCAACGACAGCAACACAAACGTCGGCAACTTCGACGGCAACGGTGCCACCCTGTCGGCGCAGGCCCTGGCGCAGGCCGGCGCGAGCCCGGGCGGCACGGTGAGCCGCAACGGAGTGAACTTCCGCTGGCCCAACGTCAGTCCCGGAACGGCCGACAACGCCATCGCCTCGGGCCAGACCCTCGGCATCAGCGGCACCGGCAGCACGCTCGGCTTCCTCGTGACCGGCACGTACGGGGCCGTGTCGGGCACCGGCACGGTGGTGTACGCGGACGGAACCCGCCAGACGTTCACCCTCAGCACGCCCGACTGGTACGGCGGCCCGGTGTCCGGCGCGACCGCCGCCATCGTGTCCGCGTACCAGAACCGGCCCAACAACGGTCGACAGGCCACGGCCGCGTGCGTCTACTACGTGGGCGTCACCCTGCAGAACAAGGCGGTGACCCAGGTCGTGCTGCCCAACATCAGCGCACGGGCGGCGGCGAACGTGCCGACGATGCACGTCTTCGCCATCGCGATCGGTTCCTGACACCGACTCGCGTCGCGCCGCCGGTGACGGCACGGTCACCGGCGGCGCGGCGTGATCAGTCCCGACTCGTACGCCCACACGACCAACTGGGCGCGGTCCCGGCAGTGCAGCTTCGTCATGGCCCGGTTCACGTGCGTCTTGGCGGTCAGCGGGCTGATCACCATGCGCTGGGCGATTTCGTCATTGGTCAGTCCTCGCGCCACCAGCTCGACGATCTCCTGCTCCCGGGCGGTCAACACGTCCCGACCGGCCGTCGGCACGGTCGGCGGTGGCCCGGCCACGAACTCGCTGATCAGCGTACGGGTCACGGCCGGCGCGAGCAGCGCGTCGCCACCGGCCACGACGGCGACGGCCTGCAACAGGTCGGCGGGGTCGGCGTCCTTGAGGAGGAAACCGCTCGCGCCCGCGCGCAGGGCGGCGAAGACGTACGAGTCGAGCCCGTAGTTGGTGAGGATGAGGACGCGGGTGGCGGCGAGGTCGGGATCGGCGGCGATGCGCCGGGTCGCCTCGATCCCGTCGAGGCCGGGCATCTGCACGTCCATCAGCACGACGTCCGGGCGCAGCCGTCGTGCGAGCTGCACGGCCGACGCGCCGTCGGTGGCCTCGCCCACGACCTCCAGGTCGTCCTCGGCCGCCAGCAGGGCCCGGAAGCCGGCCCGCATCAGCGCCTGGTCGTCGGCGAGCAGGACCCGGATCATCGGTGCGACCATCCGGTCATGCCGGCTCGTCCAGCGGAAACGTGGCCCGCACCGTGAACCCGTGGTCGTCGTTGGCGGTGGCCAGCAGGGTGCCGCCCAGTCCGGTGACCCGCTCCCGCATACCGCGCAGTCCCACCCCGGGCGTCGGGGGACGGGCCGCCGACGCCTGCCCGTCGTCGCTCACCGCGACGGTCAGCCCGGCCGGCGCGTACCCGACGTGCACGCGTGCGGTCGCGGCGCCGGCGTGGCGGGCCACGTTGGTCAGGGCCTCCTGCACGACCCGGTAACCGGCCTGGTCGACCTCGTCCGGCAGACGCCGGGGCCGGCCGGTGACGGTCACCTGGACCGGCACGCCGACCGCACGGGTCCGTTCGGCGAGTTCGTCGACGCGGGCCAGCCCGACGCGGTCGTCGTCGGGCGCGCGGAGGACGTCGAGGGTGGTGCGGAGTTCCCGCATCGCGGCGGCGCTGGCCTCCTGGATCGCCAGTAGCGTGGCCGAGGGCTCGTCGCCCTGCTTGCGGGCCAGGTGCACGGCGATCCCGGCCTGCACCTTGATCACCGAGATGCTGTGCGTCAGGGAGTCGTGCAGGTCACGGGCGATGCGCAGCCGCTCCTCGCCGGCCCGCCGCAACGCCATCTCCTCGCGGGTGCGTTCGGCCTCGACGGCCCGCTGCTCGACCTGCTCCAGGTAGGCGCGGCGTTGCCGGCCGATCAGCCCGGCGACGTTCGCCGCCACGAACCATCCCAGCAGCAGGGCCGTCCGCTCGGCGATCAACTGGTTGGGACGGTCGACCGGCGCCACCGAGACGTCGCGCGCCAGAAAGCCACCGAGGAAGGCGACGCTGGCCACGACGGCGGCGATCCGGTGCCCCCGCCAGGCGGTCACGTAGACCACGCCGAGGACGGGGAAGGCGGCCGACACCCCCGAGTGCACCCGGACGTGCAGGGCCAGCATGGCGACGGTCACCACGCCCAGCGCGAGCACCGGATGCCGCCGGCACACCCCGAGCGCCGCGGCCATGGCGAGGACCAGAGCGACGTCGAGCGCCCCGACCGTCGCGGCGTCCGGTGCGAGCGCGGCGTTGCCGAGCAGGAGACCGCCGAGGGCGAGGCCGCTGAGGACGTACGGCAGGTCGCGGCGCATGGTCGCACTGTAGAACGGCCGTCGTTGGTGGAGCATCCCGCGCGCGCGGTAGATCAGGCGTACCACGGTCGTGGTATTCCGGCGGCGCGAAGTGTCTGCGCCGGCACGACGCCTTGACGGGCCGTCGCCACGAGCATCGATCGCATGACATACCGCTTCTTCACCCCCGTACCCACGAGGGCGGCCACCGGTCGCACCGCGGAGGTCTACCAGCAGCTACGCGAGGACTTCCTCGGACCGCTGCCCACTTTCCAGGCGCTCTCGGCCGTGCCCGAGGTGCTGGCCGCGACCTGGTCGCTGATGCGCGAGGCCCTGCTCGCCGGCGACACGTCCCGCGTCGACCGCGAACTCGTCGCGGCGGTGGTGTCCCGGGCCAACGGCTGTCAGTTCTGCCTCGACGCCCACGTGCTGCTGCTGCACGCCCTGGGCGAGCACGGGTTGGCCGAGGTCGTCGCCCGGGACGAGACGCCGTCCGACCCGGCACACGCCGAACTCGACCGCTGGGCCCGGGCCAGCCGCAGCCCCCGCACCGGCGACTGGACCAGCCCGTACGGCCCGGAGCTCACCGGCACCCTGCTCGCGTTCCACTTCGTCAACCGGGTGGTCTCGGCGCTGCTCGACCCCGACCTGCTCCCCGGCGGCCTGCAACGCGCCCCGCTGGTGCGGTCGGTCGGTGGCCGGCTGTACGCCAGGTCCGCCCGGGAACCGAAGGAGCCCGGACGCAGCCTCGGGCTCCTGCCGTCCGGTACGACCCCGCCGCCGGCCTGGGCGGGGGACAGCCCGGTCGGGGTCGCGTACGCGTCGTTGCGGGACGCCGCCAACCGGGGCGGCGAGCTGCTGGGCGACGTCGCCCGCCAGACCGTGACGGCCACCGTGCGCTGGGAGGACGGGCGGTTCCCGACCCGGCCTGCGGACTGGGCCGTCGACCTGGTCCGGGACGTGCCCGGCCGGGACCGGGTCGGAACGCGGATCGCGTTGCTGACGGCGTTCACGCCCAGCGCGGTCAGCCCGGGCGACGTCGCCCTGTGGAGGTTGTCGCACCCCGCCGACGCCGACCTCGTCCGGATCGTCGCGTACGGCGCGATCACCGCCACCGACCACGTCGCCCGGGCGTTGACCTCGGCGCAGCTCTAGGAGCCCAGCATGCGAAAGGCATTCGTCATCAGTAGCGGCGTGCTGCTCACCGCGTTCGCCCTCCAGTTCGTCTTCGCCGCCGTCGGCGGGTTCACCAAGCCCGCCGGGGACGACGCGTACGCCCTGCACAGCGTCAACGGCATGGCGGTCATCCCCGTCCTCACCCTGCTCACCGTCCTGTTCGCGGCGCTGGCCAGGGCGCCCGGTCGGCTCGTCGGGCTGGCGGTCCTGCCGCTGGGCCTGGTCGTCGTGCAGGCGCTGCTGGCCATGCTCGCCAACGCCGGCACCGACGCCGTCGGCGTCAGCACGCCGTTCGGCCTGGTCATCGGCGGGCTGCACGCGGTCAACGGCATCGTCGCGGTGCACGTCGTGGTCGGCGTCATGCGGGGAGCGCGCCGGCTGGCCGCCGGGACGCCGACGGGCGACGCGGCTGTCGTCGTACCCCAGGGGGAGCCGGCATGACCACCGCCTCGCTGCTCGCGGCGGACCTCCTGCTGGCGGTGCTGGCCGCCGCCGGATGGCTGGGTGGTGGGGTCGCGGCGGCCGCCCGGCGGCGGCCGCTGGCGCTCGCGCTGGCCACCGTCGCGCTGCTCGCCACGCTCGCCCGCGCGCCGACCGTGCTCGCGCTCGCGCGCGTCGGCTGGTGGTTCGCCGCGGAGAAGGTCGTCGTCGGCGCGCCGCTGTCGCTCGCGGCGGTCGCCGTCGCCGGGCCGCGGCTGCTGCGGGCCGCGGGCGACATCCGGTCCGTCGCGGTGCCGCTCCTCTTCGCGGGGTACGCCCTGAGCGCCGCCCTGCTCGTCACGGTCCTGCACGGCTATCCGGTGTCGGCGTCGGTGGGGCTGCTCGCGGTCGCCGGGGTCGTGGCGGCGACGGCGGTCTCGTGGCGTCTGCTCGACGCGCGCCCGTCCCGGGCGGTGTCCCGGGCGGCGGTCGCGGTGGCGGTGGCGGCGCTGCTGGCCGGCACCGGGTTGGCCGTCACCCCGGGCCCGGCGCCCGCCGCACCGCACGACCACGGATACCCGCAGGCCCGGATCCCCGACGAACCCACCCGGCGGTTCACCCTGACGGCCGGCACCGCCACGGTGCGTGTCGGTGGACACGACGTCGCGGCGTGGGCGTTCGACGGGCAGGTACCCGGGCCCGAGTTGACCGCCACCGTCGGCGACGTCGTGGCGGTGACGCTGCGCAACCGCGACATCGGCCGGGGTGTCACCCTGCACTGGCACGGGTACGACGTGCCGAACAGCCAGGACGGAGTTCCCGGGGTGACGCAGTCGGCGGTGCTGCCGGGCCAGGAGTTCGTCTACCGGTTCCGCGCCGACCAGGCCGGCACGTACTGGTACCACACCCACTCGGTGTCCGACGTCGGTGTGCGGATGGGCCTCTACGGCGTCCTCGTGGTGCGTCCCGGGCCGACGAGCGGCCTCGACGTGACGGTGCCGGTGCACACCCTCGGGGGGCGTCCGCTGCCGGACGCGCGGGTGGAGCAGGTCGAGGCCGGCATTCCGGTCCGGCTGCGGTTGATCAACACGGACAGCACCACGCACCGCTACGCGCTGGCCGGCACCGACTTCCGGGTCGCCGCGATCGACGGCTACGAGCTGGGCGGTCCGACGCCGCTGCGGGACACCGCCGTGCTGATCCCGGCCGGAGGCCGCTACGACCTGGTGTTCGGTGCCCCGGCCACACCGGTGGCGCTGTACGTCGACGGACGCCGGGTCTACTCGACCGGTGCGCTGCCGACGGCGACCGACGGGTGGCCCGTACTGGACCCGCTCACCTACGGCCGGCCGGTCCCGACGCCCTGGTCCCGGTTCGACCGGACGTTCACGCTCGTCCTCGATCGCGGCCTCGACCTGCGCGGACTGCTTCCGCGCTACGCCCACACCGTCAACGGCGCGGCCGACCCGGACATCCCGCCGCAGGTCGTCCACCCCGGCGACGTCGTCCGGTTCACGATCGTCAACCGGTCGCAGACCGTGCACCCGTGGCACCTGCACGGCCATCACGTGCTCGTGCTGTCCCGCGACCGGCGGCCGGCCACCAGAAGCCCACTCTGGTTGGACTCGTTCGACGTCCGGCCGGGGGAGGTGTGGGAGGTGGCGTTCCGGGCCGACAACCCGGGGATGTGGGCCAACCACTGCCACAACCTGGGGCACGCCGACGCCGGGATGATGCTGCACCTCGTGTACTCGTGAGCACCGGGCAGCGCCCGGCCCCCGTCGCGTGGCGGCGGGGGCCGGTACGTGGTGCGGTGGTGCGGGTCAGCTCGTGCGACAGCTGATCGTCGGCCAGGTCCAGTTGCCGTTGGCCATGATCGTGATCCCGAAGTTGTTGCCGTTGCCGTTCGGTCGGGCGGTCACCGTCCCGCTGGTGCCGCTGACGGACGCGTTCCAACTGTTCTGGATGGACTGACCGCCGTTGAGGTTGAGGCTGACGATCCAGTTGTTGGTGCCGCTGACCGCGACGTTCAGGTTGAACCGGTCACCCCACTGCTGGCCGGCGGAGAGCGTCGCGTTGCAGTTGCCGCCACCGGGGTTGCCGGTGGTGGGCCCGGAGGTCGGTCCGGAGGTCGGGTTGCCGCCGCTGCCCTCGGACACGGTGACGTCGGAGCTGCCGGCGCTCTGGTAGCCCTCGGTCGCCATGATCTGGTACGCGTGGTTGGTGCCGAGGTTCAGGCCGGCGCGGGCCCAGGCGTCGAAGTGGTTGGCCGTGGTGATGGTGCCACTCGAGCGCTTGTTCTGGCGGACGCTCCAGTACTGGTAGAACGTCTGGTTGCCGTCGATCGACGGGGCGTTGGTCCGCAGGCTGCGCAGGATGTCGTAGGTGCCGCCGTCGGTGGTGACCGTGCCCAACCGGGTGGCGCCGTTGCTCGGGTTGTAGCTGCCGAAGTTCTCCACCACGTAGTACTCGATGAGCGGGTTGCGCGTCCACCCGTACAGAGCGAGGTAGGTGTTGTTGTTCCCCGGGTTGTAGTTGGCCGAGTAGGTGATCGTCCGCCGCGAACCGGTGGCCCAGCCCTTGCCGCCCACCCAGTTGTTGGTGCTGCGGTCCCAGCTGCTGGAGTACCGGCCGTTCTCGCGCAGCGTCATGCTGGCGTTGCCGCTGTCCTTCCAGAAGGAGAAGTAGTAGCCGTTGTGCGTGCCGGTCAGGTTCGAGGTGAGCGTCCGGTCGGCCTCGGCGTACGCGCTGGTGGCCGTGACCGCGACCGTGCCCGTGACGGCCAGGACGACCGCACAGGCGGCGCCGAGGAGCAGCCGTATCCGGCCGCGCCGCGGTGCTGCGGTGGGAGTGGGGTCGGTGTCGATCATGTAGGTGTTTCCTCCTCGTCACGGCTGGCGCGGGGCCAGCGGTGCGGTGCGACCCGGCGGGCTGTCGGCCACGGAGTCGTACCGCGTGGTGGTGGTAGACCGGATGTTCCGCACGACGACCGGAGGCGGCAGTCGCGGCGCGGACGGTGGCGGCGATTGAACGCCGTCGATGGGGACGGTATTGAGCCGGTCGTCCACTTGTCAACATTTTCCGGAAGGTATGCGGCGGCGGCCAGCGCGCCGCCATGCTCGAAGGTGTACGCATCTTCCGAGGTCAGTGATCGATCAGGGGTGGCCGTGGAGAGGGTGGTCACCGACCGGTCGCCGGACAACATCCGACGAATGTGGGCCGGAACTTCCGGAGACTTTCCGGACCTTCGGACGCCACGCCGAGGCGCCGGGATGGCGAAAACTTGATCCGTTCCAAAAAAGTGAGCTAGTGTGCAGCGCGTGATGTCCGACCTCGAAGCGCAGCTGAGAGGGGTCTCGTTACGAGTGACGCGACCCCGGCTGGCCGTGCTCGCGGTGCTGCGGGACCACCCCCACGTCGACACCGACACGGTGATCGCGCTGGTCCGGGCGGACCACCCCGCCATCTCCCACCAGGCGGTGTACGACGTGCTGCGCGCGCTCACCGACGCGGGTCTGGTGCGGCGCATCCAGCCGGCCCGCGCGACCGCCCGCTACGAGTCGCGGGTGGGGGACAACCACCACCACGTGGTGTGCCGCTCCTGCGGCGCCATCGCCGACGTCGAGTGCGCCGTCGGCCACGCACCCTGTCTCACCGCCTCGAACGACCACGGCTTCGTGGTCGACGAGGCGGAGGTCGTCTACTGGGGCACCTGCCCCGGTTGCGCGGCCGACCGCACCTCCCAGCGATCCGCCAGTTCGGAAGGAAGTACATGAGCGACACCCAGGACAACGTCCCCACCAGCGCACAGGGCGTGGACCAGAAGGCCGCGGCCGGCTGCCCGGTCGCGCACGACTCGGTGACCGCCCAGGGCAGCGAGAGCGAGAACCCGGCGATCGACTCGCCGACCCCGAAGACCGGTGGTCGCCCGCGCACCAACCGGGACTGGTGGCCGAACCAGCTCGACCTCTCGGTGCTGCACGCCCACTCGCACAAGGGCAACCCGCTCGGACCGGACTTCAGCTACGCCAAGGAGTTCGCCAAGCTCGACGTCGAGGCCCTCAAGCGGGACATCACCGAGGTCCTCACCACCTCGCAGGACTGGTGGCCGGCCGACTTCGGCCACTACGGCGGCCTGATGATCCGCATGAGCTGGCACGCCGCGGGCACCTACCGCATCGAGGACGGCCGTGGCGGCGCCGGTGACGGTGGTCAGCGGTTCGCCCCGCTCAACAGCTGGCCGGACAACGCCAACCTGGACAAGGCCCGCCGCCTGCTGTGGCCGGTCAAGCAGAAGTACGGCCAGCAGATCTCCTGGGCGGACCTGCTGGTGCTCGCCGGTAACGTGGCCCTGGAGTCGATGGGGTTCAAGACCTTCGGCTTCGGCTTCGGTCGCGAGGACGTGTGGGAGCCCGAGGAGATCTTCTGGGGTCCGGAGGACACCTGGCTCGGCGACGAGCGGTACGCCTCCGAGAAGGAGATGGCGGCCGGCGTCGGTTCGACCGAGATGGGCCTCATCTACGTCAACCCGGAGGGCCCCCGCGGCAACGCGGACCCGGCCGCGGCGGCGCACTTCATCCGTGAGACCTTCGGCCGGATGGCAATGAACGACGAGGAGACCGTCGCCCTCATCGCCGGTGGCCACACCTTCGGCAAGACCCACGGCGCCGGTGTCGCGGACAACCACGTGGGCCCGGAGCCCGAGGGCGCCCCGATCGAGGCCCAGGGCCTCGGCTGGCTGAGCACCCACGGCAGCGGCAAGGGCGGCGACACGATCACCAGCGGTCTCGAGGTGACCTGGACCGACGTGCCGACGCAGTGGAGCAACCGCTTCTTCGAGATCCTGTTCGGCTACGAGTGGGAGCTGACCACCAGCCCGGGTGGCGCGAAGCAGTGGGTCGCGAAGGACGCCGAGGAGATCATCCCGGACCCGTTCGACCCGTCGAAGAAGTACCGGCCGACGATGCTCACGACCGACCTGTCGCTGCGCGTCGACCCGGCGTACGAGAAGATCTCGCGCCGTTTCCTGGAGAACCCCGACCAGTTCGCGCTGGCCTTCGCCAAGGCCTGGTACAAGCTGCTGCACCGCGACATGGGTCCGATCGAGCGCTTCCTCGGGCCGTGGGTCGCCGAGCCGCAGCTGTGGCAGGACCCGGTGCCGGCCGTCGACCACGAGCTGGTGGGTGACGCCGACATCGCCGCCCTCAAGGCGAAGGTCCTCGACTCGGGCCTCACGGTCGAGCAGCTGGTCTCCACCGCCTGGGCCTCCGCCGCGAGCTTCCGCAACACCGACAAGCGCGGTGGCGCCAACGGCGCGCGCATCCGCCTGGAGCCGCAGCGCAACTGGGAGGTCAACCAGCCGGAGCAGCTCGCGACGGTGCTGAGCGCGCTGGAGGGCATCCAGCAGGAGTTCAACGCCGCCGGTGGGGCGAAGATCTCGCTCGCCGACCTGATCGTGCTGGCCGGCTCGGCCGCCGTCGAGAAGGCGGCGCGCGACGGGGGCGTCGAGGTGACCGTGCCGTTCCGGCCGGGCCGCACCGACGCCACCCAGGAGCAGACCGACGTCGACTCCTTCCGGGTCCTCGAGCCGCGCGCGGACGGTTTCCGTAACTACCTGCGCGCCGGTGAGAAGACCCAGCCGGAGGTGCTGCTCATCGACCGTGCCTACATGCTGAACCTGAGCGCGCCGGAGATGACCGTCCTCGTCGGCGGCCTGCGCGCCCTCGGGAACAACGTCGGGGGTGCGTCGCACGGCGTCCTCACCGACCGGCCGGGCGTGCTCACCGGTGACTTCTTCGCCAACCTGCTCTCCCCGGGCACCCGTTGGAAGGCGTCGGAGACCGACGAGCACGTGTACGAGATCCGCGACCTGGCCACGGACGAGGTGAAGTGGACCGCCACCGCGGTCGACCTCATCTTCGGCTCCAACTCCCAGCTGCGCGCCCTCGCCGAGGTCTACGCCAGCCAGGACGCACGCGAGAAGTTCGTGCGTGACTTCGTGGCCGCCTGGACGAAGGTCATGGAGCTCGACCGGTTCGACATCGCCTGATCCCGCTTCACCCGACGAGCCCCGCAACGCCCTGAATTTCAGGGAGTTGCGGGGCTCGCTGGAACCCGCAGGGGACCGGTGGTCTCTGCCTAGTACTGGTCAGGTCGCGGGGTGAGTCTTTGCCATGTCGACGAACGCCCGCCAAGCCGTCGGACTGAAGACCAGTGCGGGACCTGCCTGGTCCTTCGAGTCCCGGACGCCAACGACGCCGGGCAGGTTGTCGGAGACCTCCACGCAGTTGCCGCCGTTCGTTCCGGACTTCGTCGACTTACGCCAACGGGCGTGGGTCATGTCCATGTCTTCGCCGTTTCCTTGATCAAGTCTCGGGTGGATCTGCGCGGGAGGGCGTCGCGGAGGATCGCTTCCCACGTCTTTTGAAGCGTAACAATCTCGGCCGTGCCGCTGACGGTCTGAGACCGCACCTGGTAGTCCGTGTGCCCGACGACAGAGCCATCCGGCATCGTGGCGATGATGAACCCGCCCTGTAGGCCAGGGTAGAGCCCCGCGTCGTCCGGCACGACATGAATGTGGACGTGCGGAAGCTCGGCGACCGCCGCGAGGTGCTCGACCTGTTCCCGCATCAGCGTGCGGTCGTCGTCCACCGTCCGGCGCAGCACCGCGACGTCGAGCACGATCATTACGTGGGGAGGATCGTCGCGGGTGAGGATTGCCTGCCGCTCCATTCGCGACCGTACCCGCTGCGATATCTGCTCGGTGGTCAGCAATCCGCTCGCTTGAAGCGTCGCCCGTGCGTACGCCTCGGTCTGTAACAGGCCCGGCACGAAGGCCGGTTCGTACCAACGGAACGCCCGAGCTTGTTCCTCGAACTTGATCCACTCGCGAAGCCAGACCGGGGCCGTGTCGAGCGCCGCCAGCCGCTCTACCAGCCGCGCGAACATGCCGCCGGTCGTCAGCGCCTTGTCGATTGCCGTCGCGTAGTCACTGGTCGGCGGGCGAGTGCCGGTCTCAACGGCGCTCACATGGGTGCCGGAGTAGCTGATGAGTCTGCCGAAGTCGTCTTGATTCAGTCCCCGTGCCATTCGGGCGTGGCGCAACTCGTCGAGCAGGATCTCCGCCGCGGTCATGCTCATGTCCCCAACTCCTCCCCACCTCCGGCCCTCGCGTCCCCCAAGTCCCCTCACCAGGGCAATCGTTGGCCGTCAGGGTCTCTCCAACGTGGTCGAACACCTTCCGACACTAGGCGGTCACGGAACAGAGTGTCACCAGACGGCGCGGCCGGTGGAGGACCCGAACCCGGCGGACGCGTTCGTACCGGGGCCGCCCCTGTCCGGCGAGTAAACACGGGGGCGGCCCCTCCGACGACAGCGCGAAGGAGGCACCATGCGCTTCACGTTCTGGCGCAGCGAACCCGCTCCGAAAGTGCCTGTGCGTGGCCCCGCCCCGCGGCCTGCCCCGCGACTTTCGGCCTGGGTCACGTCGCACACCGAGGCGTTCCGCGTGAACGAGATCGGGCGAACAGGTCACCTGACCCCGGCGCAGGAGTTCCGGGCGAGCGGGGGTCGGACGTGATATCCACGCAGGTTTCCGTCCCTGAGCGGGGACCGGTCGCGGACCGTCCGCGTCAGCACCGCCAGGGCCCGCCGCACACGCCGTTACGGCCGCACTGGGCGTGCCGCGCCGACGGTCAGCCGTGGCCGTGCGCGACGGCCCGGCTCATGTTGAAGGCCGAGTACGAAAACTCAATGCCGAGCCTGTCGATCTACCTGGCCGGCCTGCTGTACGAGGCGATGCGCGACCTGTACCACCTGAACCCGCACGACGGGCCGAGCCCGCGAGCCCTGTTCGACCGGTTCGTGGGCTGGGGCCCGTTCCGTAAGCCCATCGTCGAGGCTTCGTGATAGCCGCACCGCCCGCCCTCGGATCTCCATCTCCCGTGGAGTGGTCGGGGCTCGTCCGCGTTTTCGCTCGCAGAGGGCGGTAACCGTCGTACGAGTTTGCGATGCTGTGCCCGTCTATGAGCCCGACAGCACCACACGTGAAGGAGCACCGCGATGGCGAAGGTCATCTCCACGCTGTTCATCTCGGCCGACGGCGTGGCCGAGATCGACCCGGACTGGCACTTCCCGTACTTCGACGAGAACATGGGCCGCGCGGTCACCGAGGACTACGACACGTCCGACGTGCTGCTGATCGGCCGGGTGACCTACGACAGCTTCGCCGGGGCCTGGCCCGACCGGGAGGCCGCCGGTGGCGAGGACGCCGGGTTCGCCAAGCAGCTCGGCGACGTCCGTAAGGTCGTCGTCTCCCGCCAGCCGTTGGACTTCTCCTGGCGCAACTCGGAGCTCGTCGCCGGCGACCTCGCCGAGGCCGTCGCGGCGCTCAAGGCCGACCCCGGGATCAAGGGCATCCTCATCCCCGGGTCGATCTCGGTCGTCCAGCAGCTCCTCGCCGCCAGGCTGGTCGACGAGCTGCGTCTGCTGGTGCACCCGGTGGCGGCCCGCAAGGGGCGCCGGCTCTTCGACGACGGCGACACGCCGTACCACCTGCGGGTCAGCGCGACCGAGGTGTTCCCGACGGGCGTGCTCCGCGTGATCTACGCGCCGACGGCGGCGCCCGGCGCGGTCGGCTACGACGAGGTCGTCGACCAGGTCCCCGCCGGGAACTGAGTCGAACCGGCCCCGTCGCCGTGGGCGACGGGGCCGGCCCGATCTCGTCGGAACGGATCGCTGTCGGTCAGGCGATCGCGCAGGTCGCGCCGTTGAGGGTGAACGCACCTGGCCGGGCGGTGTTGCCGGTGTGCGTGGCCTGGAAGCCGATGGTCACCGATCCGCTCGGCGGGATGCTGGCGTTGTAGGCGGCGTTGCGGGCCGTCACCTGGCCGGACGTGGGCGAGTAGGTCGCGTTCCAGCCCGAGGTGATGCTCTGACCGCCGGGCAGGGTGAAGACGAGCGACCAGCCGTTGACAGCGCTGGTTCCGGTGTTGGTGATGGTGATGTTCTCGGTCAGCCCGTTGTTCCAGGCGTTGATCGCGACGCCCACCCGGCACGCGCCCGAACTCGGCGGCGGCGTCGTCGGGTTCGGCGGCGGGGTCGTCGGGTTGGGCGGCGGCGTCGTGGGGTTCGGCGGCGGCGTGGTCGGGTTGGGCGGCGGCGTGGTGGGGTTGGGCGGCGGGGTGGTCGGGTTCGGCGGGGCGGTCAGGCCGAAGAACGCAACGGCGGCAGCGGCCATGCCACCGGCCGGCAGGCTGTGCCCCGCGCCCTGGATGCTGTACGCCTCGACCTGGACGGTCCCGCTGGCGTCGGCGTACCGGCGGCGGTTCCAGTTGGTCTGCGGCGTGTCGGTGGAGGTGGGTGTCTGGCTGAGCCCGAACACGTTGGTCCACTGCTCGATCGTCTCCTGCAACAGCGAGAACGGAACGAGCGTGTCGCTGGTGCCGTGCCACAACTGCACCCGTGGACGGGGACCGGTGTAGCCGGGGTACGCCCCGCGCACCGCGTCACCCCACTGCTGCGGGGTCCGGTTCATGTTCCCGCCGGTGCACTGGCTGCTGCCCGGCGGGTAGTCGGCCGCGTTGGCGAAGCAGTTGTAGGGGACACCCATGAACGCCGCGCCGGCCTTGAAGACGTCGGGGTAGAGGGCCAGCATGTGGTTGGTCATCATGCCGCCGGACGAGCTGCCGGTGGCGTACACCCGGTCGGGGTCACCGCCGTACTGCTGCTGCGCGTAGCGGATCATCGAGATGATCGACACGGGGTCGCTGCCACCGCCACGGCGCTTGGCGGCGTCCGACCAGGTGTCGAAGCAGTTGCCGAAGCCGGCCTGCTGGGTCGCCGATGGGTAGATCACGATGAACCCGTACCGGTCGGCCTGGGCGGCGAACTCGCTGCCGGAGTAGAAGCCGGGACCGGACCCGCCGCAGCCGTGCATGGCCACGACGATCGCCGGCCTGGTCGGGCGGGTGTCCGGCACGTAGACGTGCATGCGCATCCGGCCCGGGTTGTCGCCGAACGTGGTCACCTCGGTGAGGGAGGCGGCGTACGCGGGTTGGAGCGCGGGGGCCACCAGGCCGGCCGCCACCAGTGACGTGACCAGGCCGAGCAGCAGTTTCCTTCGGATTTTCACGGGGATGGCTCCTTCGATCACCTGTGCGGGGTGGGTGTGGGGTCGCGCGCTGTGCGGTCACGGGTGCGCCCGACTCCCGTGGTGATCGCGCCTCGCCCACTACGTGTGCTCGCCCTGTGCCCGGCTGCGTACGGCGTCGCGTAGCAGATAGTGTTCCTCGCGGTCGCCGAAGTGTCAATCGATGCATCTCGATCGGAAGGCGTTGGTGTCGACGCCGCCGCCCGCGCGGTCCGTCTACAGTCGGTGCACCGTCCCTGAGCCGAGCCGGGAGCGCCTGTGGCAAACCCCTTCCCGATCGAGGAGATCTATCCCGACGACGGGGACGAGCCGCCGCGACTGCCCCGGCGGCAGGCCGGCAGTTCCCCGCAGGACCTCGCGGTGACCCTGCTAGCCGACTACACGCTGCGGACCCGTGCGCGGGTCCCGTCCGCGGCCCTCGTCGCGCTGCTCGCCGAGTCCGGCGTGAGTACGGCCGGCGCGCGTGCCGCGATCAGCCGGTTGGCCCGGCGCGGCGTGCTGGAGGGCAGCCGGGAGGGTCGACGCAGCGCCTACCGGCTCAGCCGGGCCGCCGCCGCGAACCTGTCCAGCGGCGGGAGTTGGATCCTGGCCGCGACCACCGAGGTGGTCGCGTGGGACGGCTGCTGGACCATCGTCGCCTTCTCCCTGCCCCAGGATCGTGGCGCGCAGCGGCGGGCCCTGCGCGGCCAGCTCCGCTGGCTCGGGTACGCGCCCCTGTACGACGGGCTGTGGATCTCGCCGTACGAGCTGAGCGCACCGGGCAGGGCCCAGATCGCCCGGTTCACCCGGGGCGCCGTCACGGTGTTCCGTGGACGGCAGGCCGACCTCGACGCCATCGCCCAGCGCTCTCCGATCGACGCCTGGGACATCCAGGCGATCGGCCGGCACTACGAGGAGTTCCTCCGGCGGTGGACGCCCCTGGTGCCGCAGGCGCGGTCGGAGCGCGTCGACGGCGCGGCGGCCGTGCGCACGCGTACCGAGGTCATGGACACCTTCCGCCGCTTTCCGACCCTCGACCCGCGGCTGCCCCTGGACCTCCTGCCGGCCGGATGGCTCCGGCGGCCGGCGCGGGAACTCTTCGAGGCCATCTACGACGGCCTCGCCGCGCCTGCCGAGCGGCACGTCCGAGCGGTCGTCGCCCGGTTCGCCGAGGAGGCGCAGTCCGGCATCCGGGCGCACACCGCCGCCGACATCCTCGCCGGCGTACGCGGCGTCGAGCCGGCCGAGGCGGGCGAGGGCTGCGTCTCCTGAGCGCGGCGTCGGCGGGCACCCGCCCCGCCGTCGACGTGTGTACCTTGTGGAGGATGCGCGGCGAGGGGGAGGTCGGATGACGTCGCACGGCGGACACCCGGCGGCCACCGACCGGATCGACACCTCGGTCGCGCACCCGGCGGCCACCGACCGGATCGACACCTCGGTCGCGCACCCGGCGGCCACCGACCGGATCGACACCTCGGTCGCGCACCCGGCGCGTAGGTACAACTACCTGCTGGGCGGCAAGGACAACTTCGCCGCCGACCGGGCGTCCGGTGACGCCCTCGCGGCGGCGATGCCCACCATCCGGCTCGCCGCGATCGAGAACCGGATGTTCCTGCAACGCGCGGTGCGCTTCCTGGCCCAGCGCGGGGTCCGGCAGTTCCTGGACATCGGGACCGGCATCCCGACCGCCGACAACACCCACGAGGTCGCGCAGGCCGTCGACCCGTCGGCCCGTGTCGTCTACGTCGACAACGACCCGATCGTCCTCGCGCACGCCCGCGCGCTGTTGTCCAGCACGCCCGAGGGGCGGACGACGTACCTCGACGCCGACCTGCGCGCGCCGGCCGAGATCCTCGCCCATCCCGACCTGCGCGCGACGTTGGACCTGACCCAGCCCGTCGCGTTGATGCTGGTGGCCATCCTGCACTTCGTCCGCGACGACGAGGACCCCAAGGGCATCCTCGACCGGCTCGTCGCCGCGCTGCCGTCCGGCAGCTACGTGGTCGCCTCGCACGTGACCTGGGAACATCTGCCACCCGCGGTCACCGCCGGGCTGGCCGCCAACAACCGCGACGGCCGCTTCCAGGCGCGCAGCACCGAGCAGTTCGCGGCCCTGTTGGACGGGCTGGAACTCGTCGAGCCGGGCATCGTCTCGGTGGCGCGCTGGCACGCCGACGACGCGCCGCAGCCACGTCCGTCCGTGCAGGACGTGTCGTTCAACGGCGCGGTCGCCCGCGTTCGCTGACGACCGGCGTCACCGTCGCCGACGAGGCGACCGCTCAGCGGGTCTTTTTGGTCGGCCTCTTGCGGGGCGGGGTCAGCAGGTCGGCTATCGCCGCGATCGCCGAGGGCACGATGCGGTAGTAGGCCCAGACCCCACGCTTCTCCCGCTCGATGAGCCCGGCCTCGGTGAGGATCCGCAGGTGATGGCTCACGGTCGGCTGAGAGAGGTTGAGCGGCGCGGTGAGGTCGGTGACCGAGGCCTCGCCGTCCGGGGCGGCCTGGATCAGGCTGAGCAGGCGCAGTCGGGCCGGATCGGCGAACGCCTTCAGCACCCCCGCAAGCCGTTCGGCGTCGGCGCGCTTGATCGGCTCACCGGCGAGGGGCGAGATGGCAGGCATGGCGGTATTGGCAGTTCCCACGACAGTCATCGTTCCACCAAATTGACGGTTCGAGTGGCTGAACCGGACAAATCGCCGGACCGATCATGTGCTTCGCGCGACACCGACGCGCTCGGGTCCGACGGGTCAGCTCCCGGCCGGCGCCGGGGAGACGGGCATGGTGCCGGGACGCCGACGCCGGGACACCACGCCCGCGACGACGTCGACGGCTCCGAAGGCGAGCAGGCTGAGGCCGAACAGCGGTAGGGCCCAACCCACCGCCACGGTCACCGCCGCGCCGAGCAGCACCGCCCACCGGGGCAGCCGACGTACGCCTCCACGGGCCGGCGGTGCGCCGACGAGCGCGCGACGGTCGGCGCGGGTCGGCCGGCGCTGCCACCACATGCGGTAGCCCCAGACGACGACGCAGAGCAGCCCGAGGGCGAGCGCGGCGAGCAGGATCTGGTTGACCGGGCCGAAGAGGACACCCATGTGGGCCTGGGTGCCGAGGCCGCTCAGTTTCGCCAGGAGAGGCCAGTCGGCGAAGTCGCTGCGGGCGGTGATCGTCGCGCTGGTGGGGTCGACGGCGACCCGGTCCTTCGCGACCGGCCACGTGTTGTCGATCTGCGTGACGGTCCACGCGGTGCCCGGCTCTGCCGGGGTCATCTCGACCGGACCGGAGAGGTCGGCCGTACGAGCAGCCGCCAGGACCCGGTCGAAGGCCGCCGGGTCGACGACCCCTTGCGCCGGGGCGTCCCCGTGGTGGTGGCCGCCGCCGCTCTCGGCGGGAACGGCGGTGAGGCTGGTGGAGATCTCCGGGGAGCGCGCGTCGAGGGCGTCGAGGCCGGAGCCGAAGTTGGCCCCGGCGTAGCGGGACCAGGTCAGGCCGGTCACCGAGAGGAACAGCAGACCGACGACCAGCCAGACGCCGGTCGTGGCGTGCCATCCCCGGGTACGGCGGACACCCCTGCCGGTGGACAGGTTCGGCACGAACAGGTGCCGGGCGGCGGACCGGGAGGCCCCGCGTCGTCGCCACCACAGGAGCAGGCCGCCGAGGGCCAGCACCCAGAGCCAACTCGCCGCCAGCTCCGAGTAGTGCCGGCCCACCACGCCGAGGTGCAGGTTGCGGTGCAGGTCGTCCAGCCAGGTGGTGGCCGGCGTGGAGCCGAACCAGGTGGTGAGCTGACCTCGGACCTCGGCGGTGTACGGGTCGACGTAGACGGTGTGCACCTTCTCGCCGAGTTCGGGCAGGGAGAACGCCACCCGGGTGGTCCGGTCGCCGTCCCCGGGCTGGACGGTGGCGATGGTGCCGGTGGGGTGCGCGGCGCGGGCGGCGGCGATCTGGTCGGCGAGGGGGAGTGGACGGTCACCGCGCGCGGCCACGGTCAACTGGTCGCCGTAGAGCGCGCCGTCCAGTTGCGGCGCGACCGTGTAGGCGAGCCCGGTCAGCGCGGCGACCACGAGGAACGGCGCGACGAGGATGCCGGCGTAGAAGTGCAGCCGGACCAGCAGCGCGCCGAACGGCGAGGTGCGCCGGGTCGGCTGGGTCGGGAGTTCCGCCGGGGTGGACTCCTCCGGCGTCGGCGTGCCGGACAGCTCGGTCAGTGACATGTCTGGTAGTCGCGACATCGGCCGGTGTGGTTCCCGCCACTTCCGGATCGGATCGGGGTCGCGGCGTTTTCAAGAGGAGCCAATCTTCTTTCGCCTCGTTGTGGAGCTCTCCTCTGGTGCGGCCCGGGCGCCGGTGCGGGCGCGATCCAGCTCGAGTGGCTGCCTACCAGGATGAAGCGGGCCGCGCCGCAGGCCCTCGTCGTCGCTGACTGACCGTCGTCGCCCACCGTGAGTCGGGGTGTGAGCTGCTGACACGCCGGGTAGGGGACTGCCATGGATGCCTCCGACACGCTGGCTGAGCTGGGCCGGATCAGACTCGACGAGACCAGCCTCGACGACATGCTGGGCCGGGTCGCCGACCTCGCCCGCCAAGCCGTCGCCCCGGCCCGGGAGGTGTCGGTGACCCTGCTGCGCGGCGGCACCGCCTGGACGGCCGCGTTCACCTCGGAACTGGCCCGTGACCTCGACGACTGGCAGTACGAGTTGGGCCGGGGCCCCTGCCTGGATGCCTCCGCCAGCGGCGACACCCTCTCCCTGCCCGACCTGGCCGACGACCAGCTGTGGCCGGCGTGGGCCACCCGGGCCCACGCTGCCGGCGTGCGAAGCTCCCTGTCCATCGGGCTGCCGATCCAGGCGTCGGTGGTGGGTGCGCTCAACGTCTACGGCGGTACGGCGAACGCCTTCGATCCGGCCGCGATCGTCGTCGCGGAGCGCTTCGCGTCGTACGCGGCGGTGGCGATCGCCAACGCGCACCTGTACGACAACGCGACCACACTGGCCGAGCAGATGCGGCAGGCGATGCGCAGCCGCGCGGTGATCGAGCAGGCCAAGGGAATCGTCATGGGAGAGCGACGATGCTCGCCGGAGGAGGCGTTCGCGCTGCTGTCGAAGGTCTCGCAGGACAGCAACCTCAAGGTCCGCGAGGTCGCGGAGGGCCTTGTCGCGAAGGCGGTCCGCCGGGAGTGAGACACACCGACGTCCCCGCTATGCCGCCGGGCGACCTCGGAGCTCAGGTCGCCTGGGCCGGGCCGCACTCGCACCTGAGGCGTCCGGGGCGTGCCGGTGGCGGAACCAGGGAGGTCAGTGGGGGAGTGGCCGGGGACGTCGGGCCGTCGAGCCCCAGATGCGGCAGCACCCGGCAGGCGGCGAGGACGCGTAGCACGAACGGAGAGGGATCGCGCAGCGTCAGCCGACCTCCGGCCGATACGACCAGCTCACGGGCTCGCAGCAGGGCGCTCACGCCGCGGGCGCCACAGAAGCGGACCTCGGACAGGTCCAGCGCGATCATCGGCGCGGGAATGGCGCAGAGTGAACCCACCAGTTCGGTGAGCAGGTGGGCGTTACTCATGTCGATCTCGCCGCTCACCGCGATCGACAAGGTCGGACCGTCGTCCCGCAGCACCAGGGACATCAGGGGCGGGCGAGGTTCGATCCACTGCGGAGAGGGGAACTCGTACGGCTCGGACCGAAGCGGGGGACGCTGACCGATCACATGACACCTCCACCCGTCAAAGGGTTGGTTCGCCGTCCGCGACTCGTGTCGTCGCGCGGTCGACCACTGGAGGGCACCTGTCTTGACCCGGAACTCACCCTACCCTGTCGCCGACAAACCCGCACAAGGTGACGTGTCCCGCGTGGCGTTGCCGTGGCCGCCACGCGGGACTCGTCCGGGGTGTCAGCCGGCGCTACAGGAGCGGATCTGTGGCCGGGCGCTGCTGTTGCCGTTGAACATCGTGGTGAAGCCGAAGGTGTTGCCGCTGCCGTTGGACCGGACGGTCATCACCGTGCCGCTGCTGTCCCAGCTGGCGTTGCCGTTCCAGACGCTGGAGACCCGCTGCGGGGAGGTGAGGGCCACGACCACGGTCCAGGTGTTGCTGCCGCTGACCGTCACCGAGGTGTTGTAGCGGTCGCCCCACACGTTGGGGGTCGACGCGGTGGCGGTGCAGGATCCGCCGCTGGGCGGTGGGGTCGTCGCGCTGGGGGGCGGCGTGGTGCCGCTCGGCGGCGGGGTGGCCCCGTCGGGCGCGACCGCCCGGCCGGTGGACGGCGAGATCATGCCCGGGCAGAGGTTGCGGCTGGTCAGGTTGGCCATGATCTGCCCGATGGCGTCCCGGGTGTTCTGGATGCCGTCGTGCATGAGGATGACCTGGCCAGCCTGGAGGCGACTGGCGTTCGACACGATCTGACTGACGCTGGCGCCATTCCAGTCCTGGGAGTCGACGTCCCAGATCACCTGCCGCATCCCGAGCGAGGAGGCGACCGACTGCAGGGTGGAGTTGGTCTCCCCGTACGGAGGCCGGAACAACTGGGGTCGGACGCCGGTCGCCGACTGGATGGCTGAACTCGTCTGGGACAGGTCGGACTGCATCTGGGACTGACTCATCGACGTCATGTGGGCGTGGTTCCAGCTGTGGTTACCGACCCACATGCCGGCGGACACCTGCGCCTGCGCCGCCGACCGGTTGTTCTGCACGTTCTGCCCGACGTTGAACATGGTGGCCCGTACGCCGTTGTTGCGCAGCACGTTCAGCAGAGCGCTGGTGCTGCCGGTCGGGCCGTCGTCGAAGGTGAGACCGACGTAGCCGTTGCAGGTGGCGGCGTTCGACGGGGTGGCGGTGGCCGCGACGACGGCGCATGCGGCGGCGGCGGTGACGAGGATGGACAGCGCCGCCCGTAGTGGCCTGGACCGTACGAGCGTGCCAGCGGAGACAGTGCTCATCTGTGCCCCTTCTACCGGCCCGGTCCCGTCCCGGTGTGGAAGGAGAGCACGGTCCGGACGTGGTGGGTGGTGGGTGGGGAGATCGAGGCGACCTCGCGGACACCGGGTGCATCGATCACGGTGGATCGGAGTATTGCAGCGTAAATTCGAGGCCGTCAATAAGTTCCGGAAGTCCTCCGAGAGTGCTGCGGGGTCGTCACAGCGTGGTCATCTGGGTGCGGAGCAGTGGCGATCCACCTGCGACGACGCGCGGACCGTACGCGTGTCGGCCACCGAAGGTCGAGCGTCGGTCTCGATGATCCGGAAATTCATCGGAACTATCGGCATTAATCCGATCGCCTGGCGAGGTCCTTCAACGTCGGTTGCGAGTTCAATCTCCTGGCCAGTGTCGGGGCCAGCGAAGACGACTATTGGTTGGCGTGCCTGTGCCGTCTGACCTTTCGCAAAGTTTCCGAGAAACGTTGACATCGCAGTTCCGCCGTACCAATACTTTCGCCACCGACGGACCTCGATGAGCGTCGATCAGGGTCGTCCACGGCGACCCGAAACGCCGGCCGCCGATGGCGGGGCGGGTCGGCCGACGCCATCGCGTCGCACGACGTCGGTGCGCGCAGCGATCCATCCGCCGGGAGGCCCGCCCGGTCGGGGAGAGGCTGCGCTGCGGGGCCGCCCGGAGCGGCGGACCGGGCGGTCCGGCTCGGCGCCGACAAGGCGCTGGTGGCGCGGCGGTTGCTGGGCCGCCGCGCCACGCCGCGCCGCCATGCCGGCCCACCACACCGCACCGCCCGGCGCAGGCCCACCACGCCGCGCCGCCGCGTAGTCCCCGCCACGCTGTGTCGCTACACCATTACGCCGCATCGAGGCCGATCCGTGGAGAGCTGGCTTTGTTGACGTGGTTTGTCCTCGATCGATCGAGATCGTTGACATGTGCCGGAATTCCATCTTGGATGGTCGATGTTGTCTTCTCGTCGGTCTGGTCGGGCGCGTTGGGTCGCCCGACGTGGGGTCGGGCCGGCCGACGCCCCGACCTTGGAGGACGGATGAGCATTTTCGCGCGACTCAGACCACGACGGCTCCTGCCGCCGATCACCGTGGCAGTGCTGGTGGCCGTGACGCTCGGCGTGCCGGCGTCGGCGGCCGGCCCCTCGACGATCGTCGGCGCGGCGTCCGGCCGATGCCTGGACGTGGTGGGCGGCGGCCGGACCGCCGGCACCGGGATCAATATCTATGACTGCGGCGGACAGGCCAACCAGGCGTGGACGCTCACCGCGGCCGGCGAGTTGCGGGTGTACGACGCGACGATGTGCCTGGACGTCGTCGGTCAGGACACCAGCGCGCCGGCCGCCGTCCAGATCTACGGCTGCACCGGTGGGGCGAACCAGCGCTGGCAGATCAACAGCAACGGGACCATCGTCGGCGTCCAGTCGGGACTCTGTCTGGACGTGACGGGTGGCGGCACCGCCAACAGCACGACGGTCGGCCTCTGGACCTGCAACGGACAGGCCAACCAGCGGTGGACGTCGTCGTTCGGCAGCGCCGACAGTCAGCCACCCACGCCGCCCGGCAACGCCCGGGTCAGCGCTCTGACCTGCAACTCGGTGACGTTCGCCTGGAACGCCTCGACGGACAACGTGGCGGTGGCGTACTACGACATCTACCACGACGGCCAGCAGATGACGTCGGTGAGCGGAAGCACCCTGTCCGCCAACCTCACCGTCGTGCCCGGCGCGACCTGGGGCCTCTACGTCAACGCGCGGGACGCCGCCGGCAACGTGTCGCAGGCCAGCTCCACCGTGACGATCACCCCGCCGCAGTGCCAGGCCGACACCGTGCCGCCGAGCACGCCGACGCAACTCACGGGCAGCGCCTCGGGCACCACCGTCACACTGCGCTGGACCGCTTCCAGCGACAACGTCGGGGTCCGGGCGTACGACATCTACCGGGGTGGCGTGAAGATCGGCGCCGTGACGGGCGCTCCGCCGGTGACCACCTTCACCGACAGCGGCCTGGCGGCGAGCACCACCTACCAGTACCAGGTGGCCGCCCGCGACGGGCAGGACAACGTCTCTTCGCGCAGCGCCTCCGTCGCGGTGAGCACCGGTGCCAGCTGCGCCAACCCGGTGTGCACGGTCCGCCAGGTCACCACCGACACCGACGTCCCGTGGGGGCTGGTGACGCTGCCGGACGGGACCGTCCTCTACAACCGCCGCGACGCGCACGACATCATCCAGCTCAACCCCGCCACGGGGGCGAAGACCAATGTCGGCACCGTGCCGAACGTGCAGAGCACCGACGGTGAGGGTGGCCTGATGGGCCTCGCGATCTCGTCGAGCTTCGCCAGCGACCGGTGGCTCTACATCATGCACACCTCGCCGACGGACAACCGGATCGTGCGGATCAAGCTGGAGAACGGTCGGCTCACCACGGCCGGCGAACAGGTCCTGCTCACCGGGATCCGGCGCAACAAGTACCACAACGGTGGTCGGTTGCGGTTCGGCCCGGACGGGAAGCTGTACGCGAGCACGGGCGACGCGCAGAACGGCGCGTACGCCCAGGATCGTGCCGCTCTGGAGGGCAAGATCCTGCGACTCAACCCGGACGGCGGCGTCCCGAGTGACAACCCGTTCGGCAACTACGTGTGGAGCTACGGGCACCGCAACCCGCAGGGGCTCGCGTTCGACTCGCAGGGCCGACTGTGGGAGCAGGAGTTCGGCAACTCGATCATGGACGAGACGAACCTGATCACCAAGGGCGGAAACTACGGCTGGCCGGCCTGCGAAGGCACCAGCGGCACCTGCGGCACTGCCGGCTACATCGCGCCGGCGCGCACCTACCCGACCGCCGAGGGCTCCTGCTCCGGCATCACGATCGTGCGCGACGCCCTCTACGTCGCCTGCGCTCGCGGCGCGCGGATGTACCGGGCCGTGATCAGCGGCAGCAGCCTGACGAACGTGCAGACGTACTTCAGCGGCACCTACGGCCGGCTGCGCACGGTCGAGCCGGCGCCCGACGGCGGGTTGTGGCTCACGACCACGACCACCGGTGACAAGGACAGCATCCCGAACAACAGCAACGAGCGCGTCCTGCACGTCACCCTCGGCGGTTAGCCGCAGGGCGTTCGCCGACGGTCACCGCATCGACATGGTGACCGTCGGCGGACGGCAGGCGCTTCTGAGGTTCGGCGAGCGTTCACGTTCCGCTCGCGGCGAGGTCATCGGGGCCGACCGACTCCCACCTAGCGTGGCCAGGGCATCTGCACCTGAAGAGCTGAGGTTCTCGCACCATGTCCCTGCGTCACATTCTGGCGGGCCTCGTGGTCCTGCCCGCGCTCGCCGTTCCGGTGGCCGCGCACGCGTCGACCGTCGACAGTGCCCATGCGCTGCTCCCGCAGAAGACCCACTTCGACCTCCAGGCGCACCGCGGTGGCATCGGCATGACCACCGAGGAGTCGCTGGAGGGCTTCGCCAAGGCCCTGCGCCTCGGTGTCACCACCTTGGAGATGGACACCCAGATCACCAAGGACCAGAAGGTCGTCGTCAACCACGACCGCCAGGTCAGCGCGCAGAAGTGCGCCGACACCGCGCCGGTCACCGCCGGTGACCCGATGTACCCGTACGTCGGTAAGTACCTCAAGGACCTCACCCTCGCCCAGGTCAAGACCATGGACTGCGGCTACCAGCAGCTCCCGGGCTTTCCCGAGCAGGAACAGGTCAAGGGCTTGCGCATGGTCGAGTTGAAGGACGTCCTCGACCTCGTCAAGAGCTACCAGGCGAAGCAGGTCACCCTCAACATCGAGACGAAGGTCGAGGCCGGAGCGCCCGAGCAGACCGCGCCTCGCGAGCTGTTCGTCCGGCGCGTCTTCGAGGAGATCCACGCCTCCGGCATCGAGAAGCAGGTCACCATCCAGTCGTTCGACTGGGGCGCGCTCCGCCAGATGCACCGGCTCGCGCCGAAGTGGCCGCTGGTGGCCCTGACGAACTACGACTTCCTCCAGGTCGGCCAGCCCGGCGCGTCCCCCTGGCTCGGTGGGATCGACGCCGACGACTACGACGGTGACTTCGTCAGGGCGGCCGCCGCCATCCCCGGCATCACCGCTCTGTCGCCGAACTACGGTTTCCCGCAGAACGGCACCATCGGCGACGCGAACTTCCGCTTCTATCCCGACGCCACCATGGTCGCCGAAGCCCACGCCCGTGGCCTGAAGGTCATCCCGTGGACCTGCGACGACCCGGCGACCGTGTCCGCGCTGATGGACATGGGTGTCGACGGGATCATCACCAACTATCCCAACCGGGTGCGGGCGATCATGGCCGAGCGCGGCATGCGCCTGCCGAAGAGCTACCAGCCCCGCCACTGATCTCGGGTCGCCCCGATCCGTGAACCGTTACCCGGATCGGGGCATCCAACTTCGTGACAGGTGAAAATCACGGAGAAGGGACCCCCATGCGCTACGCGACGCTCACCTCGATGGCACTGAGCCTGACCATGGCCACCGGCTGCGCGCCGGAGACGGAACGGCTCGACGGCGACGCGGCACCCGCCGGCTCACCCCGGGCGAGCGCGAGCACCGCAGCGCCCTCGGCGTCGAGTGCTGCCGCGACCGGCAGCCCGCGGCCGAGCGGGTCCGCCAGCCGCACCGCCGGGCCGACCGCGTCTGCCACCCGTACCTCGGGGCCGAGTGGGTCGAGCGCCCAGTCCAGCGCGATCCGGCAGACCGACTGGCCCAACGCCACGATCAGCAACCTGGGCTTCTGCGGGCAGTCCGACGACACCGTCCGATTCCGCGACGGCTCGAACGGCTTCGACGTGCCCTGCACGATGCTGCCCGGCGGCGCGCGCCCGGTCTACGCCGAGTTCGTGGTCGAGGAGCCGGCGAACGCGCCGTCGACCGAGGACGCGCTGGTGTTGGTGGAGCTGGGCAATCCCGGTGCCGCACGGCGGCAGGCGCTGGTGCCGGTTCAGCTCTCCGACAACGGTCGAGGGCGGTACGCGTGGCCGGTCATCCAGGGGGACGCGCCGGCTGCGGGTGGCGCGCAGGTCATGACCTTCACGTCGTACCGGGTGGTGGGGCAGACCGTGGAGGCCACCGTCCGTCGCACGGACGGCGGCAGCGAGACCCGGCGGTGGCGCAAGGCCGACGGCTCCGGCAACTGGGAGCGGTTTTAGGCCGTGTGTCGAAGTCCCTGGCCGGCCTGCGACTTCGCCTCGGCTCGACCGAGGACTTCGGCACACGGCCTAGCCCTGCGCGATCGTCGGCCCGTCCACCCGCAGGGTGTCGAGGACCTCGTCGGTGCGGTCGGCCCCACCGGTCTGTCTCACCTGGACATAGACGCCGAAGGCACCCCCGGGCGCCATCAGGGTGACCTCGCTGAACGACATCGTGGTGCCGCGGCATCCCGACCAACGCCCGACGCTTCCGCGCAGCGCGCCGACCGTGACCGGGCGATCGGCAGCGCGTGTGCACCCACTGTGGTCCGGCAGAGCCGGCCCTCCCGTCCGGCTGGCGAGGGACGGGCTCGCCCCGGCGAACACCCCCGACGTCACGCTGCCCACATCGGGCCAGGCGGCGAGATCCGGGCCGACGAGCAGGCCCGGGGCCCGGCCGGCGGTCAGACCGACCACGGCCGGGTTCCAGCCGCGGTCGCGCAACTGCCGGGCCCAGCCGTCGGGTACGGCGATCGACAGCGCGCCGGTCACGTCACTCACCCGCGTCCAGCCGTGCGGTGCGAGCGGAGTCGGGGTCGATCCCGCCACGACCAGCGTCACCGCCGCGACGCCGACGGCGGCCACCGACCGGAGGACACGCCGCAGCGCCGGGCGGGCCGGAACCGGCGGCGTGGCGAGCACCTCCTCCAGAGCCGAGGCGTACGCGTCGGCGGTCGGCCATCGACGGCCCCGATCGCGGTGCAGGGCCCGGCGCACCACACGCTCGACGGCGGAGGGAACGCGGCGCGCGGTCACCGGGGACTGCCCAGGCGGGCCTCCGGTCAGCATGTGGTGGGTCAGGGCGCCGATCGAGTAGACGTCGGCCCGTTCGTCCAGTCCGCCGTTCGCGAGCTGTTCGGGTGCCATGTACCCGGGCGTGCCGGCGACCAGTGTGAGGCCGGAGGCGTGCGCGAGCGTCTTCGCCAGCCCCAGATCGGCGACCAGCACGCGGCTCTCCGGCCGGGCGGTGTCGAAGAGGACATTGGAGGGCTTGAGGTCCCGGTGCAGCACACCGTTGTCGTGCAGGACCGCCACCGCGCGGGCGACGTCGACGGAGATGCGCAGGGCCTCGCGGACCGGGAGCGGACCGCCGGCCAGACGGTCGGCGAGCGAACCGCCGTCGGCGTACGTCATCACCAGGTACGGCCGGCCGTCCGGCAGTTCGCCGACGTCCAGCACCCGGACCAGGTGGTCGGAGTCGACCTGCCGCATGAACCGGGCCTCCTGGCGGAAGCGGGCCCGGATGTCGGCCCGCTGTGACCAGTTGTCGGCGAGCACCTTGACGGCGACCGGGGACCGCAGTTCGTCGTCGTACGCCAGCCACACGGTGGCGAACGCGCCGGCCCCGACGGAGTGCGCGACGCGGTACCGGCCGATCTGCGAGGGAATGGACACGGCCGTATTATGCGGCGACAACACGGACGACCGGGGGGCGTCGACAGTGGACGGGGCGGGGACAGAGGAACTGGCACGCCGGGCCGCGGCCGGGGAGGCGGCGGCGCTCGACCAGCTGCTGTCCGCGATCGGGCCGCGGGTACTCGAGCAGTGTGGTCGGTTCCTGCCGTGCCGGCAGGACGCCGAGGAGGCGGCCCAGGACGCGCTCCTTCAGGTCGCCAGGCACATCGAGCGGTTCGAGGGCAGGTCGTTGTTCTCGACCTGGCTGCACACGGTGGTCGCCAACTCCGCCCGGCAGACGTACCGCTCGTTGCGGCGACGCGCCGCCGAGCACCCCAGCGACCTGCTACCCGCCGAGGTCGCCGACCCGCGCACCACGAGCGTCATCGCCGGAACCCGCCTGGACGTGCTCGACGCGCTGGACAGGTTGGAGGCGCACCGGCCGGAGCTCGTGACGGCGCTCGTGCTCCGCGATCTCTGCCAGCTGGAATATCCGCAGATCGCCGATCAGCTGGGCATTCCGGTCGGGACGGTGAAGTCGCGGATCCACCACGCCCGCAGACACGTACGGGAGTCGTTGCGGGAGCGGTGAGCCCGCCGGGTCACCCACGAGCGCCGGTCAGGCTGGATGCTCGATGAGACTCCTCGACGTCCGCTGCGCCGGGACACCGGCCGGACGGCCCGCGTCCACCTCCGCCGTCCACGGGGGTTGGGCGTCGGGGGTCCGCCACCGGGCGACCCGCGCCTCCGGCGCAGCCGCCGGATCCGCGTGCTGCCCGGTGTCGACGCCGGTCGTCGGGCTCGCCGGGGCGATGCCCAACTCCCGCATCCGCTCGACGTACGTGCGGTAGCGGCGTTGCGCCTCGCCGTGCCGTCCGGCCGAGCGCAGCACCTGCACCAACTCCAGATGGGCGTCCTCGTCGTACGGGTCGCGGTGCACCAGCCGCATCAGGTAGACGAGCTTCTGGTCGGTGTCCGGGGTGTGCTGGGCCAGGGCCCGCAGCACGCTGGTGTGGGCGGCCTGCGCCTCCTCCCGCAGCGGTTGGGCCCAGTCCTCGTACGGGTCGTCGGAGAGGAAGTCCCCGCCGTACAACTCGTCGGCGCGCACCAGCGCGCGGGACGTGTCCGGGTGCCCGGCCCGCAGGGCGGCCTGTGCCTCCTCGGCCGCGGTGAGGAACGTCTCGACGTCCACGTCGATCACGTCGAGGTCGATCGCCACCGAACCCCGGTCGGCCAGCACCGCCCCCCGACCGCTGGTGCGGCGCCTGGTGCTGAGCACCCGGCGCAGCGTGGACAGCAGCACCGACAGCCGGTTCGCGGTGCGCGACGGTGACTCGTCCGGCCAGAGCAGCTCCATCAGCCGGGCGCGGGGCACGGCGCGGCCCCGGTGCGCGACGAGGATCTTCAGCAGGTCCCGGGCCTTCTTGGACTGCCACTCGCCGTACGGGACGACGGCGCCGGCCCGGAACACCCGGAAGTCGCCGAGGGTGTGGATGACCACCGCCGGTACGCGCAGCGTGATCGCGCTGAGCCCGTCGGCGACGCCCGGGTCGAGGCGTACCCCGCAGCGGCGCAGTTTCTGCTCGGCGCCCTCGGCGCCGCGACGGGCCTGCCGACCCTGCAGGCGTGCGGCGATCAGCCGGACGGTGGCCTCCTCGGCCGGGTCGCCCAGCTCCCGGCAGAGCGCCGCCGCGTCGTCGAGCAGCCCGGCGGACGCGCGCGGGTCGTCCGCCGCGAGCACGGTGAGCTGAAGCGCCTCGATGAGCGTGGCGCGTCGCCGCCCGACGGTGGCCCCGGTGCGGGCCTCGGCGGCGTCGAAGTGGGCGGCGGCGGTGTCGCCGCGCAGCAGCGCCACCCAGCCGCGCGCCAGCAGGGCGTACGGCCGTTCGAGCTCGCGGGCCACGGTGACCGCCCGCTCGGCGAGGTCCTGCGCGGCGGCCGGGTCGTCGGCGGCGCGGATCCGCGCCAGCTCGGCGAGCACCCAGGCCGGCGAGGCGGGGTGTGCGGGAGACGTGGCCATGGCGCTCAGGGCGCCCTCCAACGCCTGCCGGGCCTGGCGTGGCTCGCGCCGCCGGCGGTGCACCATGCCGAGGGCGGCCAGCGAGAACGCCTCGTCGGCGGTGACGCCCGCCAGCTCCCGCAGGCGAAGACCTGCGGCGCCGTCGGCGAGCGCCTCCTCCAACCGCCCGAGCTGGCACTTCGCCACGGCGGCCAGGGTCAGCGCGTACGGCTCGTAGGCGGAGTCACCTGCCACCTCGGTCAGTCGTACGGCCGCCTCGGCCTGCCGCAGCGCGTCGGCGGCGTCGCCGGCCCGCAGCAGGTGGCCGGCCAGGTCCAGGTGGACCATGAGCCGGAACAGGTTGGCGTCGACACGGCGCAGCCCGTCGGTCGCCTCCGCCCGCGCGAGGGTCGCCATCGGGTCGCCGGTGGCGGCGGCGAGCAGCACGACCACCCGGGCGTACGCCTGGTGGGCGGTCGGTACGCCGCACGCGTGGGCGGCGCGGGCCGCCTCCTCGACGTCGGCGCCGGCCCGCTCGATGTCGTCGTCGAGCAGGTGGTGCACCGCGGCGTGGCAGTACGTCTGCACGGCGTGCGGCCCGGTCGCGCCGATCGGCGCGGTCGCCAGGAGGGCTGTCGCCAGGTGTGGTTCCCCGGCGAGGTGGTGCCGCAGCGCCGTGCGCCAGATCTGGGCGACCGGGCCGTCGGCCTCGTCGGGGTTCGCGGCGAGCAGGTCGGTCTGGGTGGCGAGCCACAGGTGCGCCGCCCTGCGGTCACCGGCGGCGGCGAGGTGCCGCAGCGCCCGCCCCGGATCACCGCTCGTGAGATGTCGTTCTGCTGTCGACGCGTCGCCTCCACCTTCGCTGCGAGCCGGCGGCGACGCGCGCCAGGCATGGTTGACAAGGTCTCCGGACATTCACCGCTCCTGTGTGCTCTCGTGGAGGATCAGGCGAGCGAAGAGACAACCGGGCCCTGCGAGTCGTCACCCGGCGTGGCTTCCCCCCGGCACGATCATTGCCTTCATCGAGCGGCATCGCCATAACCAAAAGAGTCGGTGTACTTACTGACTGCAATGCGCTATCGGCATAAAGCCGCGCTCAGGTTTCCCTCAGGTCGCCGCAACGGCACCCGAACGGTCCGTACAAGCAACTGGCACGGGCGCGGGCCATGCTCTCGGTCATTGCGTGTCACCCGCCGATCGGAGCTGAGATCCGATGACCGAACAGACAATTCTTCCTGCCCTTTCCGCCTTCTGGGAGCAGCAGCTCGCCGCCCTCCCGGACCCGCCGGACCTGCCCTTCACGCCGACGGCAGACCCGCCCGGCGACGCCCGAGTTGAGCTGAGCGAGGAGGTCGACCCGCAGGTCAGCGTGTTGGCTGGCCTGTTCGCGCTGCTGCACCGCTGGGTCGGTGCTCGGGATCTGCTCGCCGCGACACCGGCTACCCCGACCGACGCCGGACGCTGGCTGCCGGTCCGGGTTCGGCTGCCCGAGGATCCCACCTGGACCGAGCTGCGGGACCTGGTCCGAACGGCGCTACGCGAAGCCCGGGCGCATGACACGGAATTGCCCGAAAATCCTCTCGACTATCGGCCGGTGGTATCCATTGGCTCCGATCAACTGCCGGCCGGTAATCGTGGTGTGTTGCGGCTGCTGATCGACGACGCCGACGGACGGCCGACGGCCACCATGGGCGGGCACCCGCACGTCGCATCGATCGCGGCGGCCCTTGCCGTCCTGCTCGACCGGGCGCGGGAACGCCCCGGGGCGCGGCTGTCCGACCTGCCGCTGCTCGACCCGGCGACGGAACGGCGGGTGTTGTCTGACTGGAACGCCACCGACACCGCCTATCCGCGCGAGTCGTCGGTGCCCGCGCTGTTCGCCGAGTGGGCCCGGCGGACCCCGGACGCGCCCGCTCTGCGCGACGACGACCAGACCCTGGACTACCGCGAGGTGGACCGGCGCGCCAACCACCTGGCCGGGCGTCTGCTCCGGCTCGGCATCGGCGCGGAGACGATCGTCGGGATCTGCCTCGCCGACACCACGACCTGGGTGGTCGCCGCCCTGGCGACGCTCAAGGTGGGGGCCGCGTACCTGCCGCTGGACCCGGGTTACCCGCCGGAGCGGCTGGCGCTGATGTGCCAGGACGCCGCGCCGGGCGTCATCCTGCACGCCGCCGCGCTGGCCGACCGGCTTCCCGACGACGGCACACCCCGGATCGCCCTGGACCGGCTGCCGACCGACGACGGCCCGGCCCAGCCCCCGGCGGTGACGGTCCACCCCGACCAACTCGCGTACGTCATGTACACGTCGGGGTCGACCGGCCGCCCCAAGGGCACCGGCGTCACCCATCGCAACATCGTCCGGCTGGTCCGCGACACCACCTTCATCGACGTACGCCCCGACGACGTGATGGGGCAGGCCGCCACGATGTCGTTCGACGCGGCCACGCTGGAGGTCTGGGGCGCGCTGCTCAACGGCGCCTGCCTCGCGGACCTGGACATCAACGACGTGATCGTGCCGGACCGGCTCCGCGCCCGGCTGCGCGACACCGGCGTGACGATGATGTTCCTGGCCACCTCCGTGGCCCGGCAGGTGGCGACCGAGGCGCCGGACGCCCTGGCCGCGCTGCGCTACCTGACCTTCGGTGGCGAACAGGCCGACCGGACCGCCGTGGACCGGCTCCGGGCCGCGTGCCCGGACACGACGCTCGTCAACGGGTACGGCCCGACCGAGGCGACCACCTACAGCACCACGTACGACTGCGCCCGGCTCACCGCCGCGGACCCGGTCGTGCCGATCGGTGGCCCGGTCGCCAACACCCGGGTGTACGTGCTGGACCGGCTCCTGCGACCGGTGCCGCCCGGCGTGCTCGGCGAGCTGTTCATCGGCGGGGACGGCGTCGCCCGTGGCTACCTGGGCCGCCCCGACGCGACGGCCGAGGCGTTCGTGCCCGATCCGTTCGGGCCCCGCGCCGGGGGCCGGCTCTACCGCACCGGGGACGTGGTCCGGCAGCGCCCGGACGGGTTGATCGAGTTCGTCGGCCGGTCCGACCACCAGGTGAAGATCCGCGGGTACCGGGTCGAGCCGGGCGAGGTGACCGAGGCGCTGCGCCGCGGCGGGCTGGCCCGCGACGTGATCGTGCGCGCCGACCGCGACGCCGCCGGTGACACCCGGCTGGTCGCGTACGTCGTGCCCGACGAGGGAGTGGGCGTCGAGGCGATCCGGGAACGCGCCCGCGAGCAACTGCCCGACCACCTGGTGCCGGCCGTGTTCGTGGTGCTGCCCCGGCTGCCGCTCAACCGCAACGGCAAGGTGGACGTCGCGGCGCTGCCCGTCCCCGACGCCACTGCGGCAGCCGACGACGACGCTCCTCGTACGCCCACCGAGCGGGCGGTGACCGAGATCTGGCAGGACGTCCTCGGCGTGCCGGTGCGCCGACGTGCCGACGACTTCTTCGACCTGGGTGGACGGTCCCTGAAGGCGACCCGGGTCCGCTCCCGGCTCGCCGCCGCGATCGGCGCGGAGGTGCCGTTGCGACTGATCTTCGACCACCCGACGGTCGCCGGGCTGGCCGCCGCGCTGGACGAGATCGCTGGCACACCCGCCGGGTCTGCCGAACCGGTCGCGCCGGTCGTGCTGGGCGGGACACCGCCCGCCGATCTCGCGGGCCTGCTCGACCAGCTCGAACAGGGTGCCGCCCGATGATCGGCGCGCTCACCCCCGAGCAGTTGCGCCAGCGCGTGGACGCCCTGCCACCCGAGCGGCGGCGGACGTTCCTCGCGGCGATCCGCGCGGACGGCGACCGGTACGGCATCCACCCGCTCACCGCCGCCCAGGAGTGGATGCTCCTGCTGGCCCAGCTCCGACCGGACAGCCCCGCCTACCACGTGCCGTACCGGGTGGACCTGCGTGGTGACCTGGACGTGGCCGCGTTGCGCGGCGCGCTCGACGAGATCGTGGCGCGGCACGAGGCGCTGCGCACCGTCTTCGTGCCGCTGGACGGCCAGTCGTACCAGATGGTCCTGCCGCCGACCGGTCTGCCGCTCACGGTGGTGGACGTCGCGCCGGAGCGGATCGACGGGTACGCCGCCGCCGAGGCGGTACGCCCGTTCGACCTGGCCCGGGGCCCACTGGTGCGCGCCACCCTGTGCCGCACCGGCCCGGATGACTTCTCGCTGCTGCTGAGCCTGCACCACGTGGTCTGCGACGGCTGGAGCATGGGTCTGCTCTTCGAGGAGTTGTCGGCGGCGTACACGGCCCTGCGGGAGGGCCGTCCCGTGGCGTTGCCGACGGTTCCCCGGGACGTGCCGGCGGCGCTGGCCCAGGACCGGCTGCTCGGCCCGACCGAGCTGGCCCGGCGGCTCGACTGGTGGCGTGACGCGCTGGCCGGCGCGCCGCCCGGCCTCGACCTGCCCACCGACCGGCCCCGTCCGGTGGAGCTGGAGGACGCCGGCCACGAGATCGAGTTCTCCTGGCCTTCCGCGTTGGCCGACCGGGTCGCCGAGGCGCAACGCCGCACCGGCGCGACCCCGTACATGATCTTCGCGGCGGCCTGGGCGGCGTTGCTGCACCGGCGCAGCCAGCAACCGGACCTGCTCATCGCCACCCCGGTGGCGAATCGGCAGACGCTCGACAGCGAGACCGCCGTGGGCTTCTTCGTCAACACCCTGGTGCTGCGCAGTCGGGTCGACGGTGGACTGACGTTCGCCGCGCTGCTGGATCGGCTCCGCGACTCGGCGCTGACCGCGCTGACCGATCCGGTGCCCTTCGACGCCCTGGTGCAGGAACTGCGCCCGGTCCGCGATCCCGGCCGTCATCCGCTGGCCCAGGTCATGTTCGCCGTCGAGGACGGCTGGGAAGAGCGGCTGACGCTGCCCGGCGTGACCGTACTGGCCAGCGGCGAGACGCACACCGGCACGTCCATGTTCGACCTGACGCTGACCGTCGTCGTGCACGAGGGCCGCATCGACGGGCGGATCGAGTACCGGACACGACTCTTCGACGAGTCCACCGCCCGCGCGCTCGCCGACCAGTTCGACACCCTGCTCATGGCCGCGCTCGCCGCCCCGGACACACCGGTGGACCGGCTGCCGCTGCTCGACCCGGCCGCCGGTCGGGACCTGGTCGACCGCTGGGCCGCCACCGCGCCCGCGTCCCCCGAGCAGCCGGCCCTGGGCGAACTGGTCGCCCGGCAGGCGAGGACGAACCCGGATGCGGTGGCCGTGGCGTACCGCGATCAGGTTGTCACCTACCGGGACCTGGACGCCCGGGCCGACCGCCTGGCCCGGACCCTCGCCGCCCGGGGTGTGCGGGCCGAGACGACCGTCGGCGTCTGCCTGCCCACCGGCCCCGACTGGGTGGTCACCTTCCTCGCCGTACTCCGATCGGGTGGGATCTATCTGCCCCTGGACCCGCAGCTACCGGCGGCCCGGCTGGCGCACCTGCTCGCCGACTCGGCCGCCGCGCTGGTGGTCACCACCGCCGACGCGCAGCTCGCGCTTCCCACCACCGACCTGCCGCTGCTGCACCTCCGCGACGCCGCCCCGAACGATGCCGCCCCGCATGACGACGCCGCGCCGCTGGCGGTCGTCCATCCGGACGCCGCCGCCTACCTGATCTACACGTCCGGCTCGACCGGGCTGCCCAAGGGCGTCGTCGGCACCCACCGGGGGCTGGCCAACCTCGCCGAGGCGCAGGCCCGGCTGGTCGGCGTCCAGGCCGGCGACCGGGTCCTGCAGTTCCACTCGATCGGGTTCGACGTCGCGCTGTCCGACGTGGTCACCACGCTCACCGTCGGCGCGACCCTGCGCCTGCTCGGCCCGGACGAGCGCACGCCCGGCCCCGACCTGGCCGCCGCGCTCATCCGGCACCGCGTCACGGTCGCCGATCTACCGCCGGTGGTCCTCGACGCGTTGGACCCCACCGCGCTGCCCGACCTGCGGATACTCACCGTGGGTGGCGAACCGTGCGCGCCGGACGTCGCCGCCGCCTGGTCGCGCGGCCGGCTCCTGATCAACGGGTACGGCCCCACCGAGGCCACCGTCACCGCCACGGCCGCCCACTGCGCGCCCACCGACGCTGAACTGCCGATCGGCCGCCCGTTGACCGGGGTACGCGCCTACGTCCTCGACACCGAGCTGCGGCCGGTGCCGCCCGGGGTGCCCGGCGAGCTGTATCTCGGCGGGCTCGGCGTGGCCCGCGGCTACCACGGCGACGCCGCGCTCACGGCCGGACGCTTCCTGCCCGACCCGTACGCGCCGACGCCGGGGGCGCGGATGTACGCCACCGGTGACCTGGTCCGCTGGCGTGCCGACGGACAACTCGTCTTCCTCGGCCGGGCGGACAACCAAGTCAAGATCAACGGTTTCCGGATCGAACTGGGTGAGGTGGAAGCCCACCTGCGGCAGCACCCGGGCGTACGGCGGGCCGCCGCCGTGGTGCGGACCGACTCGCCCGGTGGCCGACGACTCGTCGGCTACCTCGTGGGCGACGGGTTGGCGGTGGACGAGCTACGCCAGAGCCTGCTCCGGCGGCTGCCCCGCTACCTCGTGCCGAGCGCCTTCGTGGTGGTGCCCGACCTGCCGTTCACGTCCAGCGGCAAGCTCGACGCGTCCCGCCTGCCGGCCCCCGCCGTGGCCCGCGCCGATCTCGGCGCCGCGTACGTGGCACCCGACGGGACCGTCGAACGGGCCATCGCCGACACCTGGCGAGCGGTTCTCGGGCTGGACGACGTCGGTGCGGACGACAACTTCTTCGACCTCGGGGGCACGTCTCTGCTGCTGGCACGGGTGCAGACCCGACTCGCCGAGCGGCTGGGCCGACCGGTTCCCGCGGTGGAGCTGTTCCGCTACCCGACCGTCGCGCAGCTCGCCCGCTTCCTCGACGGCGGGTCCGCGCCCACGATGCCGCCGACCGGTGGCCGACGACGAGACGAACGCAAGCAGGCGCTGGCCGACCGGGCCCGCCGGGCCCGCCCGGTGCCGGCGGGGGAGGGGCGAGCGTGAGCGACCAGGAGACCGGACTGGAGATCGCCATCGTCGGGATGGCCGGCCGCTTTCCGGGCGCGGCCGACGTCGACGAACTGTGGCGCCGGGTCCTCGCCGGACAGGAGACCATCACCCGGTTCACGGACGCGGAGTTGGCCGCCAACGGGTTGAGCGAAGAGGAGCGACGGCACCCTGACCACGTGCCGGCGCACGGCGCGCTGCCGGACGTCGACCGCTTCGACGCCGGCTTCTTCGGCTACTCGCCCCGCGACGCACGGCTGCTCGATCCGCAGCAGCGGCTATTCCTCCAGATCGCCTGGACCGCGCTGGAACGCGCCGGTCACCTCGCCGGGGACCCCGACCGGCTGGTCGGCGTGTACGCCGCCGCGGCGGCCAGCGGCTACCTCCTGCACCACCTGTTCCGTAACCCGCGGCTCGACTCGGTCTCCGAGTACGAACTGATGCTCGCCAACGACAAGGACTCGCTGCCCACCCGGGTGGCGTACCACCTGGACCTGCGGGGACCCGCCGTAGCCGTGCAGACGGCGTGCTCGTCGTCGTTGGTCGCCGTACACCTCGCCGCGCAGGCGCTGCTCGCCCGCGAGTGCGACGTCGCGCTCGCCGGTGCGGCGCACATCCTGCTGCCCACCGGCACCGGCTACCGCCACGAGGTCGGCGGCATCATGTCCCGCGACGGGTACTGCCGGCCCTTCGACGTACGCGCCACCGGCACCGTGGGAGGCGACGGCGCTGCCGTGGTCGTCCTGCGCCGGCTGGCGGACGCCCGCGACGACGGCGACACGGTGTACGCCGTCATCCGGGGCTCCGCCATCAACAACGACGGCCGGGTGAAGGTCGGGTTCACCGCGCCCGGGGTGGACGGTCAGGTGGCCGCGATCCGGGCCGCCCAGGAGGTGGCCGAGGTCGACCCCGCCACCATCGGCTACGTCGAGGCGCACGGCACCGGCACCGAGCTGGGCGACCAGATCGAGCTACGTGCCCTGACCGAGGCGTTCCAGGGCGCGGCCGGGGGTGGGGACGCTGGGGGTCGGGGCGCTGGTGGCGGGCGGTGTGCGCTCGGTTCGGTCAAGTCGATCGTCGGTCACCTCGACGTCGCCGCCGGCGTCACCGGGCTGATCAAGGCCGCGTTGGCGCTGCACCACCGGGTGGTGCCACCCAGCCCGTACTGCACCGAGCCGCACCCCGAGCTGGCCGGCGGCCCGTTCCGGGTGCCCACCGCGCCGCAGCCCTGGCCCGACCTGGGCGGGTCGCCCCGCGCGGCGGTCAGCTCCTTCGGCATCGGGGGCACCAACGCCCACGTTGTGCTCCAGGCCGCCGAACCGGCGCGGCAGTTCCCCGACGACGAGCGGTCCGCGTACGTGCTGGTGCTCTCCGCCCGGAACGCCGACGGGCTCGATGAGGCCCGTACCCAGCTCGCCACCCACCTGGAGGCGAACCCGGACGTGCCGCTGGCCGACGTCGCGTACACCCTGGCCCACACGCGACGGGCGTTCGGCCACCGTCTGGTCGCCGTCGCCCCGGACGCCCGCACCGGCGCCGCCCGGCTCGCCGACCGCGACTCATCGGTGGTCCGCACCGGCGTCGTCACCGGTACGCCGGCCGGTGTGGCGCTGCTCTTTCCCGGCCAGGGCGCGCAGTACGCGGGGATGGGCCGCACCCTGTACCGCGCGGAGCCGGTCTACCGGGCGGCCTTCGACCGCTGCGCCGAGCTGCTGCGCCCGCACCTCGACGTGGACCTGCGTACGCTGCTCTGCCCACCCGGCGAACCGGTCCCCGCCGTACCGGAGCTGGACGAGACCCGACTCACCCAGCCGGCCCTGTTCGCCGTCGAGTACGCCCTCGCCGAGCTGCTGCGGCACCATGGCGTACGTTCCGTCGCGATGGCGGGACACAGCCTCGGCGAGTACGTGGCCGCCTGCCTGGCCGGCGTCTTCACGCTGCCCGACGCGCTCGCCACTGTCGCCGTACGCGGCCGGCTCATGCAGGCGCAGGCCCCCGGCTCGATGCTGTCGGTGGCGCTCGGCGTCGACGAGGTCACGGCGCTGCTGCCCGACGACGTGGAGGTGGCCGCCGCAAACGCGCCGCGCCTCGTCACCGTCTCCGGCACGACGGCCGCCGTCGCCGCGTTCGCCGCCGACCTGCGGGGGCGCGGGGTGGCGTGCCGCGAGGTGCGTACCTCGCACGCGTTCCACTCCGCCATGATGGAGCCCGCCCTCGCCGGCTTCGCCGCACACCTGCGCGAGGTTCCGCTCAGCCCGCCCGCCCTGCCGATCGTGTCGAACGTGACCGGACGCTGGCTCACCGACGACGAGGCGACCGACCCCGAATACTGGGTGCGGCAGCTCCGCCGCCCGGTCAACTTCACCGCCACCGCCGACCTGCTGCTGGGCGAGCGGTACGCGCTGCTGGAGGCCGGCCCGGGCCGCACCCTGGCCACCCTCGTCCGTCAGCACGGGGCAGCCCGCGGAGCGACGGTGCTGACCAGCCTGCCCGCCGACCGCACCCCGGCCGGGGAGGACGACGCGGTCGCGCTGGCCGTCGGTCGGCTCTGGCTCGCCGGGGCGCCCGTCGACTGGCCCACCGGACGACGGCGGGTGCCCCTGCCCACGTACCCGTTCGCCCGCGAGCGGCACTGGGTCGACGCGTACCGGCCCGGCCCGGTCACGCTCGACGAGAGCGCGCCGGTCACCGCCTCCCCACCATTGACCATCCCGGACACTGCCGTCGCGCCGACCGACGAGCCGTACGAGGTGGTGCGGCGGATCTGGGTGGACCTGCTCGGGGTGGACGAGATCGGCCCCGACGACGACTTCTTCGAGCTGGGCGGCCACTCGCTGCTCGGCACCCGGGTGGTGGCGCGGCTGCGCGACGCGTTCGGCGTCGACCTACCGCCCGCCGCGATCTTCGAGTCACCCACCCCCGCCGCGTTGGCGCGTACCGTCGCGGACCTGGCCCGGCCGGCTCCCGCCGTACCGGACGGGGACCTCACCGACCTGCTCGCGGAGATCAGGGCGCTCTCGCCCGAGAGTCTCGCCCGCGAGCTGCACCTGGCCCGACACGAGGAAGGTAACTCCTGATGGCTGACGAACACCGCGTGATGGTCAACGACGAGGAGCAGTACGCCCTGTGGCCCCGGCACCGGGAGGCGCCGGACGGGTGGCGGGACGCGGGCTGCGCCGGCAGCCGCCAGGAATGCTTGGACTTCGTCACACGCACCTGGACCGACATGCGCCCCCGCAGCGTCCGCGAACACCTCGCCGCCAGCTGACGGCCGGTCGCGCGCTGGCGCGGTCTCGGCGGTGGCGCGGTCTCGGCGGTGGCCCCGGTCGACGGAGGTAGGTGTCCGTGCTGCCTGTCGAGCTGCCCCAGAAGTGGGGCAGTCCCACAGCCCCAATTGGCACCGCAAGTGGGGCAGCTCGACACCGTTCGGTTGTTCCGCAAGTGGGGCAGCTCGACAGCGTTCGGCCGTCCCAGAAGTGGGGCAGCTCGACACCGTTCGGTTGTTCCGCAAGTGGGGCAGCTCGACAGCGTTCGGCCGTCCCAGAAGTGGGGCAGCTCGACACAGTTCGGTTGTTCCGCAAGTGGGGCAGCTCGACAGCGTTCGGCCGTCCCAGAAATGGGGCAGCTCGACAGCGTCGTCGGATAGTGGGGGCCGCCCCGGCCCGCCGGGAAACCGTGGCACAGGCAGCTGTCCGGTCGGGAACGCCAGGCCGCCAGTCGCCCGTGCGGTCGGGACCGCAGGCCGGGCCCCGAGCCGCCGTACTCGCCACGTCGATTTGTCAATGTAACGTTGACGCGGTGACGACACCGCTGACCGGTCTGGCTGAGGTCCGTGCCGCTCGTACCCGCCTGGATGAGCAGGAGGCCGAGCTGATCGACCGGGCCCGCCACGATGGCGCGACCTGGGCGCAGATCGCGACGGCACTGGGCCTCGGCAGTCGGCAGGCGGCCGAGCAGCGTCGGCAGCGCCTGGCCGTGGCGCGGCGTGCGCGGCGGCAGGACCTGGACCGGTGCTGGTCGCCGCAGATCGTGGCTCTGCGGGCCGCGGTGGCCGAGTTGGGGCGGTGGATCGCGACGGACCGACGGTGGGACTCGCGCTTCCGTCGGGCGACACTCGTGCGGAGCACGGTCGACGCGGCTCTGGACGCCGACCCGGGGTCGCTCTACGCGCTGGCCCTGCATCTGCGCGCCGACCTCGACCACGCGGGCGACCGACTGCCGCCGCCGGCGCGAACGGTGGCGGACGCCATCGAGACCTCCTTGTCAATGGTGCATTGACACCGCCCTGATCGCATTGCCCGATCGAGGCTCAACCCAACAGGATGTGAGTGAACTCGGCTCAACCTGGAGGGTTGAATGCGGCGCAACGCCTACCTGTTCGTGGCGATCTCCCTGCTGTCCGGGTTCGGCAGCAGCGCCATGTCGCTGGTGGCCGGCCTCTGGGTCCTCGACCTCACCGGCTCGACCGCCGTCGCCGCGCTCACCGGGCTCTGCGTGTACGCCCCGGTCCTCGCCGGCCCGTGGCTCGGCGGCCTACTCGACCGGGCGTCCCGGCGACCGCTGGTGATCGCCGTCAACCTCGCGCTGGCCGCCGCCCTGTTCTCGCTCCTCGCCGTCCGTGGGCCGGGGCAGACCTGGCTCGTCTTCGCCGTCTCGTGCGCCTACGGCGTCAGCTATGTACTCATCGACGCGGGCGAGACGGCGCTGCTGCCGTCCGCGCTGTCGGCAGCGGAACTCGGCGATGTCAACGGGTGGCGCTCCAGCGCCCAGGAGGGCATGAAGCTCGTCGCGCCGCTGGTCGGCGCGGGCCTCTACGCCTGGCAGGGCGGGCACGCGGTAGCCGTGCTGAGCGCGGTGATGCCGATTCTGGTCGCCCTCCTCTACCTGCTGGTCCGCCTGAACCGGCCGCCATCCGGTCGACCGACGAGGCGGGCGCCCGGGCTGCGTGCCGGACTGGCAGTCCTGGCCGGACAGCGGACCATCCGCGTCCCGATTCTGCTCGCCGGAGTGTCGATCGCCATGTCCGGCTTCGTGACCGCCGCTCTCTACGCGATCGTCGTCACGGAACTGCGCCTGCCAACGAGTTTCCTGGGGGTGCTTGCCAGCGCCCAGGGCGCCGGCTCCATCCTGGGTGGAATCGTCGTCGGCCGGCTCCTCACCCGACGGGGTCCCGTCGCCGTCGCGGTCGCCGGAACGGTGCTGTTCGCGATGGGTTGTCTGGCCCGGTGTCTGCCCTGGTGGCCGGTCACGGTGGCGGGCGCGGTGACTGTCGGCGTCGGACTGCCGTGGACCCTGGTCGCGGCGGTCACCGCCGTGCAGACGCACACCCCTGCGGCGCTGCTCGGCCGGGTCGCCGCGACGGCCAGCACCGCGATGTTCGGGCCGCTCGTCCTGGCGATCCCGCTCGGCTCGGGAGCCGTCCACCTGGGCGGACGTCCACCCCTGCTCGTCGCCGCCGCGCTGTGCGTGCTTGCCACGACCGCCGCCGCCCCTGATCGTTGGCGGCTCAGCAACACGACACGCCGTACGTGCCGCTGCTCAACAGCCAACGATCACGACCGGCAGACCTGCCTGATCGGCTGACGAGCGGGCACCACGGGCAGCGAGATCGATTCGTGGCCGTACCGTCGTCGGTCAGGTACCCGCCGTGACTAGCCTTTCGCCATGCGCCCAGTCCTGTCACCGCACCCTCCGTCGGTTGATCCACCGCCCCGGGCCTCGCGCACGGGATGGTTCGTCGCGGGCGCCATCATCTTCGGGTGCCTGGCGGCGCTCGCCGTGCCGGTCGGCGGCTTTCTCCTGTGGATGTACGCGGGACCGGACGTGGACGAGCCGCGGGCGGCGGCCGACCAGTTCGTCGGTCGGCTGGAGAGCAACGACGACGCCGCCGCCCACAAATCCCTGTGCGAGGAGATCAGGGCGCGGACCGATCTGGCGGCGTTCACCTCGGCGGTGGAACGCTTCGGCCGGCCCGTGGCGCACACCATGGGCCGGGCCGCCTTCACCGACGAGGCCGGCAGCAGCGCCTCGGTGACCATCGAACTGACCGGCCGGAACGGTCAGACCTTGCAGCTCGACCTGCGGCTGGAGTCGGAGGTCGGCTGGCAGGTGTGCGACGAGAAGCTCTTCGGCTGACCGGCGCGTCACTCCTCGGCGAGGTGGTCGGGGGACTCCAGGGCGACCTTCACCGCCTGGAGGAAGGCGACCGCCTCCCGTCCGTTGACGACCCGATGGTCGTAGACGGCGCTCAGGTTGACGAACCGGCGGGTCACCACCTGACCGTCCGCGTCCAGCGCCAACTCGTCCTGGGTCCCACCGATCGCCACCACGCACGTCTGACCGGGGAAGACGATCGGCCCGGCGAGCACCACGTCGGGATCGGTGTGCAGGGACACGACGATCGTCCCGCCGGCCAGCTCGCCGGCCCGGAAGCCCTCGCCGCCGGCCCGGCTGCGGAAGTCCATCAGCGTCTCGGCGATCTCCGCGCAGGTCAGCTCCTCGACGTCGCGGACCACCGGGATGAACAGGCCCGTCCCGACGTCGATGGTGACGCCGACGTGGGCCGCCTCGGCCAGCCGTACGCTGCTGCCGTCGCCGGGGGAGGCGAAGAGCAACGGGTGGTCCTCGCGCAACCCGCCAATCACCTTGACCAGCAGTTCCGGCAGGCCGACCAGGGTGCGGGTGGCGCGGGTGAGCTGCCGGGCGACCGCGAGGGCGGCGTCGGCGCGTACCTTGATCACCGCGAGCGCCGCCGGCACCTCGCGGTGCGACTCGGTGACCACGGCGGCCACCGCGCGCTGGGCGCGGGAGAGCGCGTGGACCGGGCGCGGGTCGTCCGGCTCCGGGCCGTCGCCGGCCGCCAGCGCGGCGGCCGCGGCCACCACCACCGGCTCGGTCGCGGCCGTGGGCGCCGCCGACCGGTCGGCCAGCAGGCGTTCCACGTCGGTACGACGCACGACCGCCTTGCCGATCCCGCCCAACTCGTCGTCGCCGAGACCGTGCGCGGTGGCGAGTTCCCGGGCCGAGTCGGTGAGTACGGGCCCACCCGGTCGCGCCTCGGGCGTCGGGGCGGCCGGGGTGACCGCGAGGAACCGCTGCCGCGCCTCCTCGTCGTCGAAGACGTGCCCGATGACGTCGCCCGGGGCGCACTCCTGGTTGACCTCGACGAGCCGGTGCAGCACGCCGTCGCCGTCGCTGAGCAGCTCCTCGGCCGCCTTGGACGTCTCCACCTCGGCGATCGGCTCGCCGGCGCGTATCCGCTCGCCGTCCTCGGCCAGCCAGTCGAGCAGGACGTACGTCGTGTCGTTGTTGTTGAGCTTGGGGACGACCAGGTCAGTCACCACTGACGACCTCCTTCACGGCCTGGTGGATGTCGGCGTCCTGCACCAGCACGGTGCGTTCGAGGTGCGCGGCGGTCGGGATGACGCTGTCCGCGGAGTGCACGAGACGTACGGGCGCGCGCAGCGATCCCCAGAGCCGCCGGTGCACGACCTGCGCCAGCTCCGCGCCCCAGGTGCCGCCGGCGGTGCTCTCCTCGGCCACCACGACCCGTCCGGCCCGCGCGATCGGCGGCAGCAGGGCGTCGGTGTCCAGCGGCCAGAGCCGCGAGGGCACCAGCACCTGGCAGACGACGTCGTCGCGCAGCAGCAGCTCCCGGGCCACCGACACGGCCCGGGCGGCCAACCCGCCGGGTACGACAAGCACGCAGTCGGCCTGCTCCTCCTCGTCCACCCGGACCCGGGCGACGTCGGCGTCCGGGCCGATCAGGTCGTAGCGGAACAGCTCGTCCACCACGCCGTCGGCGTACATGCGGGTGGTGTAGAGGACCTTGTCCTCGAAGAGCAGTCCCGGCCGGCCGGAGGCGAGCATCCCGGCGAGCACGGCCCGGTTGTCGTGGAACGGCGACACCTCGTGCACGCTCAGGCCGGGGATGCCGATGAAGTGCTTCAGTGGGCTCTGGCTGTGCGTCGGGCCGTACCCGCGGTTGCCCCCGCTGGGGCAGCGCACCACGAGCCGCATCGGCACCCGCCGGCCGTACATGGCGGTGGACTTGCTGGCGAAGTTGAGGATCTGGTCGAACGCCAGCGCCACGAAGTCACTGAACATGATCTCGACGATCGCGCTCTGCCCGGCCAGGGCCAGCCCACCGGCCACGCCGACGATCCCGCCCTCGCTCAGCGGGGTCGACAGCACCCGATCCGGCCAGCGCGCCGACAGTCCCCGGGTCACCTTGAACGCCCCGCCGTACGGGTCGACGAGGTCCTCGCCGAGCACGCTCAGCGTGGGATCGTCGGCCAGCAGCGCGTGCAGGGCCTGGTTGAGGTTCTCCACCACCCGCTCAGCCACGGTTCTCCTCCGTCCAGCGGCTCGCCGGGCGGCCGGCGACGTCGGCGACGACCTGGGCCACGTACGCCCGTTGGCGTTCGTCGCGCGCGTCGAACTGCTCCGGGTACGCCCGCGCGTAACGCGCGTACCAGTCGTGCGCCCGCGCGTGCGCGATCTCCTCGGGGCGACGGCTGTCGTCCCCCTTGCTGTGCGGCCCCACCCGGTGGGTGAGCAGCTCCACCACGTACGGCGTGGACCGCTCGCGGACCCGGCGCAGCACCGGTGTCAGCGCGGCGCGGACGACCTCGGTGTCGGTGGAGGTGATCCGGAGGTGGTCTACCCCGAAGGCCCGGGCCCGGCCGCCGATGCTGCCGGCGAGCTGCGCGGTGGTCGGCGTGGACTGGGCGATGCCGTTGTTCTCCACGACCAGCACCAGCGGCAGGCCCCACAGCGCGGCCATGTTCAGCGCCTCGTAGACGGCGCCCTCGCCCCACGTGCCGTCGCCCAGGTAGACCAGCGCCAATCGGCCGGGTTCGGTGCGCTTGAGGTGCAGCGCGACCCCGGCGGCCACCGGCGCGCTCTCGCCCTGCACCCCGGTCGACAGGTAGCGGTCGCGCAGGATGTGCTGGCTGCCGCCGACGCCGTGGCACACCGCACCCTCGCGGCCCATCACCTCGGCGAGCAGGCCGTGCGGGTCGTCGAACCGGGCCAGGTAGTGGCCGTGGCCCCGGTGGTTGCTGAACACGAAGTCGCCGTCGTCCAGCAGCGGGCGCAGCGCCACCGGCACGTACTCCTGGCCCAGGCAGGTGTGCGTGGTGCCGTGCAGCTCGCCCCGCCCGAACATGTCCAGCAGCGCCAGCTCGAAGTGCCGGATGAGCAGCAGCAGGTCCAGGTCGGCGTCGGTGAGCCGGGTCGGCGCGGTGGGCGCCGCCTCGGTGCGGGTGGCGGTCACCGGACCACCCCGTCCCGCTCGGCGGCGACCAGGTCGACCAACTCGCCGACGGCGGTCACCGCCAGGTACGCCCGCAGGTCCAGCCGTACGCCGAGGTCGTCCTCCAGCGCGGAGAGCAGTCGCAGCGCCTCCAGGCTGGTCCAGTGGGCCAACGACGCGAACCGGACGTCGGGCGTGATCTCCTCGGCCGGCACGTCCGCGACCTGCTCGATGAGGCCCGCGACGGTGGTGAACAGGTCAGGCACGGATGTCTCCCTCCTCCAGTGCGATCCACGCCGGCAGCAGCCGGGGCGGGGGGTGCAGTGGCAGCACGTGCCGGGTGGTGCCGTCCTCGACGGAGGCCACGGTGAAGCCGGCGGACGGCCAGACGGCCCCGCCGGGCTTGTTGCGGGCGGTGGGCCGGAACAGCGCCTCCAGGCGGGTCGCACCGGCGGAGCGGGCCAGCTCCGTCACCCGGTGCAGGGCCGCCTGCTCGACGCCCCGGGAGAACACCCGGCAGCTCAGCACGAAGTTCTCGATCACCCAGGCGTCCGGGTCGGTCCGGTCGAGCCACAGGCCGCCGACCAGCCCCTCCGCGCCGAACCGGTCGGCCACCTCGACGGTGAGCACCAGGTGGTCGGGGGAGTCGGCGTGGGCCCGGGTCTGGGCCTCGGTGTGCGCCCGCTCGGCCATCGTGAACTGGTTGGTGCGCAGCCCGAGCTGCGCGACCCGGGGCAGGCTGTGCGCGTCGACGTGCCGGACGCTGACCCGCAACTTCAGCTCGTGCAGGTAGTCGGCCGCCGAGTCGAACGTGGCGGCGAAGCGTTCCCGCCCGGCCCGGGCCCGGTACAACTCGGTGCGTTCCCGATCGGTGACGCCGGTGGCCAGCACCGTGAAGTGCCCCTCGGTGAGCAGCCGCGTGGAGAAGCCGGCCGGATCGCCGGCCAGCTCCACCACTCGCACGCTCGGCAGCTCGTGGCGTACCAGCTCGCACTCGAACGGGCTGTCGTCGGCGAACACGACGGCGTCCAGGCCCAGGTTGAGGCCGGTGGCGAGCTGGCGCAGGTTCTCGTCCTTGCGCCCCCAGTTGACCGCCTGCGCGACGAAGTCGTCGGCGCGCAGCAGCAGGTCCGGGTGCTGCGCGAACGCCTCGGTCACCAGGTCCGGGTCGTTCTTGCTGCACATCGCGAGCAGCACGCCCTGCCGGCGCAGCGCCAGGGCCCGACGCTGCACGTCCCGGTGGCAGTTGCCCGGGTAGTCGGCGCCGAGTCGGATGCCGGTGAGCCCGTCGTCGCCGAGCACGCCCGCCCAGAGCGTGTTGTCCAGGTCCAGCGCGAGCACCTTGGCCGTCCGGCCGAGGACCGCCCGGCAGAACGTGGCCGCCTCGTGGGCGTACCGGCGCTCCACGGTGGGCGTCCACGCCATGCTGGCGAACCGGTACAGGCGCTCGTCGCGCACCGGGCCGTCGTGGTCGACCAGCAGCGCCTCCAGGTCCAGGGTGTACGTCGTGTCCCGTCCGCCCAGCTCCAGGAGCTGGGCGTTCAGCTCCCGCCAGAGCAGGCCCAGCTCGGCCCGCCCCCGGAAGCTGACTAGGCTGCGGTGCTCCAACGGCGACAGCGGCACGGTGTGCAGCAGCACCGCGCCGTCGGTGCGGGCGGCGTACCCGCGCAGCGCGGCGGTGAGCACGCCGGCCCGTTCGCGCAGCACGTCGGCGAGGCCGGCCAGGTCGCCGGGGTCCCATTCGGCGGGCAGGAACCAGCCGTCGTGCAGCAGGCAGAGCGTGACGTCCGGTCGGAACTCGGCGAGTGCCGAGCCGGGGTCGCTGAGGTCGAGCACGAGCTGGTCGAAACCGGAGACGTGGATTTCGGCGGCGATGCCGATCCGCAGCAGCGCCACCCGCAGCAGCGGTTCCAGCGTGCCGGGCGTGAACGTGCCGGTGACCGCGACCCGCAGCGGGCGCAGCGGGAAGTCGGTGCTGGCCAGCTTCTCGACGGGTACGTCGGCGAGCAGCCGACCGGCGGACGCGACGGTGGTGACCGCCGCGTCGTCCAGGTGGACCAGGCCGGGCGCCAGCTCCGGGTCGGCGGCCGCGCCTGGTCGGCGCAGCCGGCGGATCCGGTGCAGGACCTCCTCGACTCTCATGTTCGGTGTTCCTTCCCGTGGGTGGGTGCGGCGGCCGGTCAGACCCGCAGCAGGGTGCAGACCCAGTGCATGCCGCTGCCGGTGCTGGTCAGGGCGATCAGGTCGCCGGTGGTCACCTCGCCGCTGTCGAGGTGACGTTCGAGGCTGATGAGCTGGTCGGCGCAGCCGATGTGACCGTGTGCGAGGGCCAGCTCGACGTTCGTGCGTTCCAGGTCCACGCCGAGGTCCTTGGCCAGCTCGGCGAACTGCCGCGCGTTGTCGTGGAAGTGCACGAAGCGGCGGACGTCGGCGAGCGTGACGCCGGCCCGGTCGCAGGCCGCCTGGACCACCTGCCGGTTGCGCTCGCGGATGGTCGCGACGAACCGGAACATCCGCCGTACGTCCCCGGCGAAGAACTCGTTGAGCCGGTCGGCCGGATCACCGACGCGGGGGGTGCCGGCGTCCGGCGTGAACGGCTGGGCGGCGCCGCCGACGGGCATGCGCATGAAGCCCGCGTACCGGCCGTCGGTGATGGTCTCGGTGGCCAACCAGCGGCACCGGTCGTGGTCGCGGACCAGCACCGCCGCCGCCGCGCCGTCGGAGAAGACGCTGGTGTTGACCTCCATCCGGTTCCAGTACGGCTCGCAGACCCGGTTCGCGCCGATCACCAGCGCCGTTCGGTAGCCGGGGTGGGTGGCGAACCGCCCGGCGACCGTGTCGAACGCGGCCACCCCGCCGCCGCAGGCCTGGTTGAGCAGCACCGCCTCGGCCCGGTGCGCGCCGAGGCGGGCCTGGGTGTGCGCGGCGGGGTCCCAGTAGAGGTATTCGGCCAGGTCGGGGATCGCCAGCACCACGAGGTCCACGTCGGCGGCGGACATCCCGGCCCGGTCCAGGGCCGTGCCGCCGGCCACGACCGCCAGGTCGGTCACCCCGACGGCGGGACCGGCCCGGTGGAAGGTCCGGTACTCCCAGGACCGCAGACGATCAAGATCCTTGGTGTACGCGGCCGCGGCCGCCGCCACGTCGACCGGCTCGCCGAGGACATGGGCCAGGGCGGCCACCCCGACGCCGACCGGCGGCGCGCTCATCGGGGTACCGCCGTCGCGGCTGTCGCGGCGTCGGCTGTCGCGGCCTCGGGCGTCGCGGCGTCGGGCGTCGCGGACACCGTCGTCGGGTCGGCCGAGGCGCGCGCGGCGCGTAGCCGGACCCGGGGATCCGCGGGCGCGAGACCGTCCACCTCGGACAGGAAGCGCCGGGCGGTGCCGTTGCGGCCGGTGTCGGTCCACCGGACGACCACCTCGTCCGCGCCGGCCTCCCCGGCCCGCCGGGTCACCTCCCGCAGCACGGCCGTCTCGACGCCCTTGCCGAGCACGGGACAGGAGAGCGAGAAGACGTCGACGGTCCAGCGGTCGGCGCTGCGGTCCAGCGCGACGAGGCCCGAGGTGCCGTAGTCGCCCAGCCGGTCGCGGACCCGGATGGCCAGGAGGTCGGCGGCCCGCGCGGCCAACGCGGCGGCCGGTGGGGCCGGCGTCAGCGCGAAGTCGTGCGCCCGGGCCACCACCTCGGCGACCTCGCCGACGCCGTCCGCGACGACGGGCAGATAGTCGACCTGGACGTCCAGGCCGGCCACGAAGTCGTCAAGGGACAGCGCGGCGTGCGGCGCGGCGGCCGACCGAGTCGGTCCGCCACTCCAGCGCCGCTCCGGCAGCCGGTCGGTCAGCACGGCCGCCCGCAGCTCGTCCGACCAGGTCGCCGGGTCGGCCCCGAGCGGCACGCGTCGCGCCAGCCCGTCGCCGGTCGGCCCGTCGCCGGTCGGCCCTTCGCCGGGCGGCCCTTCGCCGGGCGGCCCGTCGCCGGTCGGCCCCGCGCCGGGCGGCCCGTCGCCGGTCGGCCCCGCGCCGGGCGGCTTGAGCTGGGCCGCGTCGACGCCGGCCAGCACGATCTGGGCCGGGGCGACGTCCAGCTCGGCGGTGATCTCCGCGAGCTGTTCGCCGATCGGCCGGTCGTCGGTGACCCAACCGTCGAGCACGCTCAGCAGGTCGACGGCGTCGCCGTCCGACCAGCACCCGTCGCCGGTGGCCCGCAGCGCCACCCGTACGCCGGCGGCGCGCAGTTCGCGCAGTGCCGGCAGCAGGTGCGCCGCGCCGGTCAGCCCGTCGCCGTCGACGACCAGCGCCCGGCAGCCCGCGCCGAACCAGGACGCCACCAGCGCGGCGGCGGTCACCCCGATTCGGGCGAAGACCTCCTCGGTGTACGGCACCTTGGCGAGGCGGAACAGCACCGGGTGGTGCGCCCGCTCGTCGCCGACGGCGCGGACCGCCTCGTCGGCGTCGACGAGCAGCACCCACGGGTCGCCGGCCAGCCGGTCGCGCAGGCGTTGCCGTACGAGCGTGGCGCTGGCGACCAGCCCGTCGGCGTGCATCGCGTCGGCCGGCCCGGACGGGCGGGCGGTGGGGATCGCCGGCAGCACGTACACCAGCAGGGCGCCGTGCCGACGTGCGGCGGTGACGGCCGCCTCGGCCCCGGCCAACAACTCCGTCGCCCAGGCGTCGCCGGCCGCTCCGGGTTCGCCCGCTTCCTCGAGGCGCTGCGCCACCACCAGCACGTCCGGCCGGACGTCGGCGAGGAAGCCGTCGGTGGCCAGGCACTGCTGCACGACCTGCTGGAACGGGCCGACGGTGAGCGTGGCGGATAGACCGCGCTCGTGCAGGTCCAGGCCCAGGTACGGCACCAGCGGGTCGGCCGTGTAGCTGGCCAGCAGGGCGACGCGCAGCGCCGGGACCGGCCGCTGGCGGGTGAGCGCCTGCCAGCGGGCGCGTCGGCTGAACAGGACGGTGCTCATCGCGTCTCCGTGCCCTTGGCGCGCAGCACGGTCCGCAGCTCGCCGACGCTGCGCACGTCGCGGATCTCGTCGAAGGCGAAGGAGAGCCCGTAGACCTCCTCCAGGGTCACCACCAGTTGCAGGTGGCGCAGGCTGGTCCAGGTGCCGATGGTTTCCGGCCCGGACTCGTCGGTCACCTCGGCCGGGTCGACCTCCAGGACCCCGGCCACCACCTCGGTCAGCGTCACTTCGCCACCACCGCGCGGTCGTCGGTCAGCTCCTCGGTGCCGGTCGGCGACGGCAGCGGGGCCGGCGGGTCGGTCGGCTCGTCGTAGTCGGGCAGGTCGGTCTCCATCCGGCGGACGCTCGGCGAGGCGAACCCGGCCGCCGCCACGCCGATGCCGAACACACCGACGATCACGAAGATCAGGCCCATCCCGGCACCCGGTCCGCTGCCGACCAGCCACCCGAAGTACGGCACGCCGGGGCCGCCCTCGCGCATCATCGGCTCGAACCAGCGGTCCGCGGCGATGCCGGCCAGGGCGGTGCCGCCGGGGTACGCCAGGTCCTCGATGAACTGCCGGGCGGCGAAGACCCGGCCCTGGTGGGACGGCTCGACCTTCTCCTGCCACACCGACTGGGCGTACCCGTCGATGAAGGGGATGGACAGGTGCAGGAAGAGCAGGGCGACGGACCAGACGATGATGCTGTCCCCGACGCCGTAGACGATCCGGCCGAGGACGCTGAAGACCAGGATGGCGACGAGCATCCGGCGGATCTTGTGACGGGTGTTGGGCAGCAGCCCGAGCAGGAGCGCGCCGGCCACGCCGCCCACCGCGCCGATGGTCTGCACCAGACCGACCGCGTTGGTGCTGCTGTCGGTGCGGGCCAGGATCTGCGGGACCAGCAGGGCGAAACCGACGGCGGCGAGCACGTTGATGGCGAACATGATCGCCTCCAGCCCGGTGAACGCCCGGCTGGTCAGGATGTAGCGGAAGCCGTAGATCGTGTCGTACCAGAAGCCGCCCTCGTCCGGCTGTGTCGAGCGGGGCCGGGGTGGGAGCTGCACCAGCAGCACCGCCCCGATCGCCACCACGTAGGAGAGCGCGTCGACGAGCAGGATGACCTTGATGTCCATGAAGCCCAGCAGGGCGGCGGCGAAGCCAGGGGCGAAGATCACCGGAATGGTCCGGACCGCGAACATCATCGCGTTGGCCCTCGGGTACTGGCCCTTCTCCATCATCACCGTGATGGTCGCCTGGTACGCCGGGAGCTGGAACGCGAGGAACGCGCCGGTCACCAGGTTGACCAGGTAGAGGTGCCACACCTCGACCGAGCCGCTGAGGAACAACAGCAGTACGGCCGCGGTGGTGAGCGCCGAGCCGACGTCACTGAGCACGATGGTCAGTCGTCGTCCCCACCGGTCGACGAGCGCGCCGGCGATCGGGCTGAAGATGACTGTCGCGCCGAACGCGAACGCCATCAGCATGGTCAGGTCGAAGGCCCGGCCGGTGGCGTCCCACACCCAGATGCTCAGGGCGAAGTTCGTCATCCGGGTGCCGAGCGCCGACAGCAGCTGGCCGAACCAGATCGTGGTGAACCCGGCGAACCGGGACGGGCGTCGGAACGCCATGGGGTCTCCTCCTACTGCCGTGGCGGTTGCCCGGGGCGTCCGGCCAGGCGCAACAGGCCTTGCCGGATGCCGTCGAGCAGGTTCTGGGCGGTCTCCGGTCGGAAGGCCGGAGTGGCGTAGCTCAGATCGACGCGCAGCTCGGGGCCGGTGAGCGCCCCCGTCACGTCGAAGGGGAAGGGCCAGTGCCCGTCGGGGTCCTCGGTCGGTCCGAACGGCGCCGCGCAGACGTCGAGGAGGTGGTTGGCCGGGGCGACGTCGTCGAAGCCGTACCCGCCCATGTAGTTGACCGCCACCATCGGCGCGGCGGTGGCGGCCAGCCGGGCGCGTACCTCGTCGTCCGGGCAGAGGTGACGCAGCAGCGCGTAGCCGATGCCGTTGTCCGGCACCCGGCCGAGCTGGCGGATCACCGAGCGGACCGAGCGGGTCGCGTCGGTGGTCGCGGGCAGCTCCAGGCGCAGCGGGTAGAGCACCTGGAACCAGCCCGTCGTACGGCTCACGTCGACGTCGTCGAAGAGCGGTTCCCGGCCGTGACCGGTGGTGGCGACGGTGACCGCGCCGCCGGTACGCCCGGCGACGGTGTCCACCACCGCCCACACGAGCAGGTCCCGCACGCTGGCGCGCAGCCGACGGGCGGCGGCGTGCAGTCCCCGGGTCGCGGCCTCGTCCAGGGTCACGGTGGCCAGGCCCAGGTCACCGAGGCGGAACGGCGTGGCGGACGGCTCGTCGGCCAATCGGGACAGCACCCCCTCGTCGGCCTGCGCCAGCCAGAACGGCACCTGCGCGCGTAGCTCCGGCGAACCCGCGTGTGCGGCCAGTCGCCGCGCCCAGTCCCGGTACGACGTGGTCTTGGCGGGCAGCGTCGGTTCGACACCGCGTTCGAGCTGGTCGCAGAGCGTCTCCAGATCGGCCAGCAGGACGCCCCGGGAGACCGCGTCGACGACGAGATGGTGGTTGACGAGCAGCAGCCGGTCGGGCAGCTCCGGGCCGAGCCGGAAGTGCGCCACCCGGGCCAGCGGGCCGGCTTCGAGGTCCAGGGCGGTCTGCGCCTCGGCGCAGCGGGCCTCGACCGCCGCCTCCCGCTCGTCGACACCGAGCCCGGTCAGGTCGTGGCTGACGAACGGCACGGCGTCGGCCGGGTCGCCGTGGTGCTGACGCCAGCTCCCGTCCGCCTGCCGGGTCAGGCGCAGCCGCAGCGCGTCGTGCTGGGCCACCAGCCGACGTACCGCCTCGCGGACCAGGTCGGCCGGGAGCGGCCGGGCCAGCTCGAGGTAGTAGGGGTGGTTGAACAGGGCGGGCCGACCCATGGTGGGGGCGATGACGTCGGTGAACCAGCGCTGCGCGCCGGTCAGCGGGGCGTCGCCGCGCACCTCGCCCTGCTCGGCGTTCGGCGTCGCCGTGGTCTCCCCGAGGCTGGCGGCCAGCTCGGCCACCGTGGGGTGGCGGACGAGCTGTCGGGGGGTGATGTGGATGTCGGCGGCCGCGCAGCGGGCCACGAGCTGCATGGCGAGCAGCGAGTCGCCGCCGGAGGCGAAGAAGTCGTCGGTGATGCCGAGCTGGTTGGTCCGCAGCAGCTCGGACCAGATGGCCACGAGCTGGCGTTCCCGGTCCGTGCGCGGCGCGGCGGCGACCCGGTCGGCCGAGCGCCGGTACCCGTCGGTGACCGCGCCGCGCACCGCCGCCGCGTCGGCCAACTCGGTGGCCACCTCGGCCAGCAGGCCGGCGGGAATCCGGTCGACGGGCGCGTCCCCGTCCACGGTGGTCCCGGCGTCGAGCCACCAGAGACCCCGCAGCAGGTCCACCGGCCCGACCCTCTCGTCGACGGGCAGCGCCAGGACGTCGGGCGGCGCGGGTGTGGCGGCCGGATGCAGGAGCAGGGTGGCCGCGTCGGTGGCGGGCGTCGGGGCGTACCCGATGATCCCGGCGGTGACCAGCGCGGACAGCTCCGCGCGCTGCGGCGTCGTGGTGAGCAGCACCTCGCGCCCGGCACGGGCCTGGGCCGCGAGCAGCCGGGCCAGCTCCGGCTGCTGGTGCGGCGGCCCGGCCGGTAGGACCAGCCGGCGCAGCGCCGGATGCCGCACCGCCCGCCGCACCAGCAGCGTCGCGGTGACCGCCGCCAGCTCCGGCGACCAGTCGTCGCCGGGCAGCTTCGGCACTCCGTAGCGCCGCGCCCACGCCTCGACCGGTACGACGTCGACGTCCGGCCGGGCCCGGGCCAGCCGCGCGGTCAGCTCCGCGAAGACAGCGGTGTACGGCGACGTCCGGTACGGCGGCGACGGCGGGCAGACCACGATCGTCAGCGCTGCCGCGCGGCGCGACCGGTGCGCGTCCAGCGCCGACAGCAGCTCGGTGTGGAAGTCGCGCAGCCCGGCGATGCCCGCCGCGAGCGGACCGGGTGCGAGCCGGTCCTCCCAGCGCAGGACCAGCGCGTTGCGGTCGCGCCGGCCGGTCGCCAGCCCGGCGGCCGGGTCGCGCAGCAGCCGCAGCAGCGCGCCGGGCGCGAGCTGTTCGAGGGTGTGTGGCAGGTGGAGCAGCCCGGCCCAGAAGCGGACGGCCTGGGCGAGCTCCGGAACCGCGACGGTGCCGCCGACCACCAGCCGGGGCGCGGGCGGCGTCGACCGCCGGGACGCCGGCGTACGGCGACCCGCGCCGATCGGCGCGTCCGGTCGACGCACCCCGTCGTCGAGCACCTTCACGAGGCCGGTCAACAGACGGACCATCCGTTCCGGGGTGAACAGGTCGGCCCGGTACGCCAGGTCGGCGTGCAGGTCGTCGCCCTGCCAGGTGACGCTGAGGAAGAGGTCGAAGTCGACACCGACGCTCGGCACCTCGACCGGCGTGGCGGTCAGCCCGGCGAACTCCGGCAGCTCGTCGGCGCCGTCGAGGACGTTGAGCACGCACTGGAACAGCGGGTGGTACGCGGCCTGCCGGGGCAGTCGCAGCGCCTCCACGATGGTCGCGAACGGCAGCCCCTGGTGCCGGTACGCCTCCCGGGCGGTGCGATGGGCCCGGGTCACGAGCTGCCGGAACGTGGGCCGTCCCGCCACGTCCATCCGCAACGGCAGCAGGTCCGCGAAGCACCCGATCAGCGGGGCGAGCTCGGCGCGTTCCCGGCCGGCGGTGGGCGTGCCGAGCACCAGGTCCGGCTGCCCGCTCTCGGCGTGCAGCAGGGCCGCGAAACCGGCCAGCAGGACGGCGAACGGGGTGACGCCCTCCGCCCGGGCCAGCTCGCGCACGGCCGCGCCGAGCCCGGCGCCCAGCCGCTGGGCCTGGTATCCGGCGACGTCCGAGCGCTCGTCGGGGCGTGGCTGGTCGGTGGGCAGGTCCAGCAGCGGTGGCGCGTCGGCCAGCCGCTTGCGCCAGTACGTCAGGTGCGGCTCGACGGCGGCCGACGCCAGCCAGTCGCGCTGGTGTCGGGCGTAGTCGGTGAACTGCACCGGCAGCGGCGGCAGCGGCCGGTCGACGCCGGTGGCGTGGTGGGCGTACCGGGCGGCGAGTTCGTCGAGCAGGATGCTCCACGAGGTGTTGTCACAGACGATGTGGTGCATGCCGAGCAGCAGGTGCCAGCGCTGGTCGGGCAGCCGTACCAGGCGGGCCCGCACCAGCGGTCCGGTCCCCAGGTCGTACCGGTGCGCGGCCAGCTCGGCGGCCGCCCGGCGCAGCGTACGGGCGTGCTTCGCCGCCGGCACCCCGGTCAGGTCCAGCGTCTCCAGCCACGGGTCGACGTGCGGGTGCACGACGGGTTCGGGCTCGCCGTCACGGCCCCGGAAGGTGGTCCGCAGCACCTCGTGCCGGGCCAGCACGTCGTCGAACGCCCGGCGCAGCGCGGTCGTGTCGAGGTCGCCGCGCAGCTCGACGGCGGCCGTGGTGTTGTGCCGGACCACGTCGTCGCCGAGTTGGTCGAGCGCCCAGAGCCGTTCCTGCGCCGAGGACGCCACGGCCGGCGTACCCGTCGGGGCGCACGTGAGCGGGGCGAGCGCGGTGGCGTCCTCATCGGCGTCCAGCACGGCGGCGAGCCCGGCCACCGTCGGGTTGGTGAACAGGGTGTAGAGCGACACCTCCCGGCCGAACTCGGCCTGCACCTGCGACAGCAGGCCGGTGGCGAGCAGCGAGTGTCCACCGAGTCCGAAGAAGTCGCTCGTCACGCCGACCTGTTCGACGCCGAGCGCGGCGGCCCAGAGTCCGGCGAGCCGCTCCTCGGTGGGGGTGCGCGGCGCGACGACCTCCTCGTCTCCGACGGTGCGCACGGGGGCCGGTCGGCTGCGCTCGGCGATGGCGGCGGCGGTGCTCAGCTCCTCGACGACGTACGCGGCCCGCTCGGATCCGATCGGCGTGCACAGCTCACTCGGCCCGGCGCTCGTCACCGGCGGATCCAAGGCCCAGACGTGGGCGAGCACCCGGCGCAGGTCCTCCGTGCCGGCGGGCACGGCCAGCGCGAGCACGCCCGGGTGGTCGCCGCGCAGCGCCGCGACCGCCTCCGGGTCGCTGTGCAGCACCACCGTGGTGGCCGGGTCGGCGGCGGCGAGCGCCTCCGCCGTGTACGCCCGCACCTCGTGACCGGCCAGCGCGTCGGCGAGCCGGTCGACCGGCAACCGTTCGCCGTCGACGAGCACGAGCCGGCGCGGCTGACCGGCGAGCCGCCGCAGCTCGCGCAGCACGATCGTGCCCAACGCCGCGAAGTACTCCCCGGTGTACGGCACGTGGCCCAACTCGTCCGCGCGCTCGTCGTCCACCTCGCCGACCGGGTAGGCGCCGGCCTGGTCGGCGGCCCACACCGCGTGGACCCCCGGCGTACGCGCCGCCAGCGCCGCCAGCCGGTCGTCGAGCCGGCCGAACTCCTGGCGGGCGGCGCGCGGCGAGGCGGGGCAGACCACCAGCAGCAGCGGCGCGTCGGTCCGTCGCCGGTACGCCGCCACCGCCGCGTCGAGGTCGTCCATCGCCGCGTCGAGGGCCCCGGTGGTGTTCTCCTGCCGGCGCAGCCAGTCCTCGAAGCGCAGCAGGCACACCGTGGCGTCGACCGTCGGCCCGGCCAGCAGGTGGGCCACCAGCTGGCCGTACCCGACCAGCTCCACCGACGCGGGTACGCGCAGGAAGCGCAGCCAGAACTCCACCGGGTCGCGCAGCGGGTCCACGGTGAAGGTGGCCGCCAGGGCGATCCGGTGCCGGCGCAGCCCGGGCACCTCCGACAACGGGCGGTCCGGGTCGTCCACCATGGCGCGCAGCAGCTCCGGCAGGCGGCCCACGGTCGCGGCGATCGTCTCGTCGAGGTACAGGTCGGCGTTGAAGTCCACCGCGCCGTCGATCCGGTCACCCTCGACGGTCAGGCTGACGAACAGGTCGAAGTCGGTGAGCCCGCTCTCCGCCGGCACCGGACGGAACGTCGCACCGGCCGCCTGCCGCTGCCGTACGCCGCCGTCGGTCACGGTCGCCAACACCTGGAAGAGGGGATTCACGCTGGGGTCGCGGACCGGGCGGACCTCCTCCACCACCCGCGCGTACGGGGCCTCCTGGTGGGCGTACGCCTCACTGACCGTCCGGTGCACCCGGCGGACGAGATCGCGGACGCTCGGGTCGCCGGTGGTGTCGACGCGCAGCACCAGCATGGTGGCGAAGCAGCCGATCAGCGGCTCCAGATCGGTGCTCGCCCGGCCGGCGGCGGGCATCCCGAGCAGCAGGTCCTCCTGGCCGGTGGCCTGGCGCAGCAGGGCGGTCAGCCCGGCGAGGACCACCGCGTTGACGGTGGCTCCGGCGCGGCGGGCCAACCCGCCGAGGGCGTCGGTCAGCTTGGCGTCGACGGTGAACGGCAGGCTCCGGCCCCGGTGGGTCTGCACCGGCGGCCGGGGCCGGTCCGGCGGCAGCGTGGACCGGGCCGGCGCCGAGGCGAGTCGTTCCCGCCAGTGCGCCAGGTGACCCGCGAGCTCCCGCTCGGCCTCCGGCCGCCGGCGGGCGGCGACGTGCGCCACGAACCGGGTGGGCAGCGCGGGCAATCCGGCCGGGGCGTCCCCGGCGAACTCGCCGTACCAGCGCACCAGCTCCTCGACGAAAACACCTGCCGACCAGGCGTCGAAGACGATGTGGTGCGCGGTCACCAGCAGCAGGTGCTCGTGGTCCGCGACGGCAACCAGCCGTGCCGCGAGCAGGGGCCCGCTGGTCAGGTCGAAGCGGACCGCCGCGTGCGCCGCGATCTCCCGCTCGGCCGCCGCCTCCCGCTCCGACGCGGGGAGCCCGGTCAGGTCGAGCAGCGGCAGCGGCACCTCCAGCGCGTCCGACACCCGCTGGGTGACGACGCCGTCGACGGTCGCGAAGACGACCCGCAGCGCGTCGTGCCGGGCCACCACCGCGTTGACCGCCCGGTGCAGCGCCGCGACGTCGAGCGGACCGGTGATCCGCTCGGCGAAGGGCACGTTGTAGACGGGCGTGCCGGGCTCCAGCCGGTCGAGGAACCAGAGCTGCTCCTGGGTGAAGGAGAGCGGGAAGATCGCCGTCGCGGGCGTCGCTGTCGGATCGGCGCGGCCGGCTTGGCTCTGGCCGGCGCGGCTCTGGCGCAGCCGCAGGGCCAGCAGCTCCCGCTGCTCGGGAGTGAGGTCGGCGAGGTCGGGGTGCAGATCCTGGGTCATCGGGTGGCCCCTTCGACGTACGCGCGGTCGGTTGCCGGCCCGTCGTCGAGCAGGCGGGACAGCGGGGGAGGGGTGTCGTGCAGGTAGAGGTGGCCTCCGGGGACGACGGTCAGCGAGAAACCGGCCGCGGTGCAGGCCGCCCAGCCGGCCACGTCGTCCGGGCTGACCAGGGGATCGTCGGCGGCCGCCACCGCGTCCACCGGCAGCGGCAGCGGCGTCACGGTCGCCGGCCGGTACGACGCGACCACGTTCAGGTCGGCCCGCACGGTGGGCAGGATCAGCTCCAGCAGGCCGGAATCGGCGAGCACCTCGTCGGGTATCCCGCCCAGGTCGTGCAGCCAGCGGGTCAGCGCCGCGTCGTCGAGGCGGTGCGCCGTACCGAGCGGCGCGGCGTCGCGGGGCGGACGGGCCGCCGAGACCACCAGCCGCTGCGGCGTCGGACCGCCCCGCGCGACCAGGCGGGCGGCGACCTCGTACCCGATCAGGCCGCCCATACTGTGCCCGAAGATCGCGAACGGGGCCGGCACCCGCGCGACGATCGCGTCGACGAGCGGCGGCACCAGGTCGTCCATCGTGCTCAGAGGCGGGTCGGCCAGCCGGCGCTCACGGCCGGGCAACTGCGCGGCCCACACCTCCACGTCATCGCCCAGCAGCGCGGCCCACGGCCGGTACGCGCCGCCGCCGGCACCGGCGTACGGCAGGCACACGAGCCGCAGCCGGGCGGCCGGGCGGGGCGCGACGCAGGTCAGCCAGGCGCTGACGTCGGTGGTCGTCGGCGGGGTTACGGGTGGTGTCGCCATGCCCGCACACGCTAGGAACGGGCCGTGAGGGCGGTCTTAGCGTCGGCTGAGCGATCCTCGTGGTGTCCGCTGCGCGCGGGCGGCCCGACTCACCCCGTTGCGGTGGCCGCGATGGCGTAGTGCGGCCGGTGCGGGCCGCCGTCGGGGCGCTCCAGGCGCTCGACCTCGGTGAAGCCGGCCTTCGTCAGCCGCGCCGAGATCTCGTCGACGGGCCACCGGTAGGCGGTGGTCACCTTGTGGTCGAAGGCGTCGACCTCGTCGCCGGAGAAGAGGCCCAGCACCAACGCTCCGGACGGGGTCAGGGCACGTCGGAATGTCGTCAGCACACCGTCGAGGCGCTCCGGGGGCAGGTGGATCAGCGAGTACCAGGCCAGGATGCCGGCGATGGAGTGGTCGGCCGCGTCGAGGTCGTCCAACGACCCGAGGCGGTAGCTGCCGTCGGGGTGGGTCGCCTTCGCGTGGGCGATGAACTCGGGGACGATGTCGATGCCGGTCGCGTCGGCGCCCAGCGACCGCAGGTGGTCGGTGAGGTGGCCGGGGCCGCAACCCAGGTCGAGCACCGGGCCCGGTAGGCCCGCCAGGTGCCGACCGACGAAGGCGAGGTCGTCGGGGTGCACCTGCTCCCGGGTGCCGAACAGTTCGATGTAGAGATCGGCGACCGAGGCGTACGCCTGCCGTACCCGTTCCGTGCTCACCGCGCGACTATAGAGGGCCACCGGGATCAGGGTTGCTCGGTGGAAGACCTGAGGCGGAAACCCGGGCCGTACCGGGGCTGCGCCCGGAGGTCTGGCGGGTGCGGGCGGCCAGATGATGGCCCGCATGAGACGCGACGCATTCTTCGTGATCGCCGGGCCGGCCTGCATCGTGGGCTACGGGCTCGTCCGACTCTGGGGTAGGTCCGACGGGACGTACGGCCCCGGGTTCGACTGGCAGGCCGCGCACCTGGTCGGCCTCGCCGGCATGGTGGCGTTCGTGCCGGCGGTGCTGGCGGTGGCCGGCCTGCTGCGCCCCGGCCCGTGGCGTACGTCGGTCGTGGCTGTCACGCTCGTCGGGCTCGCCGCCACGATGGTGCAGTTCGGCGCCGACATCGTCGAGGGTCTGCTGGCCGCCAACCGGGCGGAGATGTCGGCTCTCGGCCGGGACTTCAAGAACGTGCCCGGCGTCGAGGTGCTGTTCTACGACGTCGTACCACAGCTTTTCTTCCTCGGTCTGCTCGTTCTCGCGGGCATGCTCGCCGCGCACCGGCGGCTGCCCTGGTGGAGCGTGGCCCTGCTGCTCGTCGGCATCGTCCTACCGGCCGTCACGCTCGACCTGCTGCCGCTCGGCGGCCTGTGCATGGCGGTGGCGCTCGCGCCGACGCTGCCGGCCCTGCGCCGGGACGACGCGCGGGACCGCGCGGAAACCGTAATCTGATCTCTCTTCCCGCAGTCGTGCTGACCTGCTGAGATAACGCTCTCTCGGATAGTGCGGAAGTCCTTGACGAGGTGGTAATCGACCCGTAACGATGCATGCACACCACCACCGGCGTGATCGGCGCACGTCGTCCCGCGAAAGGACCAATCCGTGCGCAGATCCCTGAGAGCGTGGCTCGGCGCTGTGTTGAGCGCGATCCTCGTGCTGGGCGGCGTCGTCGCCACGCCACCCGCAGCCAGCGCCGCCCCGTTCACCGTCCTGGTCTTCAGCAAGACCGCCGGATTCCGGCACGGCTCGATCACCCCCGGCATCACGGCGATCCAGCAACTCGGCGCGGCCAACGGCTTCACCGTCGAGGCCACCGAGGACGCCGGCCAGTTCACCGACGCCAACCTGGCCCGGTTCGCGGCGGTGATCTGGCTGTCCACCACCGGCGACGTGCTCAACGCCGCCCAGCAGGCGGCCTTCGAGCGCTACATCACCGCCGGCGGCGGGTACGTGGGCGTGCACTCCGCCTCCGACACCGAGTACGACTGGCCCTGGTACGGCGGGCTCGTCGGCGCGTACTTCGCCTCGCATCCGGCGGAGCAGACCGCCACCGTGACGGTCGCCGACCAGGTGCACCCGTCCACCAAGGGGCTGCCGCAGCGGTGGAGCCGCTTCGACGAGCTGTACAACTACCGCGTCAACCCCCGGGGCACCGTGCACGTGCTGGCCACCCTCGACGAGAGCACCTACACCGGTGGCAGCATGGGGTACGACCACCCGATCTCCTGGTGCCAGAACTACTCCGGCGGCCGGGCCTGGTACACCGGCCTCGGCCACACCGACGCCTCGTACGCCGACGCGGCCTTCCGGCAGCACCTGCTCGGCGGAATCCAGACCGCCGCCGGGGCGGTCACCGCCGACTGCGGCCCGACGGTCACCACGAACTTCCAGCAGGTGGCGCTGGCCAAGGGCGCGGCCGAGACCGGCGAGCCGATGAGCCTCACCGTCCTGCCCGACCGGGGTGTGCTGCACACCGCCCGCGACGGCGTGATCCGGCACACCGACGCCGCCGGCAACACCAAGGTCGCCGGCACCCTCGCCGTCTACACCGGCGACGAGGAGGGCCTCCAGGGCATCAAGGCCGACCCCAACTTCGCCACCAACCGCTGGGTGTACGCGTACTACGCGCCCCCGCTGAGCACACCCGGCGGTGGCGCACCGGCCGAGGGCACGCCGGCCCAGTTCGCCGTCTGGGACGGGGTCAACCGGTTGTCCCGCTTCACCGTGAACGCCGACAACACCATCAACCTGGCCAGCGAGACCCTGATCCTCAACGTGCCCACCAGCCGGGGCATGTGCTGCCACGTCGGCGGCGACATGGACTTCGACGCGGCCGGCAACCTCTACCTGTCCACCGGGGACGACACCAACCCGTTCGACTCGGCCGGCTTCACCCCGATCGACGAGCGGGCCGGCCGCAACCCGGCCTTCGACGCGCAGCGTACCGCCGGCAACAGCAACGACCTGCGCGGCAAGGTGCTGCGCATCAAGCCGAGCGCGGCGGGCGGCTACACCATCCCGGCCGGGAACATGTTCGCGCCCGGCACGGCCCGGACGCGCCCGGAGATCTACGCCATGGGCTTCCGCAACCCGTTCCGGATGAGCGTGGACAAGGCCACCGGGATCGTCTACCTCGGTGACTACGGGCCCGACGCGGGCACCGCCGACCCGAACCGGGGTCCGGCGGGCAACGTCGAGTTCGCCCGGATCGACCGGCCCGGCTTCTACGGCTGGCCGTACTGCACCGCCCGCAACGACGCCTACAACGACTACACCTTCCCGTCCGGGCCGTCCGGGGCGAAGTTCAACTGCGCCGGCGGGCCCGTCAACAACTCGCCAAACAACACCGGCATCACCCAGCTCCCGCCGGCGATCCCGGCCTGGCTGCCGTACGGCGGTTCCGGCTCGCCGCCCGAGTTCACCGGCGGTGGCCTGTCGCCGATGGCCGGCCCGGTCTACCGGTACGACCCGAACAACACCTCACCCGTGGCGTTCCCGCAGTACTACGACGGCACCTTCTTCGCGGGCGAGTTCGGCCGCCGGTGGATCAAGAACGTCAAGCTCGACTCCAGCGGTCAGCCACTGAAGATCAACCCGTTCCCGTGGACCGGCACCCAGGTCATGGACATGGAGTTCGGCCCGGACGGCGCGCTCTACGTGCTCGACTACGGCACCGGCTGGTTCAACGGCGACGCCAACTCGGCGCTCTACCGCATCGAGTACGCCCGCGGCGGCCGCGCGCCCGTGCCGAAGGTCACCGCCACCCCCACCAGCGGCACCGCGCCGCTGACCGTGGCCTTCTCCTCGGCCGGCACCCTCGACCCGGACGGTGACCCGTTCACCTACGCCTGGGACTTCGACAACAACGGCACCACCGACTCGACCGCCGCGAACCCGAGCTTCACGTACACCACCAACGGCACCCGCAGCCCGACGCTGACCGTGCGGGACACCACCGGCAAGACCGCCACCGCGAGCGTGGTCGTCACCGTCGGCAACAGCGCCCCGGTGGTCACCGTGAACACCCCGTTGAATGGGCAGACCTTCACCTTCGGGGACGCGATCCCGTTCTCCGTCACGGTCACCGACGCCCAGGACGGCACCATCAACTGCGCCCGCGTCAAGGTGAACTACGTCCTCGGCCACGACTCGCACGGCCACCAGCTCGCCAGCGCGCAGGGTTGCACCGGGGTCATCCAGACCTCGGCCGACGGCGAGCACGACAGCGCGGCGAACATCTTCGGCATCATCGACGCCGAGTACACCGATCTGGGCGGGGGCGGCCAGCCGGCGCTGACCACGCACACCCAGGCGGTGCTGCAACCCCGGGTCCGCCAGGCCGAGCACTTCGGTGACTCGTCCGGCGTGCAGATCGTCGCCGGGGCGGCCGGGCACGGCGGGGCAGCGGTCGGATACATCGACAACAACGACTGGATCTCGTTCCGTCCGTACAACCTGACCGGCATCCAGTCGTTCAGCGCCCGGGTCGGCGCGCCGGCCGGCGGCGGCGGGACGTTGGAGCTGCGCGTCGACTCACCCACCGGGCAGTTGGTGGGCTCGGCGACCGTCACCTCCACCGGCGGGTACGCCAACTTCGCCACGGTCACCGGTGGAATCACCGCGCCCACCGGCACCCGGACGCTGTACCTGGTCTTCAAGGGCACCGGGCCGTGGTTCGACATCGACGAGTTCACCCTGTCCACCAGCCCCGGCGGGCCCGGCCCGGACCCGGACCCGGATCCCGGCACGGGCACCAACCTGGCCAAGGGCAAGCCGGCGCGGGCATCCAGCTACGAGGGCGCGTTCGTCGCGGCCAACGCGTTCGACGGTGTCGCCGGCACCCGTTGGGGCAGCGCCTTCGGCGACCCGCAGTGGATCGACGTGGACCTCGGCGCGACGTACGCCCTCAGCCGGGTCAAGCTGACCTGGGAGGCCGCGTACGGCAGCGCGTACCAGATCCAGACCTCGACCGACGGCGTCACCTTCACCACGATCCGCACGGTGACCGGCGGCGACGGCGGGGTGGACGACCTGACCGGGCTCACCGGCTCCGGCCGGTACGTCCGGCTCCTCGGCACCGGTCGCGGTACGGCGTGGGGCTACTCGCTCTACGAGTTCGAGGTGTACGGCGGCACCGGCACCCCGACCGGCGGCAACCTGCTGCTCAACAAGCCGACGACGACGTCCAGCACCGAGGGGGCCGACGTGACCGGCGCCCAGGCCGTCGACGGCAACCTCGCCACCCGCTGGTCGAGCACGTTCTCCGACCCGCAGTGGATCCGCGTCGACCTGGGCAGCCCGACCGCGATCGGACGGGTCAAGCTCGCCTGGGAGGCGGCGTACAGCAGCGCGTACCAGATCCAGACCTCCAACGACGGCACCACCTGGACCACCGTGAAGACGGTGACCGGCGCCGACGGTGGCGTGGACGAGCACAGCGGCCTCGGCGCGAACGGCCGCTACCTGCGCATCTACGGCACGGCCCGGGGGACCGGCTACGGCCACTCCCTCTGGGAGGTGGAGGCCTACACGAGCTGAACCACCACCACGACGTGGCCGGCACGAGCCTTCGTGCCGGCCACGCCCGTCAATCAGCTGCTGGGTGTGGGAGTGGGCTCCTGGGCGAACTCCCACGGGGGCTCGCCGAACACCTTGGTGCATGCCGCGAGCATGCCCTGCCGCGCCTCAGCCAGGCGGAGGTCGGCGGGCCCGGTGTCGATGGCGGGGTCCTTCCGGAAATAGATGTCGCCGACCTCCTTGGCGGCCGGTCCCAGCCGCTCACCGGCCGCTCGGATATCCGGGTCGGTCGAGTAGGCGGCGTGATTCGCGGCGCCCGCGTCCTTGAACGGGGGCAGGACGTTCTCTTTCAGGGCGTCTGCCAGGTACCGGCAGGCGGACACGGCGCGCAGGTCCGAGGCTTTGGTCGGGCTGGCCACGGGGTCGGGCTTATCGGTGGGCGAGCAACCCGCGAGCAGCAGCGAGGCGAGAACGACGGTGCGGATCATGGCGGGATCCTAACGATCTCGCCGCAGCACCACGATCCGGTTAGTCGTCGGCGACGGCCACCGGTTCGGTGCCGATGCAGCGGACCTTCAACTCGTGCCGGCCGGCCGAGCCCTCGAACGTGACCTCGACGTCGTCGTCCGGGCCCCGGTCCACCTCGTGCACCCGGTAGCCCTGCGCGGGCGCCCACGACACCAGCCGTACCCCGTCGGCGCCGCACTCGGCCACGGCCGTGCCGCCGCCGGTGGCGAAACTCCGGCGGACCCCGGCGCTGGCGCTCGGTGCGGCGCTCGCCGTGGACGGCCCGCCCGTCGTGCCACTCGGCCCCGGCTCGGGCGAGGCGAGCGCCCGTTCGATCTCCGCCTCGCTGCGCACCCCGCCCGGCGTGCCGGTGATGCTCTCACCCACCAGCCGGATCGCGCCCAACCCGATCAGGGTCGCCACGGCGACGGTGGCCACCCACCCGGCGGCGACGAGGACCGAACGACGGCTCATGCCACCGACTATCCCCGATCCATGGTTGTTCCCGGCATATCCGGAGGCTAAGGCACGGTTAACGTGCGCCGCGCCGGCGGTGACAGCGGTTAGCCTGCCTGCTGTGGCCCGCCTGCTGCTCATCGAGGACGACCTGACCATCCGTACCCCGCTGCTGCGCGGGCTGCGCGAACGCGGCCACGCGGTCGCCGCGGCCTCGACCGCGATGGCGGGGCTGCGGGACGCCCTCGACGACCGGCCCGACCTGGTGGTGCTCGACCTGGGACTGCCCGACCTGGACGGACGCGAGCTGCTGCGGATGTTGCGCGCGGTCAGCTCCGTGCCGGTCATCGTGGCCACCGCCCGCGACGACGAGTCGGAGATCGTCCGGGTGCTCGACGCGGGCGCCGACGACTACGTGGTCAAGCCGTTCACCGCCGCGCAGCTCGACGCGCGCGTCCGCGCGGTCCTGCGACGAGGTCCCGCCGGCGTCGACGCGCAGGATCCGTCCCTCGTGGTGGGTGGCCTGCGCGTCGATCCCCGGTCCCGACAGGTGACCCTGGACGGCACGCTGGTGGAGCTGACGCCGCGCGAGTTCGACCTGCTGCACCACCTGGCCGGGCGGCCCGGTCAGGTGGTCACCAAACGCGAGCTGCTCACCGAGGTCTGGCAGATCCCGTACGGCGGGGCCGACAAGACCGTCGACGTGCACCTGTCCTGGCTGCGCCGCAAGCTGGGGGAGACCGCCCAGCAACCCCGCTACCTGTACACCGTGCGTGGCGTCGGCGTACGCCTCGAAGCACCCGCGGCCCGCCCGTGAGGGCGCGTCTGGCGCTGTTGGTCGCCGCGGTCAGCGTCCTCACGCTCGTCGCGTTCCTGGTGCCGCTGGCGTTGCTCGTGCGCACCGTCGCGCAGGACCGGGCGACCGTGCGGGCCACCGCCGACGCGCAGAGCCTCGTGCCGGTGGTCGGTACCGCCGACGCGCCCACCATCCGGCTCACCGTCGAGCAGCTCGCCGCGGAGTCCGGCCGGCCGGTGAGTGTCTTCCTGCCCGACGGCACGGTTCTCGGCGCCCAGGCGCCCCGTACGCCCGCGGTGGCCCTGGCCGCACGGGGGCAGAGCCTCACCGGGGAGTCGGCGGCCGGCCGCGAGGTGGTCATCGCCGTGCAGGGCCGGGCGGACGGCACGGGCGTCATCCGGATCGTGGTGCCCCGGCAGGAGCTGACCGCCGGGGTGACCCGGGCCTGGCTGGTGCTGGCGCTGCTCGGTGTGGTGCTGGTGTTGATCGGGCTGGCGGTCGCCGACCGGCTGGCGCGCACGCTGGTCCGGCCGATCAGCGACCTGTCCGCCGTGTCGCACCGACTGGCGAACGCCGAGCTGGGCGCTCGGGTCGTACCGGCCGGCCCGGCCGAGCTGCGCGAGGTCGCCGGGGCGCTCAACCACCTGGCCGGCCGGATCCAGGTCCTCCTGCTCCAGGAGCGCGAGCAGGTCGCGGACCTGTCCCACCGCCTGCGGACACCCCTGACGGCGCTGCGGTTGGAGGCGGAGTCGCTGCGCGACCCGGACGACGCGGTCCGGATCGCGGCTGCCGCCGACGGGCTCGAACGGGCGGTCACCGGGCTGATCCAGCAGGCCCGCTGGCGTCGCGCTCCGGTGCCGGGCGCGGTCGCGTCCGACGCCGCGGCGATCGTCGCCGACCGGGTCGCGTTCTGGTCGGTGCTCGCCGAGGACACCGGCCGGGCCGTCCACCTCGACCTGGCCCCCGGCCCGCTGACCGTCGGGGTGGCCGCCGACGACCTGACGGCCGCCGTGGACGCCCTGCTCGGCAATGTCTTCGCGCACACCCCCGACGGCACGCCGTTCACGGTCCGCCTCGTGTCCGACGCCGGCGAGGTGCTGCTCACCGTCGCCGACGAGGGCCCGGGGCTGCCGCCGGGCGCCGTCCAGCGGGGCGCCAGCGCGGCCGGCTCGACCGGGCTCGGTCTGGACATCGCCCGCCGCGCCGCCCAGTCCGGCGGCGGCCGGCTGGAGCTGCGCCCGGGCCCGAAAGGTGGCGCGCAGGTCCTGCTGCGGCTCGGCCCGTCGCCGCAGCGCCAGGCATAGCCGCTGCGCTGCCGGGTAGCTGCCACCCATGGCGCGGTATACGAAACCCGAGCTCAGAGAGCAGATCAAGGAAGAGATCAAGGCGTCCGACAAGGGCGGGAAGCCCGGCCAGTGGTCGGCGCGCAAGTCACAGCTGGTGACGCAGGAGTACAAGCGGCGCGGCGGTGGATTCTTGGGCGAAAAGGACGACCGGCAGAAGGCGTTGCAGCGCTGGGGCAACGAGAAGTGGCAAACGAAGGAGGGCGACGCCCGGGCCCGCAAGGACGGCACGACGAGCCGTTATCTGCCCAAGAAGGCCTGGGACGAGATGTCCGAGAGCCAGAAGCGCGCGACCGACACCAAGAAGCGGGAGGCGTCCCGGACCGGCCGGCAGTACGTCGCCAACACCGGCCCGGCCAAGAAGGCACGACGCGACGCCACCACCGCCGGCCGGATGTCGGAGATGTCGGTGGCCGAGGCCAGCAAACTCGTCCGTGGCCTCGACACGCGACAGCTCCGGACCGCCCTGCGCAACGAGCACGCCGGCAAGGACCGCAAGACCCTCGTCCAGCGGCTGGAGGCGGAACTCAACCGGCGCGGCTAGTCGCGGGCAGGTCCGGAGGTCGGCCTGCGGTCCCGAAGCCGGTCGAGGTGACCCGGTCGTCGTCCCGGCGACGCAGGATCCGCATCTCGGTGGTGGCCTCGGTGCCGCTCAACGGCAGCACCGCCACCCGGGGCGGCGCCACGGCGGTGACGCTCGCCGGTGCGATCGTCACACCGAGGCCGGCCGCGACCAGGTGCACCACCGTGGTCCAACTACCGGCTTCCTGGACGATGCGCGGCGTGTAGCCGGCGTCCAGGCACGGCCGGAGATTGCGCTGGTAGGCCCGCTCGCCGGCCACCCGCGGGATGAAGACGAACGGGTCGTCCCGCAGCACCGCCGTGTCGATCGCGCGGCTTCCGGCGTGCGGGTGGTCGGCCGGCAGGACGGCGACGAAGGACTCGGTGGCGAAGGTGACGCTGATCAGCTCGTCGTGGTCGTCCGCGTCCCGGACCACGCCGAGATCGACCTCGCCGTTCAACAGCCGGTCGACGATCTGCGCCGTGTACGCCTCGTGCAGGCGTAGGTGGACGGCCGGGTGGCGTTCACGGAACCGACGGATCGGCCCGGCCAGCCCGAGTTGGATCGCCGAGCTGACGAAGCCGATGTCGAAGCGTCCCTGCTCCCCGCGCCCGATGCGGCTCGCCTCGTGCACGTCGTCCGACACGGCGGCCAGCACCCGCCGGCACCGGACGAGATACGCCTCACCGGCGGGCGTCAGCGCCACCGACCGGGAGGTGCGGACGAACAGCGGCGTCCCGATCATCGCCTCGAGCTGTCGGATCTGCTGCGACAGCGGCGGCTGGGCCATCCGCAGTCGCGCCGCGGCCCGGCCGAAGTGCAGTTCCTCGGCGACCGCGACGAAGTACCGCAGGTGGCGCAACTCGGGATCCATACGTCGAGGATACGAATCGGTCCCAACAAGATATTGGACGTTCGAATAGGGGCGGCCGGAGAATCGGGGTCATGAATCCGAGCACGCTGACCGTCACGTCCATGACGACCCCCGAGGAGGCCGAGGCCTTCCGGACGCTGAACGAAGAGTGGATCTCCCACCGCTTCACCATCGAGGAGTCGGACCGCAAGACGCTCGGCGACCCGTTCGCTGCCATCGTCGAACCGGGCGGCGACGTGCTCGTCCTGCGCGACGGCGGGGAGATCGTCGGTTGTGTCGCCCTGGTACGCAGCTCGGCGGACGTCTTCGAGTTGTCGAAGATGGCGGTGACCCCGGCGCTGCGCGGCAGGGGCCTGGGCCGGCAGCTCATCGACGCCGCGATCGCGCGCGCCCGCGAGCTCGGCGCGGCGACCCTGTTCCTCGGTAGCAGCACCAAGCTCCCGAACGCCGTGCACCTCTACGAAACGGCCGGCTTCCAGCACGTCGATGCGGAACAGATCCCGCTGGCGCCGTACGCCCGTGCCGACGTCTTCATGCGCATGGCGCTCTGACCACCGGCTTAACCCGGCCTTAGCGTTGGGACAGCGCGCTGCTATCCCGGTTCCGCCGATCCTCGTAGTCGACAACCGAGGAAAGGTGGACACCACGATGAAGCGGACCAATCTGCTCCTGGCATCGGCCGGCGGGGTGGCGGTGCTGGCGGTGGCCGGGGCCGCGCTCGGCGTCACCGCCGCGAGGGACTCGCGCACCGACACGACGCTCGCCGCCGCGACCGTCGCGCCGACGGCCGAGAGCACGACCGCCGCGCCGGCGACCAGCGATCCGTCGTCGACCGGCGCACCGTCGGGTACGCCGACGAGCGGTGCCCCATCGTCCAGTGCCCCGTCTGCGGGCGGGGCGCCGGCCGGCGCCGCTGTCGACGAGAAGCGAGCCGGGGAGATCGCGCTCGCCAAGGCTGGCGGCGGTCAGATTGTCGAGATCGAGGCCGAGCAGGAACACGGCCGTCCGGTCTGGAGCGTCGAGGTCGTCGTCGGCGACACCGAGCACGAGGTGGACGTCGACCGTGAGAACGGCTCGGTGGTCAAGGCCGAGCAGGAACCGGTCGACGCCGATGACGACGCCGACGACAAGGACGACGACGCGGACGACGACGGCGACGACGACTGATCGTCGAATCTCGCCGCCCGCCCCGGGATCGACCCGAGGCGGGCGGCGACGTCGTGGAGCAGATGCCCCGGCGCGGTGGTCTAGATCCAACGCCGTTCAGTTAGGCGTTTGGTGTGGTCGTCAAGGGTCGGGGCTGATGATGTTGATGTTGGTGGTGGCTTGGTAGCTGCGTCGGTCGATGG
>NZ_JBITDT010000012.1:0-281308 GCF_044454415.1 Micromonospora sp. NPDC051543
CGACTACGGCCTACTGCCCTACCGCCCCGGCCTGCTCACCCTGCAACGCTGACCTGACCCACCACCACCCGTGGGGCGGGCCCGGCACCACGCCGGGCCCGCCCTCGTGGCGGCACAGCTCACGAAGAACTACTTCCAGCGCGGGCCGTCGCGTACCAATCTGGCGCTGAGCAGGACGAGTCCGAGCAGGCCGACGAGCCACGCCGCCTCGACGAGCACGGGTCGTACGCCCACCGCCTCGGGGAAGTACGACGTGGTCTGCAACAGCGCGATGACGCTCCCGTTCGGGTGGATGACGCTGATGGTGCGGTACGGCTGCGGGAGGAGAGCGGTCGCCACGGCGCCGCCCGAGGCCGCGTTGCCGATCGCGATGAAGATCAGCCAGGTCGGAACCACGGCCCACCGGCCGATCAGGATCACCATCAGCGTGCTGAAGAGGCCGGTGACGGCGATCTGGGCGGCCAACGTACCCCAGAGGGCCGGAAGGGACGCCGGAAGCGCCCCGAGGATCGGACCCACGGTGACCGCCAGCGCGATCCCGCCCACGACGGCGAGGCCGACGAGGATGGCGAGCCAGGTCCGCAGGGGCAGCCGGCCGACGTTGATCCGCAGTTGCAGGGCCGTCAGGAAGCCGAGCAGGGTCGCGGCGATCATCACGTAGAACGCGGCCAGACCCGAGCGGTCGGTGTCGGGCAGCGGCCGGACGTCCGTCACGAGCAGTGTCCGACCGCCCTGCTCGTTGAGCTGTAGAGCGGCGTTGCGCAGCATCTGGGCGAGTGTGTTGCCGGCGGCGCTGGCGACCAGCAGCCGCGACCCGCCGGGTTCCACCACCAGCGCCGCGTAGACCCGTTGTCGCTCGATGGCGCGCTGGGCTTCCCCGGCGTTCGGATAGGTCTGGTACCGCAGCGCGCCGCGCATGCGCGACCGCAGGTCCTGCGCGATGCCCGCGTCGGCAGTCGCGTCCCCGACGAGCGCCGTCGGGATGCGGTTCGGCGGCGGTCGGTCCAACGCCAGGGTGTACGAGGCCACGAAGGCGACGGCCAGCGCGATCCCGACGGCCACGACGGTCAGCACCGTCCGGAGCTCCCCGGGTCTGTGCTCCCCGTCAGCCGTGTTCTCCGTCAAGAAGATTCCCCCTGGTTCGCTTCGCGGTAATGACGAGCATGCCCTTGTCTTGTCGCACCCGTGCCGCGAACAGGGTGATCACCTGCGGATCGAATGGGGAAAGGCGAAACCAAATGTCCACCGTACGGCTCGACGCACGTGCCGATGATCTGAATTCGGTGCGCAGGACAGCGCGACCCATCGTCGACAAGGGATACTCTGCGGGCCCACGCCGATGGTCAATTGACCTCGCGAGCAAGGAGAACCCCACCTCACCATGCCTAGAAGACTGCTCTGCGTGCTGATGTCCGCCAGTCTCGCCGTTGGTACGGCGCTCGGCGTGACACAGCCGGCGCAGGCCGCCGATCCCTCCGTCGACGGTGGTGGCCGGGCGAACGCCGGCGTCGCTCCGGGCGCGCGCAGCGCCGCGATGGCCAAGAGCGCCGCCATCCCAGCGGGTTACACGGTCCGGGGAATCGACGTCTCCAGCCACGACCACAACCTCGGCCCGATCAACTGGCCGGCCGTCGCGGCAAGCGGCGTCAAGTTCGCCTACGTCAAGGCTACGGAAGGTCGGACGTACCTCAATCCGTATTTCGCCGAGGACTACGCGGCGGCCAAGGACGCCGGACTTCTCGTCGGCGCGTACCACTTCACCCGGCCGGACAAGCGCGACCCGATCAACGAGGCGAACTTCTTCGTCGACAATGCCAAGTTCGCCAAGGACGGTCAGACCCTCGTGCCGATGGTCGACATCGAGTGGCCGTACTGGAGCGGGGCGCCGACCTGTTACGGGCTCACCCCGACCGAGATGTCGAGCTGGATCAAGTCCTTCACGGACCAGGTCAAGGCACGCATCGGCCGGCCCCCGATGATCTACACGAACACCAACTACTGGAATCCCTGCACCGGCAAGAACGCGTCGTTCGGCGCCAACCCGTTGGACATCGCCGGCTACACCACGGCTCGCCCGCCGCTGCCGGCGGGTTGGACCACGGAGACCATCTGGCAGTACGCCGCCGGCAACCCGAGCCAGGCCGGCAACTACAGCCAGAACGTCTTCAACGGCACCTACGCGGCTCTCACCAAGCTCACCGGCGCACCGGTGGCCGCGCCTCCCGTCGCCCTCCGCTCGCGGGCGAACAAGCGCTACGTGGTGGCCGAGAGCGCCGGCGCCAAGCCGCTGATCGCCAGTCGCACGACTGTTGCCCGGTGGGAGCAGTTCGACGTGATCAGTGCGGGCGGCAGCTACGTGGCACTCCGCTCACGGTCCAACGGTCGGTACGTGAGCGCGGAGAGCAAGGGCACCAAGCCGCTGATCGCCAACCGGACCAAGGTCAGCACCTGGGAGAAGTTCACCATCATCAACAACTCGGACGGCACGATCAGCCTGCGCGCCGCGGCCAACGGCAGGTACGTGGTGGCGGAGAGCAAGGGCACCAAGCCGCTGATCGCCAACCGTACGTCGATCAGTAGCTGGGAGAAGTTCGACCGGATCTCCCTCTGATCGCCGCCGCCCGCCCGGTGCCCCCTTCGCGGGGGTGCCGGGCAGGCGGTTCCGGGGCTACCGCTGCCCGCCGTCCAGGTAACGCAGCACCGCGGTGACCCGGCGGTCGGCGCGGTCGTCCGGCGGCAGTTGAAGTTTGGCGAAGATGCTCCGGATGTGTTTGTGCACCGCCCCGTCGGTGACGAACAGCCGCTCGGCGATCGCGGTGTTGCCGAGCCCTTCGGCCATCAGTCCCAGCACCTCGCGCTCGCGGGGCGACAGCTCGGCCAGCGCCGTGTCGGTCCGCCGGTTGCGGGCGAGCAGTTGGGCCACCACCTCGGGGTCGATCACGCTGCCGCCGTCGGCGACCCGGCGTAGCGCGCTGAGGAACTCCTCGACCCGGCCCACCCGTTCCTTCAAGAGGTAGCCGAGGCCGTCGGCGCCCACCGAGAACAGTTCGGTGGCGAACGCCTGCTCCACGTACGCCGAGAGGACCAGCACCGCGAGGCCCGGGCGACGTCGCCGGGCCTCCACGGCGGCCACGATGCCCTCGTCGGTGTGGGTCGGCGGCATCCGTACGTCCACGATCGCCACGTCCGGCGCGTGCTCGTCGACGGCGACCAGGAACTCGCCCGGCGTACCCGCCGTGGCCACCACGTCCAACTCCTCCGCCCGCAGCAGCAGCGCCAACCCCTCGCGCAGCAGCGGGTCGTCCTCCGCGATCACGATCCGCACGGCAGCTCCACACGCATCCTCGTCGGTCCTCCCGATGGGCTGGTCAGTGTCATCCGCCCGTCGTACGCCTCGATCCGCCGGCGGATGCCGGTGAGGCCGGAGCCACGCGCCTCGGCGGCGCCGCCGCGCCCGTCGTCCTCGACGGTCACCAGGAGCTGACCCTGTTCACGACGGACGGCGACGTCCACCTGGCTCGCGCCGCTGTGCCGGACGACGTTCGTCAGCGCCTCGGCCACCACGAAGTACGCGGTGGCCTCGACCGATGCCGCGCAGCGGACGGCCACGTCGACCGTGAGCCGGCAGGGCACCGCGCAACTCGCGGCCAGGCCCGCCAGCGCTCCGGGGAGACCTCGATCGTCAAGCACGGGCGGCAGGATGCCCCGCACCACCGTACGAAGTTCGCCGAGGGCCTGTTCCGCCGCGTCCTGCGCCTGCCCGAGGATCTCGTCGGCGCGGTCGGGGTCACGCCGCACGGCCCGCCGCGCCGCCCCCAGCAGCACGTTGACCGCGACCAGCCGATTCTGCGTTCCGTCGTGCAGCGACCGCTCGATGCGGCGAAGCTCCAGCGCGTGGGCGTCCAGCGCGGCGGCCCGGGTGGCGGTCAGCGCGGCCACCCGCAGCGACAGGTCGATCCCCGGCGGCGGAGGCAGCAGCAACCGGCCCGGCCAGGCCTGGACACGGGCCAGCGCCGGACCGAACGCGATCGCGGCGACCAGCCAGCCCACCCCGAGCAGGCCCACCAGGAGCGCTTCGGACAGCCCGTCCACGCGCCACCAGACGATCCCCGGAGCGCCGTCCTCGGGTGCGACCAGCCGGTACCACAGCGGAAAGGTGATTTCCTGGAGTGCGTTGAGCGGCAGGGTGAGGTTGACCAGCCCGGACAGCAATCCGATGACCGAGTGCAGCGTGAGCCAGCCGACTTCCCGGCGGACGAACGGATCGCCTGCCGCCTCCCGCAGCCCCTCCTGCACCGGCCCCGGCGCCGGGATCGGCGCGCCCCAGCGGGACAGCCGGGCCCGCTCCCGATCGGCCACCGAACGCACCGCGCGCAGGGCGCCGGGCACCAGTCCTCGGCCCAGTCCGGTCAGGCAGATCAGCGCCACGACCGCCGCCCACAGCAGCGCGCCCAACGCGAGCAGGGCGGTGCCGAGCCCGCCGACGAGGTGTTCGAGGGCGTCGACGGAGGCCCGGAACCGGCCTCGCACGTATGCCATCGCCACCCACCTCCCGCGCCAACATAGGTCACGGTGGGCACCCTCGGCAGCGGCCGCGGCGGAAAGTACAGCCTGCTGTACCAGCGGTTGTCGAGCTGCGGGGATCGTCGCCGCGGGCTACCGCTTCGCCGCCCAGAAGACGTAGACCGCGCCGTACGGCACCGACGTCGTGGCGCCGTCCGTGCAGGCGCCCGCCGGGGCGGCGCCGCCCGAGGTCAGGAGCCGACTGATGTACGCCACGTTGCCGAGAATGCCGGTGCCGCTGTGGCTGTCCACCGTCAGCAGCAGCTCCGGAATCGTTCCCGCTCGCGGGCTCTCCGCCGTCTTCTTGGCGGTGATCAGGGAGTTGTCGCGCAGGGACTGCCAGCTCGGTCCCTTGAAGTGGTGGATCCGGCCGCCGGTCCCGACGAGCTGGGCCTCCGGCACGGAGGCCCCGGTGAACACGCCACCGGTGCAGGTGTAGGTCTGCGTCCCCTTGGTGACGACGTACGCGCCCACCGGCCGGGCACCCGCCGGCGGCTTGATCGCCGAGGCGATACGCGGGATGTCGACCCGGCGGGCGTCGGCACCCACGGCGGCCGGGGCGGGCGCCTCGGCGGCGGACGCCTGATGGGTCACCGCACCGGCCGCCGCGAGGACACCGGCCACACCGAGGACCAGGAGTCCCCGGAGACGGGATCGAGACGTCTTGCGCATGGGATTCCTCCGATTCGGGTGGGCGAATCCGCGCCCACGTGAATCCTTACGGGCGGAGTCCGGACGGCGATCAAAACCGCGCCAGATCTGATCGACCGTTCACCCCGAAGGCGTACCGGAGACGGGTTCAGGCGGTGGTGGCCGCCACCCGCCGGACGGACCCGGCGCGGGCCGCCCAGCGCCCGTCCTCGTGGCGTACCTCGATGGGGTGCGCGAAGGCCGCCGAGACCTGCGCGGTCGTGACCGTCTCGTCGGCCGGGCCGGCGGCGACCACGCTGCCTCCGTTGATCAGCATCGCGTGGGTGGTCGTCGCCGGAAGTTCCTCGAGGTGGTGGGTGACCATGATCGAGGCGAGGCTGGGGTGGGTCTCGCGGAGCAGATCGATGGTCTCGAGCAACTGTTCGCGGGCCGCGACGTCGAGACCGGTCGAGGGTTCGTCCAGCAGCAGCAGTCGCGGCTGGCTGATGAGCGCCCGGACGATCAGGGCACGACCCCGCTCGCCCTGCGAGAGGGTCGGCCAGCGCTCGTCAGCCGTGTCGACCAGCCCGAACATGCCCAGCAGGGAATCCGCCCGGTCACGGTCGTCAGGGGTCGGCTGCCAGCGCGGCGGCAGGTCGATCGACCCGACGAGCCCGGTCAGGACGACCTCCCGGATCGTCAGGGGTGACCGCAGCGGGTGACGGGGGTTCACGTGACCGATCGTCCTGCGGAGTTGCTGCAGGTCGACGCGGCCCAGTCGTTGACCGAGGATCCGTACGGTCCCCGAGGTCGGGTGGGTCAGCGCACCGCAGAATCCCAGCAGCGTGCTCTTGCCCGCCCCGTTCGGGCCGAGCAGCGCCCAGTGCTCGCCTTCGCCCACGGTGAGGTCGATGCCGTGCAGGATCTGCTTGCCGTTCCGCCGGAACGTCACGTCGCACAGTTCGACGACGGGAGACGGCGGGTGGGGCTCGGCGGTCCTGGGGAGCATGGGCCCTCTATCGGTACGGCGACGGTCGCCCTGCACCGTGCCACAGACCGGCCGTGCGGGTCAGTGACCAGGGCCACCGTCGTCGTACGCGCCATCGGCGGTATCCCTCGGCGGGCTCACTCGTTGGTAGCCGTGTGCCGCGCGCCACCGGGTCCGGATGTCCGGCGTCGTCGCGGCGGCGTGTGCGGACGACGGCAGCGGGAGCGGCGGAGCCATGACGGGGGCGGACCCGACCGGGCCACGACGCAAACCCAGCTCGTCGGCTCGGGCCACCCTCCTGGAGTTGTTCTTCGACGTCTTCTACGTGGCCGTGTTCGCGCAGTTGTCGATGCAGTTGGCCGATGATCCGACCTGGGGTGGTCTGGGGCAGAGGCTCGTCCTGCTGTTGGCGGCCTGGTGGACCTGGTCGGTGACGGTTAACACCACCGAGTTCTACGACCCGCAGCTCCGGGCGGTCCAGGGTGTGGTCGTCGGCACGATGATCGGCGTGTCTCTGCTCGCGGTCGCCCTACCGGGGGCCTACGACGGGCGGGGCCTCCTGTTCGCCGGCGCGTACGTCGGTCTCCACCTGGCTCGCGGAGTCATGCTGATCGTGGCGCTGCGTCCACGACGGGCGCACGCGCGGGAGGAGCGCTTCCTCTTCTGGTTCGTCGTGTCCGGCGTGCTGTGGGTCGCTGGCGGCCTCGCCGAGCCGGGTTGGCGTACCGGCCTCTGGATCGGCGCGCTCACGATCGACTACCTGGCGGCGGCGCTGCGCTATCCGACGCCACTGCGCGGACGGATACCGCTGGAGCAGTACAGCCAGTTGAGCGTCCATTTCGGCGAGCGCTATCAGCAGATCGCGATCCTGGCGCTCGGCGAGCTGACCCTGATGACCACGCTGACGTTCGGCAGCACCCCGTACACCCCGGCCCGCGCCGTCGCGTTCGCCGCCGCGATCCTCACGGCGCTGCTGTTCTGGCAGATCTACGTGTTGCAGAGCAACAAGCTCGTCGACCGCTCGGCGCACTGGCGCCCACGTCACTCGGTGTACCTCGCGCCGTACGTCTACGCCGTGGTGGTGAGCGGGGTCATCGCCACGTCGGCGGGGGTGGACCTCGTACTCCACGAGCCCCTGCGAACCACCCCGGCGAGCTGGGTGGTCCTCATCGCCGGTGGACCGGTCCTGTTCGTGATCGGGCGGATGAACTCCGAGTACGTACTCCTGGGCCAGCTACCGAAGTCGCGTCTGGCCTGGCTGGCGCTGCTGGTGGGCGCGACGCCGGTGTTGATGCTGCTCGATCCCGTTCTCGTCACGGTCGCCGCGGCGGGCGTCCTGGTCGGCATCACGCTCAGCGACACCTGGCGGCTTCGCGCCCGCGCCCTGGCGAGCTAGGGGGGCCGCCGTCGAGGTAGACCAGATCGGGCCAATGAATCTACACTCGTCTCTGTTAGCGCTCACACTCGTCCCAGTGCTGAGGCAGAACGCCGTGCCGATCCGACGATCGGCGCGAGCCGGGCCACGCCCGGCAGCCGGCGGCTGCTCGGTCCGGCCGGCCCTCTCTTCGGACGTCGACTGCCCGGGTGGCCCTACCGATCGGCCAACGCCCTCGGCCAGCTCTACCAACCAAGGGGAGATCCATGCGAACGAGGGCACGATGGCTCGCGACACTCGCCGCGCTCGGTGTCGTGATCGCCGGGGTGGTGGCACCCACCAGTCCCGCCAGCGCAGAGTCCAACGGTGGGGTACGCGTGATGCCGCTCGGTGACTCCATCACCGAGGGCACACAGGTACCCGGCGGGTACCGCATCGGGCTCTGGCAGCGGCTCGCCAGCGGCCGGTACACGGTGGACTTCGTCGGATCGCAGTTCAACGGGCCAGCCAGCCTGGGCGACCACGACCACCAGGGGCATCCCGGCTGGCGTATCGACCAGATCGACGCGAACATCGTCAACTGGCTCAACACCCAACGGCCGCAGACCGTACTGCTGCACATCGGCACGAACGACATCCTGCAGAACTACAACGTGAGCACCGCGCCGAACCGGCTCTCCACGCTGATCGACAAGATCACCACCACCGCGCCCACCGCCGAGGTGTTCGTCGCGCAGCTCATCCCGCTCTCCAACAGCAACCAGGAGAACGCCGCCCGCACCTTCAACGCGGCGATCCCCGGCATCGTGCAGAGCAAGGTCAACGCCGGTAAGCGCGTCCACCTCGTCGACATGCACAGCGCCCTCACCACCGCCGACCTGATCGACGGCACCCACCCCACAGCCGGCGGATACGACAAGATGGCCGCCCGCTGGTACAGCGCGTTGCAGTCGGTCGCCGGCAGCATCGGCAACCCGAGCAGCGGCGGCGGCCAGACCACCACCGCACTCGTGGGCACGCTGTCCGGCCGGTGCGTCGACGTCCCGGGCTCGACCACCACCAACGGCACGCAACTGCAGTTGTGGGACTGCCACGGCGGCACCAACCAGCAGTGGACCTACACGACGGGCAAGACCCTGACGGTGTACGGCACCAAGTGCCTCGACGCCGCCGGCTACGGCACCTCGCCGGGCACCCTGGTCACCATCTACGACTGCCACGGCGGAACGAACCAGCAGTGGAACGTCAACGCCAACGGCACCATCACCGGCGTACAGTCCGGCCTCTGCCTGGACCCCTACAACCAGGGCACCGGCAACGGCACCAAGCTCGTCCTCTGGACGTGCACGGGCCAGACCAACCAGCAGTGGAGCCGGCGATGAAGCGGCCCGGCACGGCCAGATGGCTGACGGCCGGACTCGCGGTGGTCCTCGGTCTGGTGCTGGCCACGACCACCCGGGACGCGGCGGTCGCGGACAGCCCGTACCAGCGCGGCCCGGACCCCACCCTGGCCAGCGTGGCCGCCACCCGAGGTCCGTTCGCCACCACGCAGGCGACCGTGCCGGCCGGGAACGGCTTCAACGGCGGGTACGTCTACTACCCCACCGACACCAGCCTGGGCACCTGGGGCGCGATAGCGATCGTTCCCGGTTACTCCGCCCTGTTCGCCAACGAGGAGGCCTGGATGGGCCCCTGGCTGGCGTCCTTCGGGTTCGTGGTGATCGGCATCGAGACCAACAGCCGGACCGACGGCGCCGACGCCCGGGCCACCCAACTGCTCGCCGCGCTGGACTACCTCACCCGGACGAGCCCGGTCCGCAACCGGGTCGACCCGAACCGGCTGGGCGTCATGGGTCACTCGGCGGGCGGCGCGGGCACCCTGCTCGCCTCGCTGCGGCGGCCCACCCTGAAGACGGCGGTCGGTCTCGCGCCCGGCACCCCCGGCAACAACCTGAACATGTCCAGCACGCAGGTGCCGACCATGCTCCTGTCCGGCCAGAACGACGGGACGGTCACGCCCTCGTACGTCCAGGGCATCTACAACAGCCTGCCGGCCACGGTGGAACACGCCTGGGCCGAGCTGGCCGGCAACGACCACCTCTCCTTCACCAGGTCGAACCCGACCGAGATGCGGCTCCTGATCCCCTGGCTGAAGACGTTCCTCGACAACGACACCCGCTACACCCAGTTCCTCTGCCCGCTGGCGGACAGCCGGGGCGTGTCGCGGTACAGCGCCACCTGCCCGCTGGTGCCGCCGGGTGAACCGACACCATCCCCCACCACGGATACGCCCACCACACCACCGCCCACGACGCCGCCTCCGACGACGCCGCCACCCACCACGCCACCACCGACGACGCCACCGCCCTCCGGCGCTGCCTGCACCGCGGCCTACCACACGGTCAACTCGTGGTCGGGCGGCTTCCAGGGTGAGGTCACGGTGACCGCGGGCACGACCGCCGTCAACGGGTGGACCGTCCGCTGGACCCTGGGCAACGGGCAGAGCATCAGCCAGGTCTGGAACGGCACGCTGAGCACCAGCGGCTCGACGGTGACCGTCCGCAACGCCACCTACAACGGCTCGCTGGCCCCGGGCGGCACGGCCACGTTCGGCTTCCTCGCCACCGGTACGCCGACCAACCCGTCGCCAACCTGCACCAGCCCGTGAACAGCCGCGCGGCGGTCGTCGGCAGGTCGAGTCCGCCGACGACCGCCGCGCGCCATCACGCCTGCCGGCGCCGTCACCGATCCTCGTCGTCGAGCAGAACCGGTTCGAGCGCGGGCAGGGGCAGCCAGAAGATGGGGATCATCAGGGCGTAGATGATCAGCCCGGCGACGGGGGCGACCGTACCGACCGCCGCACCGAGGAGAGTCAGCACCGGACCCGCCAGGAAGCGTCCACCCACGAGCCTGCCCGCATGCGCACTGACCCGCGGATTCAGCAGCCTCGGCGCCCGCAGCGCGTACCACCAGAGGGCATTGAAGAAGATCGCGCCCAGGCCGAAGGAGCCGCCGAAGAACAACACGGCGAGCGGCTCACCCGACCCGTTGCGAAAGGCCGCCGCGAGTACGGAGGCCGCGAACGGCAGGAACGCCACGGTCATCAGCAGCACGGTGTTGAGCAGGAGCAGCCCTCGATCAGCCGCGACGACCTGGTCGAACATGACATGGTGGTTGGTCCAGATCGAGGCGATCAGGAAGAAGCTCAGCACGTACGCCAGGAACGAGGGCCACAGCTCGACCAGACCCCGACCGAGGTGGGAAGTGTCCTCGGGCGGGTGGATCTCCAGCACCAGAAGCGTGATGGAGATGGCGAAGACGCCATCGCTGAAGAACACGGTCCGGCTCGGGTCCCGGAGAGCGCTGCCCTGCAGCGCAGCCTCATCCCCCGGTCGTGTCCGCCGTCGGAAGCGCCAACGCCTGGACATCAGCCTGCCCAGCCGAACGGCCAAAACCCCATAGATGGGATCATGCGTCAACCTCCGACGCCGGGTGGAGAGGGCTGCTCGGGGGGTTTGCCCATCGCGCGTATCGCGTCCGAGATGGCAATGCCAGCCAGGACGGCGACGGCGGTGCCGGCCACAGCCAGCGGCGGGACGAGGATCATCGCCGGCGCGACGGCGACCAGCAGGAGAGCGCCGATCAGCCGGGAGCGGGACACCCGCGCGAACACCGCGTGTTCGACAAGCATTCGTCCAGCCAGGAACAGCACCGGTCCGCCGAGGATGGCGACGATCCAGGAGGCACCGGTGGGCCCGAACGGATGGGTGATCACGATTTCGTAGCCGACGGCGATGGCGACGGTACCGACGACCATGAGCATGTGGGCGATGAACGCCTCCCGGATGAGGTGCGCCGGTCGACGGGTCGCGGTGAGCGCCCCGGGCAGCAACTGGCCCGCCTTGAACAGGTACACCCGGAACAACAGCACGGTCGTGGCGAACGAGACGGCGAACGCCGCGGCTGCGCCACCCTCCTGGAACGACGTGTCGCTGTAGGCCGATCCGGTGGTCAGGATCAGCTCACCGAGCGCGATGATGAAGAACTGTCGGTACCGCTCGGAGATGTACTCCGCCGACACGGGCCAGCCCGGTCGGCTGGAGATGTTCCACGGTGCGGGGTAGAAGAGCAGCAGCGCAGTGCCGTCGATGGCGAGCGCGAGCGCCCACAGCACCGTCCGCGCCGCATCTGGCAGCAGCGCTCCGACGATCCACGGGACGGCGGACATCGAGAACCACAGGAGCACCCCCGCCGCCCGACTCTGAGCCTTCAGACCGCGCAGCGCCGGCACGATGACGAGGCCACGGACGATGTGCACCGCCACGTACGAACCGGCGAAGACCAGACCTCCGGCACCGAACGCCTCCGGCACCGCGACCGCCATCATCATGGCGCCGAGCATGGCCGTGTAGACCACGAACTGGACCTGTGGCAGCTCGGAGTCGTAGAGATCGGTGACCCACGCCGTGACGAACCAGAGCGACATGAAGGCCATCAGCAACAGGAACGACTCGCCGACCTCGGTGAGAACCATTCGCCCTTCGGTCAGGTCCTCGACGAGTCGATGGGAGACCCGGTTGAGCGCGAAGACGAACACCAGGTCGAAGAAGAGTTCCAGGAGGCTCGGCCGCTGCGGCTGCTCCGCCTTGCGAAGCAGCGTTGCTGCGCCTGTCGACATCCCGCCGCCCGACTTTGCCCGGATTCCTCACCTTTTGGGAATTGATACCACCTCCGGCGGCCCATCGGGGCCGGTACGACATGCCACCGCCCTTTGGCGTCACCGCCCGAGGCGTCCGGACCACGGAGACCGGTAACGCGCTCCGGTGTGCAGGGCTCAAGAACCCGCGGTCCGCGTCAACTTCGCCAGTAGGCGCTCGAGCGCCTTGCGGTCGCTGTCGGTCAGGCCCCCGAGAATGGCCGCCTCGTTCGCCAGGTGCTCCTCGATGAGCCGGTCGGTCAACGTCACTCCGGACGGGGTCAGACCCACCACCCTGCCGCGCGCGTCGACCTCGGAGACCGAGCGCGCCACGAGACCCCGGGCGATCAGCCGGTCCACGCGCTTGGTCACCGCACCGGTGGTGACGAGCATCCGTTCACTCAACTGACCCGCCGTGAGCGCGTACGGCTCGCCCTCCCGGCGTAGCGCGGCGAGCATGTCGAACTCGCCGTTACCTAGACCTGCGGCGGCAAACAGCGGCCGCAGGGCCGCGTCGAGCACCTCGGCCAGGTACTGGATCCGACCGATGACCAACAGCGGGCTGGGGTCCAGGTCAGGTCGTTCACGACGCCACTGACCCACGATGTCGGCAACCCGGTCCTCGTTCACCCTTGCACTATAGCTTCCACGGAAGCTAAAGTTCTCTTCCGTGGAAGATAAAGCACCTGAAGAGTTCGCCCCCGTGTTGACGGCCTATGTCGACCCCTCCTGTCCGTTCGCCTGGATCACCTCGCGGTGGCTCATGGAGGTCGCACGCCTACGACCGATCGCCCTACGGTTCGAGGTGATGAGCCTCGCCGTCGTCAACGAACATCGCGACCTGGAGCCCTGGTACCGGGCGTTCAACGACCGGGCCTGGGGCCCGGCGCGGGTGTGCACGGCAGCCCGCACCCGATACGGCTCCGCCGCCCTCGCCCGCCTCTACCCCGCGCTCGGTCGGCGGATCCACGACGAAGGCGACAAGGACTTCGACGTCGTCATCCCGGCGGCCCTGGCCGAGGTGGACCTTCCTGCCGACCTGGCCGACGTCGCCCGCCGGAGCGACGTCGACGACCAGATGCGGGCAAGTACCGCCCGCGCGCGGCAACTCGTGGGTGAGGACCTCGGCACCCCGACGATCGTGGTCGACGGCGTGGCCTTCTTCGGCCCCGTGCTCTCCTCGATCCCACGCGGAGAAGACGCCCTGCGCGTCTTCGACGGACTCCGCCTGCTCGCCGGCTGCCGGGCGTTCTCCGAACTCAAACGCGCCCGGGCCGATGGCCTCAGCTTCACGTAGGCACCCGCTGCCCGACCGGTGTCCGGGGCGCCAGGTGGATGTGGGGCTACCGATGAGCAGCCGGCACGCCAAGGCTCAGTCGTAGAACACCACGAACGCTGACGCGGAGTCATTCGGGATCTTGTCTCCGCCACCAGTGAAATCCACTCCACTGTGCGCGGGAACGAACGTGATCCTGCCGCCGCCGCTGCCGGCGGCGAAGCCGTGCTCGAAGACACCGATCGTGTGATTACTGCCGTTCCACACGGAGGACGCTGAATCATTCAGGTTTTTTCCGTTGGTGTACTGGTACCAGCGGAAATCGGCGAAGCTGGCACCGGCATCGACGGTCCGGAACGCCATGGTCGAACCCGTCCAGCCGAAGTTCTCGTAGAAGCAGACCTCCACATACTTCTCGGCGCACCTGTACACCGCCAGCGCGGCCGTCGGGGCGACCGTCACCGAGGCCACGACGGCTGCGGTGGTAGCGAACGTAGCCGCGAATGCTTTGCGCTTCTTCACGTCATCTCCAACAAGAAACAGCCGGCAGAAAATGTGCCACGAACCTACCGGCCAGTTCTTTATTCCTTCTGGACGTCCCGATCTTGGAAGGTCCGGAGAACCTGGCGACGCCCGCAGACGCTCGCCGTACGCCACCGGTTCCAACCCCGCACCGGCTTCCGACGGCGCGCTATCACGACCAGGTCCGGTACGTCGTCGCGAGTGATCAGGCGGCACCGCCCGCCTTGAGGCGGGCGGTGATGTCGACGACCCGGCGGGCCTGATGGCGGGCCGCCTGGAGGACCACCTCGCCGGGCGTGCCGTCGCCGACCACGTGGGAGGTGCCGTAGGGGTTGCCGGCCTGGAACTGAACGGGGTCGGTGTAGCCGGGAGGCACGATGATGCCGCCCCAGTGGCAGAAGGTGTTCATCAGCGCCAGGAGAGTGGACTCCTGGCCGCCGTGCGGCGTGTTGGATGAGGTGAAGGCCGAGTACACCTTGTCGGCGAGCTTGCCCCCGAACCACAGCGGGCCCGTGGTGTCGATGAATGCGCGGAGCTGGCTGGCCGGGTTGCCGAAACGGGTGGGAGTGCCGAAGAGCACCGCGTCGGCCCAATCCAGATCGTCGTGGTTGGCCTCGGCAATGTTCACGGTGTCCTTCAGGTGCCGGTCCCACTCCGGCCTGACGCTGACCGCCGCCGCCGGGGCGGTTTCGAAGACCTTGCGCAGTCGCACGGTGGCGCCGGCCTTCTCGGCCCCTTCGACGGCGGCTCGCGCCAACGTGTGGATGGTGCCGGTGGAGCTGTAGTAGATGATCGCTAGGTGCACGGGTTCCACGGTCGATCTCCTCCCTCTGCGGTTCCGACCGGTACGACGAGACAGCGCGAGAAGATGTGAGGCGACCTGCGACCGCACAATTCGCGGCGACGGTTCGTCGTAAGGGGTGAGCCAGATCGTCTGAAGGAGCCGATGAATTCATGGCCCACCCGTCCGACCCGCTAGATGACCGGCCCGACCCGAACCTGAGCGCGATCATCAGGGAGCGGCGTCAGCTGACCAACCTGGCGTACCGGCTGCTGGGCTCCCTGGCCGACGCGGAGGACGTCGTGCAGGAGACCTACGCCCGCTGGTACGCCATGTCCCCCCGCCAGCAGGAGGACATCAACGCACCCGGTGGCTGGCTGACGACAGTTGCCAGCCGCATCTGCCTGGACCTGCTCCGCTCGGCGCGGGTCAGGCGCGAGCGTTACGTTGGCGAATGGATCCCGGAACCGCTGCCCGACCGGGCCGAATGGATCAGCGGCCAGTCAACCGGTGACACCGACCCCGCCGACCGGGTCACCCTCGACGAGTCGGTCAGCATGGCCTTCCTCGTCGTACTCGACGCGATGACCCCTGCCGAACGGGTCGCGTTCATCCTGCACGACGTCTTCGGCTACCCCTTCGCCGATGTGGCCGCGATCGTCGGCCGTACCCCCGGGGCATGCCGACAGCTCGCCGCGTCGGCCCGGCGGCGCATCCGCGTTCCGCGGCCGGACGCGGGCGCGTCAGGCCGACGTACCGATCTAGTCCGGGCCTTCAAACGCGCCTGGGAGGCCACGGACATCGAGGCGCTCATCGGCCTGCTCGGACCCGACGCCACGGCGACCGGCGACGGCGGAGGGCTCGTCACAGCCGCGCTCCACCCGGTCGAGGGAGCCGAGCAGGTTGCCCGCTTCTTCGTCGACCGGCCCACGGCGGCGGCCGGCGTGACGCTCCAGGAATGCACGGTCAACGGCCAGCCCGGTCTCGTTGCTCTGCGGGACGGCAGCACCGTGTCGGTGATGGCGTTCGACGTCAGCGACGACCGCATCGAACACATCTGGGCCGTACTCAACCCCGACAAGCTCCGCTCCTGGGTTGCGAAGGCTTGAGTTTCCGGAGCCCGGCGGGCTGGACGAAGGGTTCCCGCCGGGCTACTGCTTCACTGCGGGCGTCCAGCTCGTACCCCTCGATCCAGGCCCATCCGTCGTACGTGATCCGGTCTTCCAGCACTCGGATGAGCCGGAAGAGGAACGGCCGGGAGAACTGGACGCTGGCCGCCTGCGTGATGTGGAGGAGGTCACCACCCTTGAATGGGGGCACGACCCACCGCCCGTCGCCAAGCCAGGATCCGCGCTCGGGCTACGGCGACCCTCGGGCACCAGCCGTCCGGATGACAGCGGCTGCATCGCTGCACGCGGTGGTAGTCGACCACCGTCCAGGAAAGCTCCACCTCGAACGGCACGCTGGTCACCGCTCGCCCTCCGTACGCGGCTTCGCGGGCCCGGATCGATCGGGCACTTCCCGACGACGAGGGAACGGCCAGAGCTTCACGAGATGGCTCCTACCTGGGCGGATGGCTGACCCTGAGGGTAGTCGAACCTATTCAGCCTGTACAGCCCGGCCAGCCTGCCTAGCCCGGGCTGCCTGTACCTGATGGCCATCCCGTGTAGCGCGTCCATATCGTGTCGATCATGATTGACGAGATGAGCCCGGTCCCCTTCTACGTTCAGCTCGCCGATCTCCTCGCCAAGCAGATCGAGTCCGGGAAGCTCAAGCCTCGTCAGCCGCTCCCGAGCGAGGCGACGTTGCAGCAGGAGCACGGCGTAGCTCGCGGCACCGTCCGCGCAGCGGTACGGCTGCTGCGGGAACGCGGGCTCGTCGTCACCTTCACCGGTCGCGGGACGTTCGTCGCCGAGAAGCCATAGCCCTTTACCACCACATACGCAGGCGTCGGTCAACTGCGCGTCGCCTCGACGGTGGTGTGCTCTCCACAGCGCGTATGCAATGCTGCTGACAGCGGATCAATGGCACACGGAGAGGGGGATATATGGGCGACGTCCGATTTACGGAAGGAATCCTCAATCTCACCCAAGCCGGGCGTCATCTCCGGGTCCCGCAGCAGACTTTTCACCGGTGGGCGCGGGGTTACCAGCGCGGCGGGCCGCTCCTGCACGTCGTCGACGGCGATCCGGACGTTCTACCGGTCACGTTCATCGCGCTGGCCGAGGCACACGTGCTGGAGGCGCTGCGCAATGCCGGCGTGCGTCCGCAGAAGATCCGCCCGGCCCTGACGGAGCTCCAGCGAGAGTTTGGGCGTGAGTACGTCCTGGTGGCACCCGAGCTGGCCACTGACGGCATCGACGTGCTGTGGGACTTCAGCAAGACCCGTTCCGGGGAAGGCCTGATCGTCGGTGGCACCAATCAGCACGTGATCAAGGAAATCGTGGCTGATCACATGGAGTACATCGCCTTCGACAGCGAGGGCGTCCCCGAGCAGCTGACGCTGTCCAACTGGCAGCCGGCCAAGGTGATCGTCAACATGCGACGGTCTTTCGGGCAACCGATCTTCGCGGCGACGGGAACCCGAGTGGCGGACGTCGCCGGCATGATGAAGGCGGGTGAGAGCGCTGAAACAGTCGCGGACGAGTTCGGAATCGACATCCACGACGCCCGCGCCGCCGCACGCGTCCTCCTGGGCCGCGCCGCCTGAGTTCTACATCGACGAGAACATGCATGGCCGGTCGCTGCGTCGATGCATCACCGACCTCGGCTACCAGGTGCACAGCCCCGCCTCCGTCTTCACTCGGGAACGGCTGGAGCAGGGCGTCAGGGACGAGGACTGGCTGCCGGTGATAGGCAAAGAGGGCTGGGTGGTGTTCGGCCGCGACCAGTACATCCTCAAGCGGGAGCTGGAGCTACAAGCCTTCCTCAAGGCCAAGGTGCACATGTTCCTGTTTCCCGGCGATGCGGCCCGCGACCACATCATCGAGTTGGTGCGGCTAAACCTGGCCCGGATCTGCACGCTGGCGTCGGCCCGCCAACCGAACGTCTACTGGCTCAGGCGAGACAGCGTGATGAGCTACGAAGAACGCCTAGCCGAGATTCAGCGCCGCCGCACATAGATGCCCCGCCCTGGCCCAGCGCAGCGCGACGACGTAGGGCAGCAATTTCCAGGGTGCCGGGGTGCCGCAGGCGCACCGTCCAACGGATTTACAAGAGCTGGTCAACGCCTAGACGACCAACTGTAACTACTGAGTGCGATCAAACCCCCACGACACTGCACTGTCGGTCATAGGTGATCAACAAAAAACGTCTGACCGCGTTTCCGCAGGTCAGACGTTTTTGATCTTGTGCGCCCGAAGGGACTCGAACCCCTAACCTTCTGATCCGTAGTCAGATGCTCTATCCATTGAGCTACGGGCGCTCGTGCTCAGCCAGTGTACACACCCGGCTTTCGCGCGGAGACTCCGGGATTCGAACCCGGGAGGGGCTTTAAGACCCCAACCGCATTAGCAGTGCGGCGCCATAGACCAGACTAGGCGAAGTCTCCCTGGTGGCCCGCAGACCACCGCGCCCGAGGATACAGGTCGGCACCCACCGGGGGCAAAACGACTTCCGGGGTACGCCGACCGGGGCGGCGCGCCCCGGTATTCCACCGCTGTGCGGGGACGTGATCGCGACTACGCTCCATCGATATGCAGGAGCAGCCGCCCAGCGAACCGACCCGCCAGGAGCCTGCTGAGCGCCCGCGTCGGCGCCCGGCGCGGGCCACGTTCACGCCGCCGCAGGTGACCGACCAGTCTGCCGAGACGGCCCCTGCGGCACCGGCGAGCCCGCGTCCCCGCCGGGCCAAGGCGGCACCGGTGATCTTCCAGCCACCGGATCCGGACCGTCCCCTGCCTCGACAGCCGAAGGCTGCCGCCGCCCACGCGGAGAGCACCCCGGTCGAGCCGCCCGCCGCCGCCAGAGACGCGCCACAGCCCACCAAGGAACCCGCCGAAGACACGGCGCAGCCCACCAAGGAACCCACCAAGAAGCCCGCCAAAAAGGCAGCTCAACCCGGCCAGGACGCAGCTCAGCCCGCCCAGGACCAGGCCCTTCCCGGCGCGGCGGGAGACCCGACCGGCCAGCCACCGAGGGCGCGGGCTCCCCGGCCCCGGAAGACCGCCACCAACACGGCGGCCGTCGCACCGACACCACCTCCGCCAGCGCCGGCCATCCCGGATGCGACGCCCGTCACACCAGCGCCGACCGAGATCACGCCAACCCCTCGCAAGCGCGCCACGCCCACCCGCGCCACGACCCAGAGCAAGACGACCCCGGCCAAGGCGACCCCGAGCGGGACGACCCCGGGCGAGGCGACCCCCAGCAGGACGGCCCCGAGCAAGACGGCCCAGGACGACGCGACTCTGGACCCTGCCACGCCGCGAAAGTCCACCCCGCGCACGGCTGAGCCGGAGAAGGTCACCCCGCGCAGAGCCGCCACGGCGAAGGCGAGCGCACCCGAAACCGCACCGACGCCCACCCCGGAAGTGGCTTTCGCGATCACCCCCGAACCGGCCGCAGCGGCAGTTCCATCGGCTGACCCGGAGACGGCTTCGACGCGTACCCCCGAATTGCCGGAGGTGGTCGCGCGCCTGCGCGACCATCCTGGCTTCGCGCCGGAGTTTTTGGCGATGGAGGCGGTGCGGACGCTCGGACCCGGCGCGGCCGAGTGGGCGCGGCGGCTGCGGGACCGCTACCCGGACGCTCCGGCGGACGGTCTGGCCCGGCTGGCGACCCGGCGGTACGTGCGGGCCGCGGGCGCGGGAGGGGCAGCGGCGGCGCTGGCCGGCCTGTTCGCGCCGCTGGCGGAGCTGGTGACGGTGCTCTGGAGCCAGTCGAACCTGGTGCTGCACCTGGCGGCGGCGTACGGCCGGGACCCGGCGCATCCCGATCGGGCCGAGGAGCTGCTGGTGTTGACCCAGGTGCATCCGGACGCGGCGAGCGCGCGGGCCGCGCTGGTCGGTGCGCGGGAGGCCGGTGATCCGGTGGAGGGGACGTGGCCGAAGGCGGCGGAGGCCGCCTGGCGGCTCGCCGCGCCGCTCACCGCGCAGGCCGGCGGATGGGTGGCGTTGCGGTTGGCGTCCCGACTGGTGCCGGGGGCGGCGGTGGTCGCCGCCACGCTTGGCGACGCGGCGGCGGCCGATCGGCTGGCGGCGCGGGCGGTGGCCGCCTACCGGCCGCACCGGCGCTGAGTGGTCACAACCAGTCGAACCATTCGCGAGGCAGCGACGCGTAGCCGACGAAGGCGACCACGTCGAGCACGGTGTGCGCGATGATCAGGGGCATCACCCGACGGGTACGCAGGTAGAAGAGGCTGAACACGACGCCCATCACCGCGTTGCCGACGAACGCGCCGAAGCCCTGGTAGAGGTGGTAGCTGCCGCGCAGCAGCGCGCTGGCCGCGATGATCGCGGCGAGCCGCCACTGGAGTTGGCGCAGCCGGGTGACGAGGTAGCCGACCACGATCACCTCCTCCAGCACGGCGTTCTGCACGGCGGCGAGGATCAGCACCGGGACCGCCCACCAGACGTGCGGTAGGGCCGCCGGCACCAGGGTCGCGTTGAGGCCGAGGTGCGCCGCCACCCAGAACAGGGCCAGACCGGGCAGGCCGATCAGCGCGGCCAGGCCGGCGCCCCGGGCCAGATCCTGGCCGGGCCGCCGCGCGTCCAGGCCGAGGGTCCGCGCCGGGTCGCCGGGGTCCCGGCTGAGCAGGTGTACGGCGAGCAGCACGGGAAGCAGCGCGAAGACGATGCCGAGGAGCTGGTACGTCAGGTCCAGCCAGGGGCGGGCCGAGGCGGAGGTGTTCAGTGCGGCGGTCTGCTTGGAGAGCGGGCCCTCGGCGGTCAGCTTCGCGATGATCGAGACCACCGCGTAGACGGCGGACTGGCCGAGGGACAAGCCCAGGACCAGCAACGTTTCGGTCCCCAGCAGCCGGCGGGACACCGGGCGGGTCAGCTCAACGGTCACCGCACCACTCTGCCCGACGGACCGGCCAGCGGGCAGGGCCGACCGGCCGGCATGAACCGATCGCACATTCTGTGCGACCGGTGCACACGCTCCGTGGAGATTCTATGGGTGCCCGATCCGCTGCCGTCTGGAGAAGGAGCACCGGTGGACGATGTCGCACGGTTGCTGAAGGAGAGCTGGACCCTGGTCGAGGAGGACCGGGAGCGGCTGACCGGGCACTTCTATGCTCGGGTGTTCCTGCTCGACCCCGCCCTGCGCCAGCTCTTCCCGGTGCAGATGGCCGGCCAGGGTGACCGCCTGCTGGAGGCGATCATCACGGCGATCCACACCGTGGACGACCCGGAGAGCTTCGACGAGTTCCTGCGCGCGCTGGGCCGCGACCACCGCAAGTACCACGTCGATGACCGGCACTACGCCACGATGGGCGTCGCGCTGCTCGACGCGCTGCGCAGCACCGCCGGCGACGGCTGGAACCTGGAGTACGACCAGGCCTGGCGGGACGCGTACGCGGCGATCTGCGCGAAGATGGTGGCCGGGGCGGCCGACGACGACAACCCGCCGTTCTGGCATGCCGAGGTGCTGACCCACGAGCGCCACGGCCCCGACATCGCCGTGCTTACCTGCCGGGCCCTGCAACATCCGCTGCCCTGGCGGGCGGGCCAGTACGTCAGCCTGGAGCTGCCCCGCTTCCACCCGAGGGTGTGGCGGAACTACTCGGTGGCGAACGCCCCGAACGACGACAACGTGCTGGAGTTCCACGTCCGGAGCCCCGGCGCGGGCTGGGTGTCCGGGGCGCTGGTCCGCCGGGTGCAGGCCGGGCACCTGCTGCGGCTGGCGGCGCCGATGGGGTCGATGACCCTGGACCGCTCCTCCGAGCGGGACATCCTCTGCGTGGCCGGCGGCGTCGGGCTCGCGCCGATCAAGGCGCTGGTGGAGGAGTTGGCCACCTACAACCGGACGCGGTGGGTGCACGTGTTCTACGGTGCCCGGCAGGCGACGGACCTGTACGGGCTGGCCGCGCTACAGGATCTGGTGGCCGCACATCCGTGGTTGTCGGTCACCGCCGCGTGCAGCGACGACCCGGAATTCGACGGCGAGCAGGGTGACATCCCGGACGTCGTGGCCCGGTACGGCCCGTGGACCACGCACGACTGTTACGTCTCCGGGTCGGCGCAGATGGTCCGGTCGACCCTGCGGGTGCTGGCCGCCGACGAGGTGCCGCCGTCGACCGTCCGCTACGACACGTTCGGCGATCTCTAGACGTTCCTCCCCCCACACCGGGGCGCGTGCCCCTGCCCCCTGGGGCGCGCGCCCCGGTCCCCTCCTGTCTCAGTAGCGCCAGGGTCGCCCGGTCTCCCGGTACTCCTCGACCGGCACCAGCGGCACGCCCGGCGCCATCCGGTCCACGTAGAGCCGGCCCTGAAGATGGTCGATCTCGTGCGCGACGAGCCGGGCCATGCCGAACTCGAACGACGTGATGATCCGGCTGCCGTCCCACTGGGCGTGTTCGACGTCTAGCCGCAGCGGCCGGGGCACCAGACCGCGGTGGTCGAAGAAGGAGAGGCACCCCTCGTACTGCTCGTCGGTCTCCGGGTCGGCGTCGACCACCCGCGGGTTGAGCAGGACGACCGGTTCCGCCGAGCGGTCGGGGGGTCGGACGACGGCGGCGGCACGGCCGATGGCGAGCTGCGGGGCGGCGATACCGACCCCCTTGCTGAACGGGTGCAGCTCGTCGAGCCGGGCCAGCGCCATGACGAGGCGATCCACGATCTCGCGGGCCGCCTGCTCCTCGCCGGGGAGGTCGAACTGTCGCACCGGCTGTCGGAGCAGGTCGTCGCCGCGCTGCACGATGCCGATCCCGCGCATGCGGTCGCTGGGCCGGACCCGGGTGGCGCCGGGGCCGGCGTCCGGCTCGGTGTCCGGCCGAGCCCGGAAGCGCCACTGCATCCGGTAGCGGGCGTTCAGCGGCGGGTCGTCGGTCTGCCAGTCGATGATCGCCCGGTCACCCTCGTCGCGCCGCTGCGGGGCCGTCCGCAGCGGGCCCTCCTCCGCCGAGAGCGAGGTCTCCACGCCCCAGACCTGCGGGTCGAACGCCGCCGGCAGATCCAGGCGTACGGCCAGACGCCGGGTGGGCAGCCGGACGGCCCGCTGGAACCAGGGGCCCCACTTGTCGTGGCCGACGCTGTACGCGTACTCGATGCTGGTCCGGTCGCCGGGGTACAGCGGGAAGCGGCGTTCGCCGTTCTCGAAGAGCAGCCAGATCTCCTTGAAGGCGTCCCGGTCGTGCTTCGCCCGCCAGTGCATCGCCTCCGGGTCGCCGGTGCCGTCGTCGCGCCGGGCCTGTAGTTGCAGCTCGGCGAAGGTGAGCGGGTGTTCCCGGTGGTGCCGGTTGGAGCGACCGGGATCGTTCGGGTAGCGGTCCACCGCGACGCGGACGAGGTAGCGGGTGACCGGCTCGGTGCCCGCGTTGTACAGCTCGCGGTGGATGACGCACCGGTAGCCGTCAGCGGTGTGGGTGAGGGAGGCCAACTCCCGCTCCACCACGAGGCCGGTGCCGGGGGGCAGCCACTGGCCGGACAGCGAGGGTTCGCGCTGCGGTTGGCCGGAGCGGGCGTGCCGGAGGTCGTCGTACTCGCGGAAACGCTGCCAGATCGCGCCGCTGGCCTCCAGGACGGCCTCGGCGCGGCGGGCGAAGTCCTCGGTCGGGCGGTGTCGGCGCCCTTCGACGTGGCTCACGTAGGACGGGTCGAAGCCCATCAGCACGGCCAGTTGCTTCTTGGAGAGGCCCCGCCCGGCGCGCTGACGGGCAAGCTCGGCCGCGAAGGACTCGGCAGCCCGTTCGAGGGGTGAGGTCGTCATCGGCTTCCTCGCGGCCGGGAGTATCAGTTTCACGTTCCGTGGCCGAGCGCACACTCATCTGGCATGTTCCCGACACACCGCTTGACAGCTCGTGCCTCGCCCTCTGTGACGGCGGTCGGCCATGGCAACCCCCGCCGGGCGGTTGGAGTCCTTATCCCCGTGAGAGTTGATCCGAGTTTCGACAGCTTCGTCGAGCAGAGGTCGGCAGCGCTCCTGCGGCTCGCGTTCCTCCTCACCGGGGACCGGGGCCACGCAGAGGATCTGCTGCAGACCGCCCTGCTGCGCACGATGCGTCGCTGGTCGAAGGCCCGCGAGGCGCCTGAGCCGTACGTCCGGCAGGTCATGGTCAACCTGTCCCGGGACCGGATCAGGGATCTGCTGCGCCGCCCGCGCGAGACGGCGCTGCCGGACAACCCCGACGCCTTCCGCTCCACCGACTCCGGGTTCGACGGCGTCGGGGAGCGGCAGACGGTCGCCGGGGCGCTCGCCCAACTTCCCGTGCGGCAGCGACAGGTGATCGTGCTCCGGTACTTCGAAGACCTCTCCATCGAGCAGACGGCGGAGCTGATCGGCTGCTCGATCGGAACGGTCAAGTCGTACACCTCCCGAGCGCTGGCGCGGCTGCGCGAACTACTCGGCGACCTTCACGAAACCGAAGAGGCAAGGACCCTGCGATGACCGCTCTCGACGACGAACAGCTGGGCCGCCTGCTGGGCGACCGGCTCCACGAGGAGACGTACACCATGACCGCACCATCGAATCTCACCGAGACCCTGCACCAGCGGAACAGGCGCCGTACCCGGGCGCTGGGTCTGGCCGTGGCCACGCCGGTGGTCGCCGCCGTGGCCGTGGGCGCCTCGCTGGCGTTCGCTCCCGGCGGTGGCGCTCCGAAGGAGGCGCCGGAGATGCTCACCGTCGGCTACGTCGCCGAGCAGACGGCCAACGCCCTGGGCCAACTACCGGGGTACGTCCAGCACGAGACCGCCAAGCACCAGGGCCGGGACGGCAAGCAGGCGAGCCTGATCGAGCTCTGGGCCGACCGCGCCACCAGCCGCGAACGGCAGGACAACAAGATCTACTACGGCGACGTCCGCTCGTACACCCTGGCGCTGGACGGCTCCACCGCCGTCGAGCTGAACCACGACAAGAAGAAGTGGTGGACCTACCAGATCGCCTCGCTCAAACCCGTCGACAGCGGCCAGATCCAGCACCTACCGCCGGCGCTCAACCCCAAGGACCTCAAGCGCGCCGTCGACAGCGGGAAGGTGACGCTCGTCGGGAAGGAGCGGCTGGACGGCAGGCAGACCGTGCACCTGCAGTGGCTGGGAGGCCCGGACAGCGCCATGGACGCGGCGAAGACCGCCGAGGAGTCCATGCAGATCTGGGTCGACGCGAAGTCCTACCAGCCGGTCCGGGTGGTCAACAAGCTGTTCAGCGGCACCACCACCAGCGACTACGAGTGGCTGCCCCGCACGAAGGAGAACCTGGCCAAGGTGACCGTCTGGCCGCCGGCCGACTACCGGAAGCTGCCGTGCACGCCCACGCCGGCGAAGGACTGCGGCTTGAACAACTGAGTCGCGTTTACGAGGCCCCGGATCGCGGTACGCGGTCCGGGGCCTCTCCGGCTGTCCGGATCCGGCAGCGCCTGTCGCTCGGATTACAGACGCTCGCGTATTCCGGCGAGCTTGGTTAGGCTAGCCTTAGCTCAGGACGGCACCTGGTCGTCCGCCGGGGAACGCCTCGGCCACTCAGACGGGGGACGGCTCAGGTGACTGCGGTGATGCCGAGGCGGGACGTGACCGCCACGCCGCTCGCCCCCGTCACGGCCGCGCTGCGGACCATGTTCGGCACCGACGACCTCCCCGGGCTCGCCCGGGGGCTGCTGGTCGACGACGAGCTGGGCTGGGCACCCGCCACGACCCTGGTCGACGGCACCCGCCTGCCGGAGCTGCTGCGCGCGGCGAGTGTCCGCTGGGGCGGCACCCCGCACGCCTGCGCCGCGCTGGCCTGGAAGTCGTACAGCTACTGGACGGCGCTGCCGGTCGTACTCGGTTGGGCCTCGGCCCGCCGGGTTCCGCTGCTCCACCCGTCCGACGTGCTGATCCACTTCGAGGACCACCGGCCCCTGATCACGCTGGGCCTGCGCCACGGCACCACGGTGGCGGTCCTGCCGAGCGACCCGCTGGCGCTGTCCGGCCTGCCGGAGGTACGCGTCGTCGCGGGTGAGGCGGAGTTGCTCGCCGAGCTGCGGGCCTCCCTGCTCGACGCCCACCTGGCCCCGCTGATCGCGGCTATCCAGGCAGAGGTACGCGTCGGCACCCGGACGCTGCTCGGCTCGGTCGCCTCGGGCATCGCGCACGGCATCCTGCGGGGTGCCGACGGGCTGCCCGGCTCGACGGTGCAGAGCATCGACACCCTGCTCGGCGCGCTCGACCTGGCCGACCTGGTCGAGCTGGTCCCCGGTCCGGCCGGCGAGCCCAGCGTCCAGCGTCGCACCTGCTGCCTGGCCTTCACGCTGCCCAGCCCGAAGGTCTGCCAGGGCTGCTGCGTCCGCCAGGGCTGACCGCGGCCGGCAGGGCGCGGGGCGGCGTCCCGCCTTCAGTCGGTCAGCGGTCGCACGTCCCACACCCAGACGCCGCCGGTGAAGGTCGGTTGGACACCGGTCAGCTCGGTCATCCCCCGGCGCAGTTCCATCTCGTGCTCGTGCGGTCCGAGGATCACCACGCCGGCCCGCCAGTAGCGCAGGTCGTCGACCGCCTTGACCCGACTCTGCGGGGTGATCGGCGGAACCGCGCCGGTCCGGCGGATGGTGGCGAAGAAGCTGCTCGTGGGCCGCGGCGGCGCGGTGAACAGCGCGACCTTCGGCGGCTGGGCGCTCGGGCGGGTGTCCGGGCCGAGGAAGTAGCCCCGGGCCAGCGGCATGTCCAGCCGGGTGACGGCAGCCCAGCGCAGCGGCTCCGCGTAGGTGGTGTCCGGCAGCGGCAAGGTAACCACACTGCGCCCACCAGCCACGTAGGGCCGCCACGCCCCGCTGGTCACGAAGGTGGGGACCGGATCCAGTTGGACTACCGGCAGCGGGGTGGGCAGGATCGGCAGCAGGGCCATCGTCAGCACGGTCGCGGTGGCGAAGCGGATCTGCGGTCGGGCGGCCGGTCGGGCGCGGGCCACCTCGCGGGCGCGCTCGGCGCCGTAGGCGAGCAACACCCCGATGATCGGGGTGATCGCCAGCGCCCACCGGGTCGGCACCACCGAGTGCAGGATCGGCAGGTTCTCCAGCGCCGCCCAGGGCCCCGGCACCCCGGTGCCGCGATTGTTGAAGCGGATCTCCCGGCCGAGCGAGAGCACCGCGAAGAGCAGCCCGAGCCCGGCCAGCGCGAGCACCACCGCCGAGCGCCGCAGCCACCAGACGAGGGCGATCACCAGCACGAGCAGCGACCAGCCGAAGAAGCTGTTCTCCTCGGTCGGGTTCTTGGCCAGGCCGGCGGCGGTGCGCGGGCTGCCGGCCAGCGACTCCCGGGAGTACGCCACGAACGAGGCCAGGTCACTGGAGTAGCCACGGATCAGGCTGGACAACCCGGAGTAGGCGCCGGGACCGAAGAACTGCACGTACAGCGGGTACGCGAGCAGCGCACCGGCGACCACGGCGGCGACGGCCAGGCCGGCGAGGAACCCTCGGGTCCGTGATCGCAGGGCAGGGCGAGCGAGGGCCAGCGCGCCGACGACCACGCCGAGCCCGATCGCGGTCATCAGCAGGATCTCCAGGTTGAGGAACGCCTGCCAGACGATCACCAACGCGAGCAGCACACCGTTACGCAGCCAGCGGCCGGGGTCGGCGAGCCGCAGCGTACGCCAGATGATCAGTGGGACGACGAACTGCGACACGATGTTCGGGTGCCCGTTGGCGTGCGACACCATGGCCGGCGCGAACGCGCAGAAGCCGGCGCCCAGCCAGGCCGGCCCCCGACTTCCGACCAGGACGCGGGAGAGCAGGAAGTACCAGGCCGTGGCGGTGGCGATCATTCCGAGAGTGAGAAAGAGCAGGAATGACGCACGTGGCCCGAACAGCAGGGTGATCGGTGTCATTGGTAATGAAATGGATAATACGGACGTATTTGCCATGAGGTTGACACCGTCCGGCACGTTCATCTGGTCCGAATGGAACGGGTACGCGAATTGCGTGACCACCCGCGCACCGTGCGCCATCATCCATTCGAACTGCGACTGGTCCGAGCGGTTGTCCCGCACTCCGCCGCCCGGGTCCCACCAGAGGCGCCCGGTGATCCAGAAGCCGAGCACCACGAAGCTCAGCACGGCGGCCAGATCGGCCCACTTCCCGTTACGGCGCAACCGATCGCCGTCGCCGGGCTCCTCCACCCGCGACGCGGTGGACGGACCGTCGCCGGGAGCGTCCGATTCGGGAGTAGTCATGACAATTCATAGGGTAGTCAGCGTATGACGGTGCCGTGACATGTTTCGAGGTACTGCCGTACTATGTGCCGGGTTCGCCGACCGCCGATCACGTGCCCACCCCCCGACCCGCAATTCGGCCAACAGCTCCCCCGATTCCTCTGCCATCCAAGCGGATGATTCACTCTGTCGGTCCAGGCACGGGTCGAGTTCATATCGTGAGGAATCGACGCATGGCAGAAATCACTGGGGACCAGCGCGTCCAGTCCGAGGTGCTTGAGGGCCTGGCGATGGCCGTCAACCACCGTCGCTGGTTCGTCGAACTGGCGGTGCCGTACCTCGGTGACGACCCGATCGAGATCGGCAGCGGCCTCGGCGACTACGCGTTGGAATGGTCGCAGCGGCTTCCCCGGTTCACGGCCACGGAGGCGGACCCCGACCGGCTCGTGCAGCTCAAGGAGCGGCTCGCCAGCCAGGCGGGCGTCGACGTCCGGCAGATGCTGCTGCCGCACAACGATCGGGGAAACTACAGCGCCGCGGTCTCGTACAACGTGCTGGAGCACATCGAGGACCACGTGGGCGCGCTGCGCAGCATGCGCGACCTGGTCCGACCCGGCGGCGCGGTGATCATCATCGTGCCGGCGTTCCAGTTCGCCATGAGCCCGGCCGACATCGCCACCGGCCACGTCCGCCGCTACACGAAGAAGACGCTCGGTACGGCGATGACCGAGGCCGGCCTGACCGTGGAAAAGATCCACTACGCGAACGCACTCGGGTTGATCGGCTACTTCATGGCCACCAAGGTCTTCCGGCTCATGCCGAAGGAGGGCCCCATGGTCAAGGTGTACGACACCCTGGTCCTCCCCGCCACCAAGGCCGCCGAGCAGGTCGTCCGCCCCCCGTTCGGCCAGTCCGTCTTCGCCGTGGCCCGCGTCCCGGCCTGACCCCCCTTTAACCGCGCCGATCTTGCACTTTCTGCTGCCGTAACGTTCCCTGTGTGGGGGTATGTCAGCGCAGAAAGTGCAAGATCGGCGCGGTGGGGTTACTCCTTGGTCTGGTGGGTGGGGCGGATTACCGCTCTTGCCAGGGTGTGGAAGGTCAGGTTGAAGCCGACGTAGGCGGGGCTCGCGTCGGGGGTCACGTCCAAGCGGTCGACGTCCAGGGCGTGCACCGCGAAGACGTACCGGTGGGGGCGGTCACCGGGCGGCGGCGCCGCGCCGCCGTAGCCCTGCTCGCCGTAGTCGTTGCGGACGGAGAACGCTCCACCGAGATCGGTGCCCGCCGCACCCCCGGCACCGGTCGGCAGCTGCGTGACGTCGACCGGCACGTTCACCAGCACCCAGTGCCAGAAGCCGCTGCCGGTCGGCGCGTCCGGGTCGTAGCAGGTGACGGTGAAGCTCTTGGTCTCGGCGGGGAAGTCCGACCAGGTGAGCTGCGGCGAGACGTTCTCACCGCCGGCGCTGCCGTGGGCGTGCCGGACGTCCATCGGCTCGCCGTTCTGCACGTCGTCACTGGTCAGGGTGAACGAGGGAACGGTCGGCAGCAGCTCGTACGGGTCCGGGGCGATCGGTCGTTCCAGGGTCATCGGTACGCGTCCTTCCGGAGTGGGCAGATACCAGCCTCTTCATACCCCTTTCCACGGCGTGGAACGACCGATTGGTCGGGGTGTGCCGGATCACGGGAGCGGGCTAGGGTGGTGCCCCTGAAGCGTTCCACGGGGGGAATTTCTTGTTCAGCATCTGGCGGGACTTTCTGGTCGCCGTCGTCGGTGTCCTGCGCAGACCGGACGAGCGGGCGCTCGCCGAGGAGCGTCGACGCGCCGTCGAACGACTCGCCGACACGACGATCCGCGAAGCCCGACGGGACGAGCCCGAGGGTAGGTAGCCGCAGACCCGCGGGGGTGACCGGAGGGCCAGGCACCGGACGCCGCCCGCTCGGACGGTGAAGATGACCGGATGGCGCGGCCAGTGGTCACGGCGGAGACCCACCGACCGACCTTGTTCGAGGTCTTCTTCGACCTGGTACTCGTCTTCGGGCTCATCCGGGTCACCTCGTTCATGAGCGAACGGCCCGCGCCGGTGACCCTGGTGCAGGGACTGCTCGTCCTCATGCTGCTGTGGAACTCCTGGCTGGTGTACGCCTGGCTCGGCAACTCCGTCCGAATCGACGTCGGGCCGAGCTGCGCTGGCGTGACCGTCGCGATGGGGGCCATCTTCCTCATCGCGCTCGTCATCCCGGAGGTCTGGGAGACCGGCCCGGGTACGACGATGCCGCGACTGATCCTGGTGCTGTCGTACGTCGTGGTGCGGACGATTCAGTTCATCCTCTTCCACTGGGTGGCCTCGGACGACCCCCGGATGCTGCGGACCGTCCGGCTCTACGCCTTCACCACCGCGCTGTCCTGGATCCCGCTCGTCCTCGGCGCCGCGTTCGGCGGCACCCCGCAGATCCTGCTCTGGGCGGCGGCGCTCCTCGTCGACATGAGCGGCGGGGTGCTCGCCCTGCTCCTGAGCGGATGGCCGGTACGCAGCCCCGGTCACTTCGTCGAGCGGCACGGCCTCGTCGTGATCATCGCGCTCGGCGAGTCCCTGATCTCGGTCAGCGCCGGTGTCGGGACCCAGATGATCCGCGGGCAGACGCTGGTGGCGGGCCTGCTCACTCTCAGTGTGACGGGAGGCCTCTACTGGCTGTACTTCGCGAGCGCGGGAAACGCCGGCCGAGCGCTAACGACCCGGTCCGGGCTACGGCGCGGGTTCGTCGCCGGCAACGCCTACAGCGTCGCCCACCTCCCCCTGCTCGCCGGGACGATCTACGTGGCCCTGGGAGTCGAGGAGGTGCTGGCCGAGCTGGGGCACGGCAGGTTGGGGTGGATCCCGGCCACCGCGCTGTTCGGCGGAACCGCCCTGTACCTCGCGGGCCGGGCGACCTTCCTCGTCCTCAGCGTCCGGTGCGTACGACCCGAGCAGTTCCTCGCGCCCGGTGTGGCGCTGCTGTTGCTCCCCGTCGGCCGACACCTGCCGGCCCTGACCGCCCTCGGCCTGCTGACCGCGTTCCTCGCCGCCCTACTCGGCTACGAGGCGTGGACGAGACGTACGAGCCGAAGCTCCGACTGACAGCGGCTGACCAGCGGAGCGCGATGAAGTTATTTGTGTTTTTGGCGTTTGCGGCGCATGCTTCACCTGTGTCGACTACGGGTGACGACCTTCTGACCACCGGTCAGGTTGCCAAGCTGCTGGGGACGTCGCGCCAGCAGGTGGTCAACCTGTGCGAGCGTGGCGAACTGCCGTTTGTGAAGGTCGGCGCGCATCGACGGCTCCGGCGAGAACATGTCGAGGCGCTGCTGCACCCCAAGCCGAAACTGACTCGTGATCAGCTCAAGTCACTGTGGCTGCACCAGGCGATAGCGGGGAGTTTGGTCACCGACCCGGACGCGGTACTGAACAAGGCCGGGGAAAATCTTGATCGACTCCTGCGGCAACACCAGGGAACCATGACCGAAGTCTGGCTCAGGCGCTGGCAGGACAAGATCAACGAGGGTGTGGGTGCCGTCCTCAAGACGTTGACCTCGGATGACCCGGAAGCTGTGGAGCTACGACAGAACTCGCCCTTCGCCGGGGTCCTCTCGCAGCCCCAGCGCACGAAGGTTCTCGACTCCTTCAGGCGCAGCGGCTGGGGGCGAGTGGCGTGAGACGCGAGCAACTGGAGCATGTCCTGCGGTCCGCGTGCCAGATCGTCGGAGACCCGGACGTCCTCGTCATCGGCAGCCAGTCGGTCCTGGGGGCCATCCCGGAGAGCAGACTTCCGCTCGAAGCCACCGCCTCGATGGAGGTCGACGTGGCGTTCTTTGACGATCCCGACGATCGGAAGGCTGACCAGGTCGACGGTGCCATCGGCGAGCTTTCGCTGTTCCACGAGACGAACGGCTACTACGCCCAGGGCGTGAGCGTGTCGACGGCGAGGCTGCCCGATGGCTGGCGGGATCGGCTGGTCCTGGTGGAGTCTCAGAGCACCCACCCGGGGCGGGGCTACACGCTCGAACCGCACGACTGCGTCGTGTCCAAGCTGGTGGCCGGCCGGGAGAAGGACCACGCCTTCGCCGACGCGCTGATCCGGGCCGGGCTCGTCGATCCGGCAGTGGTCGCGGAGCGGATCGAGATGGTTGACGTGCATCCGCTGGTGCGGAACCGACTGAGGGACTGGATCGCCAGCTACCTGCCGGCGGCCTGACGGCAGCGCGGCGTGTGCGGAGGGTGTGGGATTCGAACCCACGAAGACATCGCTGCCTTACCGGTTTTCAAGACCAGCGCCATCGGCCACTAGGCGAACCCTCCCGGACCGGCACCCGTGGGTGCGCGGCCGTGAACAGTCTGCCACGGCACCCGGCGGCCGGCTCGGCGTCCCTCCCCGAAAAGCGCCGGCCAGGCGGCAGCTCCAGCGTCCACTGTGGCTTTGATCGACTCGACGTCCTTGAAACCGGGGCGTCCCGCGCGCCGGAATACCCCGGTTTCGCGGAAGCCGAGTTGACCAAGCCCGGGGACCGCCCGGTTTCCCGCAAGCCGGGGCAACCGAGCCCGGCGGGCCGCCGCTGCGGGGGTGCGTCTGCGGCGGGGGGCGCGGCGGGTGAGACTGGGGGGATGCGAGCCATCACCGTTCCGCAGCCTGGTGGACCCGACGCGCTGGTCTGGGCCGAGGTGCCCGATCCCGAGCCCGGCCCGGGCGAGGTGATCGTCCGGGTGCGGGCCAGTGGGGTCAACCGCGCCGACCTGCTACAACGGCAGGGGCACTATCCGCCGCCGCCGGGCGCGCCCGCGTACCTCGGTCTGGAGTGTTCCGGGGTGATCGACGCGGTCGGCGCGGAGGTGACCGGGTGGGCGGTCGGCCAGGAGGTCTGCGCGCTGCTGGCCGGTGGCGGGTACGCCGAGCGCGTGGCAGTGCCCGCCGGCCAGTTGCTGCCGGTGCCGGCCGGCGTGGACCTGGTCGACGCCGCGGCGCTGCCGGAGGTGGCCTGCACGGTCTGGTCGAACGTGGTGGGCGTGGGCCGGCTCGAAACGGGTGACACGCTGCTGGTGCACGGCGGCGGCAGTGGGATCGGCACGTTCGCGATCCAGTTCGGGGCGGCGCTCGGCGCCACGGTCCTGGCGACCGCCCGGACCACGAAGCATGGTCGGCTGCGCGAGTTGGGCGCTTCGCACACGATCGACTACCGGGACCAGGATTTCGTCGAGGAGGTCCGCGAGGCCACCGACGGCCACGGCGCGGACGTCATCCTCGACATTCTGGGCGCGTCCTATCTGGGGCGGAACGTGTCCGCGCTGGCCACCGGCGGCCGGCTCGTGGTGATCGGGATGCAGGGTGGCCGCAAGGCCGAACTCGATCTCGGCGCGTTGCTGACCAAGCGGGCCAGCGTGTCGGCGACCGCGCTGCGCTCCCGGCCGCTGGCCGAGAAGGCGGCGATCGTGCGGGGCGTACGCGATGAGGTGTGGCCGTTGGTCGCGGCTGGCGCGGTCCGCCCGGTGGTGGACCGGCGGCTGCCGATGGCCGAGGCGGCCGAGGCGCACCGGCTGGTCGAGTCGAGCGACCACGTCGGGAAGGTGCTACTCACCGTCGGATGAGGCGGGCGGCAGCATGAGGCGGGCGCCGGGGCCCTGTGCGGCGAGGGTGTCGCCGGGGTTGTAGAGCATGCAGCGCTGCATCGACAGGCAGCCGCAGCCGATGCAGCCGTCGAGGTCGTCGCGGAGCTTGGTGAGCAGTCGGATCTTCTCGTCCAGCCGGCCGCGCCAGCTCGCGGAGAGGCGCTCCCAGTCCTGCGGGCTGGGGGTACGGCTGCCGGGCAGCGATTCCAGCGCGTCGCGGATCTCGTCGAGTGAGACGCCGACCTGCTGGGAGATCCGGATGAAGGCGACCCGCCGCAGCTCGGCGCGGGCGTAGCGGCGCTGGTTGCCGCCGGTGCGGTCGGCGCGGATCAGGCCGAGGCGCTCGTAGTAGCGCAGCGCGGACGGCGCCACGCCGGAGCGGACGGACAGTTCACCGATCGTCAACGCGTCCTGCATCACCGGGTCCTTGAGTTGAAGTGGACTTCAACTCAAGATTACCGGCGATCAACGAGCGGACGAGACCGCCGGGCGACGGCGGGCGCGCTCGCGACCGAGGATCCAGATCGCCTCGACGCCGTCCTTCCAGGTGATCTTCTTGCCCTCTTCGCGGCCCCGGGCCCGGTAGCTGATCGGCACCTCGTACGGGCGGATCCGGCGGCGCAGCAGCTTGCCCGTCACCTCGGCCTCCATGCCGAAGCCCCGCGAGCGCACCTCCAGCGACCGGTAGAGCTCCACCGGCATCAGCTTGAAGCAGGTCTCCAGGTCACCGATGTACGAGTTGAAGAGGACATTCGCCGCCATCGTGACGCCCTTGTTGCCCATCACGTACCAGAAGCTGTAGGCGCTGTGGCTGCCGAACGTGCGATTGCCGTAGACGACCGTGGCCCGCCCGTCGAGCACCGGGGCGAGCAGCTTCGGGATGTCCTGCGGGTCGTACTCCAGATCGGCGTCCAGGATGACCATGTATTCACCCTCGGCGCTGTCCACCGCCGTCTTGATGGCCGCGCCCTTGCCCGCGTTGCGCTGGTGCGTGATCACCCGCAGGCGCGCGTCGTCGGCGCGACCGAGGACCTCGCCGGTGCCGTCGCGGCTGCCGTCGTCGACCACGACCAGCTCGATCTCGCAGGGGTAGTCCACCGCCAATGCCTGCTTGAGGGCATCCGCGATGCGTTCTTCCTCGTTGTAGACCGGCATGAGGATCGAGAGCTTCACGGGAATCTCCACGGTGGCGACAACACGTCGGGCATAGCCTAGCCTGGCTGGTCAGCCCAACGGTGGCCGCCACCGTCGGACAGCCGGCGTGGCGGTATCAGCCCGATGGTGTTTACTTCCCGCCATGTCGGCTGCCGGCTCCCTGCTCGCGGTGCTCCCCGCCGCCTCGGTGCTCCTGCTCACGATCGCGGCGAAGCCACGCGGGACTTCTCCGCTGGCCCCGTCCCGGCTCGCCGCGGTGCGCGCCGCGCTGCTCACCGGGGCGTACGCGGTGCTCGTCGTCGAGGTGCTCGGCGCGCTGCACGCGCTGACCCGGCCGGCGTTCGTCGTCGCCTGGCTGCTCTTCCTCGTCGCCGCCGGGACGGCGGTCGCTCTGCGCCGGCGTCGCGACACCCCGGCCACACCGGCGGCCGCCGCGACACCGCAGCCGGTGCCGGTGGGCGCGGCGGTGCCCGCCGGCGCCACCCCGGACACACCCGCCCCGGCCGTCGACCACGGCCCGGTGGGTGGGCGGGAGGCCGCACCGGTCCAGCCGAATCGAGTACGCGCCAGACTGCTCGCCCGGGCAACCGAGAGCTGGCGTACGGCAGGTCGGGGTGAACGGCTGCTCGCGGGCGGCATCGGCGGCCTGGTGCTGGTGGAGCTGCTGATCGCGCTGCTGGCCGAGCCGAACAACTTCGACTCGCAGACGTACCACCTGCCGAAGGTCGAGCACTGGGTGGCCCAGGGCGACCTCGACTTCTGGCCCACCGCCATCCACCGGCAGGTGACCATCCCGCCCGGTGCGGAGTACCTACTACTGCACCTGCGCCTGCTCACCGGCGGCGACGCGCTGCACAACCTGGTGCAGTGGGCCGCCGGAGTGCTCTGCCTCCTGGTGGCCGCCCGGATCACCGCGCAGCTCGGCGGCGGCCGGCGAGCCCAGTTGATCACCGCGTTCGTGCTGGCCAGCACCCCGATGGTCGCGCTACAGGCCACCAGCACGCAGACCGACCTGGTCTGCGCGGCGTGGGTGGCGTGCGCGGCGACCCTCGCGCTGGACGGTCTGCGTCGGCGGACCGGCTGGGGAACCGTGCTCGGCCTGGGTGCGGCCACCGGGTTGACCGCGGTGACCAAGACCAGTGGCCTGATCGCGGTGGGCCCGCTGCTGGTGCTCTGGGGTCTGGCCCAGCTCCGGCTGGCCCTGGCCGACCGAGCATCGGCCACCGAGGCGGTCGGTCGGACAGCGGACGCGGGTTCAGCGGCCGTCGGGTCGACGGCCGGTCGGGCGCGGCCGGTGTTCCGGGTCGTCACCGGTTCGGTGCTGATCCTGGCGGTGGCCGCGCTGGTCGTCGGCCCGTTCCTGGCCCGGGTGACGGCCGAGTTCGGGCACCCGTTGGGTCCGCCCCGGCTGCGTGAGTCGATCCCGATGGAACGGCACGACCCGGCCTCGATCCTGGTCAACGCGCTGCGCATCGGGCACACGGCCTTCGACACCCCGATCGCGCCGCTGCGAACCGCCGGCGCGGACGCAATCATCGGCGGCGCGGAGGCGATCGGCGTCGACCCCCAGGACCGGGCGATCACCTTCGGCCGGGAGGTGTTCCCGGTGCCGGCCTGGTACCCGGACGAGGATCGGGTGGCGTTCCCGATCGCCGGGTCGGTGGCGCTGCTCGGCGCGCTGGTCGCGCTCGTCCGCCCGCGCCGGATCGATCCCGCTCAGGTAGGGCCGCTGCGGGCGTACGCCGTGGTGGTGCTGGCCGCCGTGCTGCTGCACACCTCGATGATCAAGTGGCAGCCGTGGGGCAACCGACTCATCCTCTACGCCCTGGTGCTCGCCGTCCCGCTCGCCGGCCGCTGGCTCGACGCGCTCCTGCGCCGCCACGCCGACCGGACGCCGGAGCCCGCCCACCCGGGTCGGAGGCGGCGCTCGGTGGCCGCCGGGGCGGTCGTCGTCGTGCTCGCCACCTCGGCGCTGGCCGGAGTGCTCGCGCTGTCGTACGGCTTTCCGCGCCGGCTCGTCGGCTCGGGCTCGGTCTTCACCACCTCGGACTGGGACACCCGGTTCCTGCGCCGGCCCGAGTGGGCCGACGAGTTCCGCTGGGCCGCGGCGGCGGTCCGCGAGAGCGGCGCGCGCCGGATCGGTCTGGTCGAGCGGAACGACGACTGGGAGTACCCATGGTGGCTGCTGCTGCGCCAGCCGGACGGCGGCTCGCCGGATCTGGTGTCGTTGCAGTCGGTCCTGCCGGAGCGACCGCCGGCCGACCCGGCCTCGGTGGACGCGATCGTCTGCACCGGTAGCCAACCGACCTGCGCCAAGCTGGTCCCGGCCGGATGGCGGTTGGAGTTCCGCGACTACGTCGGTTACGCCCTGCCTCCGGGCCGCTGAAACGACGACAGGCGAGGGGCCCCACACGTACGACGTGCGGGGCCCCTCGCTCTCGGCTACTTGGCGCGCGGAATGAGGACGAGCCGGGCGACGCCCTTGTCCCCGTCCTTGGTGCCGGCGACGCCGACCGTCGTACCGACCTTCACCTCGCTGGGCTGCACCGTCGCCCGCTTCTCGACGACGCGCAGGTCGTCGCCGAAGGTCCACGTCATCGTGAAACCGTCGGTGGACTTGACGGTCATCGAGTCGCCGTCGACGGCGGTCACCGCGCCACGCTGGACGGCGACGGTCTGCGTGCCGTTCTCCTTGGTCTGCACCACCGCCTCGCCGTGCAGGGTGTTCTTCCGCAGCAGCACGCGGGCCTGGCGACGCTTACGCCACTCCTCGCCGCGCTTCTGCTTACCCTTCTCGGCCGCCGAGGGGGAGGGCTCGGGCGTCGCCGGGGCGGCGACGTTCTGCACGTCCAGGTCGTTGGCGTCGAAGCCCATCGCGGTGAGCGCCTGGCCCTCCACACCCATCGCGGCGGCAACCTCGACCGCCGCGTCCCGCGCGGGCTGGCTGGCCACCTCGGCCGCGCCGCATCCGCTGACGCCGAGCACCACCGCTGCGAACAGTGCCGTGGTGCCGGTGACGAATCCCCAACGTGGCATGACTCTCCCTCTCGTCCGTGGAGCCTTCAGCCTCCCCGGGAAGGACGAGCGGACCGTCAGGCCGATGTTCGGGTCCGGTAAGGATCACCGGGCAGCCGGACCGTGAAGGCGGCCCCACCCTCGGGCGCGTGACCCGCGACGATCTCCCCACCGAGCCGGCGCACCAGCCCGGCGGCGAGCGCCAGCCCGAGCCCGCTGCCCACCTTGCGCACCCCCCGGTACCGCTCGTGCAGCGCCCCCCGCTCGAACGCCACCGCCAGGTCGTCGTCGGTGAAGCCGGGCCCACCGTCGCGGACCTCCAGCACACCGCCGTCCGCCGGGTCCGCGCCGACCGGCCGGACCGCGAGCACCACGGGCGCGCCCGGGGGTACGACCCGCAGCGCGTTCTCCAACAGCCCGTCCAGCACCTGCCGGATCCGACCCGGATCGGTGTACGCGGACACCGGCCCACCGGGCGTCTGAAGGTGGAACGGCACACCGACCGCGGCACAGCGGCCGGACCAGGTGGGCTCCGCGTCGGCGGCCAGTCGGGTCAGGTCGACGGGTACCGGCTCCAGCGGGAAGTCGGCGGCCTCCAACCGGGCCAGCGCCAGCAGGTCGCCGATCAGCCGGTCGAGGTGCTGGGCCTCGGCCAGCATGGTCCGGCCGGTGTCGGCGCTGCCGTCCGCGTCGATCACCCCGTCGGCCAGCGCCTCGGCGTACCCCCGGATCGCGGTCAGCGGGGTGCGCAGCTCGTGCGAGACGGACAGCAGGAACTCGCGCTGCCGGCCCTCGCTGGTGGTCAGTGCGGCGGCCAGACCGTTCAACGCCTCGGCCAGGTCGGCGACCTCGTCCGGCGGCTCGACCGGCACCCGTACGGCGCGGTCCCCGGCGCGCAGCCGGGCGGCGGCGGTGGCCGCGACGCGGATCGGCCGGGCCAGCCGGCGGGCCAACAGGAGACCGGCCACCACACCGGCGGCCAGCCCGGCCAGCAGCGGCAGCCACAGACTGAGCAGCACCTGCACCCACAGCCCGTCCGACGTGGCGCGGGAGAGCACCACCCCGTTGCCGCCGGGCAGCGCGCGGCCCTCCACCAGGGCGCGGTGACCGTTGACCGACCGGCGGGCCGACACGTTGCGGCCCTGCCCGATCCGCTGCACCACGCGCGGCGGCAGCCCCGACCGGTCGACCGTCCCGCGCCGGATCAGGTACGCGTCGATGCCCTGGTCACGGAGTTGCTGGATGAGCCGCTCCTCGTCGGCGGCGCGTCCCCGGTCCAGCCGGGTCCGCAGCACCTCGGCGGCGAGTCGCGCCTGGGCGGCGAGGGCGTCTTGATCGCGTCGCTCCGCGCCCCGGATCGCCAGCGGCACGGCGACGATCGCCGTGACCAGCACCGACACCAGTGCCACCGCACAGGTGACCAGCACCGCGCGGGCGGTCAGGGTCCGGCCGTACCGGCGACGCCGGGGGGCGGCCGACTGGCGGTCACCGACCACCGGCAGCGCCATGGTCGGCGACTCGACGCGTACCGACTGCTCAGGCATCGACCGCGTACCCCACGCCGCGGTGGGTGCGGATGACGCTGGCCGGGCCGAGCTTCGCGCGTACCTGGGCGACGTGCACGTCCACCGTGCGGGTGCCGGCGTGCGCGGCGTATCCCCAGACCCCGGCCAACAACTCCTCGCGGGTGAAGACCCGCCCCGGCCGGGCCATGAGATGGGCCAGCAGGTCGAACTCGGTCGAGGTGAGCTGCACCGGTACACCCCCGGCGGTGACCGTCCGGCGGGCCGGGTCGAGGGTCACCGGGCCGACGACGCGCGGGCGTTCCGCACCCTCCGGGCCACCTGCGGAGCGACGCAGCACGGCGCGTACCCGGGCGACCAGCTCGCGCGGGCTGAACGGTTTCGTCACATAGTCGTCGGCGCCCAGTTCCAGCCCGACGATCCGGTCGACCTCGTCGTCGCGGGCGGTGAGGAAGATGACCGGCGTCCAGTCGCCGGCCTCGCGCAGCCGTCGGCAGATCTCGGTGCCGGGAAGGCCGGGCAGGGCGATGTCCAGGACGCAGGCCACCGGGCGCAGCCGGCGGGCCGCGTTCAGGCCGGCCTCACCGTCGCGTTCGAGGTGGACGCCGAACCCGTCGCGGCCCAGGTAGAGCCGTACCAGGTCGGCGATGGCCGGCTCGTCCTCGACCACGAGGACGAGTCCGCGGTGCGGCGTTTCCAGAGTCACCGGCCCATGATTCCCGACCCGGTGGCTCGGCGCGATCGGTACGTGTTCGAGTTCGGTAAAGGCGGGGGTCGTACGGCGTCAGCGTGCGACGGCGGGACGGAACACGCTGGGCCGTACGGGGGCGGGAGTGTCGCCGATGGTGGCGAGAACCCGTTCGCGGGGTGCCCGCAGACGGGTCCGAAAGGCGTGGTTGAGCAGCGCGTCCAGCTGCCACACCTGCTTCGGGTGGTTGGTGCGGATGAGGAACCGCTCGCGGATCCCGTCGATCGCGGTGGCAGCCAGCTCGACCGAGTGCAGCCGCGGGTCGGGGCTCCACGTGACGTTGCTCAGCTCGCGCAGCTCGGTGTTGAGGTGCAGGCGCAGCCGGTGCAGGAGTCGGGTCTGCTGGGTCACCACCAGTCGGCGGTGCGTGAGCAGCAGCAGGTAGTCGCCGGTGACCGGACGGTCGGGGCGGCTGCAACGGGTGACGAGGATGGTCGCGTCACCGGAGCCGACGCAGCGACGGAACACCGGCATGTGCCGGCTCACGGTCTGCACGGCGAGGCCGGCCTCGGTGGCGGCCGGGAGGAACGTTCGGGAGAAGACGTCCATGACCTGCCCAACGACCTCCCCGGCGGGGTGATGTGGGTCACGGCGAATTTTTGGAAGTTCCACGCCGGCCCGTCGCACTGCCTGTCCGATTTCCGACCTCGACGGATGCCGGTCAGCTTTCGGGCTGAAGCGGGGTGGCGGCGAACAGCTCGGCGAGCCACCCGGGCACCGCCTCGGCGTACTCCGCGCGGGCCGGGTCGGTCGTGTCGAGGGCCCGCCGCCAGGAGAGCGACCGGCTCACCGCGCCCAGGTTCATCGCCAGGTCGGCGGCCTCGACGAGGGTGCGGCGGTCGTAACGGTCGGTCCACGCCTCCAGGTAGGCGTCGCGCAGCCGGGTCAGGCTGGCGTGATCGGCGGACAGCGCGGTGGCGTACCGGATGGAGCGCAGGGTCACCAGCAGCGTGCCGAACGGGTGCGCCACCGAGGCGTCGCCCCAGTCGAAGTAGCGGTACCCGGCCGGCCCGGCGAAGACGTTGCCGTCGTGCAGGTCGTCGTGCTGAACGGTCGCCTCGATGCCGATGTCCGCGAGCCGGCGGCACCGCCGCGCGTACGCCGGAACCTCCGCCCGCAGCCGCTCGTACGTCTCGACGGTCAGTCCGCCCTCCGCGCCGACGCGCAGCGACTCGGAGTCGTCGAGCAGGTCGGCGAGCAGCCCGGCCAGCACCTCCGGACGGTGGTCCGGCACGCCGAGGGCGACCAGTTCGTCGGCGCGCGACGCGGTGGCGAGTTGCAGCGCCGCGTACCCCGGCAGGGCCCGCTCCCAGTGCGTCAGGTCGGGGTCGCGGCCCAGCACGTCGCGCAGCGTCTCCCCGCCGTCGGGAAGCAGCGACCAGCCCCGTTCCCGGTCCACCCCGATCGGGGCCAGCACCCGCGCAGGCGTCAGCGCGGCCAGCGTCGCGATCAGGACCGCCTCGTGCGTCGTGCCGGAGTTGTTGGCCTTGAACCAGACCGGCCCGTCGTCGGTCGGCACCCGCCAGACCAGCGACCACGGCCGGACCCGGGGCTCGACCGGCCCACTGACCCGCCGTCCGGTGCCCGCGAGTCGCTCGTCGACCCAGGACCGGGCCTGCTCCTGCCACTGCACGCTGGACCAGTCGGGAGCGCGCTCGTCGGCGATCGTCGTCACGATGGGCACCCTAGGCCGCGTGCCCGAGCCCGGCGAGAGCATTTCCGGGGCGGATCAGACCAGCTCGACGATCGTGGCGTTGGCCATGCCGCCGCCCTCACACATGGTCTGCAGGCCGTAGCGGATTCCGTTGTCCCGCATGTGCGCCAACATCGTCGTCATGATCCGGGCGCCGGAGCCACCGAGCGGATGCCCGAGGGCGATCGCCCCGCCACGCGGGTTCAGCCGCTCCGGGTCCGCCTCGGTCTCCGCCAACCAGGCGAGCGGTACGGGGGCGAACGCCTCGTTCACCTCGTACACCCCGATCTCCTCGATGCCCAGCCCCGCGCGGCGCAGCGCCTTCGCGGTGGCCGGGATGGGCGCGGTGAGCATGGTGACCGGGTCGTCGGCGGCGACCACCGCGGTGTGGATGCGGGCCAGCGGGCGCAGGCCGTGCCGACTGGCCCAGTCGGACGTGGTCACCGCGAGCGCGGCGGCGCCGTCGGAGATCTGCGACGCGGAGCCGGCGGTGACCACACCGTCGGCGCGGAACGGGGTGGGCAGCTCCGCGAGCCGGTCCAGCGAGGTGTCCCGGCGGATGCCCTCGTCGGCCGCGACCGTGCCACCGTCGTCGAGGGGTACTGCGGCGATCTCCGGGTCGAACGCCCCGGCGTCCTGCGCGGCGGCGGCCTTCTCGTGGCTGGCCAGGGCGAACTCGTCGAGCTGCGTACGGGAGAAGCGCCAGCGCCGGGCGATCAGCTCGGCCCCGACGCCCTGGTTGAAGGGGAGCGGCGCGTCGTCCGCGAAGCCCTCCACGCCCCGGTAGCGGGCGCGGAGCTGGTCGCTGAACGGCAGGCCGTCCGCCACGCTGGAACCCATCGGCACCCGGGTCATCGACTCCACCCCACCGGCGACCACCAGGTCGGCCTGGCCGGAGAGCACGGTCGCGGCGGCGAAGTGCAGGGCCTGCTGGCTGGAGCCGCACTGCCGGTCCAGCGTGGTGCCGGGCACCGCCTCCGGCCAGCCGGCGGCGAGGACGGCGTTGCGGGCGATGTTCCACGACTGCTCGCCGACCTGGGACACGCAGCCCCAGAAGACGTCGTCGACCTGCGCCGGGTCGAGCCCCGTGCGCTCGGCGAGGGCGCGCAGCACGTGCGCCGACAGGTCGACCGGATGGACACCGGCGAGACCACCCTTGCGTCGCCCGACCGGGGTGCGTACCGCGCCGACGATGACCGCGTCACTCATGTTTACTCCCCGGTAACTTGGGCTGTCCCGATCCTACGTCGTCGGTGGACCGGCCGTCCGCCCCCGGGCATGCTGGTCGGATGGATGAGATCTCCACGGTGCGGCAGTGGCGGGTGCCGTCGACCCTGCCTGCGGCGAAGCTCGCCGGTGCCGTTCTGCTGGTCGCCCTCGGCCTGCTGTTCGCCGACGGTGACCCGGTGCGGCTGGTCGTGGCCGGTGTGGCCGCCGCCGCGCTGGCGGTCTGGGCGGTACGCGACCTGGTGGCGCCGGTCCGACTGGCGGTCGACCCGGCGGGGCTCACCGTCATCCGCGGCTTCGCCGGCCGGCTGCTGCTGCCCTGGTCGACGGTCGAGGCGATCACCGTGGACCGCCGGCAACGGCTGGGGTTGACCGGCGAGGTCCTGGAGATCGACGCGGGCGAGTCGCTGCACCTGTTCGGCAGGTACGACCTGGGGGCCACCCCGGAGGAGGTGGCCGTGGCGCTGCGGGCCGCCCGCCCGGTCAGTTGAGCAGTTGCACGGTTCGGAAGATCACCACGGCGAGCAGGATCAGCAGGATGATCGAGCCGCCGACGACCTGCACCAGCGTGCGCCGCTCCCGTGGCGCGTACGCGAGCACCGCCGCCATCGCCCCGCCGACCACCAGGCCACCGATGTGCCCGGATTTCGAGATGCCCGGCACGGCGAAGGTGAAGACCAGGTTGATGACGAGGAGCGGCACGATCGCCGAGGTGTTCAGGCCGAGACGACGCATGATCACGAAGATCGCGGCGAAGAGCCCGAAGGTGGCCGTCGACGCGCCGACGGTCGGGCCTTCGTTGGGGGCACTGAACAGGAAGACGGCGACATTGCCCCCGAGCCCCGCGATCAGGTAGAGGGCGAGGAAACGCGCTCGCCCGAGCGCGCCCTCCAACTCCCGCCCGAGCACCCACAGTGCCCACATGTTCAGCAGCAGGTGGAACACGCCGTAGTGCAGGAACATGGCGGTGACCAGGCGGTACCACTCGCCGGCCGCGACACCGTGCAGCGGGCCGAAGGCAACGTACGGGGCGTAGCCGAGCACGCCACCCCAACGGGTCAGCGGCGTTCCGTCGCCGGCCAGCCCGCCGAAGCCGGAGCCGCCCAGCACCGCGGTAAAGGACCGGGCGGAGGCGACGGAGAGCAGGAAGAACAACACGTTCAGAGCGATGAGCGCCTTGGTGACGTAGCCGTGCCGGCCGGCGGCACCGCCACCGAAGGCGGTACGCGCCGGCCGGACACTACGACGACCCTCGTTGACGCACTCCGGGCACTGGTGCCCGACGGACGCCTCCCGCATGCACTCCGGACAGATCGGCCGGTCGCAGCGGGTGCACCGGACGTAGGTCTCCCGACCGGGGTGCCGGTAGCAGACCGGGGTGGTCGGCGGGGACTCGCTCACCGGCTCGACCCTCCGTCCGCCACCGCGCGACGCACCGACGCCGGCCGGCGCGATGCTCCGGAGCGCTCAATCATGCGAGCAAAGGTACCTCGCCGGTCGCTCAGGAAGCGGATCGCTCGATCTCGACCCGCTCGATGACGACGTCCTGCAGCGGACGGTCGCTCGGGCCGGTCGGGGTGTTCGCGATCGAGTCGACGACCTTCACCGACTCCTCGTCGGCGACCTGGCCGAAGATGGTGTGCCGGTTGTTGAGGTGCGGCGTCGGGGACACGGTGATGAAGAACTGCGAACCGTTGGTGCCCGGTCCGGCGTTCGCCATCGCCAGCAGGTAGGGACGGTCGAACCGCAGCTCCGGGTGGAACTCGTCGGCGAACTTGTAGCCCGGCCCGCCCCGACCGGTCCCGGTCGGGTCGCCCATCTGGACCATGAAACCGCTGATCACACGGTGCGAAATGGTGCCGTCGTAGTACGGCCCGTTGCCCGGCTGGCCGGTGCGCGGGTCGGTGTACTCCCGGTTGCCCTCAGCCAGGTCGACGAAGTTACGGACGGTCTTCGGCGCGTGGTTCGGGAAGAGCTCCAGCCGGATCGGGCCAGCGTTGGTGTGCAGGGTGGCGTAGACAGCCTCGGCCACGGGTACTCCTCACTTGTTGGTCAGTTCCATGCGGATCCTCCCATGTGCCCGATCTGGCATCGCGGAGGCATCCGAAGGTGGAGGATGACGAAGGAACAACTCCCAGGAGGTAGGACCGTGTTTGGAATCGGGCGGCGTAAGTCCCAGGGCCAGCTCGCGAAGGCAGAGCTGAACCAGAGCATCAGCCACCTGGTGCAGGCAGCCAACCACGCCGCCAAGGGCGCCGGCGCGTCCGTCGGCCCGCGGGTCCAGGCGGCCCGGGGCTATGTCGGGCCGGCCGCGGTGAAGGTACGCGACCGCGCGTCGACCGGTTGGGGGACGACACTCACCACGCTGGCACCGCTGGCCGCGGCGGCTCGTGACGGCGCCGTGCAGGCAGGGCCGATGACCAGGAAGGCCAAGTCGAAGACCATGCGGATCACCGGGAAGAAGAAGCAGCCGCGCCGTCGCGGCTCGATGATGACCGGCCTGCTGGCCGCGGGCGCCATCGCCGGCGTGGCCGGCGCGGTCGCCCTGCGCCGCCGCCGCGAGCAGCAGGAGTGGGCCGAGTACGACCCGACCCACACCCTGGAGCCGATGCGCACCGAGGTCGACTCGATCGAGGTGCGTACCCCGGCCGCGACCAAGGGCTCCGACGGCTCCGCCATCTCCGGGATGACCGGCGCGGGCAGCTCGGCGGTGGCCGGCGGCGACAGCGCCAGCACCACCGCCACGGCCAAGCCGGCCGGTGTGCGTCCGACCGACAAGGTTCCGTCGGTCGCCGAGGGCGCCACGGACGTTTCGGGACGCCCGGCCGACGACCTCACCAAGGCGCTGGGCAAGGACACCGCCCGCACCAACGGCCGCCGCTGACCCCGGACAGCAGCGCGACGAGCGCCGGCGACGCGGGTTTGCCCCCGCGCACCGGCGCTCCGCGCGTCTGTCAGCGTCCGCCGGGCGGGCCGGTCAGAGCCAGCCGTTGCGGCGGAACCAGCGGTAGAGGGCCAGCGAGACGCCGAGCATGAGGGCCAGGGCCACCGGATAGCCGTACGTCATCTTCAGCTCGGGCATGTTCTCGAAGTTCATGCCCTCGACGCCGGCGATGGAGGTCCAGACCGCCGCGATCGCCGCCCACGCGGCGATCTTGCGCATGTCGTTGTTCTGGTCGACGGACACCTGGGCCAGCCGCGCCTGGAGGATCGAGTTCAGCAGGTCGTCGTACGAGTTCACCTGCTCGACCGTGCGGCTCAGGTGGTCCTGCACGTCCCGGAAGTACTTGCGGATCTCCTTGGGTACGTCCCGGTTGACCTGGGAGGTCAGGTTCATCAGCGGCCGCTGCAAGGGGATCACCGCCCGCTTGAACTCCACCAGCTCACGCTTCATCTGGTAGATCCGCTGGATGCGCCCGTGGCTGTTGCGGTCGAAGACCTCGGCCTCCAACTGGTCCAGGTCGTCCTCGAGCTGCTCGGCCACCTCGAGGTAGAGGTCGACCACCCGGTCGGTCACCCCGTACGCCACCGCCCACGGGCCCTGGAGCAGCAACTCCTGCTTGGTCTCCAGGTCGGCCCGGACGGGGGAGAGCCGGCAGGCGTCACCGTGCCGGACGCTGATCAGGAAGTTCGGGCCGATGAAGAGCATCACCTGACCGGTCTCGACCACCTCGGAGGTCTCGGTCAGCTCGGTGTGCTCGCAGTAGCGGGCCGTGCGCAGCACCAGGAAGCTGACGTCGCCGAAGCGCTCCAGCTTGGGCCGCTGCTCGGCCTTCACGGCGTCCTCGACGGCCAGCTCGTGCAGGCCGTACGTCTCCGCGATGGCGCTCATCTCGGCCAGCTCGGGCTGGTGCAGCCCGATCCAGACGAAGCCGTGCTCCTCGCGACGTGCGGCTTCAAGCGCCTCGGCGTACGACCAGTCACCGGGCTGCCGCTTGCCGTCGATGTACAGCGCGCAGTCGACCACTCCGCTACGCCCGGCGCCGGTGGGCGCCGGGGTGGGTGGTGAACCGTCGGCGTTGAGCATCCGGGTCATCGCCCGAACCGGGGACGGCCAGGCTCGGGGTCGCAACACCCGAGATGTGTTCAACGGCGCCGTCCGGCCCCGCTCTGCCCGATCCGTCATCGCGACACCTCCCGCGCTCGCCTGCGGCTTGCAGGCTACGCCGATGGTGGCCATCGGCAGGTGTGACGGCGGTCGCGGGTGCGGCGCCGGGCGGGCCGGGCCGCATCGGGGGGTGAAGGGACGACACGGCCCACCCGGCGCCCGTGGGGGCGGGGGTTGTGCTGCACGCGTGATCCGAGGTGGGCGGGCGGTGATCTCCGCTACACCTGACGGATGACGCTCGCAGCATTGTGGGCCGCCGGCCGCCCGCTGGGGAGACCTGGGACGGCCGGCATCGTCTTTTTGTCGGAAACCCGACAGATTTTCAGCTTCGGCTGGCCTCGACGGCCTCGGCGAGCCGGCGAACGCCCTCGTCGATCCGGTCGGCCGTCACCGCGGAGAAAGCCAGCCGCAGGGCGTGCCGCCCGCCGTCGAGGACGAAGTCGCTGCCCTTGACGACGGCGACGCCGCGGTCGGCCGCCGCCGGGGCGAGCCGGTCCACCAGCACGTCCTCGGGGAACTCCACCCACAGGAAGTAGCCGCCGTCGGGCTCGACGAACCGCGCCTGCGGCAGGTGCCGGCGCAGCGACTCGGCCAGCACCTGGGCCCGCTCGCCGAGCGCCGCCCGGACGGTCTCGATCGAGCGGTCGATGTCGCCGGAGACGCAGAACTGGTGCACGATCGCCTGCGACACCATGCCGGGCGAGATGTAGAGGCTCGTCGCGTTCTTGGCGATGTCGGCGATCAGATCCGCCGGACCGACCAGGTAGCCGACGCGGACGCCCGGGCAGACCGTCTTCGTGAAGCTCGACGCGTGCACGACGACGTTGCGGGTGTCCATCGAGAGCATCGACGGCAGCGCCTCGCCCCGGAAGCGGATGTCCGCGTACGGGTCGTCCTCGAAGATCGTGAAGTGGTACTCGGCGGCCAGGTCGAGCAGCTCACGACGCTTCTCCAGCGACAGCGTCACGCCGGCCGGGTTCTGGTAGTTCGGGATGACGTGCGCCAGCCGAGGGCGTACCCCGGACTCCAGCAGCTTGCGCAGCTCGGCGGTGTCCAGACCGTCCGGCTGGACCGTGACCCCGTGCAGCTCGCTGCCCAGCCGCTGAAGGTTGAGCAGCGTGCGGTCGTACGTGGGCCGCTCGACGACCACCGCGTCGCCGGGGCGGATCAGGTGGTCGAAGAGGAACGCGTCGGCCTGCAGCGAGCCGTTGGTGACCAGCACCTGGTCGGCCGCGACCCCGTGCTTCTCGGCGATCCACTTGCGCAGCGGCACGTAGCCGACGGAGGTGCCGTACGCCGTGACCCCCGCGGGATCGGCGTCGAAGGCGCGTACGGCGGCGGCCTTGAGCCCCTCGACATCGACGATGTCCAGCGAGGGGGCCCCACGGGCAAAGGAGATCAGCTGCTCGGCGGTCATGGATATTGAGCGTACGGGCGGCAGCGGGGGACGCGCCGACGGCACGGCGATGTCCGCATCCTGAGCCACCGGGACGGGTGACCCGGCCGGGCCGGACGGCGACAGATCAGACCGGAAGTGCGAGCGAGTCGTGCTGCGCCGCCCGGGAGAGGCCGTCAAACTGCACGCCGAGCGAGTCGAGGAGCTGGCTCCAGTCGAAGTAGGAGCGCCACGCGACGATCCGACCCCGGCGTGCCCGGACCACGTCGGCGACCTCCCAACTCACCGAGCGGCCGGTCGGGGCGACCGTGCCGTACGGCGAGTGCAACGTGCCGGTGTGGGTGCCACTGAGGCGCAGCTCCACGGCCGCGCCGCTGGACGTGCGCACCGCGCCCAGCGGGTCGACCAGGAGGTCCGGAAAGGCCCCCGTCCAGGTACGCAGCAGCGCCGGCAGCTCGATCGGTCGGACCGTGACACCCGGCATGGAGTAGAACGCCTCCGGGGCGTACAGGTCCGGCAGTCGGGCCACGTCCCGCCGCAGGAGCATCGCGTACTGCTGCTCGATCAGGCGCTCCGCGTCACGCATCGGGCCCTCCCTCGCGGGCGACGGCATCTCCGCGCCCGCGAGGGATCCTTACCCTTCGATCCGACCCGGCACACCTGCCCGGTTCAGGTCGTGGCGGCCACCTCGCTCCGGGCCCAGACGCGCATGATGTCGCGCACCGAGATCACCCCGGCCACCTCCCCGCCGTCGAGCACCACGAGGTGCCGGAAACCACCCCGGGCCATCGCGGCGGCCGCCTCGGCGACCGTCCACTCCGGCGCCGCGTACACGACGTCCCAGGTGAGGTGGGCGCCGGTGCGCTCGGTGTCGCAGTCGAGACCCGCGCCGATGGCCTTCAACACGTCGCGTTCGGTCATGATGCCGACCCCCTCGGACTCGGGATCGATCACGACCGCCGACCCGACACCGCGGGCCGACATCATCCGGGCCGCCTGACGGAGCGTGTGCTCCGGACCGACGACGAGGACCTGGCTGGACATTGCTTCCCGTACCTGCATCACGCATCACCCCTTTGGGACCGTGGCATTCGGTACGGACATGGTCGTCCGTGGATGTTTCCAGGACAAGACCGGACATCGTCGGGATGCGGCGGCGCTCGCTACTGTCGACGCGTGTCCACCGAGCCCCTGCGCTGCGCCGGCGCGTTGATCGTCGACCGCGACGGCCGCCACGTCGGTTACGACGGCCTGATCCGGCGGATCGCGGAGGAGGGCTTCGCGCTCCTGCGGTCGATCGGCCGGTGAACAGCGTCGCGCTGCCGCCGCACCGGATCGCCGGGCTGCTCGCCCCGGCCGTGGACCGGGTCTTCCGCGCCGGCATGTCCGCCGGACACGACTGGGGTGGCGCCGAACTGTCCCAGCGCTACGGCGGGGCGGCGGCGAGCGGTTTCCTCGTCGACCTGCGTACCCGGCTGGCCGCGCCCGGTGGCGCCGTCGACGGGGCGGGGTTCGCGGCGATCACCAGGTACCGGGACCCGATCGCCTGCCGACGAGCCGTGGACAAGCAGGTGGCCCACGGGATGATCTACCGGAGCCCGGACGGCGCCCTCTCCGCCACCGAGCGCGGTGCCGCCTTCCTCGGCGAGCTGTACCAGGTGCACGCCGAGGTCACCGAGGAACTCTGGTCCGGGCACGACGAGCGGGTCGCCCGACTGGTCGCCGTGCTCGGACGGCTGGTGGCGTACGCCCTCGTGCTGGCCGACGAGGAGGGGACCCGGAGCGGTTCCGCCTTCGCCGCGCTCGCGCCCCCGCACGAGCCGGACGGCACCCCGCCCGGTGTGCTGCTGCTCAACCGCCTCGGCGCGCTGCGCTACCACCGGGCGGACGCGCACGCCGCCGCCTGGACCGCCGCCGGGCACACCGCGTCCAGCGTCACCGCCCTGCCGCCCGGCCCCGAGCGGCTCGCCATCGAGCTGGAGACCGACCGCCGGGCCGCCGGCCCGTACGCCGTGCTCGCCGCCGAGGAGCGGCTGATCATGCTGGCCGACCTCGCGGCGCTGCCCGGCTGACCGGTTGGCCGGAGTCGCCGGGCTCCCCGGGGCTATCCTCCACCGGTGACGGCAGCAGGACGAGGGAGGATGTCGCGATGATCGGTTTGGTGCTCGCGGCCGGGGCGGGGCGCCGGCTGCGCCCGTACACCGACACGCTGCCGAAGGCGCTGGTGCCGGTGGACGGCGAGATCACGATCCTGGACATCGCGCTGGGCAACCTCGCCGAGGTCGGGCTCACCGACATCGTGATCGTGGTCGGCTACGCGGCGGACGCGGTCGTCTCCCGTCAGGCGGAGCTGGAGAAGAAGTACGGGGTCACGCTCACCCTGGTGCACAACGACAAGGCCGAGGAGTGGAACAACGCGTACTCCCTCTGGCTGGCCCGGGAGCACTTCGCGCGCGGGGTGCTGCTGGTCAACGGCGACACCGTGCACCCGGTGAGTGTGGAGAAGACCCTGCTGGCCGAGCGCGGTCCGGGCATCCTGCTCGCGGTGGACACCCTCAAGCCGCTGGCCGAGGAGGAGATGAAGACCACCTTCGACGCCGCCGGCCAGCTCACCCGGATCACCAAGATCATGGACCCGGGTGAGGCGTACGGGGAGTACATCGGCGCGACGCTGATCGAGCCGCAGGTCGCCGACGCCCTCGCCGACGCGCTGGAGGCGACCTGGCGGCGGGACCCGAACCTCTACTACGAGGACGGCTACCAGGAGTTCGCCGACCGTGGTGGCGAGGTCCGGGCCGCGCCGATCGGTGACGTTCCGTGGGTCGAGGTCGACAACCACGCCGACCTGGCCCGCGCGCGGGAGATCGCGTGCCGCTACTAGCCCGGAGCGTCCTCACCCCGCTGCACATCGACGTGCGACGCGGGGCGGTCGCCGACCTGGCCGCGATCCTGGCCGACGGGCGGATCTCCTCCGGCGGCGACGTCGCGGTGGTGCTCGGCCCGGGTCAGGGCGCCCAGATCGCCGAGCTGATCCAACCGTCACTGCGCTCGGCGGACGTGTTCACCGTCTCCGGCGGGACCCTCGATGCCGCCGACGACCTGGGCGGCAAGCTCCGAAGCCGCTCGTACGACGCGGTCGTCGGCATCGGCGGTGGCAAGACGATAGACGTCGCCAAGTACGCCGCCACCCGCCGAGGGCTGCCGATGGTGTCGGTGGCGACCAGCCTCGCCAACGACGGGATCGGCTCCCCGGTGGCCAGCCTCATCACGGACGGGATCAAGGGCTCCTACGGGGTGCACATCCCGATCGCGGTGATCGTCGACCTGGACTTCGTGGAGAGCGGCCCGGATCGGCACAACCGGGCCGGCATCGGCGACGTGGTCAGCAACATCAGCGCGCTGGCCGACTGGGAGCTGTCCCGGAAGGTACGCGGTGAGCCGGTCGACGGGCTGGCCGCCTCGCTCTCCCGGGCGGGCGCCGAAGCGGTGCTGAACCACCCCGGTGACATGAGCGACGACTCCTTCGTGACCGTCCTCGCCGAAGCGTTGATCTCCAGCGGCCTGGCGATGGCCGTCGACGGCACCAGCCGTCCGTGCAGCGGCGGCTGCCACGAGATCATGCACGCGGTCGACTCGCTCTACCCCGGCACCGCCTCGCACGGCGAGCTGGCCGGGCTGGGGGCGCTCTTCTGTACCTGGCTGCGCGGTGACCAACGCCGCTTCGCGGAGATGTCCGCCTGTCTGGCCCGGCACGGGCTGCCCCGGCTCCCCGCCGAGGTGGCGCTCACCGACGACCAGTTCGTGGAGGCGGTGCAGTTCGCGCCGCGTACCCGCCCGGACCGGTACACCATCCTCGAGCACCTGGCCCTGTCGCCTACCGAGACGCGGGAGCGGCTGGCAGACTACGCCGGTGCAATCCGCGACCAGCTTGGCTGACCCCCGTCCCACCGTCGCCGACTTCCACCGGGTCAACCGGGGCGGCGGCCTGTTCAGCGAGTCGATCAGCCAGTGGCTCGGCGCGGTGTTCGCGCTTGTCGCGCAACGCCTCGGGCTGCGCCCGACCGCGCTGACCCTCACCAACCTGGTGCTCGGGCTGGCCACCTCGATCTCCGTGGTCGCGCTCGCCGGGCCGGTCGCCGACGGGGACGTACCGGCCTGGGTTGTCGGCCTGATCGCTCTGGTCGGCTGGCAGGTGGCGTACGCCCTGGACTGCGCCGACGGGCAGCTCGCCCGGGTGACCGGCCAGGGCAGCGCGGCCGGGGCCCGGATCGACGTGCTCTGCGACGTGGCCGCGCAGATCGCCCTGGTGGCCGCGCTGGCCGCCACCGCCGTCGCGCAGGAGCCGTCCACCCCGACCTGGCTGGTGGCCACCTTCGCGGGTACCTGGATGGTCAACCTGGTCACCTCGGTGATGCAGGCCGGCCCGAACGCCGCCAGCATGGTCACCTCGACCTCGCTGCCCGTACGCCTCGTGAAGCTGGTCCGCGACTACGGCGCGGTCATCTTCGTGGCCGCCCTCGTCCTCGCCGTAGCCCCCGCCCTCGTCCTCTGGGTGCTTGTCGCGTTCACCATCGTCAACGGCGGCTTCCTGCTCGCCAGCATCGCCTTCTCCGCCCGAGCCTCCCTGCGCTGACCCGCCCTTGGGTGCGCCGCCAGGCCCCAACCGCGCCGATCTTGCAGTTTCGGTTGAGCTTTCGCGAAGCATGCCCCGTATTGCCGCCACCGAAGGTGCAAGATCGCGAGGGCTGGGGGCTAGGCCCGGGTTCGGGACAGGCTCGCGTAGATGTCGATGAGTTGCTTCGTCACCACGTCGGGGTGGAAGGTGCGCTCGTAGCGGGCTCGGGCCGCCTGGGTCAGCCCGGACGCGCCGGCTCGGGCGACCGGCAGGGCGGCCGCGAGCGCGGCTGGCTCCGGGGCGACGACCCAACCGGCCTCGCCCAGGCCGATCCCGGCGGGCATCGCCGGTCCGCCGGCCCCGGCGACCGCCGAGGCCGTCTCGGCCGGGCCGGTGCCGGCGGGCTCGTGCGGGGCGTCCGCTCCCACCAGGTACGGGATGCCACCCAGCGCCGTCCCCAGCACCGGACGGCCGCTCGCCAGCGCCTCGATGATCACGGTCGGCAGCACGTCGTGCCACATCGAGGCGGCGATCACCACGGCGCTGGCCTCGACCGCGGCCCGGACCCCGGCCCGGTCGAGCTGACCGAGGTAGACCACGTCCGGTCGCTCGGCAGCGGCCGCCTCCACCAGCGGGCGCAGCTCGCCGTCGCCCGCGATCCGCAGCGTGCCCAGGGTCCCCACCGGGTGCCGGCGCCAGGCGTCCAGCAGCAGGTCGACGCCCTTCTCGGGAGAGAGCCGGGCCATGTAGAGGAAGCCGTCACCGAGCGGCGCCGGCCGCCCCGGGTCGGGCACGGCGTTCGGCTTGACCACGATCCGATCGTCCGGGATGCCGTAGTCGCGCAGGTGATCGGCGATCGCCGAGGTGAGCGCGATGAAACGGTCCACCGACCGCCAGGTGCCCCGGTGCACCGCCAGGGTGGTCGCCATCAGCGCGCTCTGCGCCGCCGAGTCGCGGTAGCACCGGTGCCTGATCGCCGGCACGCCCAGCGCCCGGCCCTTGCAGTCCTGGCAGATCACCCCGTCGCGGAAGTAGATCCCCGAGGAGCAGACCTGCCGGTAGTTGTGCACCGTCTGCACCACCGGCACGCCGTGCCGGTGCGCGGTCCGCACCACCCAGGGCGAGATCAGGGGGTACGGATTGTGCAGGTGCAGGACATCCGGTCGGTGCTCGGTGAGCAGCCGGCTCAGGTCCTGCTGTGCGCGGGGCGCCCAGATCGGTGAGATCGGCAGCAGCGCCTTGGCGGCCTTCGACATCGAGGGGATCTCGTCCGAGCTGCGGATGAAGGGCAGCACCTCGACACCGGCGGCGGTGAGCTGGGCGATCTCCGCGTCGACGATGGTGTTCTCGCCAGAGGGCTGAGCTTCCCGGTACCGGTTGTGCGCCACCACGATTCTCACGGGAAAGAAGGCTACCGTTGGCTGGTGCCCGAACTACCGGAGGTTGAAGCGCTCGCGGGTTACCTGCGGCAGCGCGCGGTGGGGCGGCGTGTCGACCGGCTGGAGATCGCCGCGATCAGCGCCCTGAAGACGTACGACCCGGCACCCACCGCCGTCGCCGGCAAGGCGGTGGTCGACGCACGTCGGCACGGCAAGTTCCTCGACGTGGTGATCGAGGGTGACCTGCATCTCGTCGTACACCTGGCCCGGGCGGGCTGGCTGCACTACCGGGAGGCGTTCCCGGCCACCACCCCGCTGCGCCCGGGCAAGGGCCCGATCGCCGTACGGGTCCGGCTCGACGACGGCTCCGGCTTCGACCTCACCGAGGCCGGTACGCAGAAGAAGCTGGCCGCCTACCTGGTCACGGACCCGGCGGCGGTGCCCGGGGTGGCCAAGCTGGGGCCGGACGCGCTCGCCGCCGACCTGCCCACCTTCGCCGAGCGGCTGCGTAGCCGACGCGGGCAGGTCAAGGGGGTGCTGACCGACCAGTCGGTGCTGTCCGGGGTGGGTAACGCGTACTCCGACGAGATCCTGCACGCCGCGAAGCTGTCCCCGTTCGCGATCACCGATCGGCTCACGGACGCCCAGCTCGCCACCCTGCACGCGGCGACGCGGCAGGTGCTCGGCGACGCCGTCGAGCGGTCCCTCGGTCAGCGTGCCGCCGAACTCAAGGGCGAGAAGCGATCCGGGTTGAAGGTGCACGCCCGTACCGGCCTGCCCTGCCCGGTCTGTGGCGACACCGTCCGGGAGGTCTCGTTCGCCGACTCGAGCCTGCAGTACTGCGCCACCTGTCAGACCGGCGGCAAGCCGCTGGCTGACCGACGGTTGTCCCGTCTCGTACGGTGAGTAATCCCACGAGGCGACTACAGAGCGGAATCGACCCGAGTGAGCCGAACCTCCGGTCCACCGTTCTCGCCACAGGCGCATCCATCGGTATAGTGGCCCGGTCCCCGGCTTCTGAAATGGTGCGGAGCCGGCCAGAATCCCGCCGACACCATCGGTCGCCAATCTCCTGCGGGGCGGCGACCGGCCGGAGCCCGCGTGGGAGACTGGGACGGTGGGCGACCCGGGCCCTCACGGCGAGTGAGCGGCACGTGTCATGCGGGAGGACATGGGTGAGGTGACGGCAAGCCTCCAGCGCCCGGTATCCAACGAAGGCCGGAGCAGACTCGTGCGGCACGTCGACAGCTTCGAGATCCAGCCGCCGACGCCGCCGTCACACAACGGCGTCCCTCGGTCGGCATGGGCCAGGGCGCGACGACGTGTCTCCCGTTGGCACCGCCCCTACACCGCGATCCTGCTGCTGCTCGACTTCGGCGCGGCGGCGTTCGCGAGTTGGATCGCGATCCAACTCTTCGACCAGGCCGCCTCGGGTTTCTCCGGCACCAACCAGGACCCGACCTGGTTCCACACCATCTCCTATCTCCTGCTGCCGCTGGGCTGGGTGGTCATCCTCTGGAGCAACCGGGCGTACGACCGGCGGTATCTGGGGCTCGGCCCGGACGAGTTCAAGCGGGTCATCAGGGCCGCGGTCACGGTGGCGGCCAGCGTCTCCTTCCTCGCCTTCGCCACCAAGACCGCGCTGTCGCGGTGGACGGTGGGCACGGCGTTGCTCGGGGCGCTGCTGCTGATCCTGTGGGGCCGTTTCGTGGCCCGCTGGGCGCTGCACTACATCCGTCGGCGGGCCGGTCAGGCCGCGCACCGGATGGTGCTGGTCGGCACTCTGCCGGAGTGCCTGGAGGTCTACGCGGCGGTCACCCGTAGCCCGGCCGCCGGCCTGATGCCGGTCGCCATCCACATCACCGACGGCTACGCGGCGGCCCGTGGGGTACCGACGCCGGTGCCGGTGCACTCGGGTCGTGACGTCCTGGCCCTGGTCCGGGAGGTCGGCGGGGACACCATCGCCGTGTGCGGGTCGGCCAGCGCCGAGCCGGGCGAGCTGCGCCGACTGGCCTGGCAGCTCGAAGGCTCCGGGGTCGATCTCGTGGTCGCCCCGCAGTTGACCGACATCGCCGGCCCGCGCGTGCACATCCGGCCGATCGAGGGTCTGCCGCTGCTGCACGTCGAGGAGCCGACGCTCTCCGGGCCGGCGCTGCTGGCCAAGAACCTGATGGACCGGGTCGCCGCCGGCCTCGGCCTGCTGCTGCTGATCCCGCTCTTCATCTCGATCGCGGTGGCGATCCGAATCTCCGACCGTGGGCCGGTCTTCTTCCGCCAGCCCCGGGTGGGGCACGAGGGACGCACGTTCCGGGTGTGGAAGTTCCGGACGATGTACGTCGACGCCGAGGACCGGCTGGCCAGCCTCACCGACCAGAACGAGACCGACGGCATGCTGTTCAAGATGAAGCAGGACCCCCGGGTCTTCCCGGTGGGTCGCTTCCTGCGGGCCTCGTCGCTGGACGAGCTGCCGCAGTTGATCAACGTGCTCTGGGGTGAGATGTCGCTGGTCGGGCCGCGCCCGCTGCCCGCCGACGACGGCGACTTCCTGGGCGACGTGCGACGCCGGCTGCTGGTGCGCCCCGGCATGACCGGGCTGTGGCAGGTCTCCGGCCGCTCCGACCTGTCGTGGGACGAGGCCGTCCGGCTCGACCTTTATTACGTCGACAACTGGTCGCTGGCGTACGACCTCAGCATCCTGTGGCGGACCGTCGGGGTGGTCCTCGCCCGCAAGGGCGCCTACTAGCGCGAGCGGCGGCGAGCCGTCAGGATCGCTGCGTGGGTGGCAACCTCTCCGCCGTCGTCGGCGTCGTCTCGCTGGTCACCGCGCTGACCGCGGCTCTGCTGGCGGTGCTGCGACTACGCGCCCGGCGCGGCATCGCCACCGCCACCCAGCGGGCCACCTACGAGGTGCTGCACACCGCCGGGCTGGCCGCCGAACCGCTCCGGGCGGGGCTGAGCGCGGCGGGCGCGGCGAAGGCCGTACGCCATCTGCGGGCCCTGGTGGGCGCGGTCGGGCTGGCGCTCACGGACGCCGACGAGGTGCTCGCCCTCGACGGACGCGGCACGCACCACGGCGAGCAGCTGCTCGCGGCGGCCCAGCGGTCGATCAGCTCCGGGCGGTCGACGGTGCTCGGGGAGTCCGACCTGCGCTGCGACCGGGTGGACTGCCCGATCCGGGGTGCGGTGATCGCTCCCCTGCACGGCGCCGACGCCCGGGTGGTCGGGGCGCTGGTGGCGGTCGCCGACGACGCGCCGGCGCCGGGGCTGGTGCAGGCCACCCTGGAGACCGCGCACTGGGCCGGCAACCAGCTCGCCCTGGCCGAGCTGGACTCGTCCCGGGAGCGGCTGGCGCGGGCCGAGATCCGGGCGCTGCGGGCGCAGATCAGCCCGCACTTCATCTACAACGCGTTGACCGCGATCGGCTCGTTCGTCCGCACCGACCCGGAGCGCGCCCGGGAGTTGATCCTGGAGTTCGCGGAGTTCACCAGGTACTCGTTCCGGGCGCACGGGGAGTTCACCACCCTCGCCGAGGAGCTGCGGTCGATCGACCGGTACCTGACGATCGAGCGGGCCCGCTTCGGCGACCGGTTGCAGGTGCGGTTGCAGATCGCGCCGGAGGTGCTGCCGGTGACACTTCCGTTCCTCTGTCTCCAACCGTTGGTGGAGAACGCCGTCCGGCACGGGTTGTCCCGCAAGCCGGGCACGGGCATGGTGAGCATCGAAGCCCGGGACGCGGGCGCCGAATGCCACATCACGGTGGAGGACGACGGGGTGGGTATGGATCCGACCGCGCTGACCGCCGGCATCGCCGAGCTGGCCCGCAGCACCGGCGACCCGGGTGACGACACGGGCCAGCACGTCGGCCTCTCGAACGTCGACGAGCGGCTGCGCTCGGTCTTCGGTGACCGTTTCGGTCTGGTCGTCGAGACCGGGCTGGGCTCGGGCACGCGGGTGAGCGTCCGGGTGCCGAAGTTCCACCCGGGCGTACGGGCCGGCTCGTGACCACCGGTTTCCTGCGCGTGTTGGCGGTGGACGACGAGCCGCCGGCGCTCGACGAATTGGCGTACCACCTGCGGGCCGACCCCCGGGTGGCCCGGCTGCACACGGCCGGGGACGCCACGGAGGCGCTGCGGCTGTTGCGCGACGGCGACGTGGACGTGGTCTTCCTGGACATCCGGATGCCCGGCCTGGACGGCATGGAGCTGGCCCGGGTGCTGCGCCGGTTCGCCCGGCCACCGGCGATCGTCTTCGTCACCGCGTACGACGACGGCGCGGTGGACGCCTTCGACCTGGGCGCCACGGACTACGTCCGCAAACCGGTACGCGCCGAACGGCTGGCCGAGTCGCTGCGGCGGGTGATCGGGTCGCGGGTGGTGCCGTCGCACCCGGCGGCGCTGGCGCGGGCCGAGGAAGATCCGACGATCCCGATCGAGCTGGCCGGGACGACCCGGATGCTGCCGCGCTCGGCGGTGCGGTGGGTGGAGGCGCAGGGCGACTACGCACGGCTGCACACCGCCGAGGGGTCGCACCTGGTGCGGGTTTCGCTCGCCACGCTCGCCGAGCGCTGGGCGGACGCGGGTTTCGTGCGGGTGCACCGGTCGTACCTGGTGCAGTTGAAGTTGATCGCGGAACTGCGCCTGGTCAACTCCGGCTACGTGGTGGTGGTCGACTCGACCGAGCTGCCGGTGAGCCGGCGGCACACCCGCGAGCTGAAGGACAAGCTGGTCAGGGCGGCAAAGCAGGATTGGAGTCGCTGAACCGGGAATGCCGGCAACCATCCCGTACGTTGTACGCTAGGCCGTACGACAACCGGGAGGGCCGCCGTGACCGAAACCCCGTTCGACGCCGAGACCGAGTTCGACAGCCAGCTCGACCGCCTGGTGGAGTTGGGCTACCCGACCCTGGCCGGGATGACCGAGAGCGCCTTCCGCGACCTGGTCGCGCCCCTTCGATCCCGAGCGGTCGACGGTGCGGCCGGCCTGCCCCGGCCCACCGACGCGCGGGTGCCGTTCCTGCTCGTCGTCACGCGCGACCTGATCGGCGTGGAGCCCCGACTCGAACTCACCACCCTGGCCGGCAAGCGCAAGCCCGGCTTCCTCGACCGGCACTACGCCGAGGACGACCTGCAGCGCTTCGACCCCATCAAGGAGCTGGAGGCACCCGCCGGGCCGGCGTACCTCCTCTTCGACGTCGACCGTGGTGAGGAGTTCCGCAACCTCGCCCCAGCGGCGGCCATGGAGGGCATGACCGCCCAGCATCGGCTTCCGCTCACCATCGACGAGGGGCTCGCCTTCATCACGCTCTACCCCGAGGCGCTGGCCAGCAACAGGTGCTTCTCGCTGGTCGGATCGCGGTGCGGCGACAAGCGGGTGCCGGCGCTCTGGATCAGCCAGGGCGCACCGAAGCTCGGCTGGTGCTGGTACGGCAACCCGCACACCTGGCTCGGCTCCGCCTCGGCCCGACCCGAGCGCGTCGGCCTGGAGTGACGTCAAGATCAGTGTCAGGCTGCCGGGGCCGGTGGCAGTCCACCGGCCCCGTCGCACGTCCGGCGGCGCTCAGTCCGGGAGCGGCAAGCGCGTCCAGGACGTGCCGTCGGCGGTCACCTGCACGTGGTCCGCACCGCCAACCGCCATGTCGTCCCGGCCGTAGAGCCAGGCGTGTCCGGGCGCGGCACCGACGCCCCCGTCGCGTCGCTCGTACTCGCGCATCTTTTTGAAGTGTCGCCCGGAATCCAGGCCGATCAAGGCCGTGGACCTGTTGCCGGAGGGCTGCATGTTCCCCGCCTGGACGAGCAGCAGGGCCCCGTCCGAGCCGACGACGAGGAACCGGATCTCCAACGAGTTGGGCAGGTCGGTACCCATGTCCGCCCAGGTTCGCCCGCCGTCTGTGGTACGCAGCAGCTGCGACGTGCCCCCGACCTCCATCGGCTGGGCGCCATGCGGTGGTGGCGGCGCGATCAACAGGTACGCCTCCTGCGCGCTGACCCCGGCGATCGCGATCACGTTCGCCCCCGCTGCCGGCTGCCAGGTGGTCCAGGTGGCTCCCCGGTCCACGCTCCGGGCGACCACCATGACGCCGATGTCACCCGGCCAGTAGTTCACCCAGATGGTTCCGTCCGCACTCGGATAGATGCTCGCGGGCGGATAGGGAGACGGTGGCTTGCCGCCGAGCCGGTACACCGTCCCCGTTGACGAGACCGCCAACGGTTCACGGAGGGCACCGCAGCCCCGGCCCCACTGGCAGAAGACCGGCTGCGCGCTCGCCGGGAAGGACGGCACCGTCACGATGGCCTGCTCGGCGTCGGCCCAGGTGCGGCCATAGTCGGTGGAGAGTCGGAGCTGGTCGCCATCTCGGATCAGGTAGGAGCGCTGATTCAACACCGAGAACTCCGGGTTACTCAGCGGATTCCCCTCCTCGTCCGATCCGCACTGGTTGGTGGTGCGATAACGGGTCGTCTCGTCATCGGTCCAGCTCCGTCCACCATCGTCGGTATGCCGGAACCACACCGTGAAGCAACCCTCGTCGGCTTCCCGCACCCCCGCGACGACGGCGGAATCCGGCCCGGTCAGAAAGAACTCGCCGCTGCGGTCCGGCATGACCGGCGGCTGGTCCGGACCGGTCCAGCCACTCGATCCGGTGTTGCCGAACAGTGGCAGCATCGCCACGCCGGCCACAGCGACAACCAGACCCAGCGCCAACCCGCCGGTACGCCACCGACGGCGGGCCCGCGCCACCGTCCGCACGTCCTCCAGGGGTGGCTGGCGGACCGCGTCGGCGACGATGTCGACGTCGAAGCCGTTGAACTCACGTTCGGACATCGATCCTCCCGATGTTCGTGCTCTCGCTGATCTCCGAGTCGGTCAGCAGCGCCGCCAGCGCCTGCCGACCCCGGGACAACCGGGACTTCACCGTGCCCGGCGAGACGCCGAGGGTCGCTGCTACCTCATCGATCGGCAGGTCGACCAGGTAGTGCAGGGCCAGCGCGTGCCGCTGTCCCTCGGGAAGGCCGCGCAGGGCGGCCAGCAGCGCCAGATGCTCCGGTGAACGGTCGGCGACCGCCGGTGGCGGGCCAATCCGACGCAGCAGCCCGTCCAGCACCCGCCGTCGGCGGTAGCGACTGCGGGCGACGTTCACCGCGACCCGGCGCAGCCATGCCTCTCGATTGTCGAGGCCGGCGAACCGACCGGGTGCCACCAAGGCCCGGGTGAACGCCTCCTGGACCGCCTCCTGCGCGTCGTTCAAGTCTCCGGTCACCGCGTAGAGCTGAACCACCAGGCGGCGGAAACAGCCGGCGTACAGCTCGGAGATCGCATCACCGTCAGACACCGTCACCCCCCTTCTTCACCTGTCCCACTCCCCGGCGGGAGGAAAGGTTCCGGCTGACCGGTCGAAGGACTGTGTGAATTCATCGAGCGCCGCCGCTCCCAGTCAAGTCGCGAGCCTCCCTGACAGCTCGGTTGGTCGTCCACAACGAACCTCGGACGTTCGGGGAGGCCGGCGGCCATTGCCACCGAGTTATCCACAGGACTGACCGGTTCTCCACAGGTTGTTCACAACGCCACCCACTGATCTCCACGGTGGCTCCCTACAGTCAGACCCCATGAAGGAACGCCGCGTCCTGGTCGTCGAGGACGAACGCACCATCGCCGAGTCGGTCGCCGCCCGACTCCGCGCCGAGGGTTTCGCAGTGGAGATCGCCACGGACGGCCCCAGCGCGGTCGAGCGGTTCCGGACCGGGCAGCCGGACCTCGTCGTCCTCGACGTGATGCTGCCCGGGTTCGACGGTCTGGAGGTGTGCCGGCGTATCCAGGCGGTCCGGCCGGTTCCGGTGCTGATGCTCACCGCCCGCGACGACGAGACGGACCTGCTGGTCGGGCTCGCCGTCGGCGCGGACGACTACCTCACCAAGCCGTTCTCGATGCGCGAGCTGGCTGCCCGCGTCCACGTGCTGCTGCGCCGCATGGAACGGGCCGCGACCCCGGCGCCACCCGCCATCCGACTCGGCGACATCGAGATCAACGAAGCCGAACGGCGGGTCCGCCGGGCCGGCGCGGACGTGCACCTCACGCCGACCGAGTTCGACCTCCTGCTGCACCTCGCCGGGCGACCCCGGACGGTGCTTCCCCGGGAACGACTGCTCGCCGACGTATGGGGCTGGGCCGACGGCACCGGCACCCGCACCGTGGACAGCCACGTGAAGGCCCTGCGCCGCAAACTCGGCGCCGACCTGATCCGGACCGTCCACGGCGTCGGGTACGCCCTGGAGGTCCCCGCGTGACCGGCCGGCAGGTGGACTGGCTGGACCGGATGCTTCCCCGCCCCCTCGACCCGGTCCGCTCGATCAAGATGAAGCTCGGCGTCCTGCTGGTCGCCTCCTGGGCGGTGGCCATCGGCTACTTCTGGTACGGCATCGGCTGGCTCCCACCGGGCACGGCGATCACCGCCATCTGCATCGCGCTGGTCACCTCGCAGGTACTCGCCCACGGGATGACCTCGCCGCTGCGCGAGATGACGGCCGCCGCCGGGGTGATGGCCCGCGGCGACTACACCCGTCGGGTACGCGCCACCTCCCGGGACGAGGTGGGCGAGCTGGCCCAGGCGTTCAACAAGATGGCCGAGGACCTGCACGCGGCGGACCAGCGGCGGCGTGAACTGATTGCCAACGTCTCCCACGAGCTGCGCACGCCGATCACCGCGTTGCAGGGCGTACTGGAGAACATGGTGGACGGGGTGGCCGAACCGGAGCCGGCGGCCCTGCGCGCGGCGCTGTCCCAGACCGAACGGCTCGGTCACCTCGTCGCCGACCTGCTCGACCTGTCCCGTCTCGACGCCGGGGTGGTGCCGCTGCGCCGGGTCACCATCGACGTCGGGGACTTCCTCGACGAGGCGGTGGAGCACGCCACCGCCAGCGCGGCCGGCGCGGGGCTGGACGTGGACTTCCGGCTGCACGAGTTGACGACGCCGTTGACCGTGCACGCAGACCCGTGGCGGTTGCACCAGGTGTTCGCCAACCTGCTCGACAACGCGGCGCGACACAGCCCACCGGGCGGCACCGTGCGGGTGAGCGCCGAGGAACACGCCGGACAGCTCCACTTCGAGGTCAGCGACGAGGGGCAGGGCATCCCGACGGCCGAGCGGTCCCGGGTGTTCGAACGATTCACGCGCGGCGACCGTGCCGCCGGGGGTGGAACCGGCCTCGGCCTCGCCATCGCCCGCTGGGTCGTCGAACTCCACGGCGGCCGGATCGCGGTCCTCGACCCGGTCGGCGCCGCCAAGGGCGCTCGTCCAGGCTGCCGCATCCAGGTCACCATCCCGAACAACGGCCCACACCGAGGAGAGGTCGCATGACCACCCCTGGCAGCACTCCGCCTCCGACCAGCGGCCCGGCGACGCCAGTCGCCGAAGCACCGGCACGGCCGACAGCCAACCCGTCGGCACCGCCGACCGGAGGCCCAGCGGCACCGCCGGCCGGTGGCCCAGCGGCACCCCGGGCCGGAGGCCCAGCGGCACCGCCGACCGGCCCCGCCGGACGGCCGCTGCCGGCCTGGCCCCAGCCGATGCCGGCACCGCTTCTTGGACCCCGGCCACCGTCGCTGATCGAGCGGCGCTGGCCAGGGCCATCGGGTGCCGCGCGCCCGCTCGTCCTGGCGGCCCTGACGGTGGCCGCCGTCCTCGGCGCGTCGACGATCACGATGGTTCGTCCCGGACTCGGCTGGCTGGTGGCCGTGCTGGCCGGCACCGCCGCGCTCGCCGTCGCCGCCGTCGTTCGGGCGAGACCGTCGACCGCTCCACCCGCGCCGGCGACACCGACGCCACCAACCACCCCACCGACTCCGGCGACTCCGTCCATCGCAACCGGCCAGGCCACCCCGACCACGGCGGCCGGTCAGGCTGCCGCGACCACGCCGGCGGCCCAGGCCACCCCGACCACACCGACCACGCCGGCGGCTCAGGCCACGCCGGCGGACCGGGTAACCCCGGCGGCCACCGCCCGTCCCGATGCCACGGGGGCATCGGGGCGGGCGGCGCAGGTCGTCTGGGCCACCGCGACCGTCGCGTTGGTGGGCGTGGGTACCCTCCGGGCAGCCGGCTGGCTCTTCGCGCTCTGCCTGCTCGCCGCCGTGGTGACCGGGACGCTCGCCGTCACTGGCGGGCGGAGCCCGCTCGGGATGCTGCTGGCCGCGACCCTGCCCCCGGCCGCGACGGTACGGGCGCTCCCCTGGGCGGTACGCGGGCTGCGCGACACCCGACCGGCCGGCTCGGGGATCGCCGTAGGACGGGTCCTGACCAGCGTGGCGATCTCCGCCGGTCTCCTGATGCTGTTCGGCCTGCTCTTCTCCTCCGCCGACGCGGTCTTCGCCGACCTGGTCAGTGGCTTGTTGCCCGACATCTCGGTTCCCGGCACGATCGGGTGGACGTTCCGTCTGCTGCTGATCGGCGGCGGTCTGCTCGGTGCCGCGTACCTGGTCAGTCGACCGCCCAACCTCGACGACCTGCGGCCTGGGCCGGCGCGGCCGGCGCACCGGCTGGAGTGGACGCTTCCGCTGGTGCTGCTCGACGCCCTGTTCGCGGCGTTCGTACTGGTCCAGTTGACGGTGCTGTTCGGTGGCTCGGGGCACGTGCTGCGCACGGCCGGGCTCACCTACGCGCAGTACGCGCGCGGCGGCTTCTGGCAACTGCTCGCCGTCACCGGGCTCACCCTGCTGGTGATCGCCGTCGCCGCCCGTCGGGCACCGAAGGCCACGCGGACCGACCGGCTGCTGGTCCGCACGCTGCTCGGGGCGCTCACCGCGCTCAGCCTGGTGATCGTCGCCTCGGCGCTCTACCGGATGCAGGTCTACGCCGACGCGTACGGCGCCACCCGCCTGCGGCTCGTCGTGGCGACCGTCGAACTGTGGCTCGGGCTGCTGTTCGTGCTGGTCGGCGTGGCCGTGGTACGGCTGCGGGCCACCTGGCTGCCCCGACTGGTGATCGGCACGGCGGTGCTGGCGCTGCTCGGGTTGGCCCTGGTCAACCCCGATCGGCTGATCGCCGACCGGAACGTCGACCGGTACCTGCAGACCGGCCGGTTGGACGTCGACTACGTGTCCGGCCTCTCGGCGGACGCCGTACCCGCCCTGGCCCGGCTGCCCGAGCCGATGCGCATCTGCGCTCTGTCCCGGCTCGCCGTCGAACGGCCACGGGACGGCATCTGGGCGACGAACCTCGGACGGGAGCGCGCCCGTCCCGAGCTGGACCGGATCCCGGTGATCGGCCCGGCGTCGCACTGCCTCGTCCCGCGTGACTGGTGAGCGCCGACGCTTGACAATCCGGCGAGGCGGGCAAGACTGCCGAGGTGGCCAAGCAACTCCCTGACGTGGGGTCGGGCGGTACGGTTCCGCCGCCCCGGCGGGCCCGGATCGTGTTGGCCGACATCACCCGGCGCGACACGCGCGCCGAGCGGACCCGCGCCGAACTGACCCAGCAGACCCAGGTCGGTGAGGCGCTGGTCCGTGGCCTGGTCCGGGCCCAGCTCGCGCTGGCGTTGCGGTTGTCGCTGGTGGTCGTCATCGGGCTGGGCGGGTTGCCCTGGCTGTTCGCCATCGCGCCGTCGCTCGGCCGGACCACGGTCGCCGGCGTCAACCTGCCCTGGCTGCTGCTCGGGGTGGCGTCGTTCCCGTTCCTGATCGCGGTGGGCTGGGCGTACGTGCGGCTGGCCGAGCGCAACGAGCAGGACTTCACCGACCTGGTGCAGCGGCCGGAGCACTGACGTGGGCAACGACTACGTGGTTCCGGCCATCGTCGCGGTCACCCTGGTCACCGTCGGCATCGGCTTCTACGGGCTGCGGCTGGCCCGGACCACGTCCGACTTCCTGGTCGCCTCGCGGGCGATCAGTCCGACCTGGAACGCCGCCGCCATCGGCGGGGAGTACCTGTCGGCCGCGAGCTTCCTCGGCATCGCCGGCCTGGTCCTCAAGTACGGCGTGGACGTGCTCTGGTATCCGGTCGGCTTCGCCGCCGGCTACCTGGCCCTCCTGCTGTTCGTGGCCGCGCCGCTGCGTCGCTCCGGCGCGTTCACGCTGCCCGACTTCTGCGAACTACGGCTCGGGTCCCGCCGCCTGCGCATCCTCGCCACCGCCTTCGTGATCTTCATCGGCTGGCTCTACCTGGTGCCGCAGTTGCAGGGCGCCGGGCTCACGCTGGCCACGGTGGCCGGCTCCCCGTACCCGGTGGGTGCTCTGCTGGTCGCGGCCGTGGTCACCGCGAACGTGGCGCTCGGCGGGATGCGCGCCATCACCTTCGTCCAGGCGTTCCAGTACTGGCTCAAGTTGACCGCTCTCGCCGTACCCGTGATCTTCCTGGCGCTGCAGTGGCAGGCCGATGCCCGCCCGGCGGTGACACCGCCGGACGGGCCGACGTTCCGGGCCGCGACCACCGTCGTGGTCGAGCACCGCGCGACCCTCACCCTGGCCGACGGTGAGATTCGGGAGGTACGCCCCGGCGACGAGCTGACCTTCGCCGCCGGCGACCCGGTGCCGCAGGTGTCCGGAGTGGCCACCGACGCGGCGGACTGGTTGCTGCCCAGCGCCGCCGGCGCCGACGACCGGAGCCTGTTCGGCACGTACTCGCTGATCCTGGCCACGTTCCTGGGCACGATGGGTCTCCCGCACGTGCTGGTCCGCTTCTACACCAACCCCGACGGCGCGGCAGCACGCCGGACGACGCTCGTGGTGCTGGCCCTGGTCGGCGTCTTCTACCTGCTACCCACCCTGTACGGGGTGCTGGGCCGGATCTACACCCCGCAACTACTCGTCAGCGGGCAGACCGACGCGGTGGTGGTCCTGCTGCCCGGCGCGGTCCTCGGCGACGGGCTCGCCGGGCGGCTACTCGCCGCGCTGGTCTCGGCGGGAGCGTTCGCCGCCTTCCTGTCCACCTCGTCGGGCCTGCTGACCAGCGTCGCCGGGGTGATCTCGACGGACGTGCTCGGCCGTGGCTCGGTACGCGGCTTCCGCTGGGCGACCGTCATCGCCGGGGGCGTACCGGCGGTGCTGGCCCTGCACGTCTCCGGCCTGGACGTCTCACAGGTGGTCGGGTTGGCCTTCGCCGTCGCCGCGTCGAGCTTCTGCCCGCTGCTGGTGCTCGGCATCTGGTGGCGCGGTCTGACCGATCTGGGCGCGGCCGCCGGTGTGCTGGCCGGCGGCGGGGCGGCGATCGGCGCGGTGCTGGTGACCGTGCTCGGCCCGCCGCTGTCCGGCTGGCCCGCCACCCTCACCGCGCAGCCGGCCGCCTGGACGGTGCCGCTGGCCTTCACCGTGATGGTCGCGGTGTCGATGGCGACCCGCCGCCGAGCACCGGCCGACGTAGCCGCCACCATGCTCCGCCTCCACACCCCCGAAGCCCTCCGCCTGTAGCCCAACGCCCCCGCCCCGCCCCGCCCCGCCCCGCCCCGCCCCCGCGATCTTGCACTTTCTGTGGCGGCATAACGGTCATTCTTCGCAATAGGACAACCGAAAGTGCAAGATCGACGCGAGGGTGGGGGGGTTTCGGGGCTGAGGTGACGGTCGCGGGATTACTACACTGCGGATCGTGGCAAACCCCTCGGATTTGAGCAGGTCCATTTCGGAGCTGCTGTCTACGCTCGACCGCGGTCGCGCCGGAGGCGATCCGGAAGCGCCGAGCGAGGTGGCACCTCTCCAGGGCATCGGTGAGGCTGCCGACGGACTGGTACGCGTGGTCGCCCTCCCGGGTGGACAGATCGAGTCGGTGTGGATCGACCCGAGGCTGATGCGCTCGGCGTCGGAGAGCCTGGCCGAGGAGATCCGCGCGGCCACCAACGCGGCCCTGACAGACCTGCGGACAGCGCTGGCCGACGCGACCGCCACGCCGGACACGGCGGCGATGCTGGAGCAGCTGCGTGAGCTGCAACGTGGTGCCGTACCGCAGTTGCAGGGTCTCATCGACACCCTCGGCAGCGTTCAGGACCGGCTCTCCTCCGGTGGAAGGCCCTGACGTGGCCCGCATGGTGGACCCGGAGGGCCTGCGTGGGGCCGGCACCAACCTCCAGGACATCTCGGATCGCTTCCTCACCGAACTGCGCACCTTCCTGGCTGACCTGCAAGGGTTCGGCGCGCCCTGGGGCAACGACGACATCGGCAGCCTGATCGGCGCCGCCTGCGAGGAGGTGACCGCGTACGCCGCGGAGTGCTTCGAGTCGGCGATCGAGGAGCTTGGCGTGGTCGGCGTGGACCTCAACCGGATGGCACACCTCGTCGACGAGGACGAGCGGGCCATCACGGCCCACCTGAGCGGGCTCGGCCAGGAACTCGGGTGAGGTGACGTGGGACTGCAACTGCCGGGTGAGCTGACCACCTTCCTCAGCATGATCGGGTACGACTGGCCGCAGGCGGACGAGACCGCGCTGGTCGAAATGGGTCAACGGTGGCTCGCCTTCAGCGGCACCCTGCAAACGCTGACGACGGAGGCGGGACAGGCGGCCCAGCCGGTCGGTGCCGGCAACGCGGGCGCCGACATCGACGCCTTCCAGGCGTACTGGACCGAGCAGGACGGGCCGGTGCAGGTGCTACAGGATGGCGCGCTCGCCGCCACCCTGGCCGGCACCGGCCTGATCATCATCGGCGCGATCGTCCTCGCCCTGAAGATTCAGGTCATCGTGCAGCTGGTGATCCTGTCGGTGGAGATCGCCCAGGCGGTGGCGACGGCGGTGGCCACGTTCGGCGCCTCGCTGGCGGAGATCCCCATCTTTCAGATGATCACCCGCGAGATCGTCGGCCTGCTGATCGACCAGGTGATCGGCGCGCTCCTCGATGGGTAAGCGCGGGCGCGGCAAGTTCATCCGGTCCGCCCTCTCCCACCTGCGCAAACAGCGGGCGCGAGCGCGGCGTGGTCAACGGACGGACGGCATGACGCCGGAACGGCTGCGGCACACCCTGCTCGGGGAACGCGACGGCAGATCTTCGGGATGGCACCACCGACCGGGCGGCATCGACCCACCGGGCGCAAAGCTGATCAAGGTGACGAAACGGGACAGCCGAACTGGCGTCTACAACGGCAAGGTCGCCATGCAGAACCGACGCAATGGTGAGTGGCAGGAGAAGCGCGGCGGTAGCACCTTCTTCCCCGACCACTGGACACCGCAGGACGTCGACAACGCGATCACCCGTGGATTCAACTCGCCGGACGTCGTCAAGGATCCGCAGACTGGACGGTGGTCAGGCACGTTCAACGGTGTCCATCTGAAAGGCTTCTACGATCCGGAGACCGACACTCTCAGCCACGGCTACCCCACTCTGCCTGGAGGCACTCCTTGAGCACTATCGAGTTCCGCTGGTCCAAGGAGCGCATCGCCGAATACCAGTCGACAGACCAGCGGCTCGCCTGCCTGGGGATGTGGTTGACCGACGACATCCAGAGCGTCCACGAACTCTGCCTCGACCTGTTGGCCGATCTTGAGGACATCGCCGCCGGGCGCAAGGAGAGCGAGAGCTGGGAGGGGAACGCCTGGGCCGCCGAGCTGAGCGCGGAAGGCGTCGACCTGCGGAATCTGTGGCGGGATGTCCTGCACGCCCACTATCCGCTGGCGGAGACCCGGCGGGTCGTGGCGCAGTACTGGCGACTGCTCGCCGAGGACCCGGACCGCACGCGAGCGGTCGTCGAGTGGGAGAGCGAGAACGGGCGGACGCACCCGTACCCGGGGCTGTGACGGTCGGGTGATCTGCTCCCGGCCGGAGAGGGACTACGTCTTGGGAATGATCGCGGATCGGCCTGTCGCAGGACGGCGGATCTGGCGGTCGGCGGATAACGTCGGGCCATGACTGGTGAGCATCCCGCGCTCGTGCTGCGTGGTCTGGCTAAACGGTTCGACGGCACGGTCGCGGTCGCCGGTGTCGACCTGGACGTACCGGCCGGGTCCTTCTACGGGCTGCTCGGCCCGAACGGGGCCGGCAAGACCACCACCCTGTCGATGGCGGTCGGCCTGCTACGGCCGGACGCCGGCTCGGCGTGGGTGCTCGGCCAGGACGTGTGGCGCGACCCGGTCACGGCCAAGCAACTGCTCGGCGTGATGCCCGACGGTGTCCGGCTGTTCGACCGGCTCAGCGGCGCGGAACTGCTGGCGTACCACGGGCTGCTGCGGGGGATGGACCCGGCGGTGGTCGACCAGCGGGCCGCGGAGCTGCTGGACGTCCTGGCGCTCGGCGACGCCGGCCGGACGCTGGTGGTGGACTACTCGGCGGGCATGAAGAAGAAGATCGGCCTGGCCTGCGCGTTGCTGCACGGCCCCCGGGTGCTGGTGCTGGACGAGCCGTTCGAGGCGGTCGACCCGGTGTCGGCGGCGCTGATCCGCGACATTCTCACCCGGTACGCGGCCGGCGGCGGCACGGTCGTCTTCTCCAGTCACGTGATGGAGGTCGTCGAGCGGCTGTGCTCGCACGTGGCGATCCTGGCCCAGGGCACCATCAAGCGGGTCGGCACGATCGCGGACGTCCGGGGCGACCGGTCGCTCGAACAGGTCTTCGTCGAGGTGGTCGGCGGGCGTACCGCGACCGGTGACGAGTTGTCATGGCTGTCTCGGTGAACCCGGCCACCGCGGCGACCGCGCCCGCCGCTGGGGCGCGACGGGTCTCCGCGCGGCACTTCGTACGGCTCAAGCTGCGGGTGATGGGCAACAACTTCCGGGGCCAGGGCTGGCGGATCGCGATGTTCGTCGGCGGGGCGCTGGTCGGCCTCTGGTTCGCGGTCAGCGGCTTCTTCCTGTTCGCCGCGCCGGGCATGACGGGCAACGGCCGGTACGCGGTGCTGGTCGCGGCGGCCGGCGGGGGCCTGCTGGTGCTCGGTTGGCTGCTGCTCCCGCTGGTCTTCTTCGGGGTGGACGAAACACTGGACCCGGCCCGGTTCGCGCTGCTGCCGCTGCCACGCCGCACTCTCGTCGTCGGCCTGTTCGCCGCCGCGCTGGTCAGCGTGCCGGTACTGGCGGCATCGATCGCCTCGCTGGGGCTGGTGTTGACCGCCTGGGCGCTTGGCGGCTGGTCCGCCGGTGTCGTGGCCGTGCTCGGCGTACTCACCGGGTTGTTGCTCTGTGTGGCCGCGAGCCGCGCGGTGACCAGCGCCTTCGCCAGCATGCTGCGGTCCCGTCGGGTACGCGACCTGGCCGCCGTGCTGTTGGCGGTGACCGCCGCGCTACTCGGCCCGTTGCAGGTCTTCGGCCTGGCGGCGCTGCGCCAGACGGACTTCACCCGACTGACCGGAGCCGCGTCGGTGCTCGGGTGGACGCCGTTCGGGGCGCCGTGGACCGCCGGCATCGACGTGGCGCAGGGACGGGTGTGGGCCGCCCCGCTCAAGCTGCTGATCACGTTGGCGGCGATCGGCGCGCTGTTGGCCTGGTGGTCGCGGTCGCTGGAGTCGGCGATGGTGGGCTCGGCGACCGCCGGCCGGGCGCCGGCGCGACGCAGCGTCGACGGCGGCGCGGTCGCCCAACTCTTTCCCCGGGCCGCCACCTGGGCGCGGCGGGACCGGTTCGGCGCGCTCGTCGCCCGGGAGGCCCGCTACTGGTGGCGGGACGCTCGCCGCCGAGCCAACCTGATCACCATCGCGGTGGTCGGCATCTTCGTGCCCGTCCTGGTCAACGTCACGGGCGGGGACTTCGCGGCGCAGGACGCAGGGTTCACGGCGGCGGTTGGCGACAGCTCACCCGTCGTGGTCACCATCTCGCTGCTCTTCGTCGGGGTACTCGCCTCGGTCACCCTGGCCAACCAGTTCGGCTTCGACGGCAGCGCATACGCCGCGAACGTCGTGGCCGGGGTGCCGGGTCGCGTCGAGCTACGCGCGCGGATGACCGCGTTCTCGCTGTACGTCCTGCCGCTGCTGGTGCTCGTCTCGGTGGTCCTGTCGGTACTGCTCAGCCGACCGGGGTGGATCGGGCTGATGGTGGGCAGCCTGGTCGGGACCTACGGCGCCGGGCTTGCGGTGAGCAGTTTCGTGTCGGTGCTCGGGGCGTACTCGCTGCCGGAGACGAGCAACCCGTTCGGGATGAACAGCGGTGCCGGCATGGCGAAGGGGTTGCTCACCCTGGTCGCCATGATCACCACGGCGGTCATCGGCGTGCCGATGGTGGTGGCCGCCGCGCTGCTCGGCGACGCCTGGCTCTGGCTGGCCCTCCCGCTCGGCACGGCGTACGGGCTGGGTGCGGCGCTGCTCGGCGCGTACCTGGCCGGCGACGTGCTGGACCGGCGTCAGCCGGAACTGCTGGCGACCGTCACGCCGCGCCGCTAGCGATCTATTCCAACGGTAGATCTTGGACAGTTTCCGTCAGCTGCTGACGGAAACTGTCCAAGATTGCCAACGATGGCGGGTCGCTAGGCGGCCGACCCGCGAGCCGCGTGGGCGGCGAGGAATCCGGTCCAGGCCGACGGGCTGAACGTGAGCACCGGGCCGGACCGGTCCTTGCTGTCCCGCACCAGCACGACACCCGGCAGATTGTCCGCCACCTCGACGCAGTTGCCGCCGGAGTCGGTCGACCGGGTGGAGGTGCGCCAGCGCGGCTCAATCATCGTCACGGTGTCACCTTCAGCTTCCGAATCAGGTCCATCGACGCACCTGTGGACAGTGCTTCGCCGAGCAGACTATCCCATTTGCGATCAATCAATCGGAGCATCTGCGGGTCGTCCATGACGTGTCCGCGAGCGGCATTCTCCAGGTAGAGCACCCTGTCTCCGTCAGGCAGGTCGGCGAATACGAAGCCACCACCGATCCCGACATGCTCACCGACGCTCAATGGAATGACGTGCAATCGCACGAACGGAAGGTCCGCCACCTCAAGCAGCCGACAGAGTTGGGCATTGAGCACGGCGTGACCGCCCACGGGGCGATGCAAGCCCATCTCATCCACCACGAAGACGCAGTGTGGCGGCGCCTCCCGGGTGAATAGCCGTTGACGTTCCAGACGAACCGCGACGAGTTCGTCGACCACGGCTGGTGGCTGCAATCCACCCGCCGAGATGACGGCGCGCGCATACTCCTCGGTCTGCAACAGGCCGGGCACCAGACATGCCTCGAAGGCACGGAGGCGCGTCGCACGCTGCTCGTAGCCGCGCCACGGGACGAACCAGGATGGGCCGTGTTCCTGGTCCGCAGCCTTCAGGAGTTCGGCGAGGAGGCCGCCGGTGGCCAGGGCCTCGTCGGCGGCCACCGCGAATTCCATCGTCGGTCGGCGACGGCCGGTCTCGATGGCGGCCACCGTGGACGGACTCCACCTGATCAGGGTCGCCAGAGCCTCCTGGGACACGTCGGCACCGGCGCGGGCGGCCTTCAACGCCCGTACCCACATCTCGATGTTCATCCTTACCTCTCCGGTAAGTACGTGACTGCGCTGCGTAGTAAGCCCTGGAATCCTCCCGTGTCCACGCCGCGCCGTCCAGGGTGGAGAGCACGCGGCCCGGCCGGTGGAGGCGATGACCCGGCGGTCGGTCCTGCGTCGGGCCGCCCCGGTCATCCCCCGAGCGGGGCGGCCCCCGTCACCGGGAGGGATCGCTCATGATCGGGTCAGTCCTTGATTGGCAGGGGGCGCGGTGGTCGTACTCGATGAGGAACGTGGCGGCGACGGCCGTGCCGGGCGCGACCGAGCCGGCACGCGGCGGTGCGGCCGCCGGAGGTGCGGGGTGAATCGGCCGCACCTGCCGATGCGACCGCTGTGGAGGTGTCGGGGTTGTGGCGCGCACTGGCCCTGCCAACCGGCGCGGCTGGCGTTGCTGGCCGAGTACCGGGACGATCGCACGGCGCTGCTGTTCTACCTGGGCACGCTGATGGCGGAGGCGGGCGATCAGCTCGCCCGGCTGAGCGGGCGACCCGCCGACCTGCACGCACGCTTTCTGGGCTGGGTGCGCGGACGGGGCGGCACAATGTTTCACGTGAATCATGAGCCGGGTGCCGAGATCCACCACACCGATCCGTTCGCGGTGCCGACCGGGCAACGGTCGCCGGCCCGTCGGCTGCGGGGTCGGCTCGCCGCGCCGGTCACCCTCTGGACGGCTCCCGGCCCGGCGGGTCTGACGGTGTCGTCGACGCTGGTCGCCGAGGGGGAGCCGGACCGACTGCTCGGGCTAATCGACCCGGAGTCGGATCTCTGGGAGGCCGTCGAGGAGGCGGGCCGGTTCGCCGTCGCGCCGCTCGGCCCGTCGCACCGGCAGCTCGCCGACCGCTTCGCCGGCCTCTTTCCCGCGCCGGGAGGGCTCTTCGCCACCGGCGGGTGGACCGACACGCCCTACGGGCCGGTGCCGTCCGATGCCGGCGGCTGGGCGGGGTGCCGGCTGGACACCGCCCGGGAGTACGGCTGGGGCCTGCTGGTGGAGGCCACCATCGAGGCCGTCGACCTGGTCGAGGACACCACGCCGCTGCTGCACTACCGGGGGCGGTACCACGAGCTACCGGGCTGACCAGGGGTCTGGGAGCGCGACCGGTCACCGGGGTGACGTGGGTCACTCGGCGCACCCAACCAACCGCTCGGCGCACTCGACGACCGGCGTCGATCTCGACCTTCCCCGTCGGGGAGCGTGCCTCCTACGGTGCGCGCAACTACCCCCGACGCCTGTGAAGGTGGTGATCCACAGATGTCCACGGACACACCCACGCCGACCGCTTCCCAGCCGGACAAGTACCTGGCCGTACAACAGTCAGACGAGTTCGCCGGGTTGCGGCGCGCGTTGCGCGGCTTCGTCTTCCCGATGACCGTCGCGTTCTTCCTGTGGTACGCGCTCTACGTCATTCTCTCCGCGTACGCCCGGGACTTCATGGGCACGAAGCTGTTCGGCAGCAACATCAACGTTGCCCTGGTCTTCGGCCTGCTCCAGTTCGTCTCGACGTTCCTCATCGCCTGGCTCTACTCCCGGTACGCCGACCGGAAGATCGACCCGGTCGCCGACCGGATCCGTGCCGAGATCGGGGAGGTGACCCACGATGACGGTCCACGCGGCTGACCTGCTCCTCGCGGCCGAGGCCGGTAACCACACGGCCCGCAACCTGACCATCACGCTGTTCCTGGTGTTCGTGGCGGTGACCCTGGGCATCACCATCTGGGCCAGCCGGCAGACGAAGACGGCCACCGACTTCTACGCGGGCGGCCGGTCCTTCTCCGGATTCCAGAACGGCATGGCGATCGGTGGCGACTACATGTCGGCCGCCTCGTTCCTCGGCATCGCCGGCATCATCGCGCTCTACGGCTACGACGGCTTCCTCTACTCGATCGGCTTCCTGGTCGCCTGGCTGGTGGCCCTCCTGCTGGTCGCGGAACTGCTGCGCAACTCCGGCCGATACACGATGGCCGACGTGCTGGCCTTCCGGATGCGGCAGCGTCCGGTGCGTACGGCGGCGGCGGTCTCCACCATCACGGTGTCGATCTTCTACCTGCTGGCCCAGATGGTCGGCGCCGGCGCGCTCGTCGCGCTGCTGCTCGGCATCAAGCCCGGGACGACCTTCCTCGGCATGGATGCCGCCACCGCCAAGGTGGCGACCATCATCATGGTCGGCGCCCTGATGATCATCTACGTGACCGTGGGTGGCATGAAGGGCACCACGTACGTGCAGATCGTCAAGGCGTTCCTGCTGATGAGCGGCGCGCTGCTGATGACCGTGCTGGTCCTCGCCAAGTTCCACTTCAACCTGTCGGAACTCCTCGGCGCCGCCGCCGCGGCCTCCGGCAAGGGCGACAAACTCCTGGAACCGGGCCTGCGGTACGGCGTGGAGGTCGCCGGGAACTCCACGCAGACGTTCTACAACAAGATGGACCTGCTGTCGCTCGGCATCGCGCTGGTGCTCGGCACGGCCGGCCTGCCGCACATCCTGATCCGCTTCTACACCGTGCCGACCGCCAAGGCGGCCCGCAAGAGCGTGCTCTGGGCCATCGGCATCATCGGCACCTTCTACCTGCTCACCCTGGCCCTCGGCTTCGGCGCGGCGGCGATGGTGGGTGGTCCGGCGATCATCGCGCAGGACAAGGCCGGCAACACGGCCGCACCACAGCTGGCCGAGGCGCTCGGCCTGGAGTTCTTCGGCGGTGAACTGGGTGGAGCGGCCCTGCTGGCGATCATCGCGGCGGTCGCCTTCGCCACCATCCTGGCCGTGGTCGCCGGGTTGACCCTGGCCTCCTCGTCCAGCCTGGCGCACGACTTCTACGCGAACGTCCTGAAGAAGGGCGAGACGTCCGAGCGCCAGGAGGTACGGGTCGCCCGGATCTCCGCCCTGGTGATCGGCGCGATCTCGATCCTGCTGTCGATCTACGCGCAGAACCTCAACGTGGCGTTCCTCGTGGCGCTGGCCTTCGCGGTCGCCGCCTCGGGCAACCTGCCGGCGATCCTCTACAGCCTGTTCTGGAAGCGGTTCAACACCTCCGGAGCGGTGTGGGCGATCTACGGCGGTCTGATCTCGGCCGTGGTGCTGGTGTTCTTCTCCCCGGTCGTGTCGGGCGCGGCGACGTCGATGTTCCCGGACCACGACTGGCAGTGGTTCCCGCTGTCCAACCCGGGCATCCTGTCCATCCCGTTCGGGTTCCTCTGCGGGTTCGTCGGCACGCTCATCTCCAAGGAGCACGACGAGGACAAGTACGCGGAGCTGGAGGTTCGCGCCCTCACCGGCGCGGGCGCCCACTGATCGAAGCGCTGGGCCCCCTGTCGACGCCACGCGTCACAGGGGGCCTTTCGCTGTTCAGGGGGGTCGGTAGGCTGACCGGCATGAAGGTTGCTGAGCGCTTCGGTTCCGGTCACCGCGTTCTCGTCACCGGCGGCGCCGGTTTCGTCCCGTCGCACCTGGTCGACTCCCTGATCGCCCGGGGCTGCACGGTGGTGGCCCTGGACAACTTCGTCACCGGTTCCAAGGAGAACGTCGCCCACCTGCTGGACCGGCCAACCTTCACCCTGGTCGAGGCGGACATCTCCGACGGTCTGCCGACGCACCACCCGGCGCTGACCGAGCGCTTCGACGCGATCCTGCACATGGCCTCGCCGGCCAGCCCCACCGACTTCGCCCAGCTTCCGGTGGAGATCCTCCGGGTCGGCTCGGTGGGCACCCTGCACCTGCTCGACCGCGCGGTCGCCGACGGCGCCCGGTTCCTGATGGCCTCCACGAGCGAGGCGTACGGCGACCCGAAGGAGCACCCGCAGCGCGAGACCTACTGGGGCAACGTCAACCCCATCGGCGTCCGCAGCGTCTACGACGAGGCGAAGCGCTTCTCCGAGGCGGCCACCATGGCGTACCACCGGTACCGGGGGCTGGACGCCGCGATCGTGCGGATCTTCAACACGTACGGTCCGCGGATGCGCCCGGACGACGGTCGCGCCATCCCGACCTTCATCTCCCAGGCGCTGCGCGACGAGCCGATCACCGTGCACGGCACCGGCAACCAGACCCGGTCGATCTGCTTCGTCGAGGACCTGGTTCGGGGCATCCTGCTGCTGCTCGACTCGACCGAGACCGGCCCGGTCAACTGCGGTACCGAGCACGAGATGTCCATGCGTCAACTCGCCGAGTTGATCGTGTCGCTCTCCGACAGCAGCTCGGAGGTGACGTACATCACGCGCAGCGCGGACGACCCGGAGATGCGCCGCCCCGACCTGACCCTCGCCCGTGAGCTGCTCGGATACGAGCCGGCTGTGACGCCCGAAGACGGCCTGCGACGCACGATCGAGTACTTTCGGGCGCGGCTAGGGTAACCGGCTCGGGGCGGACCGCCGATCGCTGAGTGTCACCTGAGGGCGGTAGTGGCTCCCGCTACGTACCCTGATTTGCATGTCAGCGACCTCTGCCGGCGTTCCCCAGCCGTACCTGCACCGCAGCGCCGGACGCGCCTCGGTGCCCGGCCCCGACCGGGGCGCCTCCGGACGTGCGCGTCCGGCCGAGGCGCGCTTCTACCCGTCGTACGACGATCGGCAGGTCGGCCCGGGCGGCCCGGCGGGGCCGACGGGACCGGGCGGGTCGGGTGGCGCCGGCGGGTCGGGACGGCGTGGTCCCCGCCCACGCTGGGGGCGGATCGGCCTGGTGGCGGGCATCGCGGTGCTGGTGTTGGCGCTGCTCGGCGGCCTGGGCGCGTGGCTGTACGCGCGCAACCTCAACAACGACCTGGCCCGCACCGATCCCTTCGCGGAGATCACCGGCGGCCGGCCGGCGAAGCCGGTCGACGGCGCGTTGAACATCCTGCTGGTCGGCAGCGACTCCCGGGACCCGGACGCGCCCGTCGACACCAAGAGCCAGTGGCGGGCCGACACCATCATCGTGATGCACATCCCGGCCGACCATAAGGAGGCGTACCTGGTCTCCATCCCGCGCGACCTGTACGTGCCGATCCCGGAGAGCGCGGGCGCGGACTGCGGCTCCGGCCGGCGCGCGAAGATCAACGCGGCGTTCGCCTTCGGTGGCCTGCCGCTGGCCGTCCGTACCGTCGAATGCTTCAGCGACGTCCGGATCGACCACGTCATGGCGATCGACTTCGGCGGGTTCAAGGAGGTCACCGACGCCCTCGGCGGGGTGGACCTGAAGGTGGAGCGGACGATCACCTCGATCCACAAGCCGTACCGGACGTTCACCAAGGGCACCAACCACATGGACGGCGCGGAGGCGCTGGACTGGATCCGGCAGCGCAAGCAGTTCCCGGACGGCGACTTCGCCCGCATGCGGCACCAGCAGGACTTCCTGCGGGCGCTGATGGACAAGGCGGCCAGCACCGGCACCCTGGCGAACCCGAAGAAGCTCAACGACTTCCTCAAGTCGGTGACCGCGGCGGTGACCGTCGACCAGGGCTTCTCGTTGACCGATATGGCAGTGCAGTTCCGGAGCCTGCGCGGTGAGAACCTCACGTTCCTGACCAGCCCGAACTCGGGCAGCGACACGATCAACGGCGAGTCGGTGGTGGTCTCGGACCGGGAGAAGGCGCTGGCGATGTACAAGGCCATGTCGGCGGACACGATGGCGGACTGGGTGAAGGCCAATCCGCCGAAGAACTCCGACGGCGGCTGAGCGCGCGGGGGCGACGGCGATCAACCCATTGTGAGACGCACTCACCGTTTCGGTGATCGAGTACGACCGATCGCACGGTTGACGGAACCTGTCGTCCCAATTGAGTCCAGATGAACTCGCAAAGTCGAATTGATGTACGTACAGTGGGGCCGCCCCCTCCTGATCACGAGCTGGAGCACGAATGCCGGTTCAGGCCAGCCGTCGCCCTTCGTCCACCGGATCCGCCGCGCCGAGCGGCCGGATCGGCGCGTCCATCCCGGTGCAGCCCGGCCGGTCGGGCGGTGGTCCGGGCGGTCGTCCGCCGGGCGATGGCGACAGCCGGACAGGCGGCAAGGGGCCGGCGAAGAAGCGGCCCCGGCGCAAGGATCCGCTCTGGGCCCGCCTGACCGTGATCTTCGGTGCGGTGCTGATGCTCAGCAGCGGGGTGGCGATCGTCGGCACGAAGGTGCTGGTCGGTCAGGCCACCGGCGACATCGCCCAGCGCAACCTGCTCGGCGACGCCGGCAAGACCGACGCCGAGGGTGGCGCGAGCCTGGACGGGCCGATCGACATGCTGCTGCTCGGTGTGGACGCCCGGGAGCGGTGGGCCGCCGACGACGTCCGGTCGGACAGCATCATCATCCTGCACATCCCGGCCTCGCACGACCAGGCGTACCTGATCTCGATTCCCCGGGACACCGAGGCGCAGATCCCGCCCTTCAAGAAGAGCGGCTTCGCCGGCGGCACCGACAAGATCAACGCTGCCTTCCAGGCCGGCGCCCGCAACGGCGGCGGCTGGGAGGGTGGCGCCCAGTTGATGGCCCAGACGATCAAGCGCCTCACCGGCGTCAGCTTCGACGGTGCGGCGATCATCAACTTCGGTGGCTTCAAGAACGTCATCGACACGCTGGGCACGGTCAAGATCTGCGTCAGCCACGAGGTCAAGTCGCACCACATGTCGTTCGTCGACGGCAAGCCGATGTGGAACGCCGACGCCAAGAAGACCGGCAAGACGATGACCCCGGTGGTGCACAAGAAGGGCTGCAAGGAGATGGAGGGCTGGGCCGCCCTCGACTACGCCCGGCAGCGGTACGGCCTCCCCGGCGGCGACTACGACCGGCAGCAGAACCAGCAGCAACTGATCAAGGCGATGGCGCGCAAGGCCACCGACGGCGGCATGCTGACCAACCCGGCCAAGATGAACTCGTTGATCAAGGCGGCCGGCAAGGCTTTCGTCCTGGACACCGGCGGCGTGCCGATCGAGAACTTCATCTTCACCATGCGTGGCGTGACCGCGAACGAGCTGACCATGTTGAAGACCAACAACGGCAGCTTCAACGGCAACGGCAACAACCGTGAGGCGTTGAACGCGGAGACGATGGCGATGTTCGAGGCGCTCAAGCAGGACAAGCTCGCCGAGTTCGTCTTCACCCACCCCGAGGTGATCTCCGGCCGGAAGTGACGGCCGGGCGTGGCCAAGTCGCGCAAAGCCCGGCGACCGTCCCGTCACTGACCGTAGCCTGACGTGAGCAAGGTTCACGTATCGGCTGCGGGGAGGCGGTCACGTCCAGGTGGGGACGGAACGCGGCCGGTCGGGCACACCCGGCCGGGTCGCGCCGCAATCGCTGGCCACGCCTCCTGCTCGGCATCGGACTGGCCCTCGTCCTGCTGGCCGGGCTCGCGGTGGTGGGCCTGAAGACACTGACCCACCGGTACGACCGCACGGTCACCAAGGAGCAGTTGCTCGACGCCGACGCCCGCAGCGACCGGACCGACCTGGACGGGGCGCTCAACTACCTCCTGATCGGCACCGACAAACGCGCCGGCAGCAGCGAGCCGGACCAGCGCTCCGACACCATCCTCATCGTGCACGTACCCGCCGGGCGGCGCGCGGCGTACCTGGTCTCCATCCCGCGTGACCTGCTGGTCGCCATCCCGCCGGCGAACGGCTTCGGCGGCGGCCCTGACAAGATCAACGCCGCGTACGAGCACGGTGGCGGCGGATCGGCCGGCGCCCGACTGCTCTCCACCACCCTGAACCGGCTCACCGGCATCCGGTTCGACGGCGCCGCCCTGATCGACTTCTCCGGCTTCCGGAAGGTGATCGACCTCCTGGGCGGGGTGCAGATGTGCGTCGACACCGAGGTGCGCTCGATCCACACCAACCGGCTCTTCCGGACCGGCTGCCAGCGGATGGACGGGGCACAGGCGCTGGACTACGTACGGCAGCGCTACGACCTGCCCGGGGGCGACTACGACCGGCAGCGCCACCAGCAGCAACTCCTGCGGGCGATGCTGGACAGCGCCGGCGACGCCGACCTGCGCACCAATCCCGTGAAGCTGGACCAGGTGCTCCGGGCGGTCGGCGGCTCGTTGACCGTCGACACCAACGGCGTACCCCTTGAGGATCTGCTCCTCGCGCTCCGCGCGCTGCCGCCCGACGGAATGCGCGGCGTCCAGGTGCCCTCGTCCCCGCAGACCATCGACCAGGTCTCGTACGTGGTGCTCGACAACGGTGGCAACGGGCTGTTCGAAGCGGTCCGGGGCACCCGCGTACCGGACTGGGCACAGGCCAACCCGCGCTGGGTGACCCGGTTGTGACCGTGGCGACGGCCGGGTCGGTGCCGATCCGGCCCCCGAGGATCTAGTGTTGCTTCCTGTGTTCGGACCCCAGGTTCCCACCGTGCCCGTGACCGAGATCGCCGACGACACCTACCTGCTCGACGTGCGGGAGGCCGACGAATGGGCGGCCGGCCACGCCCCCACCGCCCACCACCTGCCGATGATGGAGCTGCCCGCGCGGCTGGCCGAGGTGCCGACCGACCGGGACGTGGCCGTCATCTGCCGCTCCGGTGGACGATCCGCCCAGGTCGTCGCCTACCTGATCAACAACGGCTGGGGGCAGGTACGCAACGCCGACGGCGGGATGCGCCAGTGGGCAGCGGTCGGCCGGCCAGTGGTCGACGCGAACGGGCAGCCCGGCCAGGTCATCTGAGGCGGCCGGCATGGGCGGGCCACTGGTCTTCGCGCACCGCGGGGCCTCGTACGACCTTCCGGAGCACACCCTCGCCGCGTACCTGCGCGCCCTCGACGAGGGGGCCGACGGGCTGGAGTGCGACGTCCGGCTGACCCGGGACGGTCATCTGGTCTGCGTACACGACCGGCGGCTGGACCGAACGAGCAACGGTCGCGGGCTGGTCAGCGCACGGACTCTCGCCGAGTTGGACGCGCTGGACTTCGGCTCGTGGCATCCGGCCGGCGCGCCGAGCGGTGACCTGCCGCCGGACGAGTCGCACACCCGGCTGTTGACCCTGGCCCGGCTGCTCGACGCGGTGCTCGCCGCCGGGCGGCCAGTCCGGCTGCTCGTGGAGACGAAGCATCCGTCCCGCTTCGGCTCGCTGGTGGAGCGGCGGCTGGTCGACCTGCTGCGGCAGTACGGGCTGGCCGATCCGGCACCGGACGCTCCGGTCCAGGTGACCGTCATGTCGTTCTCGCCGCTGGCCGTACGCCGGATCCGGGAGTTGGCCCCGGCGCTGCCCACGGTGCTGCTGCTGGAGGTGCTTCCACCCTGGCTGCGGCTGGGCCGGCTGCCGTTCGGCGCCCGCATCGCCGGCCCGGGCATCGGCCTGCTCCGGGCCCGCCCGCACCTGCTGCCCGCGCTGCGCGCCGCCGGCAACCAGGTGTACGTCTGGACGGTCAACGAGCCGGCCGACGTGGAGCTGGTGCTGGCCGGAGAGGTGGACGGGATCATCACGGACCGACCGGCGCACGTCCTGGCTCGGCGGGACCGCTGAACGGGCCTGTCGAGGCGAGCGAGCCGACGCCTGTGCGACAACCGGGGGTGCCGAAAGCCGGGCCGGCGGGGCAGACTCGGCACATGCCGGAGCGTATCGACTTCCCCGCTCTTCTCGCCGGCCACACCGTCGTGATCGAGATGATCAATGCGGGGGACGCGGGCCTGCCGGTCCTCACCCAACTCCTCCGGATGACCCAACCGGCGCTGCGCGCGAGCGGGATGGCGTTCGTCGAGTTCGGTCCGACCGGCGGTCGGGTGATCGCGGCCACCGGCGCGGCGGAGTGGGCGCTCGGCCGCCCGCTCGCGGCGGACGACCCGGACACGGTCCGCCTGCTCTCCGGCCCCCGGGTGAGCCAGGTCCGGGTGACCGATCTGAGCGGCAAGCTCGCCGCCGAACTGGCCGGCAGCGGCCTGCACCGGATGGTGGTGTCCCGAGCCGAGATCGGCGGTCACACTGTCGGCAGCCTGCACGCCCTCTATCCGGGCGATGACGAGCCGGGCGCCGAACAGCAGGGGGCCATCGAGTATCTGGCCTCGTGCGTCGCGCACATGTACGGCGACCAGAGCGGACTGCCGGTGCACGGCGACGGGCCGGTGGTGGCGGCGCTCGCCGACGGGCTGGCGGTGGTCGACCGGGACGGGCACGTCCGACTGTGGAACCCGGCCGCCGTCCAGGTCACCGGCTGCTCGACGGACCAGGCCCTGAACCGGCCGTTGCCGCTCCCGCTGCCGCCCGCCGGCCAGGTCCGCGACCACCGGCTGCCGGACGGGCGCTGGCTGCGCATCACCTCCGGCGACCTGCCCGGCCCGGGCGCGCTGCGGGTGGTCACCTTCCGCGACATCACCGACCAGCAGCGCCGCGATCACGACCGGGAGCTGTTCGTCGCGGTGACCAGCCACGAGCTACGCACGCCGGTCACCGTCATCAAGGGGTACGCGGACACCCTCACCGACCACTGGGAGTCGCTGACCGACGGCGACCGGCGACAGGCCGCCCGGGTGATCGGGCAGCGCGCCAACGAGCTGGCCCGGCTGGTCGACCGGCTGCTCTCCTCGGCGGCCGAGACGGGGCCCGCGGACGAACCGCCCACCCCGTTCGACCTCGGTGCGGCGCTGCGCGCGGCGGTCGTGGACCTGCCGGCGGAGCTGCGGCACCGACTGACGCTCCGCCTGCCCGTCGACCTGCCCAAGGCGCTCGGCCACCGTCCCAGCCTGGCCACCGTCCTGACCGAGCTGGTGACCAACGCCGGAAAGTACTCGCCGCCGGGCTCCCCGATCGAGATCACGGCCGGGGTCGACGGTCAGTTGGTCGCGTTCCGGGTGAGCGACCGCGGCATCAGCATCCGGCCGGAGCACGTGGAACGGGCGTTCGACCGGTTCTGGCAGGGCGAGTCCGGTGACCGGCGCGGCTACCCCGGAGCGGGGCTGGGCCTCTATCTCGTCCGCCGGATCGTTGAACAACAGAATGGATGGGTATCCCTACGTCCGAGGACCGACGGCGGTACGGTCGCAGAGGTGCGGCTACCGCGCGGTTGACCTGCGGGGCGCGACGTGGAGGCGACGGTGGCGACGGCGGCGAGAGATCGGGCGTGGTGCGTGGTGGTTCCCCACCACCCCGCCGGCGCACGACTGGCCCGGCATCGGCTCGCCGACGACCTGGCGGACGTCGTGCCCCCGGCGCTCCTCGCCGATCTGATCGCGGTGCTCGCCGAACTGGTGGGCAACTCGGTCCGGCACGCCCACCCGTTGCCCGGCGGCGTGGTCCGGGTGGCCTGGCGGCTGCGGCCGTCCGCCGACGGCCCACGGATCCAGTTGCGGGTGACCGACGGCGGCGCGGCCACCGGCCCACGGATCCGCACCGCCGGCCTCGACGCGGCGGACGGGCGGGGCCTGCACATCGTGGCCGGCCTGGCGACCCGCTGGGGCGTCGAGCGGGACGGCATGGGCCAGCGCGTCTGGGCGGAGTTCGACCCCACTCCCCGACTGGTCGCGGCGAACTAGGCCGGTTCCATCAGGGCGGTCGAGCCGAGGCGGAGTCCGGGCGGTTCTTCTGACACAGGCCCTGGCCCCGGTGGCGGGTCCGGGCCACGGCACGGGGCCGAGGGCTCTAGGCTGTGACGCCGTGAGCAAGCGTCGAAAGAGCCAGCGAGCAGCCACCGACACCACTCCCCGTCGGGAGAAGGTGCGGGACGTCTTCGTGCCGCGTCCCTTCGAGGGTCTGGTGGACGAGCCCGAGTGGATCGCGCTGCGCGAGCTGGTGCCCGCCGCGTCCGCCCCGCTGCGACTGGCGCCCGCCCTGGTCGAGGAGTTCGGAGACCGGTCGGCGACCCTGGCCACGGTCCTGCCGATGGCCGCGCCGGCGGTGAGCAAGCCGGACGGCCAGGTGCTCATCGGTCTGCAGCGTCACCAGCAGTCCGGCGATGTCTCCCGGGACCTGGCCGAGGCGCTCCTCAGCGCGCTGCGCACCGAGCCGGGCGGTCAGGTGTCCGTGCCGCCGCTGCCCGGCCCCGGGCCGCGACTCCAGGACATCCTCGTGGACGGCCCGCTGGAGATCAGCATGCACGACGGGTTCGAGTTCTGGCTCGATCCCGGCGCGACCGACGACCCGAGCGTCCAGGCGTCCCTGGAGCGGGCGAACGCCGCCATCTACCCGACCGTGCGGATGACCTCCGCGAAGGCCGCGTACTGGTGCCAGGTCCCCGAGAAGGCGCACGTGCGCTGGGTACTGCCGGACGACGAGGACGCCGCCCTCGACGCACTGGCCCGGCTCGGCGCGGCCGGCACGCTGACGCTCGGCGACCAGACCAAGTTCGCCGGGATGTTCCGCGCCCACGGCCGGCTCGTACCCGTCTGGGACCTTCCCGAGGACACTCCGGCGAGCGAGTGGGAGGACCCGGTGGCGCAGTTCGCCAAGCGGTACGCGGAGGCTCTCGCCACCACCGAGGCGTTGGACGCCGCCGGCCGGCGGGCCCGCCAGGGGCTGCTCGGCCGCCAGCTCACCCTGCGCTGACCCGGTCCCGCTGCCCGTCTCGCCGTGCACGGGCAGCGGGTGCGCACGGGCAGCGGGTAGCCCGGTTCAGCCGCGCGGGCAGCGGGTGGCCCGGTTCAGCCGCGCGCGGGCAGCGGAGCGCGGACGATCGGGCAGGACATGCAGCGCGGGCCGCCCCGGCCGGAGCCCAACTCCGACCCGGCGATCGGGATGATCTCGATGCCGGCCCGCTCCAACTGCGCGTTGGTCTCCGTATTGCGCTCATAACCGACGCACAGCCGGGGCGCGAGGGCGAGGGTGTTGTTGCCGTCGTCCCACTGCTCGCGTTCCGCGGTGACCGGGTCCAGGCCGGTGTCGATGACCCGGAGCTGGTCCAGGTCCATCGCGTCGGCGGCGGCTCGCAGGAAGGGCGCCGGGCCGTCCACCCGTGGGTCCTCGCCGTCCGCGCCGGCGATGACGGTGTACGCCGAGAGCGTGCTGGCGATGTTCGGATACATCAGGACGGCGTCGACGTCGACCATCGTGCAGACGGTGTCCAGGTGCATCGTGGCGCGTTTCTGGGCGATCGGCACCACCAGGATGGTGTGGGCCAGGCCGGCGGCGAAGACCTGCCGGCCGAGGCGTTCCGCGCCCGCCGGGGTGGTCCGCTCACCCACGCCGACGGCCAGCACGCCGGGTGCGAGCAGCAGCACGTCCCCGCCCTCCAGGTGTTCCAGGTCGGGACGGTAGACGAACTCGGTGCCGGCGAACCGGGGGTGGTACCGGTAGATGGCGTCGGTCAGGGTGGTCTCCCGGCGGCGGGCCGGCATGGCGAGGCTGGTGACGCCGACCCGGTCGCCGATCCACAGCGACGAGTCCCGGGTGAAGAGCAGGTTGGGCAGCGGGTCGATGACGAAGTCGTGCCGGTCCATCAGGGTGTAGACGAGACCGCCCGGCCGCTCCGAGCTGATCCGCAGCTCCTCGTGGGCCAGCCCGGCGGTCAGCACGTCGGCCAGCGCGGCCGGGTCCAGGTAGGCGAGGTGGTCGGCGACCCGGGCGCGGAGCGTGTCGCCGAGGCGGCGCGAGCGCAGCACCTGCTCGGTCAGTTCGGCTCGGGCGTCCTCGACGGCCAGCGTCTCGGCCAGCAGGGTAGCCAGGTAGAGCACTTCGACCCCGCGCTCGCGCAGCGCGGCAGCGAAGGCGTCGTGTTCCTCCTGGGCGCGGCCGACCCAGGGGATCGCGTCGAACAGGAGCGAGTCGTTGTTGCGCGGGGTGAGCCGGGCCAGTTCCGGGCCGGGCCGGTGCAGCAGGACAGTGCCGAGCCGGCCGACTTCACTGTCGACGTAGTGGGTCACCCCCGCAGCGTAGGGCAGGGTTTGGCGGCATCCGAGAAAAGAACTGTGGATGAATATGGCATTCATCCACAGTCACTCCGGCGCTCCGGCTTGCCGAACACCCACAGTGGCAACGTAGGGTAGTGAGGACATAACTTCGAGGGACCTTTTGCCGGAGGTCGCGATGACTGTCTTTCCCGCACGACGAGCCGCACCGACCGCACGGGCACTGCCGCCCATCGCGGTGCCCCACCCCCGCGTCGAGGCGCCGGGGGCTCTCGAACCGGTCCGCCCCACACCGCTCGAGTGGGCCCGACGCCGCCGTGCCGAGCGAGGTGCCCGTCGGCTGGAGGCGGCCGGCGCGCGGGCGCTCGGTCAACTCGACCACCTCGGGCCGTCCTGGCACGTCATCGAGTGGCCCCGTACCGATGTGGCGGACGTCCTGCTCGACCGCGCTCAGGACGACCGCGCCGGTTTCCTCGCCATCGGGCCGAGCGGCCTGTTCGCGGTGACCATCGCCGACCACGGCCGGGCCCGGGTGCTCGTCGCCGGGGACGTCGTGCAGATCAACGGGAAGCGGCCGCCGTACGTGACCGAGGCCCGCCGGGACGCCAAGCGGGCCAGCAAGGCCCTCTCCGACGCGGTGGGGCTGACCATCCCGGTGACGCCCGTGCTGACCTTCGTGGGTTCCGGCGTGATCAGCGTCTACGGCCTCCCGAAGGACTGTCTGATGGCCACCCACCGGGAGCTGGACCGGCTCCTCGTGGCCGGTGGCAACCGGATCAGCCCGACCACGGCCGAGAAGCTGGCACGGGTGGCACAGCACCCGAGCACCTGGCTGAACGGCACGTACCGTCCATCGGCCGACTACCGGTGGTACGAGGAGGGCCGAACGGCCGCTGACAAGGCGGCCCACCGCCGGTAACGTCACCGGCGACGCCACGCGGCCCCGGTCCCCCACCTACCCACCGGCTCCCGCGCCGTCGCCGGCCGCCCGGGGGTCCTCCGCTGCGGCGCGGTGACCCGGCTCGCTCGGTGAATCCGTCGTTGACCGGCTAGCGTGGACAGTCCGTCGTTGTACATAGGAGGCGCGGTGGCCCACGTCGAACTCTCGCTCTCAGAAGTGTTCGTGCCCTCGGCCCGAGCCTCGACAGAGTCTGAGTTCGACAATGTCGGCCAGTGGTCCTCGACGGTCGGGCGGGCGGACGAGCCCTGCCTGCTGATCGACGCCGACACCCGTGTGGTGGCCATCTCCACCGCCGGCTGCGCGCTGCTCTGCCTGGGCGAGCCCGCCGGCCTGATCGGGCGTCCACTTCTCGACGGCGGCCTTCGCCTGCTCGACTTCACCGCGAACCGGGGCGAGCTGACCGAGGCCGAGATCGACAAGATTCCGCCCCTGCTTGCGCTCTCCTCCGGCCGCCTCGCCCGGGGCCTGCTGCGGGTGCAGGCCGCCTCCGGCGGCGGGCCTGACGCGACGGTCGACGCGATCTCCACGCCGGTGCTCTCCGACGGCGCCGTCGCAGGCTCGCTCACCTTCTTCTCCGAGGTCTGACCTGCGGCGCGGTGTGGTGTTCGCCGCACGCGGCGATGCCCGGACGGGCTCGGTTCCACGCCGTAGGGTGCCCTCATGCTCGATATCACTCTGCTGCCGGGTGAGTACGCCGTGTGCCGGCTGGGTGGCGGCACCACCCTGCCGGAAGAGTTGTCGAGCGGGCTGGGTCGCGCCGACGTGGTCACGGTGAGCTGGACCGCCGACGGGATCTCGGTGATCTGCCCGGCCGAACGGTTGCCCGACGAGGCCGTGGTGGAGACCATCTGGCGCTGCCTCCGCGTCGCCGGTCCGGCGGGCACGGATGGCACCGGCACACTCGCGGCGCTCGTGGACCCACTCGCCGCGGCCCGGGTCAGCGTGGTCACCTTCTCCACCTTCGACACCGACTACGTGCTGCTGCCGGCCGTCCGACTGACCGAGGGCACGACCGCGTTGGAGCGCGCCGGACACCGCGTCCTCGGCTGAGCTTCACCCGGCCGACCGCTCGCCCTACGATGGGCTCGGCCACCCCGGCCGCGACGTATCCCGATGTCCCGAGGACCGGCCCGTGCCGTTCAGCCCACCCCGCCGCCCGTCCGCCCCCACCGCGCCCGCGTGGGCGGCGCTGCTGACGCTCCTCACCATCGGAGCGCTGACCGGCTGCGGAGCACCTCCGGAACTGCGTGACCCGACCGGCGTGCCCACCGGAGCCAGCAGCCCCAGGCCGTCCGGCCCGACCGACGTCGCGACGGGCACCCCCTCGACCGCACCGACCGCACCGCCGCCCGCCACCGGCGCGGCCACCCCGGAGCCGGGCCTGGTGGCGACGACCTGCCGGAACGGCCCGACCGGGCAGCGGGTGGTGCAGTTGCTGCGCGGACAGGCCTCGGTGCTCCCGGACAACGTCCGGGTCCGCGTCCGCACCGGCCCGTTGTGCGCCGGAGACTGGCAGTACACCGTGCTGGAGGTGACCGGGCACGAGGAGCTTCAGGTCGTCACCCAGGGCGGGCCGACGGCTCTGCAACTGGTCACGGCCGGCACCGACGTGTGCACCATCGAGGTCCGGGCCACCGGGCCGGCCGGAATCCGTACGCTCGCCTGTGATCCATCTCCAGCGGTCGGACCGGGTGCGTAGTCTGGGCGGCATGCCCGGAACACCACCTACGCGCTACGTCTACCTCGGCCCCGAGGGCACCTTCGCCGAGCAGGCCCTGCGCACCATCCCGGCGGCCGAACACGGCTCCCGTACGCCGGCTCGCAGCGTCGGGGAGGCGCTCGACAGCATCCGGGCCGGAGAGGCCGACGCGGCGCTCGTACCGCTGGAGAACTCGATCGGCGGGGCGGTCGGCGTCACCCTCGACGAGATCGTCGAGGGGGAGCCGCTGGTGATCACCCGCGAGGTGGTCCTGCCGGTGGAGTTCGTGCTCGCCGCCCGGACGGGCACCGCGCTGTCGGCCGTCCGCTCCATCGCGGCACACCCGCAGGCGTCCACCCAGTGCCGGGGCTGGCTGCGTGACCACCTGCCTGATGCGACGGTCGTCGATGTCCTCTCCAACGGCGCGGCGGCCGCCGGCGCCGGGTCCGGCGAGTACGACGCGGCGATCTGCGCGCCCATCGGGGCGGCCCGGCACCGGCTCGCGCTGCTCGCCGAGAAGATCGCCGACCACCCCGACGCGGTGACCCGGTTCGTGCTGGTCTCCCGTCCCGGGCCACCCCCACCGCCGAGTGGCGACGACCTCACCTCACTGGCCGTCTACATCGCTCACGACCGGGTGGGCGCGCTGCTGTCGGTGCTGGTCGAGCTGGCCGTACGGGGGGTGAACCTGACCCGGATCGAGTCCCGCCCGACCGGTGAGGCGCTGGGCCGGTACGTCTTCTTCCTCGACTGCACCGGGCACGTGGCCGACGTACGCCTGGGTGAGGCGTTGCAGGGGCTGCGCCGGGTGTGCGCGGAGGTCCGTTTCCTCGGGTCCTATCCCCGACACCGTTGGGTCGAGGCCGGCGAGCGGCGGGTGCCCGCGCCGGCCGGCCTGTCGGACGTCGACTACGCCGACGCGGCGGCCTGGCTGGCCCGGCTGCGCACCGGCGAGATGAGCTGACCGGGCCGAGCGCCGGGGCCCTGGGGGTGGGGTGCTCCGGAGCGCGCCCCACCCGGGTCGACGCTCAGCTCAGCAGACCGCCGAGCAGGCCACCCTCCTGCTGCTGCTGACCGCTGCCCATGACCGGCGGCTCCTCGGACGGCTGCACCACCACGAAGCCCTGCCCGGCGAAGCTCATGGTGAACGACTCGCCGGTGCGCCGACCGAGCAGCGTGCCGAGACCGAGCTGCTCGGCACGGTGGTAGCCGGTCTGGAGGTTGGCCGACCAGCAGACGGCGGCCTGCGGGTCGACGTACGTCGGGGCGTCCACGTTGAGCACCACGGGGGTGCCCTTGGTCGTGATGGCGATCCGGCCGTACCCGCTGAACACGCAGTTGAACAGCCCGGACGAGGAGGCCATGCCGGCGCCGCCGACCATCCTGATGTCGTACTGCAGGGTCGAGTCGAAGGCGAGCACGCTGGAGCCGTTGATGGAGAGCGCGTCGCCCGGCTCCAGGTCGATGATGTGGACGTCCTTGGCCAGTTCGGCGAGGAAGACGTCACCCTGGCCGGTGACCTTCATCAGCGGGACGCCCTCGCCGGTGAGCTTCTGCTTGAGGAACTTGCCGAGGCCGCCCGAGCCCAGGGCCTGGAACTGCACGTTGCCCTGGTAGGCGACCATCGAGCCGACCCGGGCCATCGCCTCGCCGTTGAGCTCGATCTTCAACATCTTGGAGTTCTGCAGACGCATGCCCGCCTGCGCCGACTCCTTCTCCAGATTCTCCGCCGAGAACAGCTCGCTGCGCATGAAAGGTGCCTCCTGAAATGGTCGCGGTCGCTGCATCGACCGTAGGTGACCACGGCAACCGGAGGCGATCGGTTCAGCGACGGGCGAGTCAGCCCCAGCCCAGGGCGTGCAGCCGCTCGTCGTCGATGCCGAAGTGGTGGGCGATCTCGTGCACCACGGTCACCGCCACCTCGTCGATGACGTCCTCGTCGTTGTCGCAGATCCGCAGGATCGGGTGGCGGTAGATGAAGATCCGGTCCGGCAGCACACCGGAGTAGTCCCAGCCCCGGTTGGTGAGCGCGTGCCCCTCGTAGAGGCCGAGCAGGTCGGATTCACCCGGCGGCGGGTCGTCCTCGACGAGGATCACCACGTTGCTCATCAGGCCGAGAAGCTCCTCGGGCACCTCGTCGAGGGCGTCAGCGACCAGCTCCTCGAAGCGCTCGCGAGTCATCTCCACCGGCACGACGTTCATTCTGCCCGACACGGGACCGGTCGGCCGGGTCGCGCTCGGCGACCCGGGCCGGGGTCCACGTGTGCGGGTCGCCGGGTCAGGCGGCCAGGCGGGCGGTGAGGGTGATCTCGGCGCCCGGCGAGAGCAGGCGGGAGATGGGACAGTTGGCCTTGGCGGCCTCGGCGAGCTTCTGGAACTCCGCCTCGTCGACCCCGGGCACCTGGCCGACGGTCTCGAGGTCGATCCGGGTCACGCTGAACCCGGCGTCGGTCTTGTCCAGGTGGACCTTGGCGGTGGTCTCGACCGAGGTGGGCGTGGTGCCGGCGTCGGCGAGGGCCTTCGAGAACGCCATCGAGAAGCAGCCCGCGTGCGCGGCGGCGATCAGCTCCTCGGGGTTGGTGCCCTCGCCCTCCTCGAACCGGGACTTGAAGGAGTAGTTGCCGGACAACCCGCCCTTACCGGTGCGGACGGTGCCGGAACCCTCGGTGAGATTGCCCTGCCATTGTGCGGAAGCGGTACGGATTGGCATGTTGAGAACGCTAGCGGATACGTGACCTGCGGGCGACCGACCGGCACCGACGACCGCCCTGCGATTCCCGTCACCGTGATCGACGGCGCGGCGGACGTGGGCGGGCGCGCGGTGTCGACGGCAGCGCTACGACCGGGGGCTGTGCCATGATTCGACGCAGGCCCGCGACCGGCGGAGGGATGGCCGATGCCCGAGGATCTGCCCGTTCCGCGCCAGGGAGACTCGCCCGACGCGCCGGCTGTGATCGAGTGGGGCGCCGACGAGCCCGCGCGGGCACGCCGGTTCGGTAATCCCCTGGTCGGCCTGACCCGTGATCCTCGCCTGCCGCTGCTGCTGGCCGGCCTCGGCGCGGTCGCCGGGATCGCGTCGATGATCGGCGAGTGGCTGTTGACGACCGTGCCGAGCGGCGGGCCCGAGGGGCCCAACACGATCGAGGTGCCCGCCAGCGTGTCCGAGATCGGCGGCTTCGGGGTCGCCTATCTCGCCGGTCTGCTCGGCCTGGCCTGCGCCGTGGCCCTGGCGCTGGGGGGCACGGCGGCGGTCCGTACGAACGCGCGGCTGGTCGGGCTCACGCTGGCCGGCGCGCTCCTGGCGTTGCTGGTCGCCGCTTTCGCGACGCTCGACGACACCGGTGAGCGGGCCCTTCTCTACTCGCCCGAGGAAGAGTTCCGAGTCGAGTACGGCCGCGGTCTCGTGCTGGCGTTCGTCGCGTGCGTCCTCTTCGCCGCCGCTCTGCGACTGGCGGGGGCCGTACCGACCGACGCGTCGGCGGGGTCGGCTGACGACGACGCCCGGGCCGCCGACGTACCCGCGATGCGGTCCTGGCGTCGCCGCCCGGACCCGGGCCCACTCGACGACGGCCTACCCGCCCCCGCCGACCTGACGGTGGAACCAGCCACCCCCTTCGCCCGCCCCGAAAACCCCACCTGAACCCCGACCCCTGACCCCTGACCCCACCCCACCACCGCGCCGATCTTGCGGCTTCTGTCGTCACATAAGTCGCGTAAGCCCACAAAACAACCACCGAAAGTGCAAGATCGGCGAGGCGAGGGCGCGGGGGCGAGGGGGCGAGGGGCGAGGGGCGAGGGGCGAGGGGCGGGGGCGCGGGGGCGCGGGGGCGGGGTTGGACACCTGTCGGGTGCCGTGCGTTGGTGCCCGATTCGCCGGGAAGCCATGGTTGCGACCCTTTCCGCGAGGTACGGTTGCTGCCCGCCGTCACGCCGGGTCTCGACCAGGACCGCACGGCTGGCTGCGACGGCGGTGGGCGAAGGAGGAACGATGACCCGCCCGGGACTGCCCAAGCTGATCGCGACCGACCTCGACGGAACACTCGTCCGCAGCGACGACACCGTCTCCGCGTACACCCACGGGGTGCTCGACCGGGTGCGGGCCGCCGGTATTCCGGTGGTCGGCGCGACCGGACGCGGCCCTCGCCTGACCGAGCTGACCCGCAACGACATCCGCGCCGCCGACTTCCTGGTGATGGCCGGCGGCGGACGTGTGGTCGACCAGAGCGACCCGGCCGGCCCGGTGGTGCTGCGCGACGAGCGCCTGCCCGCCGAGGTGCTGGCCCGGTTGCTCGCCGACCTGGAGGCGGAGGTCGGCCCGCTGACCGTGATGGTCGAGGCGTCCGACGAGCACGACGCCCCGCTCTGGGGTGACTACCACCCGAGCTGGCCGTACCAGGACCGGTTCGAGGCGCGCACCCGCGACGAGTGCCTCTCCTGTGACGTGCTCAAGGCGTTCGCCAGAACCGCCGACCACCACGTGGACGAACTGCTGGCGGTGGCCCGCCGGATCGTCGAGCCGCAGGTCGCCACGCTCACCCAGGCTGGGCTCGGTTTCATCGAGATCTGCCCGCCCGGGGTGGACAAGGCGACCGGGCTGACCGTCGTGGCGCAGACGCTCGGGGTCGACCCGGCCGACGTGCTGGTCTTCGGCGACATGCCCAACGACCTGCCGATGTTCGAGTGGGCCGGCTGGTCGCGGGTGGCGGTCGCCAACGCTCACCCCGACGTCCGCGCGGCCGCCGACGAGGTGACCCTGCGGAACGATGACGACGGAGTCGCGGTGTATCTGGACCGACTACTCTCCCGATGATGGGAGAGACACCCCGGCTGGTAGCCACGGACATCGACGGCACGCTGATCCGCGACGACCACACGGTCAGCTCGCACACCGCCGACGTGCTCGCGCGGATCTCCGCGCGAGGCACGCCGGTCGTGCTGGTCACCGGCCGCCCGGTCCGCTGGCTCAAGATGGTGTACGACCAGCTGGCCGAGCCTCTGCCGGCGGTCTGCGCCAACGGCGCCGTGGTCTACGACCCGTTCAACGACGAGGTGCTACGGGCCGACCCGCTCGCGCCACAGCACCTGGTGGAGGTGGCCCGGCGGCTGCGCGCCGAGGTGCCCGGCATCAGCTTCGCCGTGGAGATCCTGGACAGCCGGGAGATGCGTCACGAGGCGGACTACCCGCTGCGCTGGGATGCCGACGCCGACGCCATCCGGCCGATCGAGACGCCGGAGGAGTTGCTCTCCGTGCCGGCGGTGAAGCTCCTCGCGCGGGCCGGCGAGCAGGACCCGGACGCGTTCGCGGCGCTGATCGCCAGGGCGCTGCAAGGGTTGGCCGAGGCGACGCACTCGTCGTCCTCGGGGCTGGTGGAGATCTCCGCGGCGGGGGTGACCAAGGCGGCCGGGCTCGACTGGTACTGCGACCGGCTCGGCGTGGCCGCGGCGGACGTGGTCGCCTTCGGCGACATGCCGAACGACGTACCGATGCTGAGCTGGGCGGGGCGCGGCGTGGCGGTGGCCAACGCGCACCCCGCCGTCCTCGCGGTCGCCGACGAGGTGACCGGCTCGAACTCCGAGGACGGCGTGGCCGCGTACCTGGAGAAGGTCTTCGGGGTCCAGTGACCGGTCAGAGGTACTGGCCGGTGTTGTGACCCTCACCGCCGCCCGGCTGGCCGATGCCCGGCATGCCGGGGACGACCCCGGCGGGGCCGCTCGGCAGTGCCTGCCGGCCGCCGCGCATCTGCTCAAGCTGCACGCGGGCGGCCATCTGCTGGGCGACCAGGGCGGCCTGGATGCCGTGGAACAGGCCCTCCAGCCAGCCGACGAGCTGGGCGTGCGCGATGCGCAGCTCGCTCTCGCTGGGCGCCTTGTCCTCGGTGAAGGGCAGCGAGATCCGCTCCAACTCGTCGCGCAGCTCGGGTGCGAGACCCTCCTTGAGCTCGACGATCGAGCGTTCGTGGATCTCCCGCATCCGGTGCCGGCTGGCGTCGTCCAGCGGGGCGGCCTTGACCTCCTCCAGCAGCTGCTTGATCATGCTGCCGATCCGCATCACCTTGGCCGGCTGCTCGACCAGGCGGGTCGGGTCCTCACCGTGGCCCTCCTCGGCCTGCACGGTGCCGATCGGCCGCCCGTCCGGGCCGACCACCACCACGGTGCCGGAGTGGCCGGAGTCGTCGGGGCCGGGCTGGTCGTTCTGCTCAGCGGTCATGGGGTCCATCTTTACCCAGGAGGTCCGGCCCATGCCGCCCGGGACCGACTCCCCTGGGCCGAACCACCCGGGCGGGGCGCGCTACCGTCGCGCCATGTCTGCCGACCCGCGCGCGGTGCTGACCCGGCCGGCGCCCGCGCCGGACCGGACGGTGGCGTACGGCGACCACCCCGACCAGATCGCCGACCTTCGCCGCCCAGCCGGTTCCGGGCCGGCCCGGCCGCTGGTCGTCGTGGTGCACGGGGGCTTCTGGCGGGCCGAGTACGACCGGCGGCACACCGGACCACTGGCCACCGCGCTCGCGGCCGACGGGTACCCGGTGGCGCAACTGGAGTACCGGCGTACCGGGCAACCGGGCGGTGGCTGGCCGGGCACGTTGACCGACGCCCTCGCCGGGATCGCGGCGCTGCCGGAGCTGGTCGCGCAGGCGCTGCCAGGTCGGGTGAGCGGGGCCGCGCCGATCCTGATCGGTCATTCCGCCGGTGGTCACCTGGCGTTGTACGCGGCGGCCACCGCGCCGTCGACGGTGGGTGGGGTGCTGGCCCTGGCCCCGGTGGCCGATCTCGCCGAGGCGTACCGGCTGGACCTGGACTCCGGCGCGGTGGCCGCGCTGCTCGGTGGTGGTCCGGGGGATGTGCCGGACCGGTACGCGGCGGCCGATCCACGATCTTTGGTACCGATCCCAACACGCACTGTAGTGATGCATGGGTCACTTGACGAACAGGTGCCGGTCTCGATGAGCCGGGATTTCGTGGTGGCAGCTCGTACCGTGGGATCCGATATTTCCCTTGTCGAGCTGCCCGGATGCGAGCATTTCGGGCTGATCGACCCGGAGTCCACGGCCTGGCCCCGGGTGCGGGATGTGTTGCGGTCCCTGCACGATGATCTATAGCCATTGACGCAGCGTCGCCGACCAGGTAGAACGCCGGAGGGGCGCTGTTCGCCCTGCAACGCTCCTGGAAGGGAACTCGGTGTCGCAGATGAATCGCAGGCGGGCGCTCCAACTGTTGGCCGCGCTCGGTACGACCGGATTCGCCACCGCGTGCGGCTCCGACACCGGCGACCAGCCGACCGTCGCCAAGAACCCGATCAAGATCGGTCTGATCGCACCGAAGGGCGGCGGGTTCAAGTCCATCGGTGACGACATCACCAACGGCTTCCAGCTCTTCCTCGACCTGCACAACCAACAACTGGGTGGGCACCCGGTCGAGCTGCTCACCGCCGACGAGGGCGAGACCGCCAAGACCGGCAAGGCCGCCGTCGACCAGCTCCTCAAGCAGAACGTGCTGGCGCTCACCGGCGTGGTCAACTCGTCGGTGATGGTGGGTATCCGCGACACCATCGAGGACGCCCGAGTCCCGCTCATCGGGTCGAACGCCTCACCGAGCAGCCTGCAGAGCGTCGTCTACATCTGGCGTACCTCGTACGTGCTGGACGAGGCCGGGCGGGCGCTGGGCCGCTACCTGCGCGACCAGCTCCCGGCGAACGGCCGGATCGCGATCATCATGCCCGAGAACGTGGGCAGCCCGGACGTCGTGCGGGGCTTCCGGCAGGAGTTCGGCGCCACCGACCCGCGCATCGCCGACCCGGTGACCAACACCAGCCCCACCCCGAACCCGGGCAAGACCACCTACGCGGCGGACATCGAGAAGGCGCTGCGCAAGAACCCGACCGCCGTGTTCTGCTTCTTCGCGGGTGCGGCCGCCGTCGAGTTCATCAAGCAGCTGCGCGACCAGTTCTCCGGGCCCGTGTACGCCCCCGGCTTCCTCACCGAGGGCGCCGTGCTGGACAGCCTGGACCGGGACGCGCTGGGCATCCAGACCGCCCTGAACTACTCGGCCGACCTCAACAACACGTCGAACCGGGTCTTCGCCTCGGCGTACCGCAAGAAGCACCAGAGCACGCCGACGACCTACGCGATGGCGTCGTACGACGCGGCCCAGGTGCTCGACCAGGCCATCCAACTGACCGGCGGAGCGCCCACCCCGCAGCAGGTCAACCTGGCGCTGGGCAAGATCGGCCAGATCGACAGCCCGCGCGGCATCTGGCAGTTCAACCAGCCGCGTACCCCGCAGCAGAAGTGGTACCTGCGGGAGGTCCAGCAGGACGGTCAGGTCATGTCGAACGTGCTGATCAACGAGCTGGCCACGCTGGGCTAGAGCCTGTCGCACAACGAGCGAAGCAGGGGCCGGCCTCCCACGGGAGGCCGGCCCCTGCCGTACGCGGCGCCGTTCGGGTCAGTGCCGCAGTTCGGCGATGCAGCACTTCACGCTGCCGCCGCCCTTCTTCAGCTCGGCCAGCTCGACCGGTACCGGTGTGTAACCGGCGGCCTTGAGCTTGCCCGCCAGTCGGGTGGCCTCGCTGTTGAGCACCACGTTCGCGCCATCGCTGACGAGGTTGAGCCCGAAGGCCAACGCGTCCTCGTCGTCGGCGATCACCGCGTCCGGGAAGAGCTGCGTGAGGACGCGCTGACTGGCCGCGGAGAACGCCCCGGGGAAGTAGACGACGTTCGCGTCGTCGAGGGCGGCGAGCGCCACGTCCAGGTGGTAGAAGCGCGGGTCGACCAGCCGCAACGACACCACCGGCCGACCCAGCGCCTCCTGCGCCTCGGCGTGCGCCGGGATCTCGGTACGGAAGCCGTGCCCGGCCAGGATGAGACCGCCGTGCGCCTCCGGCACGTACGCGAAGTCGCCCTCGCCCTCGTTGGTCTCGCTCGGCGCGATGAACCGCCAGCCCTGCTGCTCGTAGAACGCGTGGTGCGCGGCGGCCTCGGCGGTGCGCTGCTCGTGCTTGAACCGCGCGCCGTAGACGCTGCCGTCGACCACGAAGGCGCCGTTGGCGGCGAACACCATGTCGGGCAGCCCCGGCTCCGGCGGAAGCAGGTGCACCTCGTGGCCGAGACCGACGAGCGTCTCGCGCAGCCGGTCCCACTGCTTGACGGCCAGGTCCCGGTCGACCGGGGTGGTCACGTCCATCCACGGATTGATCGCGTACTCGACCGCGAAATGCTCGGGCGAGCACATGAGATATGTCCGCTTTCGCGGGACTCGCTGCTGGTTCACGGTCACCAAGAGTAGGTATCGTTGAACTTTGGTAACAGCCACAACCATTGCTTCCCAGAGGCGGAACGTTGCAGATAGACGCCGTTGACCAGCGGATCATTGCGTTGCTTGTCGCCGACGCCCGCGCGTCGTACGCCGACATCGGCACCCGGGTGTCACTCTCCGCCCCGGCGGTCAAGCGTCGGGTCGACCGACTGCGCGCCACCGGCGTCATCCGGGGATTCACGGCCGTCGTCGACCCGGCCGCCGTCGGCTGGACCACCGAGGCGTTCGTCGAGCTGTTCTGCGCCGGCCGGACCACCCCGGCGCAGATCGGCGTGGCCGCCCGTCGGCACCCCGAGGTGGTCGGCGCGTACACCGTCTCCGGCGAGGCGGACGCGCTGGTGCACCTGCGCGCCGCCGACATCGCACACCTCGAGGCGGCCCTCGAGCGGCTGCGCGGCGAGTCGTTCGTGACGTCCACCCGCAGCACCATCGTGCTGTCCCGGCTGGTCGAATCCCCCGGCGTCGGGCCGTCCACCGGCGCCTGACCGTCCAAAGCTTGACCTCAAGTCTGGTTCAGGTGTTGGACTCGTGGCGGCCTGGCAGTCAGTCCTTTGCTCTGCTTCCCTCCAGGCGACAGTGCGGTGCGGAAAGTGTTGCGTCGGTGGAAGCAGTGCAAAGGACAAACTAGGAGGACTGCATGCGGGCGATCTGGCTACGTGAATTCGGCGGTCCCGAGGTGCTGACGCCCGGCCCGGCACCGGACCCGACGCCCGGCCCCGGCCAGGTGTTGATCGACGTCGCGCACGCGAACGTCACCTTCGTCGAGACGCAGCAGCGCTCGGGGCGTCCCGGGCCGAACCGGTACACCCCGCCGCTGATCCCCGGCAACGGCGTCGGCGGCGTCATCACCGCCGTCGGATCGGACGTCGACCCGACCCGCATCGGGCAACGGGTGGTCACCGCCACCGGCGGCGCCGGCGGGTACGCCGAACAGGTCGCGGTGGACGCGTCGGCGCCCATCGACGTGCCGGCCGGGCTGGCGCTTGACGCGGCCGTGGCGCTGCTCGCCGACGGGCGTACCGCCACCATGCTCGTCGAGGCGGTCGGCGTCCGCGCCGGCGACCGCGTGCTGGTCGAGGCCGCCGCGGGTGGGGTGGGGAGCATGCTCGTCCAGATCGCGACGCGGGCCGGCGCACGCGTGGTCGGCGTGGCCGGTGGACCGCGCAAGGTGGCGCTGCTGCCCGGGCTGGGTGCCGACGTGGCGGTCGACTACCTGCGGCCGGACTGGGCCGATCGCGTCCGCGACGCGGTGGGCGAGGTCGACGCGGTGTTCGACGGCGTCGGCGGCTCGGTGGCCAGGGCGGCGTTCGAGCTGCTGACCCCGGGCGGTCGGATGATCAGCTACGGGTTGGCGAGCGGCGAGTGGTCCCCCGTGACACCGGATGCCGCCGCCGAACGCCGGATCACGCTGATCCGGCCGGACGTGACGCCCGCGCGGCTGCGGGCGTACACCATCGGGGTCCTGGCGGATGCGGCGGCCGGGCAGCTCCGGCCGCTGGTCGGCCAGCGCTTCCCCCTCGAACGCGCCGCCGACGCGCACGCCGCCATCGAGGCGCGCGCGACGGTCGGCAAGACGCTGTTGGACGTGGCGGCCAGCTAGAGGTACATGCCGGTGCGGTGCTGGGAGTCGTCACCGCGGACCGGCTTGTCGCCCTCGCCGAAGAAGCGCTTGCCGCCGAACTCACCGTGCAGACGATCGTCCAACTCGTCGGCGAGACCGGTCATCACCTGCACCGCCAGCATGAGATGGGTCGCCTGGAAGTTACGGCCGAAGACCGGGATGGAAGCCCAGACCGTGTCGTCGGCACAGTAGAGGCGGCCGATCGGCATACGGTTGGTCAGCTCCGACAGCTTGACGTAGAGCCGTTCGGTCGGCTCGACCTCGGTGAGGATCGGGGAGAGGACGTCCACCAGCGGCGGGTTGTCCCGCACCCGCACGAAGACCATCGCCGAGCCGGCCCGGATGGTGATGTCGCCGTCCGAGTCGACCTGCAACCGCTCGGCGTCGGACTTCAACATCGTCGACACCACGGTACGGACGCGCTCCGGCAGGTCCAGCACGTCGTCCCGGTCGGTGGCCGCCTCGGCCAACGCCTCCTGAAGGTCCCCCTCCACGTCGGCGTCCGGGCCGAACTCGCTGCGCGCGGTGCCCAACGGCTCGACGGCCAGCGGCTCGCCCTCGGCGTCGTGCACCAGGTAGACGAGGAAGGCCGGGTGGGGTGCGCCGTACACGTCGCGCAGCGTCCGGGACAGCAGCGGGGCGATCCGGTTGGCCTCGGCCACCGTGCCGTCCAGCCCGAACGCGCCGCCGGAGCCGGCCACCACGCCGGGTGGGGACCAGCCGAGCGCCACCATGTCCGCCACAGCGGCACGGTCCAGCCGGTAGCCCTGCGGCAGCGCCGCGTTACCGACCGCCCGAGCGGAGAGACCACCGTCGTCGGTCGCGTCGACGCTGATCGAGTAGACGGCGTCACCCGTACCGGAGGCGGTGGGATCGAGGGTCAGTTCGAGGTGCGCGCCGGCCGGTAGCTCCCGTAGCCGCAGGGCGAGCATCCGAGCGAACTCCCGCCAGGCCTCCGTCACCTTGGCCCGCAGATCGGTGGTGCTGGGGTCGTCGAGCAGGATCGACTCCGCCGGCTCGGGAGTACCGCCGGGCTCTCCGTCCGACGCCGAGGGGTGGTCAGCCGTCATGATCGCCTCCGTCCGTTCCGATCACCCTACCCACGGTCCACTCGGCTCGAATCAGCCCGGACCGGGATCGGACACCCGGCGTCGTGACACCCGCACGGGGCGCGGCGGTCAGGAGGTGGGATCGGCGAGTTCAGCGTCGAGGCCGACCGGCCAGTCGGCCGCGAGGGCGCTGAGTCGGGCCGCGGCGTCCGCCGGATCGGCGCCGCGACCGACGGCCAGCCCCAGGAGGTACGCGCTGACCGGCGCACCCGGTCGCACCACCTGGTGGGCGACGTCGCGGGCCAGGTCCAGCACCGCCGGAACCGGCACCTCGGCCGGGTCCAGACCCACCTCGGCACAGGCCGCCGTGACCCAGTCGTCCAACACCGTCATCGCACCCACTCCTCCGCCCGGCGTACGTCCTCGTCAGTGTCGCAGTCGAACCAGGGCGGCGGACCGGCACCGACCCACGGCACGTCGTGGATCGCCAGACCGGCCAACACCGCCCGCATCGAAGCACCGGCCAGACTGCCGCCCCGCTCGGCGGCCAGCCGCAGCAGCCCGGCCCGCAGCGCATCGACCCGCCAGACCCCGCAGAGCGACTGCCGCCGTGCGTCCGCGTCCACGAAGCACACCCCGTCGACCGGCCGCTCCCGGGCGAGGTGGGCCAGCAGGTCGCCGATCGCGGCGGGGGTGAGCAGCGGCAGGTCGGCGGCGAGCAGCGCGACGAGCGTCGTGTCGGGGTCGAGCAGCGCCAACCCGGCCGCCGTCGCGGCGACCGGCCCGCCTCCGGGCGGATCCTCGCGCGTCACCCGTACGTCGTCCGGCACGCCGTCAGCGGGCCCGACCAGCACCCGGGGCGCGGCGTCCCCCACCGCGGCCAGCACCCGGTCGCGCATCGAGCGGCCGCCGACCGGCAGCGCGGGCTTGTCCACCCCGCCCATCCGGCGGGCGGCCCCACCCGCGAGCACCACGGCGGCGTACGTCCCCACCCGGTCACGGTAGCCGTGCCGGCGCTCGGCCGCCGGGCGCTGCGGGTGCCTGATGAGCGGCGGCCGTGCGGGCCGGCCGGGGTGGGGTGCAGGATGGCGGGATGGGACGGGCGACTGACCGACGACGCGTACTGCGGATCGACCTGGACGCGGCCGACGGACGCGCAGCCGTCAGACGGCCGGACACCCTGTCGGTGGAGGAGCCGCTGGAGATCCGGGTCGGCCCGGCCGGTCCGGGCCGACGCAAGCCGCTCGCCGTCACCATGCGCACCCCCGGAGACGACCTGGACCTGGCGATCGGCTTCCTGCTGACCGAGGGGTTGATCCGGTCCACCGACGACGTGTTGACCGCTCAACTCTGCTCCGGCGCGGAGACTCCGAACACGTACAACGTGGTGGACGTGGTGCTCGCCCCCGGCGTCCCGGAACCGACCACCGACCCGTCCCGGAACTTCTACACGACCAGCTCCTGCGGGGTCTGCGGCAAGGCCAGCATCGACGCCGTCCGTACCCGCTCGCTGTTTCCGGTCGCGGGGGACCCGCTCGTCGTACCGGCCACGCTCCTCGCCGAACTGCCCGACCGGCTGCGGGCCGCCCAGCACGCCTTCGACCGCACCGGCGGGCTGCACGCGGCGGGACTGTTCACCCCGGCCGGTGAGCTGGTGACACTGCGGGAGGACGTGGGCCGGCACAACGCCGTGGACAAGGTCATCGGCTGGGCGGTGCGGGAACGGCACCTGCCGTTGACCGGGCACCTGCTGCTGGTGTCCGGCCGGGCGAGCTTCGAGTTGACCCAGAAGGCCTGGATGGCGGGACTGCCGCTGCTGGCGGCAGTGTCCGCGCCGAGCACCCTCGCCGTCGAGCTGGCCGGGGAGGCGGGGATGACGCTCGTCGGGTTCCTGCGCGGCCGGACCATGAACGTGTACGCCGGACCACAGCGGATCACCGTCGAGCAGCCGACCTGACCCGGGTCAGCGGCGGCCACGTCGACGTCGCTTGCGGGGGCGGACCACGCCGGGCATACCGACCGAGGGCCAGCCGTCCAGTTCGGAGGGGGGTACGCCCCGCCGGAGCAGGTCGTCCAGGAGCAGGGCCAGCGAGTATTCGGGGTGCAGGCTCAGCGTGCGTTCCAGCGCTACCGCCGCCAGGGCCCCCTGGCCCGCCCGCCACGCCGCGAACGCCAGGAGCGCGCCGGGCGCGGCGGTCAACTCCGGCTCGGCCCGGCGCAGCACGTCCGTCCAGAGGTCGATGTCCCGGTCGCGGCCGTCGGTGCGTTCCCAGGCGTGGTCGCGGACGGGCAGGTGCCCGAGGAGGAGGCTGAGCCAGGCCACCTCGTCGTCGTCGAGCCGCTCACCGCGCCGGTGTCGTCGTTGCGCGTCGCGGACGGCCGTCACCCCGGCGGAGCGTACGGCCCGCCCGCCCAGCAGGTCGCTGGCGGGCGCCCGCTCGATCAGCTCGACCAGCCGTCGCTCGGCCCGGACGGTGGCCGCCCGCAGCGCCTCGCGGGCCGGGCCGGAAACCGGCGACACCTGCGCCACGAGGGCGGCCCGATCGGGGAGGGCGACCTGACCGGCGAACACGGCCGACGCGGTCACCGCGTTGGCCTGCGGGTCGTAGCGCCGACCCTCGGGCGGGCAGCAGTCCACCTCGGTGCACAGGTAGGACCACCACCGGCCGTCGGTCACCCGCAGCGCATCGAGCACCTCCAGGCCAGCAGCCGTCAGGGCCGCGCGCACCGCGTCCACGCTCGGGGTCACCTTCTCGGGCGGCCCGTAGCCCACCACGGTGGCAGCGTCCGCGCCCTGGCGGTGGATCACCCCGGCCAGGTGCCGCGCACGGTCGACCGGGTCCGTCGCGGGCTCGGGCAGGTCGGCGCGGGCGGCGAAGATGATCTGTCGACCGCGCAGCGCCACCGCAACCACGCTGTCGGCCGGGTGGAAGCCGAGCAGGTACGGCACGGCGGCGATCAGATCTGCGGGCGAGCGGACGGAGAGCTTCGGACGTTCGGTCGAGGTCATGCAGGAAGGCTGCGTCCGAGCCGCAGAGCCTTCCAGACCCTGTGGATGACACGCGACTTATCCACAACTACGGAGCGTATTCGCAGAGGTAGAAGCGATTCGATGTACTCACACGACACCGCGGTGTCATGGGCAGCCGCTACCGTGCGCTGATGGACCTGGCGTACCTGCGCGCGCATCCGGCACACCTGCCGACGTTCCGGACCCATCAGCGGCTCCGGGAGACGCCGGTCGCCGGAGGCGACATCTGCGCCGCCGCCCGGCTGACGCTCGACGACGGTCACTCGGTCTTCGCGAAGTCCTGGCCGGAGGGCGCCGACCGGCCGGCGCCCGAGGGCTTCTTCGCCGCCGAGGCCGCCGGGCTGCGCTGGCTGCGGGAGGCCGACGCGATCGGCGTACCCGAGGTGATCGTGGCGTTGCCCGACCTGCTGGCGCTCGACTGGGTGGAGCCCGGCGAGCCGACGCCGCAGGCCGCCGACCGCTTCGGTCGGGAGTTGGCCGCCCTGCACCGGGCCGGCGCGCCGGCCTTCGGCGCGCCCTGGGACGGCTTCATCGGTGCGCTTGCCCAGGACAACACCCCCGACGACGGCCCCTGGTCGACGTGGTTCGCGCGGCGGCGACTCGCCCCCTACCTGCGCCTGTCGGTCGACGGCGGCGCGCTGACCAGCAGCGATGCCGCGCTCGTCGAACGGGTGATCGGGCGCGTCGGTGAGTTCGGCGGGGACGAGCCGCCGGCCCGCGTCCACGGCGACCTGTGGCCGGGCAACGTGCTCTGGGGCATCGACGAGCGGGCCTGGCTGGTCGACCCCGCGGCGCACGGCGGGCACCGCGAGACCGACCTCGCCCAACTGGCGCTCTTCGGCGGTGTCGCGCACCTGGACCGGGTGCTGGCCGTCTACCGGGAGAGCTGGCCGCTGGCCGACGGTTGGCGCGAGCGGGTGCCACTGCACCAGCTGCATCTGCTGCTCGTGCACACCGCGCTCTTCGGCGCCGGCTACCGCGATGCGGTTGTCCAGGCCGCCCGAGCCGCCCTGGGCGGCGTCGAGCGCGCTACGGTCGACCGGTGAGTGTCGACCGACGTACCGACGGCGTCCTCGTCGACCGGTACGGCCGCGTCGCGCGGGACCTGCGCGTCTCCCTCACCGACAAGTGCAACCTGCGGTGCACGTACTGCATGCCGGCCGAGGGGCTGCCCTGGTTGGCCGGCCCGGAGCTGCTCACCGACGAGGAGATCGTCCGGCTGGTCCGGGTGGCCGTCGAGCAGCTCGGTGTGACCGAGGTGCGGTTCACCGGCGGGGAGCCGTTGATCCGGCCCGGGCTGCTCGGCATCGTGGGCGCGGTCGCCGCGCTCGATCCGCGCCCCCGGATCTCGCTCACGACGAACGGCATCGGCCTGGACCGGCTGGCACCCGCGCTGCGCACGGCCGGCCTGGACCGGGTGAACGTCTCACTGGACACACTGGACGCGGCCCGGTTCGCCCAGCTCACCCGCCGTCCCCGCCTGGACGCGGTGCTGGCGGGGCTCGCCGGGGCGGCGGCTGCGGGCCTCGACCCCGTAAAGATCAACTCAGTCCTGATGCGCGGGGTCAACGAGGACGAGGCGCCGGCTCTGCTCCGCTTCGCGCTCGACCACGGCTACCACCTGCGGATCATCGAGCAGATGCCGCTGGACGCGCAGCACGGCTGGGACCGGAGCACGATGGTCACCGCCGAGGAGATCCTGGCCTCCCTGCGTACCCGGTTCGACCTCAGCCCCGACCCGGCCGAGCGCGGCGCGGCGCCCGCCGAGACCTGGCTGGTCGACGGCGGCCCGGCCCGGGTCGGCGTGATCGCCAGCGTCACCCGGCCCTTCTGCGGTGACTGCGACCGCACCCGGCTGACCGCCGACGGCCAGGTGCGGGCCTGCCTGTTCGCCACCGAGGAGTCCGACCTACGGGCGGCGCTGCGCGACGGCGCGACCGACGACGAGTTGGCGCGGCGGTGGCGTACCGCGATGTGGGGCAAGCGGGCCGGGCACGGCATCGACGACCCCACCTTCCTCCAGCCGACCCGGCCGATGTCCGCGATCGGGGGTTGAGTCGTGGAACCGAGGCCGTTGACCGTCCGCTACTTCGCCGGGGCGCGAGCCGCCGCGGGCCGCTCCGAGGAGGTCACCCCTGCCGGCCGGTCTCTCGACGACCTGACGGCCGAGCTGTCGCAGCGGCACGGCGACCGACTGGCCGCCGTGCTGCGGGTGGCCAGTTTCCTCGTGGACGGCGTCAACTGCCATGATCGTCGGGCACCCCTGCCGGGCGGGGCCACGATCGATGTCCTACCCCCGTTCGCGGGCGGCTGAGGGGGCGCACATGTTGGCGGTTCTAGGTTTCCTGGGCGTACTGGCGCTGGTCACCGGGCTTATCCACCTCTACCTGTGGAAGCGTCTCGTCCGGGACACGACGACCCCGGGTCGCTGGCGGCGCGTCGGCGGGATCGCCGCCGCAGTGCTGGCGGTGCTCGTGCCGGCCACCCTCGTCGGCACGCAGGCCGGCCTCTACTGGCTCGCCTGGCCGGGCTACCTGTGGCTCGCCGTCATGTTCTACCTGCTGGTCGTGCTGGTCGTGCTGGAAGTGCCGATGCTCATCGCGCGTCTGGTGCTGCGCCGGCGGGTGACCGTCGCCGAGTCGACCACCGCCGCGCCCGAGCCGGTACTGGTCGGGGCCGCCGGGCCCGCCGATCCGCCGGCCACCGGGGCGGTCGCGGCACCGGACCACGACCCGGCCCGTCGCCTGCTGCTGGCGCGCGGCGCGGCCATCTTCGCCGGTCTCACCGCCACCGGCATCACGGGGTACGGCGTCCGCACGGCGCTCGGCCCGCCCCACCTCGTCCGGGTGCAGATCCCCCTGGCCAAGCTTCCCCGCAGCATGGACGGCCTGCGTATCGCCACCGTCTCGGACATCCACCTCGGCCCCCTGCGCGGCCGGGCGCACACCGAACGGATCGTCGCCGCGATCAACCGCCTCGACGCGGATCTGGTCGCGGTCGTCGGCGACCTGGTCGACGGCTCGGTCGCCGAGCTGGGCCCGGCCGCCGCGCCGCTGCGTGACCTGCGCTCCCGGTACGGCAGCTTCTTCGTCACCGGCAACCACGAGTACTACTCCGGGGTCGAGGAGTGGGTGCAGGAGGTGGACCGGCTCGGCCTGCGGGTCCTGCAGAACCGCCGACAGGAGATCCAGGCCCGCGGCGGTGTGCTCGACCTGGCCGGCGTCAACGACCTGAACGCCGACCCGAAGGGCACCGGCCTGGCCGCCGGCCCGGACTTCGAGGCCGCCCTCGGCGACCGCGACCCGAGCCGCCCGGTCGTCCTGCTCGCACACCAGCCGCTCGCCGCCAAGCAGGCGGCCCGGTACGGCGTAGACCTGCAACTCTCCGGGCACACGCACGGTGGTCAGGTGGTGCCGTTCAACCTGGCCGTCAAGCTTGAGCAGCCGGTGGTCAGCGGCCTCGGCGAGGTCGACGGCACGAAGGTCTACGTGACAAACGGCGCCGGTTTCTGGGGTCCGCCGGTGCGGGTGGGCGCCGAGCCGCAGATCAGCCTCGTGGAGTTGCGCTCGGCATAGCGGAGGTCACGTCCGCGCGTGGCGGAAGGCGGGCCGCGCGGCGGGCGTGACAGGATGCGGCGTGCCCCCGTTCAGTGACGTACCCCCCGGTGGCCTTGCGCCCTTCGTCGCGGACCTGCACATCCACTCCAAGTACTCGCGCGCGTGCAGCCGGGACCTGACCCTGCCGACCCTCGGATGGTGGGCGCGGCGCAAGGGCATCGCCCTGCTCGGCACCGGCGACTTCACCCACCCCGCCTGGTACGACCACCTGGTGGAGACGCTGCGGCCGGCCGAGCCGGGGCTCTACCGGCTCAGCCCGGAGACGGAGCGCGACATCGCCCGCCGGCTGCCGCCGCGACTCGCCGGTACGACCGACGCGGACGCGGTCCGCTTCATGCTGAGCGTGGAGATCTCCACCATCTACAAGCGGGACGACCGGACGCGCAAGGTGCATCACCTGGTCTACCTGCCCGATCTGGAGGCGGTGGCCCGGTTCAACACCGCTCTCGGGCGGATCGGCAACCTCGGCTCCGACGGTCGACCGATCCTCGGCCTGGACTCGCGGGACCTGTTGGAGATCACCCTCGAAGCCAGCTCAGACGGCTATCTCGTGCCGGCACACATCTGGACGCCGTGGTTCTCCGCGCTGGGCTCGAAGTCCGGCTTCGACGCGATCGCCGACTGCTATGCCGATCTGGCCGAGCACATCTTCGCCGTAGAGACGGGCCTCTCGTCCGATCCGGCAATGAACTGGCGGGTCGGCAGCCTGGACGGGTACCAGCTCGTCTCCAACTCGGACGCGCACTCGCCGCCGGCCCTCGGTCGGGAGGCGACCGTGCTGACCGCCGAGCGGGACTACTTCGCCGTCCGGGAGGCACTGCGCACCGGTGTCGGCCTGGCCGGCACCATCGAGTTCTTCCCCGAGGAGGGCAAGTACCACGCGGACGGGCACCGGCTCTGCGGCGTCAACTGGCCGCCGGAGCGGACCCGGGAGGCCGGGGGACGCTGTCCCGAGTGTGGCAAGCCGCTCACCGTGGGCGTCCTCAGCCGCGTGGAGGAGCTGGCCGACCGTCCGGAGGGGCACCGGCCGGCACACGCCCGGGACGTCACCCATCTGGTGCCGCTCGCCGAGATCCTCGGCGAGATCAACAAGGTGGGCGCCCGGTCGAAGAGGGTCGAGGGGCGGCTCAACGAGCTGCTCGCCGCGCTCGGCCCCGAGCTGGAAATTCTGACCACTACGCCGCTGTCCGACATCGCGCAGGCCGGCGGTGAGCTGCTCGCCGAGGGCATCGGGCGGCTGCGGAGGGGCGACGTACGCCGAGTGCCGGGTTACGACGGCGAGTACGGGGTGATCACGCTGTTCGATCCGGCGGAGCTGGGCAGGGGCGCCGGCACGGCGCAGGAGACGCTGTTCGACGTACCCGTGTCGGTGCCGTCGCAGCGACGTCCGGCGGAGCCGGCAGCCCGCGCGGCGGCCAAGCGCCCGGCAGCGGCCAAGGCCGAGTCGAAGCGCAAGCCGGCCCCGCCTCCCGCGCCACCGATCGCGCCGCCGCCGTCACCGCACGAACCGTTCGAGCCGATGCTCTCCGGTATGGAGGAGGTCGGCACCGGCCTGCTGGACCGTTTGGACGCGATGCAGCGGGTGGCGGCGTCCGCGCCCGGCGGACCACTGCTCATCGTGGCCGGACCGGGCACCGGCAAGACCCGGACGCTGACCCACCGGATCGCGTACCTCTGTGCGGAGCTGAACGTCTTCCCCGAGCACTGCCTGGCGATCACGTTCACCCGCCGTGCGGCCGAGGAGCTGCGGCACCGCCTCGACGGGCTGCTCGGCCCGGTCGCCGAGGACGTCACCGTGGGCACCTTCCACGCGCTGGGACTGACGATTCTGCGGGAGAACGCCGACGCGGCGGGCCTGCCGGCCGGCTTCCGGATCGCCGACGACGCCGAGCGGGCCGCGGCCCGGTCGGAGGCGGGTGACGACACCGCCGGCTACACGGCGCGGCTGCGCAAGCAGGACCTCGTCGACCTGGACGAGCTGGTGACGTTGCCGGTGGAGCTGCTGCGCGCGGACCGGAAGCTCGTCGAGCGGTACCGGGACCGCTGGCGGTGGATCTTCGTCGACGAGTACCAGGACGTCGACGCGGTGCAGTACGAGCTGCTGCGGCTGCTCAGCCCCACCGACGGCAACCTCTGTGCGATCGGTGACCCGGACCAGGCGATCTACTCCTTCCGGGGTGCCGACGTCGGCTACTTCCTGCGTTTCTCGCAGGACTTCACGGATGCCAGGCTGGTCCGGCTCAACCGCAACTACCGCTCGTCGGCACCGATCCTGGCCGCCGCCGTGCAGGCCATCGCGCCGTCCTCGCTGGTCCAGGGCCGGCGACTGGATCCGGCCCGGCTCGACCCGGAGGCTCCGCTGGTCGGCCGATACCCGGCGTCGTCCGTCGTCGACGAGGCCGACTTCGTGGTCCGGACCGTCGACGAACTGGTCGGCGGGCTGTCGCACCGATCGCTGGACTCGGGCCGGATCGACGGCCGGTCCACCACGCTGTCGTTCTCCGACATCGCCGTGCTGTACCGCACCGACGCACAGGCCGCTCCGATCGTGGACGCCCTCACCAGGGCCAACATCCCCGTGCAGAAGCGCTCGCACGACCGGCTCCGGGACCGGCCTGGGGTGGCGGCGATCGCCCGCGAGCTGCGGCACGCCGTCGGCTTGGCCGGGTCGCTGGCGGCCCGGGTGCGGCTGGCCGGCCAGACGGTCGCCGAGCGGTTCGCGGTGCCCACCCTGGACGGCTCGGGTAGTGGGGCCCGCCCCGAGGACGTGCGCTCGGCGGTGGACCTGCTGACCCCGCTGGCCCGCCGCTGCGGCGACGATGTGGAGGCGTTCCTGTCGCAGCTGGCCACCGGCGCCGAGGTGGACGCGCTCGACCCGCGCGCGGAGGCGGTGACCCTGCTGACCCTGCACGCCGCCAAGGGCCTCGAGTTCCCGGTGGTCTTCCTGGTCGGTGCCGAGGACGGGCTGCTGCCGCTGCGCTGGCCCGGCTCGACGCCCGACGAGGACGCGGTCGCGGAGGAGCGCCGACTCTTCTTCGTCGGCCTGACCCGGGCCCAGGACCGGCTGTATGTCAGCCACGCCGCCCGCCGTACCCGGCACAGCGCGGAACGCGACTGCACACCCTCGCCGTTCCTCGCCTCGATCGATCCGGGCCTGTTCGAACGGTTCGGCGAGACCGAACCCCGCCGCCCCAAGGACCGCCAGCTCCGCCTGATCTGACCCGGCGGGCGACCCTTGCGTCGATCATGAAGTTGTTGCCGCGACACGCCGATACGGCTGGCAACAACTTCATGATCGACGCGGCTCCCGGGACGCGGGGCGCGGTCAGGCGAGGAGTGCGGCGAGCCACGCGCCGGTCAGCAGGGCTGGGCCTAGCGGGAGCAGGGTGTCGCGGTGGACCCGTCGCGCGGCGAGCAGGCCGAGCACCAGGCCGCCGTGCAGCAGGTGTGGCAGGAGAAGCCCGGTGAGCAGGGCGTCGCGGCCCAGCCAACCGAGCGGCAGGCCGAGGACGGCGGCGAGCTTCACGTCCCCGAAGCCCAACCGGGACCTCGGCAGCAGGGCGAGCAGCACGTGTGCCGCGCCGGAGAACGCCGCGCCGGCCAGCGCGCCGACCAGTCGCCCGGGAGTGCCGGCCAGCAGCGCCGCCCCGGCCAGCCCGCCGAGAGCCAGCGTCCCGGCGGCAGCGACAAGCGGGTCGGGCAGTCGCAGACACGCCAGGTCGACCACGGCCAGCACCAACCCCACCGCCGCCACCGCGAGAAGGACCGGCAGCGCCGGATCGTGACCCCGCGCGGCGGCGAGCCCCACGAAGACCACGGCCGTCAGTGGTGGACAGAGCCAGACCGCCCCAACCGGCGGGTCGGCGAAGCGCCGGGCCACCGGGGGTACGACGAGACCGGCCACCCCACCGAGCACCGCCACCGGAAGCAGCGCGGCGGCCGACATGGGCCGGACGTTACCGGCGGGCTCCCGTCCGCGCCGCCCCCGATCGTGGTTCCGCTGCCTTGCGGCGTGGGCGTTCGGTGCTCACCACCAGGGCCACCCCGGCGACGATGACCGCCCCGCCGAGCAGCACCTGCGGCGTGATCGGCTCGGCCACGAACAACGCGCCGAGCGCCACCGCGACCGCCGGATTCACGTACGCGTACGTCGACACCAGCGAGATGGGCGCGTTCTGCAGCAGCCAGACGTACGCCGTGAAGGCCACCAGCGATCCGGCCACCATGAGGTAGCCCAGCGCCAACCAGGATCGGGCGCTGACGGCCGACGGGTGGAAGTCGTTCAGTTCGCCCCGACCGGCGGCGACCACGGCCAGGGCCAGCGCTCCGGCCGCCATCTCGTACACGGTCGCCACGAACGGGTCGGCGGGCATTCCGATCCGTCCCGACAGGAACGACCCGAACGACCAGGCGGCGGCTCCCGCTACTACCGTCAGCGCACCGACCAGTGGCACCGCATCCGAGGTACCGGCCGGCAGCACCAGCAGCACCAGCCCGACGAAGCCCACGGTGACCCCGGCGAACGTCCAGAGCGGCGGTCGGTCGCCGGTGACCGACCGCAGCAGCACCACGAGCAGTGGCACGGTCGCGACCAGCAGCGCGGCGACGCCGGACGGCAGCGCCACCCCGGGCGGCCCGGACTCGGCGAGCACCACCAGGCCGTTGCCGCCGGCGAGCAGGAGCACACCGACCAACGCGGCCGAGCCGAGCTGTCGAGGCCGCACGCGGAGCGCACCCGGCCCTCGGCGCAACCGCAGCACCACCGCCAGCACCAGACCGGCCACCGCGAACCGCATCGTGGCGGACAGCAGCGGCGGCAGCGTCTCCACCGTGATCCGGATGGCCAGATAGGTGGAGCCCCACAGCAGGTAGACCACGATCAACGCGGTCCAGACCAGGCTTGGCGCGGCGTCGGCGCGGCGGCCGGATGCGGCGGCGGCGCTCGGTGGAGATGAGCTCATCGGTGGACCACGCTACGGTGACGTCGGAGTCGGCGTCGCGCTTTGGTGGCCGGCCTCTCACCACTTGTGCAGGAGGGCGGCATGACGAACTACGGACCACCGGGTGAGGGCTACGGACGCCCGTGGCGTGGGCAACGCCCCGACGAGACGCCCAACCGGCCGCCGCAGCAGCCCTATCCGCCGGCTGCGGAGCCCTATCCGCCGACGGTCCAGCCCTACCCGGTGGCGTCGCAGCGGCCCGGCCCCTACGGCGACGGCCCGTACGGAGGCGCACCGGCGGCGCCCCCTGAGGGCGGCCAGTACGGGGGCGGGCAGTACGGGGGCGGCCAGTACGGCGGCGGGCAGGGGACGCCGTACGGCGGCGGGGCCTCGGAGCCCTACGGCGGCGCGTACCCGGCCGTCGACGGCAACCCGGCCTACGGCCCAGGGTCCTACCGACCAGACGACGACCCGGCACCCGAGCCGCCGAGGCGGGGGCGGGGACCGCTGATCGCGGTGCTGGCCGTCGTCGTCCTGCTGGTGGTGGCCGGCGGCGCGTACTGGTTCCTGCGGGGATCGGACGAACCGGCGCCGACCACGGCCGCGCCAAGCGGCTCGGCCGCTGCGGCGGAGCCCACCGCCGGTGTGACCGAACCGGAGGAGCCGGCGCCGAGCGCCGCGGCGCCGGAGTCGTCGGCCGATCCACGGTTCGTCAAGGTCGGGCAGTGTGTACGCAACGACGGCGTGACGGGCGGTAAGCCCAAGCTGCTGATCAGCGGCTGCGCGCCGAAGTCGTACGAGGTGCTGCGCCGCATCGACGGCGCGACCAGCGGTGAACGCGACGCCGAGGCCAAGTGCGCCAAGGTCGAGGGCTACACGAACTGGTACTTCTTCGACAGCGAGCTGGACACTCTCGACTTCGTGCTCTGCCTCAAGCAGCGCTGACCACCCACCCTGGGGATGACATGACGACCTACGGACCACCGGGTTCCGGGCAGCCGGACGACCCGTACCAGCGTCCGCCGACCGGCCCCGGCGGGCCGCCACCGGTCGATCCGACGCTCCCGCAGTGGGGGCCGCCACCTGAGCCCTCGCAGTGGGCTCCCCCGGAGCAGCCGACGCAGTGGGACACCCCACCGGAGCAGCCAACGCAGTGGAACGCTCCACCCCAGCAGCCGGCGCAGTGGAACGCTCCACCGCAGCAGCCGGCGCAGTGGAACGCTCCACCGGGGCCGTTTCCGCCCGCACCCGGTCAGCCGGGAGCACCGCTGGGCCCGCCGCCGCCCGGCGCGTACCCGATGCCGCCCGCCGCCTCCGCGGGTCGCAACGGCCGCAAGGTCGCCCTGATCGTGGGGCTGGTCGTGCTGCTTCTGCTCTGCCCCTGCCTCGGTCTCGTCGGTTGGGCGGCCTGGCGGATCGCCGACTCCGACAGCGACGTCACGCCCCTGCCGTCGGCGAGCGCGCCGGTCCTCCCTCCCGGCCTGCCCAGCGATGCGCCGAGCTCGGTCGCGCCGTCGCCGGACGAGGAGGAGGAGTTCGCCAAGGGCGACTGCGTCGTCAACGACGGCTCCGAGGACGACGCGGAACTGCGCAAGGTGCCGTGCGGCCCGAACACCTACCAGGTGCTGCTGCGGATCCCGGCGACCACCGACGGGGACCGGTGCCAGACACTCGCGCCGCAGGCGACCGCGAACTACGTGCACGACAACTCGATCGACCTGTTCGACTACGTGCTCTGCCTGAAGAAGCGGTAGACGATTCCCGAAACTAGGGCTGTCTAGCGTCCACGCTAGACAGCCCTAGTTTTGTCTCGACGGCCTCGACACGCCGTAGCCCCATCTATCCATATCTAGCTTCCCAGCTAGAGGGCCCGATATTCTGCGATGCGTGGATCCGGTCCGCAACCCGTACGCCCCCGGCGCCGGTCAGCGCCCACCCGAACTCGCCGGGCGGGGGCGCGAGCTGGACGTGTTCGACATCGTGCTGGAACGCATCGCCCGCGGCCGGCCCGAGCGCAGCCTCATGCTCACCGGGCTGCGCGGCGTCGGAAAGACCGTTCTGCTCAACACCCTGCGCTCGCAGGCGATCAGCCGGCTCTGGGGCACCGGCAAGATCGAGGCCCGTCCGGACCAGTCCCTGCGCCGCCCCGTCGCCGCCGCGCTGCACATGGCCGTCCGCGAACTCGCCCCGCGCCACCGCGCCCCCGACCGGATCGACGCCTTCCTCGGGGTGCTCAAGGCGTTCGCCCAGCGGTCCGCACCGGCAGGCCGCGGGGCCACGCCCAAGCTGCGCGACCGGTGGCAACCCGGCATCGACGTACCCGCCGCCAGTGGCCGGGCCGACTCCGGCGACATCGAGATCGACCTGGTCGAGCTGTTCAGCGACGCCGCCGACGTGGCCAGCGACGTCGGCACCGGCATCGCGCTCTTCATCGACGAGATGCAGGACGTCGGGCCGGAGGACGTCTCGGCGCTCTGCGCCGCCTGCCACGAACTGTCCCAGATCGGCGCCCCACTGATCGTCGTCGGCGCCGGCCTGCCACACCTACCGGCCGTGCTCAGCGCCGCCAAGTCGTACTCCGAGCGGCTCTTCCGCTACCAGCGCATCGACCGGCTCGACCGGATCGCCGCCGACCAGGCGCTCTGCGCCCCGGCCGAGCGCGAGGAGGTGGAGTACGAGCAGAAGGCGCTCGACCTGCTCTACGAGAAGTCCGGCGGCTACCCGTACTTCGTCCAGGCGTACGGGAAGGCGACCTGGGACCATGCGCCACGGTCGCCGATCACCGCGGCGGACGTCCGGGTCGCCGCGCCCGAAGCCGAGGCCGAACTGGCGGTCGGGTTCTTCGGCTCCCGGTTCGAGCGGGCCACCCCGGCCGAGCGTGAGTACATGCGGGCGATGGCCACGCTGTCCCTGGTGGAGGGCGAAGCCAGCGGGACGGTACGCGACGACATGGACGCCGCCGTGCCCACCGCCGAGATCGCCCGCGCCCTCGGCCGCAAGCCGGCCAGCCTCTCGCCGGCCCGGGACGCGCTGATCAAGAAGGGGCTCATCTACTCGGGCGAGCGGGGCACGGTGGCCTTCACCGTTCCACACTTCGGCCGCTACCTGCGCACCCAGCCGGCCTGACCCCGGCGACCGGATCGGCCCGGCGCAGTGGCGGGCCGGCGCGTCAGACCTGGGACCAGGGCGCGGGGAAGACGACCTCACCGCGCGGCGGGGGGCCCTCCTCGCTGGTGGACGGCGGCAGCACCAGCGCCTGCCACGGCTCACCGAGACCGGCCCACGGGCTGCTGAGACCCAGCTCGGTGGCCGGTTCGAAGCCGAAGCGGCGGTAGAAGGCCGGGTCACCGAGCACCACGACCACCCGCTCACCCAGTTCGGTGGCGGCGTCCAGGGCGGCCTGCACCACCGCGCTGCCGTGTCCGACCCGCTGTCGGTGCGGCGCCACGGCCACCGGTCCGAGTGCCAGGGCCGGCACCACGGCACCGCCTTCGGGCCGCACCCGCACCCGGGTGAGCAGCGCGTATCCGACGATCTCACCGCCGTACTCGGCGACCATGGCCAACTCGGGCAGCCAGGCGTCGGTGCCGCGCAGGTCGTCGACCAGTCCCACCTCCGGCGGCGTCTGCACGTCCGGGCGGGCGAACGCCGAGGCCAGCACCCGACGCACCGGGCCGGCGTCGGCCGGGCCCTCGGGGCGGAGCCGAAGCGTCGTCACCCGCGCGACGTTACCCGTCACGCCCCGTCCATCAGCGATGGTCGCTCGACTCGGCGTGGCGCGCGCAGCCCACGGACCGATCCGGATCCGCCGGTTGACCGGGTAGCAAACGCCGCGAGGGGGTATGACTGATCCATGACGCCCGTACGCTCCCTCGCCCGCGCCATGCTGAGCGGCATCTTCGTGATCCAGGGATACCGCAACCTCCGCAACCCGCACCGACTGGCGGAGACCGCCAAGCCGGTGACCGACAAGGTCGCGCCGTTGCTGCAGAAGGCGCACCCGAACTTCCCCACCGACACCGAGTCGTTGATCCGGCTCAACGCGGCGACGCAGGTCGGAGCGGGGCTCATGTTGGCCACCGGGCGGTTCAGCCGACCCGCCGCGCTGGTCCTCGCCGGCACCCTGGTGCCCGTGACCATCGCCGGGCATCCGTTCTGGAAGAACGACGACCCGATCGCCAAGAACAACAACCAGATCCACACCCTCAAGAACCTCGGGCTCCTCGGCGGTCTCCTCCTCGCGGCCGTCGACACCGAGGGCAAGCCCGGCATGCGCTGGCGTACGGGTCACCGCATCGGCCACTCTCGACGTTCCATGCAGCGCGCGGTGCGCACCGCCCGCCGCGAGGCGCGGATCGCCGTCCGGTCGGCGGCCACCGCGCGTCGACTCCCAGGCTGACCTGCCTCGATGCCTCTCGTTGTCACCCCCACCCCCCGCTAAGGCCGCGAATTACCTGAACCACCCGGTAGGCGTTAACGCGGTGGAAATGTCAAAAACATGTGTGGGATCGGACACGGTCGCATAACGCGGGAGGCATTGACGTGAGGCGCCGTTCTAGGCTCCGTGCAGGACCTGGACGGGTAGGACGACCTTGGTACGGGGGTGGCCACGCCATGCCGACGACTGTCGGTAGACGGGCGGACCGCCTCGCCCCAGTTCAGCGCATGACCCGGGGGATCGATCGCAGGAATGTCGTACGGGCCGCCGTCGTGGTCGCCGTCGCCTACGCCGCATGGCTCGCCATCGGCGAGTTCGGGCGACCGTACAACTTCTTCGATATGAAGATCTACCATGGTGCGGTGGTGTGGTGGGCGAGCGGTCACGAGCTCTACGAGTTCATCGCGCCCGGCACCACGCTCGGTTTCACCTACCCGCCGTTCGCCGGACTCGTCATGTTGCCGATGGCACAGCTGCCGATCGGCGCGGCCGGGATGGTCAACGCCCTCGCCAGCGTCGCCGCGCTGGCCCTGGTGCTGGCCGGGCTGCTGCGCCCCATCGTGGACCGGTTGGCGTGGCCACTGTGGTTCACCGTGGCCCTGGCCGTCCCGCTGGCCGTCGCCATCGAGCCCAGCCGCGAGACCCTGGGCTACGGCCAGGTCAACCTCCTGCTCTTCGCCCTGATCATGGCGGACCTCATCGGGCTGCGCTGGCGCTCCCGCCGGGGCACCCACTACGCCGCGACCGACGGTCCGCTGCTGCGCTTCGTCTACGGTGGCGCCTGGGCGGGCGCCGGCATCGGCCTGGCCACCGCCGTCAAGCTCACCCCGGCGCTGTTCATCGCCTACCTGCTGATCACCCGGCAGTGGCGGGTGGCGGCCACCGCGATCGGCACGGCGATCGGCGTGACCATCGGTACCTTCGCGATCGTCGGCGACGAATCGCGCACCTACTTCGGCAGCGTGCTCTGGCAGACCGAGCGCGTCGGCGCGGCCGACATGACGCCGAACCAGTCGCTCGCCGGCCTGCTGGCCCGCCTGTACGACTCGATCGAGACGCCCGGCCTGCTCTGGCTCGCCTTCTCGGTGCTGATCCTGGCGCTGGGCCTGTCCCGGGCGGCCAATTCACGCGCCGAGGGCGACGAGTTGACCGCGTTCACGCTTGTCGGACTGACCGCCAACGTGATCAGCCCGATCTCCTGGACGCACCACCTCGTCTGGGTGATCCCGGCGATCATCGTGCTGGCCGACGCCGCCGTACGCCGCCGCGAGGCGAGCCGGGGCCTCTCGCAGCGCACCGGCCAGGGGCCGGCGTTCGGTGGCCTGAACGGCCTGAACGCCATTCGCCCGCCGATCTGGTATCCCACGCTGACCGGGCTCCGGCACGGCGTCGCCGCGGTCGGGCTCTACCTGCTGTTCCTCATCTCCCCCATCTGGCCGTACGAGCACCAGTTGCCGGAGGTGTCGCACTACCAGGACGGCCTGTTCGGGGCGCTGATGGAGAACTCGCTGGCTCTCGCCCTGATCGTGCTGGTCGCGGCCCTGCCCTGGCGGCCCGGCGCTGAGCCGGCCTTCTACGGCGAACGACTCGCCCGGGCAGTGGTGGTGAACAGCCGCCGCTAGAACCTCGCCTGGCCGCCGTCTGGGCCGGCCGCAGGCCGGCCCAGGGCTATGGCCCGGTCAGGGGCAGTTGACCCACTCCTCGGTGCCGTCGGAGAAGACCTGCCGCTTCCAGATGGGCAAGCGGGCCTTGGCCTCGTCGACCAGTCGGGCACACGCGGTGAAGGCGGCGGCGCGATGCGCCGTGCTCACCGCGGCGACCAGCGCCACGTCACCGATGGCCAACGGGCCGACCCGGTGCGAGACCGCCACCGCGTAGACGTCGGGGTCGGCCGCGATCTCGGCGGCGACCTCGCGCAGCACCTGCGCGGCGCTCGGATGCCCCTCGTAGTCCAGGCTCACCACCGAACGCCCGTGGTCGTGGTCGCGGACGACGCCCTGGAAGGAGACGACCGCGCCGGCCCGACGGTCAGCGACCGCCGCCTCGTGGGCGGCGAGGTCAAGGGGCCGGTCGGTGACCTCGACGACGGTGATCGCCGGCGCGGTCACGACGCCCGCTCCCCGGACAGCAACGGCAGCGGCACGATCGGCACCCGGTCACCCTGCGCGCCGCTGGTGCCCGGTCGGATGACGGCGAACCCGTCGGCGCCCGCGAGGCCGCGCAGCATCGCCGAACCGACGTGCCGCACCGGGTACGCCGTACCGGCGGCCCGGTCCAGCCGAACCAGCGCCAGGTGGGTGTGGTCGCCGCGCCCGGGCACCGCCTCGGCCAACGTGGCGTGCGGCAACACCGGCATCGAACGACCCGCGAGGCCGGCGAGCAGCGGCGCGACCAGTGACACCAGCGCGACGATGGCGGACTGCGGATTGCCCGGCAGGCCGGCGACGAACCGGACCCGCCCGTCCGGATCGGCCAGCCGGGCCAACAACATCGGGAAGCCCGGTCGGACCGCCACCGTGTTGACCACGTAGTCGGCGCCCAGCGCCTCCAGGGTGGGGTGCAGATGGTCGACCGGACCGTGCATCGTGCCGCCGGTGGTGCAGACCAGGTCGGCTGTGGTCAGCGCCGTACGCAGCGCCGCCACGTGCGCGGGCAGCGTGTCCGCCACCGGCCCCACCACGTCCGAGGGGCGGACGTGGCACCCGTACCGCCGCAGCCACGCCGGCACCGCTGGGCCCAACGCGTCCCGCACCCGACCCGCCGCGGGCGGACCCGCCGTCAGCAATTCGTCGCCGAAGACCAGCAGCGCGGCGCGCGGCGCGCGCCGGACCCGCAGCGTGTCGTGGCCGCAGGAGGCGGCCAGGCCGATCACCGCCGGGTCGATCGGCGTGCCGACGGGCAAGAGCTCCTCATCGGCGTACGCCTCCTCGCCCGGCTGCCGCCACTCCGGCGTGCGCCGCGGCGTTCCGCTGACCAGACCGTCGGCGACGGTGGACTCCTCGACGCGCAGCACGGCGCTGGCGCCCTCCGGGACCATCGCTCCGGTCGCGATCTCGACGGTCGTGCCGTCGTCGGTGAGCGGCCCGGGAGTGTTGCCGGCCAGTACCCGCCCGACGATCCGCCACGGCCCGTCGCCCCGGACGGCCCAGCCGTCCACGCTGGAGGTCGGGAACGCGGGCAGGTCGGTGCGGGTGGTCAGGGGCTCGGCCAGGGTCAGCCCGTCGGTGTCGACCAGCGGCCGGGTGACGGCGGGCAGTGCGGCGGCCAGGCCTACCGCGTACACCCGGGACCGCGCCTCCTCCCACCCGGCCGGCGGGGGCGCGGCGACCTGGGCCGCCGTTGGTGTGGTTTCCGTTCGCACCGACCGAGCCTATCGGGACGGACGGACAGCCGGCGCGCTCTGACGACGCGAGACGGGTTGCGGGCCGGCCGATGATCGCTGCGGCGTGGCTGGCTGGTCCGATTCCGCGCGTGCGGTCAATGGTCGCCGCCCCGCGTGCGTCAGTGGTCGCCGCCGCGCAGTTGGTCGACGGTGTGGCCGAGGATCGGCCCCAGCACGGCGAGGCCGTCGCGGGCGCCGCCCGTCGAACCGGGCAGGTTGACCACCAGCATCCGGCCGGCCACCCCGGCCAGCCCCCGGGACAGCACCGAGGTGGGTACCCGCTCCCGACTGTGCGACCGGATCGCCTCGGCGATGCCGGGGATCTCGTAGTCCAGCAGGGCCCGGGTCACGTCCGGCGTCCGGTCGGACGGGGTGACGCCGGTGCCACCGCTGGTCAACACCACGTCGACACCGTCGCTGACGGCCGCCCGCAGAGCGTCGCCGACGGGCTCGCCGTCGGGCACCACCACCGGATCGTCCACCTGACAACCCAACTCACGCAGGCCCGCGACGAGCAGCGGACCACTGGTGTCGGCGTAGACGCCCGCCGCCGCCCGGTTGGACGCCACGATCACCCGGGCCCGGATCACGGCCGGTCCTCCGGCCGCACCCACTCGCCGGTCTTGCCGCCCTCCTTGCGCAGCACCCGGACCGCCTCCACCGAGGCCGCCGGGTCGACCGCCTTGACCATGTCGACGAGCGCGAGGCCGGCGACCGCGACGGCGGTGAGCGCCTCCATCTCGACTCCCGTCCGGTCCGCCGTGCGGGCGGTGGCGGTGATCTCCACGGTGTCGGTCGTCAGGCGCAGGTCGACCGTGACGCCGTGCAGGGCGATCGGGTGGCAGAGCGGGATCAGCTCCGGGGTGCGTTTGGCCCCCATGATTCCGGCGAGCCGGCCCACCGCCAGTGCGTCGCCCTTGGGCAACCCGTCCCGGTGTAGCAGGTCGACGACCTCTTCGGTGGTGCGCAGACGGCCCGCCGCGACGGCCAGCCGCCCGGTCACCGGCTTGGCGGAGACATCGACCATGCGGGCCGCGCCGGCACGGTCGACGTGGCTGAGCTGCGCGGGTTCGGTCACGGCGCTGAGCCTATCGGTGCGGTACGACGCGCGGACGCTCGGAAGGGGCGACGGCACAGCAGCTCGCCGGGTGCGACGGCGCCCCCACTGGGCCGTCACCCCTTCCTGGCCCCCACCCGTCACCGGAGTCGCTGGGGGGTGACCCGGTGACGGGCGTGTCTCGACGACCTGGTTCTGCCCAGGGGCAGAACCTCCCCCGTTCGTCGTTACGAGAAAGAAGCTACCGAGCCCGGCGATAAGAAATCGATAAGTGACGTGTGGGCAGGTCAGCGACCTGTCTCGTCGTCCAGCCCGGCGAGGCGACGCTCCACGTCGAGGCGTTCCGGCACACCCATCCGGCGGAAGATGGCGAGCGCCCGTTCCCAGTGCCGCCGAGCCTCGGCCGGATCGATGCTGGCGAAGTGTTCGCCCAGCCCGGCCAGCGCCCGTCCCTGCTCGTGCGGGTGGGCGATCCGGGTCGCCAACCGCAGCGCCTCGCGGTGCATCTCGGCTGCCTCGCGGTCCCGCCCACGTGCCCGCAACGTGCTGCCCAGCTCGTTCAACGCCACGGCCTCGATGTGCCGTTCGCCGACGTCGGCAGCGAGATTCCGGGCAGACTCATGTTGCTGCTGCGCCTCGGCCAGCCGCCCGAGACCGCGATAGGCGATTCCGAGATCGATGCGGACCTCAGCCTCAGCGTATCGATGACCGGTGCGGTCGCGCATCGCCAATGAGCACAGGAGGATCCGGATCCCCTGGGGTAGATCACCCATGCGGGTACGCACCGAGCCGATGTGACTGAGTGCGTTGAGCATGTGGAAGTCGTCGGAATTGATCCGCGCCCACGCCAGGTGTAGGCGATGCAGCCGTAACGCTTCGGCGTGGCGTCCCAGGGCCATGAGCGCCAGACCCAGATTCGGCAGCAGTATCGGACTTCCCTCGTTCCCGTACACCGTGTCGCGCATGCACTCGAAACCAAGTGCCACCGCCTCGTTGAGGTGGCCGCTCCACAGATAGACGGCGGCGAGGTTGGCGCGGGATCGCGCAGCACCCAGAACGTTTCCTGACCGGTGGAAGTATTCGACCGCGCGGGACAGGTAGTCGAGTGTGCTCTGCTTGTCAGCGGTACGAACGTATGCGGAGGCCAGGTAGTTGTTCATCAACGCCATGGCATCGACGTCTCCGGTCGCCTCCGCGGCGATCAGTCCGTCCTGGTGTGCTCGGATAATGTCCTCGAAATACCCCCTGATGTAGCAGAAGCGCCACAGCGAGCGCGCCATCCGCCAGGCGTGTTCGTAAAACCCTGACTCCCGCGCCGCCGACACCATCGCCACCAAATCGGTCCGGTGGGTCTCCAGCCACTCGCTGCTCGGTTCCCCGATGGATTCGAGCAGCTCAGGACGGCCGATCGACAGGTGTGTGAGCTGAGAGCCGATCACGCCCGCTTCGAGCGTCTCGGCGACCCGCAGAGTCGCCGCCAGCACGAAATCGAACAGCTCTCCCAGCGCGACCTGCCGCTCGGCCGCGGGGTCGATGTGCGAGCACATCTCGACGGCGTACTGGCGCATGAGGTCGTGCAGTCGATAGTGGGTCGCGTCCAGGTCCTCCACCAGGTGCCGATCGGTGAGCTCGTCGAGCGCCGCGCGCGCTGTCGCCACCGTCAGTCCGGTCAGTGCGGCGACAAAAGGGGGGCTTATTCGGCTACCCGGGTAGAGGCCCAGGAAGCGGAAGACCCGCTTGATCGGCTCGGGTAGCGGCTCGTAGGAGGCGGCGAACGCGCCGGTGACCGTGCTGTTCTCTCCGCCCAGATGAAGGAGTACCGACGTCGGACCCGCCATCTGTGCCGCGAGATCCGCCAATCGCCAACCAGGTCGGTGCGAAAGCCGGGCGCCCGCCAACCGGATCGCCAGGGGCAGGTGGCCGCACCGCCGGACCACCTCGAGCGCTGCTTCCGGCTCGGCGTCGACCCGTTCGCGGCCCACGCTCAGGGCCAACAGCTCGACGCCCTCCCCGGACGACATGACCGGCAGGGTCTGCGACGCTCCGAGATCGGGGTGGGTGAGTCGCCGTCGCGACGTCACCAGTACGACTGCGGTCGGCTCGACCGGCAGGAGCGGAAGGATCTGGTCGCTGCTGGCGGCGTTGTCCAAGATGATCACCGACTTCCGGCGGGCCAGCTCGCGTCGCCAGAGTTCGATCCTGCCGTCGAGTTCGACGGGCATCCGCTCGGACGGCACCCCAAGCTGGCGAAGCAGGACGACCAGGGCCGGCGCCGGTTCCACCAGATCCTTCGCGCCATGCCCACGCAGGTCGAGATACAGGCGGGCGTCCGGATACCGGTCGCTCAGCCGGCGGGCCAGGTGCACGGCAAGCGTCGTCTTGCCGCTACCGGCCATCCCGTCGATGACGTGCACGACCGGGACCCGGTCCTCGACACGCCGTGTCTCCGACAACAGCCGTGCCACCACGGCCTCGCGACCGACGAAATCGGTGACCGAGCGGGGTAGATGGTCCACCGGGGTGACCGGTTGTCTCCGCCCGATCGCCGAGGCGCCAGTCGACCCGGGCGCGGACGGACGTCGCACCTCGCTCTCGCCCCGGCCGACAACGGTCACGCGGTTCGGCATCTCGGCGAGGATCCTGCGGCGCAATGCCTCCAGGGTGGCCGCCGGACTCACCCCCAACTCGGTGACCAGGCGCCTGCGGACCTCGTCGTACACGACAAGCGCCGCCGCGTTGTCGCCGCGCGAGCTCAGCGTCCGCATGAGAAGGAGATGCGTCGACTCGCGCAGCGGATGTCGGGCGACCACCTCCCGCAGTGACGGGATCGCGAGGTCACCCCGTCCTGAACGAAGGTGGACCTCGGCGAGGAGTTCCACCGCCAACAGCCGTTCCTCTTCGACCGCGACGGTGCGAGCCGCCAGGACGGGCCCCAGCGGGAGACCGGCAAGCATCGGGCCGTCCCACCGGGCCAGGGCCCGGCTCAACAGCTGGCCAGCCTCAGCCAGGTCGCCGACCGCCAGCGCCTGCCGACCCGAACTCCGCTCCGACTCGAAGCAGAAGACGTCAATCAGGTGCGGCGGCACGTCGAGTCGATAGCCGTTCCGCTGCCGCACGATAGTTCCACGCCCGGGCTGTAATGCCTCAAAGCCTCGACGCAGATTGGCGGCGTATGTCCGCACATTCGGCACTGCGGATCGGGGGGGACGGTCGGGCCATAACTCGTCGACGAGTTCGTCCACGCTCACCAGTTGGCCGGGTTGCACCGCGAGCATTGCGAAGATTGCCTGCTGCTTGGGAGTGCCCATGTGCAACGCGCCGCTTGGGAGTCGCGCGGAAAGGCCGCCCAGAAGCCGAATCTCCACCGTCCCTACTCCAGCCGTCGCGGGGTATTCAATCAGTCACGCAACGAAGCGTACGACCTAGTCCGGCCGCCGGTGGGGCAGCCTTCGCGGATCTCAACTCCGGCCGAACTCCCACCCGGCCGGGAGGTTGCAGTGTGTGAGCGGCAAGTTGCACAACGGGGTCCGCTTGACGGACAACGCCCCACCATCGTCAGATGGTGAGGCGACAATTGGCTCGTCGGGCACCTATCGGGCCCCCGCCAAGGCGCGCCCGCCTTCGCTTCTAGCCGAACCCCGGATGAGTCATCTCGGGGTGAGCCCCCAGACTGTGGGAATAACGCAACCACAATGTTCGAGCAATACCGCTAGCTGGTCAGCCGACACCGGGGGTCATAGCCAGAAGCCTTGACCGCACTCCGCGCAGGACATGTGGACACAACGTGACATAACATCCCCATCTTGACTAATATTGCGCATACCGACATTTATTCTAACTAAATCGCCCTTCCTCCTTTTAAGCTGCCTTTCGTAGGAAGACCCCCCGTTCCGCGGATAGGTCGACTGGGCAGTGAAAGGGGATTGCGATGCGCGGCACCGACTGGAACTGAATGTTTACAGGGGGCGACCGAGGCCTGACGAGAGTAGGCTGCGGGCACGGTGAGATAGCCCCTCGGGAGTGGCGTGACCCTTCCTCAGCGACGCGAGATTGAGACCGATCGGCGGCTACTGCTGCTCGTCGGTCTCGTCGTCGTTACCGCGGCAACGGTGATCGGAACCTCCCTGCCGCCTGCGCTGATCTCGGCAAGGTCGGCGACGGTGAACGACGTAGCGGTGCTCGTCATGCTCACCCTCACGATCGCTCTGGGGACACTCGTCAAGGCCAGGGTGCGCATTCGGTCCACCACCCAATCGATCAGCTGGAACGAGACGGCCATCATCGTCGGTGCGGCCATCGCGCCGACGTCCGTGGTGGTCCTCAGCACCGCGGTCGGCATTGCCCTTGCCTCACTTCGCCTCTCGCCGATGAAGCTGGCCTTCGGCATCGGAAAGAACGTCATCGTTGCCTGGGGAGCCGGCACGGCGCTGGCGATGACGACGTGGACCTGGCCCTCATCGGGGCTGTCCGAGCTGCTCATGCCGTTGACGCTGGCCTACGTAGTCGCGGCTCTCCTGGATGATCTGCTCGCCATCCCGGTCATCGCGCTGGCCTCCCAGACCAGCATCGGAAGACAGTTCCGGGCCAACCTCGACCTTCGGCTCGCCGGCTTCGCCGTGCGCTTCGTGGTCGCCGCCTTCACCCTGGTCATCCTTCAGGCGGAACCCCGCTTGCTGCTCGCCGTTCCACCACTGGTCCTGAGCCTGCACCTCGCCTACTCCGCACGTATCCGGGGTCGCACCGAGCAGCAGGCGTGGCAGCGACTCGCCCGCACCACCGACGCGCTCAACGTGGTCGACCTGGACAACGTCCTCACCACGGCGGTCACCCAGGCCGCCGAACTGTTCTCCGCCGACGAGGTCGAGATCGAGCTGCGCGACGGTGGTCGCACCGTCCGGGGCGCCACCGGTGGCATCACCTTCGACGGGCCGACCGACACAGCCACCGAGGTGGACGGCACCGTCGTGCCCACTCCGCTGGAGGGCCACGACCGCTCCGTCGACATCGGCGTCCTGCGCCTGCGCTTCCGTGGGCCGGTGCGGCTGTCCGAGCGGGAGCAGTACACGCTGCGGACCTTCGCCTCGGCGCTCTGCACGGCGGTCCGTAACGCTCAGGCGTACGCCGAGCTGGCCCGGGTGGCCGACGAGCACGCGTACGCCGCCGCGCACGACGCCCTCACCGGCCTCGCGAACCGGCGGCAGCTGCTCGATCAGGGCACCGAGCAGCTCAGTGCCCGGCACGCCGACGGCGTGACCGCTCTCGTGCTGATCGACCTCAACCACTTCAAGGAGGTCAACGACACCCTCGGCCACGCTGCCGGCGACCAGGTGCTGGTCCAGGTCGCCGACCGGCTGCGCGGGGCCGCCCAGGCGAGCGACCTGGTGGCCCGCCTCGGCGGCGACGAGTTCGCCGTACTCCTGCGCGGGCTGCCGGCCCCGGCGGTGGCCGCGCACCGGGCCGACACGCTGCTGGCCGCCCTGCACGAGCCGTTCGAGCTGGACGGCATGCGGATCAGCGTCGAGGCCAGCGGCGGGATCTCCGTGGCCCCGGCCAGCGGTGGCATGCCCGAGCTGCTGCGCCGCGCGGACGTGGCGATGTACCAGGCGAAGCGGGCCGGTCAGCGGATCTCCACGTACGCGCCGACCCGGGACACCGCCGACCTGAACCGCCTCACCCTCGGCGGTGATCTGCCCCGCGCGGTCGCCGACCACGAGTTCATCGTCAACTTCCAACCGATCGTCGACCTGGGCACCGGCGAGGTGACCAGCGCCGAGGCGCTGGCCCGCTGGCACCACCCCACCCACGGGTTGATCGATCCGCTGCGCTTCCTGGAAGCGGTGGAACGCTCGGGAATGCTGCCAGCCTTCGCCGAGGCGATCCTCGACCAGGCACTGATCGCCGCCGCCGACTGGCGTGACGCCGGCTTCGACGTGCCGGTGGCGGTCAACGTCTCGCCGCGCAGCCTGCTCGACGCACGCTTCCCCGGCTCGGTGCTGGCCCGGCTGCGCGCCCACGACCTGCCGCCCGAGCGGCTGGTGCTGGAGCTGACCGAGACGTTGACGCTCAGCCAACTCGACGTGGTCGACCGGGTCCTCAGCCGGCTCCGCGACGAGGGCGTCCGGTTGGCGCTTGACGACTTCGGCACCGGCTACTCCTCCCTCTCGCTGCTCTCCCGGATTCCCGTGCACGAACTGAAGATCGACCGCAGCTTCGTCACGACCATGGAGAGTTCGGCCGAGGCCGCAGCCGTCATCCGCTCCACCCTCGACCTGGGCCGCAGCCTCAACCTGGCGGTGGTCGCCGAAGGCGTGGAGAGCGAACCGCAGCGGCGGGCCCTCTGGGAGCTGGGCTGCTCGGCCGGCCAGGGCCACCTGTTCGCCCGACCGATGCCCGCCGGAACCCTGCTCGCCACGATGCAGCGCGGCTCGGGGGGCCAACCCGGGACGCTGGCGCCGCCGCTGCACGACACCGGCGCGGTGATCCGCCTCAACCAGACCCGCCGCCAGGCCGGTCGCTCCCGTCCCGACCGCCACCTCCCGGCCTGACCGGGCACCGGCGCCCCGACCAGGCTGCGGCCGGACGGCCAGCGGGGTGAGCAGCGAGATCTGCCAGACTGGCGGCCGTGACCGCCGACGCCCCGACCGCCCTCCACCAGCGCTGGCGGACACTCGACACCGCCGCCGGCGGACTCGCCCTCGACCTGGGTCTCTACACCATGTCGGCCCTGTTCGCGGCGATCACCGCCAGCACGTCGACCCTCCTGCCGCACCGGGCCTGGGGTGCCGTCGCCACCGTCGGCTACCTGGTCACGACGCTGGCGGTGGTCGTCCAACTCATCGTCCGCCGACGTGCCCCCCGGCTGGCCGGGCTCGCCTCCCGCTGGGTGGTGACGGGCCTCGCCTGGGTGACCACCGCACTGGTGCCCGTGCTCTGGCAGAGCATCGAACGGGCCAACGGACGTATCGACCGGGCGCAGGAAGAAGTGCTCGTCGTCGAGCAGGCCGGCATCCGACTGCTCGACCACGGCACGCCGTACCTCGGTCGGGACGCGATCGCCGCCCTGCCAGCCGGCGAGCAACTGCTCGGATACACGCCGTACCAGCCGGGCATGGCGATGTTCGGCGTGCCCCGAGCCCTCGTCGACGTCTGGTGGACCGACGCCCGGGTGTGGTTCGCGTTGGGCACCGCCCTGGCGCTCGCCCTGGCCGTGGTCGCGCTGCGCTCCGCGCCCGCCACCCTCGGCGCGGAGCACCGGCGGGACGCCGCCCTGCTGCGGGGATTGCAGGCCGCCACCGTCCTGCCCGTCTGCGCGCTGACCCTGGCCACCGGCGGCGACGACCTACCCGTACTCGCGCTCTGCCTGCTCGCCCTCGCGCTCGCCGCCGTCGGACGGCCGGGCCGGGCCGGTCTCGCCGTCGGCCTGGCCGGCGCGCTGAAGCTGTTCGCCTGGCCGGTCGCCCTGGTCCTGATCGTCTGGGGTCTGACCCGACGAGCCGGTGCCCGGGTCGCGGCCGGCGCGATCGGGCTACCCGTGCTCGCCCTGCTCCCGGCGTTGCTCGTCGACCGCGGGGCGCTCGCCGAGAACGTGCTGCGCTTTCCACTCGGCCACGGCCTGGTCACCAGCCCGGCGCAGTCCCCGTTCCCCGGTTACCTGATCGCCACCATCCTGCCGGGAGGCCGGCTGATCGCCGCCACCCTCCTGGTCGCGGCCGGCGCCGCCATCGCCGTCCGGCTCGCGCGACGCCCGCCCGGCACCGCCGCGACCACCGCTTCGATCTGTGGGTACGGGTTACTCGCCGCCATCGCCCTCATGCCCTCCACCCGGTTCGGTTACCTGCTCTACCCGGTGGCGCTGCTCGTCTGGGCACCCGCGGTGCACCGCCCGGAGTCCGCACCGACCACCCCGACGCCCGAGCACCTGCCCGGTCGGGCCACATCGGCGTAACCGGCGGGCGAAACGACGTGGCACGGCGTAGACCTGAGGGCATGACCACCTACCGTGACCGCGCCGAGGCGGGCCAGGTGCTCGCCGAGCGGCTCACCGCCCTGGTCGGTGACCCGGACGCCGTCGTCCTCGGCCTGGTCCGCGGTGGCGTACCGGTGGCCCGGGTCGTCGCCGAACGGCTCGGCGTCCCCCTGGACGTGTTGGTCGTCCGCAAGCTCGGCATGCCCTGGGCGCGGGAGGTCGCCTTCGGCGCGCTCGGCCCCGGTGGTGTGCAGGTGCTCAACGACGCGATCGCCAGCCGCCTCGGCAGCAACGACATCGCCGAGGTCAGCCACCGCGAACAGGTCGAGTTGGAGCGCCGCGAGCGGCTCTACCGGGGTGGTCGCCCACCGCTGGACCTCACCGGACGCGTCGCCGTGATCGTCGACGACGGTCTGGCCACCGGCGCGACCGCCCGTGCCTCCGTCGAGGTCGCCCGCCGGCTCGGCGCCCGCCGCGTCGTGGTGGCCGTGCCGGTCGGCGCCCAGGAGGCGTACGAACTGCTGGCCGCCGAAGCCGACCAGGTCATCTGCGCCCAACGCCCGCCGGAGTTCAGCTCGGTGAGCGTCTACTACGACGACTTCCACGAGGTCTCCGACGACGAAGTCATCGAGGCGCTCACAGCAATCGCTTAGGTCGACCGGGTACCGTCGGGTGATGAGTGACCTCATCTGTCCCAAGTGTCGCGGCGAGATGCGCCAGTACGAGCGCAGCGGCGTCGTCATCGACCAGTGTGGCGAGTGCCGGGGCATCTTCCTCGATCGCGGCGAGCTCGAGAAGCTGTTCGAGGCAGAGGCCAACTGGAGTCGCCAGCAGGCCGGGCCGACCGCGCCGGCCCAGCAGCCGGGCGGTTACGCGCCCCCACCCCCGCCGCCGCCGGCCCAGCACCAGCCGGGTTACGGCGCCGTCCCGCCACCGCCGCCCCCGCCGCCCCCGCCGCCCGCGCACGGCTACCCGCCGGCGCCTGCCTACGGCCACCAACAGCAGCACCACGGCTACCACGGCCACTACCGGCACAAGAAGCGCAAGAGCTTCCTCGACGAGATGTTCGGCTGAGCGCGGCCGAGTCTCCCGCCCGGGTCGATCCACGTCGACCCGGGCAACGCCGCGGGTGATTGGCTGGCGCGGCGGTCCGTGCGAGGCTGCACCGCATGACCGCCACCCGGCACGACGAGGCCCTCGCCGAGGCGTACGACGGCATCACCGCAGTGGTCGACGCCCTCGACGACGCTGACCTGCAACGGGCCACCCGATGCCAGGGCTGGCTCGTCGCCGATCTGCTCCTGCACGTGCTCGGCGACGCCCAGCGGGCACTGGTGGCCCTGGCCAGCCCGGTCGACGGTCCCGCCGACGTGGACGACGTCTCCTACTGGCGCGGCTTCCCGGGCGGCGACGAACAGGCAGCCCGGCACGCCTGGTGGATCCGGCGGTCGGCGTCCGCCTTCGACCGGCCGACCGCCATCGTCCGGCTGTGGCGCGAGACCGCCCCGGCCGCGGTCCGCGCCGCCGGGTTCGCGGACCCCGAGGGGTACGTGACCACACAGGGCCACGTGCTGCGCGTACCCGATCTCCTGGCCACCCTGACCACCGAGGCCGTGGTGCACCACCTGGACCTCACGCCGGAACTGCCCGCCGCGCCGTCACCCGGACCGATGGCGGTGGGCGTGGCGGTGTCCACGATGGATGGCCTGTTGAGCGACGACGCCGTACGCCCCGCCGGATGGGACGACCAGGAGTTCCTGCTGAAGGCGACCGGCCGGCTGCCGCTCACCGACCGGGACCGGCTGGAGTTGGGCGAGGCGGCGGGCTGGTTCCCTCTGCTGGGGTGACGTGATGAACGATGGGGACATGGATCCTTCAACCGACATGCTGCCGAAGATCGGTGCGCCGGCCACGCGCGCCCTGCACGGCGCCGGTTACACGACCCTGCGCGAGCTGGCCGGGGTGCCCCGTACGGAGTTGGCCGCACTGCACGGCATGGGCCCGAAGGCGCTCGACATCATCCAGGCCGCTCTCGAGAAGCACGGCCTCAGCCTGGGGTGATGCCTGTCCCGAGCCGTTGCCCCGGGCGATCCGGCCGTCGGCGGATCGGCGAGCCGCACGGCGCGCCGAGGACGCCGATCATCCGATGGCCATGTCCACGAATCGCGACAGGTGCAGTTGGGCTGCGACCGTCACCGTGTCGGTCGGACCATTTCGATGCTTGGCAACGATGAAGTCCGCTTCGCCCGCCCGCGGTGACTCCTTGTCGTAGTAGTCGTCGCGGTGCAGAAGGATGACAACGTCTGCATCCTGCTCAATCGAGTTGTGGGTGGCGATGCCGTTCGCCACGAAGTTGTGCTTACCGAGCACTGTCGCGTCGAACACCTCCTGCTCACCGATCGACTCGATGGACACGATCGAGTCCCAGAAGATGTCGTTGGTCGCGTGCAGGTCGAGGTCGGCAGAGTCGAGCACTGCGGCAACCGCCGCGAGCCGAGAGCGGCTGGGCGCGCTCTTCCAGAGCGCACTGCCGCAGAACTGGGTGCCGATGGCCTTCGCGAACTCACGGTGGGACATCCCCTGTTCGACCAGGATCTCCTTGACCGTGTCCCACACCTCGCGCGGCACCGTGTCGACGTTGGTGTTGCTTTCCCTGAGTTCCAGAGCCGCAAGCAGAACAGCACAGCCCTCCGACCGCTGACCATGGACTCCGATCTCGCGTAGGAACCTCAACTGGTCGTCGCGGCCGGAGATGTCAAGCGTGTACTGGGGACGGTGGCCTACCACCGGCACGGCCCGAAGGCGGGCAGTGATGCCGTACCTCAGAAGCAGCCTGGAGATGTCCTCCAACATCCGCCGACTCGTAGACGAGAAGTAAACCCGTCCGCCACGGCCTGAACTGTTGGCGGTGACCGAGCCGTCGGTGGCCCAGAGATGCCGCAGGAAGACGGTGACCTGCTCCTTGGGAAGTCCGAAAACCGAGGATGGAACAAACTTCTCGTGCGACCGCAGACCAAAGAGGCCCAAGCCGTCCAGCCACTCCGCTATCGGGTTACGCCGGCCTCGCGCCAGCCGGAAGGGGGCAGGCAACCGCAGGGTGGTCACCCTCGCGGCCGCATAGTCATCGCGCACGGCGGTGATGCCGAAGTGTTTTGCCGCCTCCGTCACCGCCTGCAGGTTCAGCTCGTCCCGGCTTGCATAGCGAATCGGCTGACGTCGCACGAAGGAGCCGTCGCCCAGCAGGTGCGCCAGCATGACAACCTCTGCTTCAGCCCAGGGCCGGATCGTCATCGGGGGCGGCAGGTGTCGTGGCGTAGCGATGCGGTCTCCCGGTGCCAGTTCGCCCAGCGGCACCCATCCCGTGAAGGCGAGGAAGGGGTGGTTCGCCGTGGCGTCGACCTGCTTGCCTGAGGCCAGCGTCAACCGGAACACCTCACGGGTGCCGCTCGGGAATACGTGGGTCATGGTGCGGGGGGTATAGCGAAGCCCTTCGTCGAGTGCCCAGACTGGAATGTCTCTTGTCCGGTTCGACAGCAGTTCGCCAAGCGTGATCTCCGCATTGTTATCTGCACGTACGACTCGGGTATCCGCAGTGAGACACCCCGATTCACGCAAGTCGGACAATTGAGGCCGCTTGTCGGTGCGCTGCTCCGGGCCACGGTTCAGCTGACTCACCGCGATGACCGGGCACTCGACCTCCTTGGCCAGCAGCTTGAGGCCACGGGAGAGGTCGGCGACCTCCTGCTGCCGACTCTCGGTGCGCTTGGGCGAGGTCATCAGCTGGAGGTAGTCGACCACGATCATCTTGAGGTCGTGCCGTTGCTTGAGCCGGCGGGCCTTCGCGCGAATCTCCATCAGGTTCATGCTCGGCGTGTCGTCGACGAACAACGGCGCCTCGCTGATCTCACCCATGCAGCGGGCCAGCTTGGTCCAGTCGTCGTCGGAGAGCTGCCCGCTGCGCAGGACGTGCAGCGGGACCCGCGCCTCGGCCGAGAGCAGTCGCATGACGATCTCGACCTTGCTCATTTCCAGCGAGAAGATGGCAGCGGCCTGGTTGGCGCGGATGGCGGCATTTCGGGCAAAGTCCATACTTGCGGTCGATTTGCCCAAACCAGGCCGGCCGGCCACAATGATCAACTGCCCCGCGTGCAGGCCGTTGAGCAGCCGGTCCAGGTCGCTGAAGCCGGTCGGCACGCCCGTCATCACGCCGCCCTGCGCGCCCACCGCCTCGATCTCGTCCAGGGTCGGCTGGAGCATGTCGGCCAGGATCGCGAAGTCCTCGCTCACCCGGCGTTCGGTGACGTCGTAGACGGCCTGCTGGGCAAGGTCCACGACGTCGTCGACGTCGCGGCTGCCGCCGCTGGCGGTGCCGTAGCCCAGCTGCACGATCTTGGTGCCGGCCTCCACGAGCCGGCGCAGCACGGCACGCTCGCTGACGATCCGCGCGTAGTACGAGGCGTTGGCGGCGGTGGGAACGCTGGCGATGAGGGTGTGCAGATAGGGAGCCCCACCGATGCGGGCCAGGTCGCCCGAGTCGGTCAGGGCGGCGGCCACGGTGATCGGGTCGGCTGGCTCACCCCGGCCGTAGATGTCGAGGATGGTGTCGAAGATGGTGGCGTGCACCGGCCGGTAGAAGTCGTTGGTCTTGAGGATCTCGACGACGTCGGCGATGGCGTCCTTGGAGAGCAACATCCCGCCGAGGACGCACTGCTCGGCGGCGACGTCCTGGGGTGGAGTCTTGTCGAACCCGCCGTCCCGCTGCACGGGTGGCTGACCGTTGCCGGACCGGGCCTCCGCCCGCATGTCGTCGGTGACCGACACCGGTCCCCCCTCCACTGCGTCCGATCCGTCCCAGCTCTACCGCCCGGGTACGACACTGCTCCCGACCGAACCGGTCGATCGGGGGCCATCGCGCCGGCGGTCGAGGGCCAACCATACGGACCCCGAGGTCAGCCACTCAACAAGCACGGTGGACGAGCCTCGGGACAACCTGTGGATGCCGGTGGACGAGCATGTGCGCAGGGTGTGCACAGCCTGTGGACAACTGCTGGGGAATTCTCGGCCGCAGGTCGTTGACCTGGGAATATGTGGTCCCCAACCTGTGGAGGAGAATATTTCGGTCGGTTCTTTTACACGATCTTCCCGTACTATCTCCAGCGAACGGCTACACCTGGACAGCGGATCACGCTTTGGGTTCAGAAGGGTCACACTCCGGCCGTGAGTTACCGGGACTGGGGACGCGGGGAGGGCAGCCCGCGGGAGCGTCCGTCAACCGCCTCGTGGGGTCGGCCCGCGCTGCCCGCTCCGGCCGATCCGTACGACGAGGACGCGCCGTACCGCACCTCCAGTCGGCGGCGTGCGCGGGACCGTGGGCAGGACGAGCCGGTCGACGCCTACCTGCCGCGGTGGGCGCTGGAATCGGGTGTCCAGCGTGCCGACGGTGGTGGACGGCACGCCGCTCCCGACGAGGACGAGGTCGAGGTCGAGCGCCCGAGTTCGGGCGCCGGCTGGCGCGGCGCCGAGACGACCGGCCGGCGACGGGCCGACGCGAGTGGTCGGCGTGAGCAGCCGGCGATCAGCGCGAGCGCGTGGCGGGCGCAGCCGGCGATCGGCGCGGGTCCCGATTCGGACCACACCCGGGAGTGGACGCTCGACCGTCCCCAGGAGCAGGGCTACGCGGGCCGCCGACGCGCCGACTCGGCGGAGGAGGAGCCGGTCTCCGGCGCTGCCGCAGACCGTCGTCCCCGTCGCGCGCCGGCCGGTCGTCCGCAGGTGATCTGGTCCGGTGGGGACCTGGAGGCCGGCTCGGCCGAGGCGGCGTCCCGCCCGGAGGTGAGCCGACCGACGCGGCGTAGCCGGCGCGCGGCGGAGGAGTCGTGGACGCGTCCGGCGGTCGATCCCTGGGAACGCGGGTCGGAGCGGCCGGCGGAGCCGGATCCGTCGTACGCGCCAGCGGTGGACCCGTGGGACGCGTCGGGTGTGCACGCGTGGCCGCCGCCCGGCCCGGACACCACGGACCTGAGCGGGCAGTGGTCGCAGGGGGAGAGTGCCGGCGGTTGGGAGCGGTCGGACCGCACCGGCCAGTGGGAGCGGTCCGCGGTCGAGGACGACCAGTGGGACCGGACGCTGCCACCCCGCTCGGACCGACTGACGGAGGGATGGCCGAGCCGGGACAGCGGTTTCTGGTCCGGTACGCGGTTGTCCGGTGACGATCCGCGCTGGATGGACACCACGACAACGTCGGCGCCTCGGTCGCCGGTGGTGGGTTACACCGCCCCGCGACCGCGTAGTGCGCCCGTACCCCCTCCCGGTGCCGTACGTCGGGCGGACCGGTCGCCGGTCGGTACGGCGTCGGTACGGCGTCGGGTCGAGTCGGTGGCGACGGGCGGCTGGGCGCGGCGTCTGGAGGATGACCTCCTCGACCCTGATCCCGGTGGGTCGGTCCGGCCGCTGCTGTACACCACCGCCTGCTACGTGGTGCCGGCTGTGCTGATCTTCCTGTGGTTGCTGACGCTGGACGGGCAGGCGCCCGCCGGTTGTGTCACCGACATCTCCGGGGGTGGCTGCGACTCCGCACGGTCGCGTGCGTTGGAGTCGTTGCTCGCCGGCTCGCCGCGTTTCGGGTTGGCGCTGGTGAGCAGCCTGGTGGTGGCGGCGCTGCTGCGGCGGGTCGGCACGACGTGGCGGTCGGCGACGATCGCGCTCGCCGCGGCGGTGGTCGGTGGTGGTCTGTCCACGGTGCTGATCAGCGCGGTGACCGGTCAACCGATCGGCTGAGGCTGGCGAGCCGGGCCACGTGTGGCGTATGCGCGAAGGCCCGCACCGATCGCTCGGTGCGGGCCTTCTTCGTGGTCCAGCGGGTCGTCAGCCCTGAACGACGTTCAGGTTGAACGACGCGGTGACCTCGGGGTGCAGCTTGATCTTCACCGGGTAGGTGCCGGTCGACTTGATGTGACCGGGCACCTCCAGCCGACGACGGTCGAGGACCGGACCGCCGGCGCCCTTGACGGCGTCGACGATCTCGGCCGAGGTGACCGAGCCGAAGAGCCGCCCGCCGTCGCCGGCGCGGGCCTTCAGGTTGACCTTGAGACCCTCGAGCTGGCCCTTGACCTCGTTGGCGTGGTCGAGGTCGCGGATCTCACGGGCCGAGCGGGCCCGCTTGATGACCGTGACCTGCTTTTCCGCGCCCTTGGTCCAGGCGATCGCGAAGCCCTGCGGCAGCAGGTAGTTACGGCCGAAGCCGTCCTTGACCTCGACGATGTCGCCCGGGGCACCGAGGCCGGACACTTCCTGAGTCAGGATGATCTTCATATCGGTGCCTCCTTTCAGCGGGCCGTTGCGGTGTACGGCAGGAGCGCCATCTCGCGGGCGTTCTTGACCGCGCGGGCGATCTGCCGCTGCTGCTGCGAGGTCACGCCGGTGACCCGCCGAGCGCGGATCTTGCCGCGGTCGGAGATGAACTTGCGCAGCAGCGCCGTGTCCTTGTAATCGATGTAGGTGATCCCGTCCTTGTCGAGCGGGTTCACCTTCTTCTTAGGCTTGCGAAGTGCCGCAGCCTTGGCCATTGACCTTGCTCCTGGTTTGCGATCGCGGGCGCTCGGCGCCATTAGAACGGAGGCTCCTCGTCGAAGTTGCCGCCCGAACCGGCACGCGCGGGAGAGGGTGCGGCCGAAGCCCAGGGGTCGTCGAAGTTGCCTCCGCCGCCACCCTGGCCACCACCACCGCCGCCACCGAAGCCGCCGCCACCGCCACCGGAGCGGGACATCTTCTGCACCTTCGCCGTGGCGTAGCGCAGCGACGGGCCGATCTCGTCGACCTCAAGCTCGATGACAGTGCGCTTCTCACCCTCGCGGGTCTCGTAGGACCGCTGACGCAGCCGGCCCGAGACGATCACGCGGGCGCCCCGCTGCAGCGACTCGGCGACGTGCTCCGCCGCCTGACGCCACACGGTGCAAGCAAGGAAGAGCGGCTCGCCGTCCTTCCACTCATTGGTGGTCTTGTCCATGAAACGGGGCGTCGAAGCGACCCGGAACTTGGCGACCGCCGCACCGGACGGGGTGAACCGCAACTCGGGGTCATCGGTCAGATTGCCGATGACCGTGATGGTGGTGTCTCCTGCCATGACCATCTCCTCGCGCACTCAGCGTCTCGTCGTACAGGCTCTCAGAGCCGTACGACAGAGTCGCGGAGGCTGATCCGGGCGAACCGGGTTGAATGCCGGACAGAATGCTTAGCGCATCTCCGGCCGGATGACCTTGGTGCGCAGAACGGACTCGTTCAGCCGGAGCTGACGGTCCAGCTCGGCCACGGCAGCAGGCGTGGCCTGCAGGTCGACGACGGCGTAGATGCCCTCGGCCTTTTTGTTGATCTCGAACGCGAGGCGCCGGCGGCCCCACACGTCCGTCTTCTCAACCGAGCCACCCGCGGTCCGAATCACGTTCAGGTACGTGTCGAGCGACGGGGCGACGGTGCGCTCCTCGAGGCTGGGGTCGAGGATCACCATGATCTCGTAATGACGCAAGACGTGCTCACCTCCTGTGGGCTAAGCGGCCACGGTCCTTCCGTGGCAGGAGGTCGTGCGTCGCTGCCCGCACGTGCCGGGGGAACCCGGCCGGACGCGGACAACCTGACCAGGATACCCGGTCCGGACGATCATGCCCGGGGCGGTCGGGTCGGCGTCGGGGACATGCCGACGGGGGCCCGCCACCCGACCGTCACTGGTCGATGGCGAGCCCCCGTCAACGAGGCCGCGGAGCGTCCCGTCCGCATTCCTTGGGTGGGACCTGGGGAGGAACGACCACACCGATGAGGTTGGACCGGAGACGCCCCGCGGAGCTTTATCGTGTTGTTATCTGACGATACAACGGGTGTCGTCCCGTGTAGGGGGAAAAGGCAGAAATTTCCGAGATTCTGGATCCGGGCCGATCTGGTACGACGACGGGGTCTCCCCCCGCGGCGCCGGGCCGCGCCGCAGGGGTGACCTCGCTGTCGGGCCGACGAACACCCGCTGGCCCGTACCCGGGCGCCTCGTCGCGCCCAACCCCGGGCCGCTCGGCGGATCCCATCCCCTCAACGATCGTCCGACGGCCGGAGTGACGACATCGCGCCGACCGTCAGCACGCCCGCCGTGCTCCCGACGTAGGCTCGCTGCCATGCGTATCGGAGCCCACGTCGATTCGACCGACCCGCTGGCGGAGGCAGCCGCACGGTCCGCCGACACCGTGCAGTTCTTCCTCTCCGACCCGCAGGGATGGAAGGCACCCAAGCCTCGGGAGGACGCCGAGCGGCTGCGGGCCAGCGAGGTCGACCTCTACGTGCACGCGCCGTACGTCATCAACGTGGCGACCCTCAACAACCGCATCCGGATCCCCAGTCGCAAGCTGCTGCTCGGGCACGCGACCGCAGCGGCCGAGATCGGCGCCAAGGGCCTGATCGTCCACGGTGGACACGTCAACGCCGGGGACGACCTGGCGGTCGGCTTCGACAACTGGCGCAAGACCTTCGCGTACGCGGCCGACTCCGGCGGGTTCGGCGTGCCGGTCCTCATCGAGAACACGGCCGGCGGCGACAACGCGTGCGCCCGCCGGCTGGACGCGCTGGCCCGGCTCTGGGACGCGGTCGGCGACTACGAGGTCGGCTTCTGCCTGGACACCTGCCACGCGTACGCCGGGGGTGAGGAGCTTCTCGGCCTCGTCGACCGGGTCAAGGCGATCACCGGCCGGATCGACCTGGTGCACGCCAACAACTCCAAGGGCGCGTTCAACTCGGGGCAGGACCGGCACGACAACCTCGACGGCGGGACGATCGACCCGGAGCTGGTGGTGGCGGTGATCCGCGCCGCCGGGGCGCCGGTGGTGGTCGAGACCCCGGGCGGCGTCTCGGGCCAGGCCGCCGACATCGACTTCCTGCGTCAGCAGCTCCCGACGGAGCGCCCGGCAGCATGACGACCGGCCAGTCCAAGCCGGGGAAGGCTCGGCCCGCGTCCACCGGCGACGACCCCATCCGACCTGCCGCGCCGCCCACCGGCGACACTCCGGCCGCCTCGCCCGGAACCACCGCGAACGGCGCGACCCGCGACGACCCGGCGCAGGGAAAGGCCCGCACGAGCGCCGGCACGGCCGCGAAGGGCGCCGCCGACGAGCAGGCCGGCGCGACCACCGCCGGCACGGCCGCGAAGGGCGCCCCCGGCAGGAACGGTCGCGCCAAGGGCGGCGCGGAGAAGGCCGACACGGCCAAGAGCGTCGGTACGACCAGCGACGGCGAGAAGGAGGCCGACAGCGAGAAGAAGGCCGACGACGCCAAGGACGCCACCGCCAAGGACGGCGAGTCGCCCGCGAAGGCGACCAACGAGGCCAAGCCGGTCGACCCCGACCGCTGGGAGGCGTTCGCCTCGGCGCCGGAGCCCCGGCCCAGCTGGCTCACCCGGGCCGCCCGCCCGGTGGGCCGGTCCCTGATCCACGAGTGGACCCTGGCGGCCCTCACCTCGTTGGCGCTGGCCGTGCTGATGACCTGGCCGACGCTGCGCTACCCGCGCTACACCCTGCCGCAGGACACCTGGGACCCGAGCCTCCAGGCGTGGCAGATGGCATGGTCCGGCCACATCCTGCTGGCCGACCCGGCCCGCCTGTGGCAGTCGAACACGTTCTTCCCGGAGCTGTGGAGCTTCGCGTTCTCTGACACGCTGCTCGGCTACGCCCCGGCCGGGATGCTCGGCAGCGGCCCCGAGGACGCGGTGCTGCGTTACAACATCATGTTCGTGCTGGCGCACGCGCTCGCCACGCTCGGGGCGTACGCCCTGGCCCGGCAGCTCGGGGCCGGCCGGATCGGCGCCGCCGTCGCCGGCGTCGGCTACGCCTACGCGCCGTGGCTGCTTGCCCAGGCGGGGCACCTGCACGTGCTCTCCAACGGTGGCATTCCGCTGGCCCTCGCGATGCTCGCGCGGGGGCACGGCTGGTCGCTGCGCCACGGCTACCGGCCCGACCGACGACACGACGGCTGGGTGTACGGCGGTTGGCTGGTGGCAGCCTGGCAGATCAGTCTCGGCTTCGGCATCGGCCTGCCGTTCGCGTACTTCCTGGCCGCCGCCGCGCTGGTCGCCGCAGTGCTGTTCGGGGTGAAGTGGCTGCGGTCCGGTCGTACCCTGCCGTTCGGCCGCCGGCTGCTCGTGGCCGACCTGGTCGGCGGGGTGTTCTTCGCCGGGGTGGGCGCGCTGATGGCGTTCCCGTACTTCCAGGTGACCGAGCTGCACCCGTACGCCGAGCGGAGCGTCGGCGACATCGCCATCTTCTCGCCGCCCGCGTCCGGCTTCGTGACCGCGCCCGCGGAGTCGCGGATCTGGGGTGGGTTGCACGAGGGTGCCCGCGCGGCGCTGCCGTTCCACGCGGAGATGACACTGCTGCCGGGCTTCGTGCTCTACGCGCTGGCGTTCGGCGGCCTGTTCTTCTCGGTCTGGCGGCTGCGACACCGACTGTTCCTGCTCGGCGGTGTGCTGGTAACGATGGTGTTCGCGATGGGCACCCGCTTCTTCGACGGCACCTTCACCTACGTGCCGCTGTTCGAGCACGCGCCGGGATGGAACGCGCTGCGTACCCCCGGGCGGTTGATGCTCTGGATCACGTTGCTGCTCGCGCTGCTCGCGGCCGGCGCGGTCACCGCCCTCACCGACCGGGTCCGTGAGCTGGCCGCGCAGCGGGTGCCGTCCTGGCCCGGGCCGTGGCTGCGGATCGCCACGCTGTTGCCGCTGCTGCTGGTCACCGTCGAAGGGTTGAACACCACCCCGCATCCGGTGGTGCCGAGGCAGCCCGCCGCGATGCGCTCGGCGGAGGGTCCGCTGCTCGTGCTCCCCAGCGACCAGGGCCTCGACCAGCACGTCATGCTCTGGTCGACGAGCGGATTCCCGGACGTGGCGAACGGCGGCAGCGGCTTCACGCCCCGGCAGCTCGACGAACTCCGCCGGGCCAGCCAGTCGTTCCCCGACCCGAACAGCGTCAACTACCTGCGCACGTACGGCGTGCGGACGGTGGTGCTGCTACGCGACGAGGTGCCCGGCACGCCCTGGGAAATCACCATCGACGCGCCGGTCGAGTCGCTCGGCATCACGCGCCAGGAGGTTGGCGACGCCGTGGTGTACCGGCTCTGACGCGCTCTTCCCTGGGGCGGTTTGCGGGGGGAGCCCGCCCGGCTCCGGGCGGTCAGGCTTGATCCCTGCGCCGGGCGGGCTCCCCCCGCAAACTGACGTGGTCCGGCACGTCCGTTCCTCAGGATCGATCAGGTCGCGGTTGCAGTCTGTGGCTCGGGCTCTAGCTCGGGCTTGTTCGCGGGCCGGCGCCAGCGGTCCAGCCAGGGGGCGTCCGGTGCGCCGTCCAGTACGCCGCCGTCCGGGTCGTCGTCGTAGGTGGCGCGTACCGCGTCCTGCTCCGGGTGCAGGATCTCCCGCACGACCAGCACGCACAGGGTCACCACGGTCGCCAGCCGCAGCGTCGAGGCCAGCACGAAGACCCCTTCGGGGAAGACGGGACGGCTGGTCGCCGCGCCCAGCAGCTCACCGTAGAAGGCCACGAAGTAGCAGACCTCGGCGAGTTGCCAGGCCAGGAAGGCACCCCACTTCGGCCGGGCCAGCACCACCAGCGGCAACATCCAGAGTACGAACTGCTGGGACCAGACCTTGCTGAAGATGAGGAACGCGGCGACCACCAGGAAGGCGAGCTGGGCGAGGCGCGGCCGGCGCGGGGCCCGCAGCGCCAGCACTGCCACGGCGATGCAGGCCAGCCCGAACAGGGCGTACGAGATGGTGTTGAGGGTCGGGATGTTGGTGTTCAACCATTCGAACGGGCCCTGCTCTCCAGGGTCGTTGCCGACCTTGCCGTCGAGGTAGCGCCCGATGTACCAGAGCGTGCCCCAGTCGATCGGCCGGGTGGTGTTCAGCTCGAAGAACCGACCCCAGTTGTCCGGGTTGGCCCGGTAGGCCGGCAGGTTCACCAGCACCACGGCCACCACCGCCGCGCCGAGCGCGGTGAGCGCGGCGCGGAGCCGGTTGGCCCGCAGCGCCAGGACGAGGATCGGCCCCAGCAGGAACAGCGGCCAGAGTTTCGCCGCGCCGGCCAACCCGAGCAGCACGCCGGCCACCACCGGTTGTCGCCGGGCCCAGGCCAACAGACCGAACGCCGCCAACCCGATGGCGAGCAGGTCCCAGTTGACGGTCGCGGTGAGCAGCAACGCCGGGGCGAGCGCGAACAGGGCGGCGTCCCAGGGTCGTCGGCGGCGCAACGCGAGGATCACCGCGACGGTCGCCACGGCGAGCGCGCCCAGCACGAGCGCGTTGAGGTTGTAGAACCACTGACCCTGGTTGATGCTCGGGTCGCCCTTGCCGATCGCGTGCACCGGCAGACCGAGGGCACCCATGAAGTAGCCGGTCAGCACCGGATATTCCACCGGGTGGTCCCGGTAGGGCACCTTGCCCTCGTTGAGGCCCTCGGCGTAGTAGAGGGCGAGGACGTCCGTGTAGCAGAACCGGTTGTACTGGACGTTGTTCTGCCACGCGCCGTCCTGGCACGGGGATTTCTGCACCCAGTGCAACGCGAGCGTGAGGCAGGCCAGCGCCAGGACGATCCGGACGGCGGTCCAGAATCGGCGTTCCTGCCCGGCCGGCCGGTCCAGTGCCGTCGCGTGGTCGCCCAGCGGCCCGCCAATGGCGCCGGACAGGCCGCGAACGAACCCGTCGGAGCGGGACGGGTGGTCGGTGGTTCCGGCGTCGTCGATGCCGGGCGTCGACTGGGTGCTCATAGAGAGGCATCCTGCCGTACTCGCAGCGGTGCGTCATGTACTCGTGTACCCGTCGAGGTCACGACCCGCACGGTCGACAAGCGACAAGTGCCCGGTGCCACCACGTCAACCGCCGGCCGGACAGGTCGTCCGGCCGGCGGCGGCGTGTGCGCTGTGGCTCTTGTTCCAGGGTGCTCAGTGGCAGGTCGGCTCGCGGTTAACCGTTCGGACCGCCGCCCCCACCGGGACCACCCGGTCCACCTGGGTTGCCCCCGTTCCGTGGGCAGAACGGATTGGTCAGCGGGTCACACGGCTGTCCCGGCTGGCCCGGCTGGCCCGGCTGCCCGGGCTGACCCGGCTGGCCGGGCGGTGGTGCGGCCGGCTCCTTGCCGTTGCCCTTGGTGATGTCGCCCTCACCGGTGACGGTGGGAAGGGGGATCTCCTCCTGACCCTTGAGGGCGGTGTTCATGTACTTCTCCCAGATCGGACCGGGAAGGGTCGAACCGCCGATCGGCTTACCACCCGCGAGGCGGATCTGCGGCTTCTTCGGGTCCCGGCTGCCTACCCAGACGGCCGTGGCGACCTGCGGGGTGTAGCCGACCGTCCAGGCCTGCGAGTTGTCCTTGCTGTCGTACTCCCAGGTGCCCGTCTTGGCGGCGGCCTGGCGGCCGCCTTCCAGCGAGAGACTGTTGGGAGCGGGAATCTGCTTCAGGACCGCGGTGACCTCGTCGGTGACCTTCTTGTCGATCCGCTGCTCGGGCTTGATGCGCTCGCTGCCGACGACCTTCCACTTACCGTTGCTCTTGTCCTGCTGCTCCACCTTGATGACGAAGTGCGCCTTGATGTACTTGCCGTCGTTGGCGAACGTCGCCATCGCGTTCGCGTGGTCGAACACGGTGAGCGGGTACTTGCCGAAACCGGTGTAGTTGTCGAACGGGTTCGGCCCCTTCTTCGCCAGGTCGAACGCCTGCGGCGGGTCGACGCCCCACATGGTGGTCACGCCGGCCTTGCGGGCCATGTCGACCACCTTCTCGGCGCCGATCTCCTTGGTGACCCAGTAGAACGGCACGTTGTACGACTGGATCGTCGACTCTTCGAGGGTGCAGTTCTTGCCGCACTTGAGGTTGGTGCGGCCGGCGTTACCGATCGCGACTGCGGAACCCTCGGGCTTGTACGGCGTCGGGTCCCAGTGCGACTTCACCGAGATACCGGCCTCGATCGCGGCGGCCAGGGTGTAGACCTTCATCGACGAGCCCGGCGAATGACCACCGGTCAGGTCACCGTTCTTGTCGGTGTTCTTGCCGGCGTAGTCGAAGTCTGCGCCACTGTCACCGCCGTAGTAGGCGAGCACCCGGCCCTTCTTCGGGTCGATCGAGACAACCGCCGCCATCAGGTTCTTGGGCTGGTCGTTGAGCTCCGAGCCCTTCTTCGACTGCATGGCGACGTTCTCGGCGGCCGTCTGGAGCTTCGGGTCGATGGTCGTGGTGATCCGGTAGCCGCCGTCGCGCAGCGCGTCGACGCAGCTCGTCTTACCCTCCGCACCGCTGTCGGAGCAGAGGCCCATCGCGTCCATCTCCTGACGGACGTAGTTGATGACGTTGCCCCGAGGGCTGTCGACGCCGAAGCCGTTGCCGCCCTTCTTCGGCGGCAGCACCTTCGGGTACGCGATCGGGGCGGCGGGGTCCAGCCACTTTTCCTTCTTCATCCCGTCGATCACGTAGTCCCAGCGGGTCTTCGCGTCGGTCGGGTTGACCGCCGGGTCGTAACCCTTGTGGGTGTCGGTCGCCACCGGCTGCTTGATCAGCGCCGCCAGGACCGCGCCCTCGGCGGGGGTCAGCTTGATCGCCGGCTTGCCGAAGTACGTCTGTGCCGCCGCCTCGATGCCGTACGCGCCACGTCCGAAGTAGATGACGTTGAGGTAGTGCTGCATGATCTCCGGCTTGCTGTACGCGTCGTTCAGCTTGGAGGCGAGGATGGCCTCCTTGACCTTGCGGCCGTACGTGTCGTCCTGGAGATTCTCGAACGCGTTGCGGGCGTACTGCTGGGTGATCGTCGACGCGCCCTGCTTGTCACCGTTGGAGACGTTGTTCCAGGCGGCACGGACGATGCCCTTGTAGTCGACGCCGGAGTGCCGGTAGAAGTTCCGGTCCTCGGCCGCCGCCACCGCGTGCTGCACGTGCTCCGGAATCTGGCTGATGGTGACGAAGGTGCGGTTCTCGCTGCCCAGCCTGGCCAGTGTGGTCTTGCCGTCCTTGGCGTACACCGTGGTGGACAGCGGCAGCGGTAGTTCCTCGGGCATGACCACGTTCGTCGAGTAGTAGGTGAACCCGACCACGCCGGCACCGGCGAGCATGATGAAGACGGCGAAACCGGCGATCAGCAGGTTCATCCGCTTGCGCTTCTTGGCCCGCGCCGCCGCGGCGGGGTCACCCGCGCCACGACCGCCCCGGCCACCGCGACCGGGCCCGTTCGGTCCGCCCGGGCCATTCGGACCGCCGGGACCACCCGGCCCGCCGGAGACCGGGGAGACGCTCGCCCGGGCGACCGCGGCGCGGCCACCCACCGACGCGGAGCCGACACTGGCCCGGCCCGCCGAGGCGGCGCCGACGGCGGCGGTGCCCACCCGGGCCCGACCGGCGGGTGCTCCCGGCGCCGGCGACACCGGGACGGAGGCCCGTCCGGCGCCGGCGCGACCCGTGGCCGCACCCGGCGCCGGCGACACGGGCACCGAGGCCCGACCGCTGCGGCCGGGCGTGGCCGGGCCCACCGACGCGGATCCGGCGGCAGCGCCGGGGGGCGGCACGGAGGCCGAGCCACCGACCGACGCGCGGCCGCCGGCGGCTCTCGGTGTCACCGAAGCCCGACCGGGGGGCGCCGCGGGCTCCGGGGAGGACCAACCGCCCGCGCGGGAGTCACCGCCGGGTCTGCGGTACGCGTCGTCCGCGCCCGGTCCGGGGTCACCGTCCGGGCCCGGGTACTGGGCCCGACCGCGCGCGGAGCTGGGATCGCCGTACGAGTTCATTCTTCACACCCTGCCGGTCGCGGTGGGACGCGACAGCGCCGCCACCGGGTTGCCGTGAGTTGCTTCACCCGGACCGCCGGCAGAAAGGTGCCGGTGCGCCAGGGTCATTGCCGAATCAATCGGGCCAATCGGACCAACGAGTGGTCGGCCGTCCCGGGTCATGTCCCCAGCCCCGGAGCCGGTCCAACTCGCTGAGATCACCGTTGCGCCTCTCGCCTCCGCCGACCCACGCCTTCGGTGGCCGCAGCGTCCTGCTCGTCAGCGCCAACGCCGTCACCGTCGCCGGTGAGACCGTCCCGACCGAGCAGGTACTGCTCGACGAGATGGTTCCAGTCACAGCCGAGGCACACCTCCACCACGAAGACCTGGAACTCACGTAGCGTCATCGCCAGCACGGGCAGCTCGGCGAGCGTCCGGGCCTGTCCGGCGGACTGCTTGAGTTCGTCCCCGTAAATGTAGTGGACCAGGGTCAGATTCTCGCTGCGACAGATGGGGCAGCGCAGGTCGGTGGGCTCGCCGTGGAAGCGTGCAGCGTTCTTCAGGTACGGCGACGCGTCACACACGTCGTACGTACCGATACGGCTGGCCATCAGCTCACGCAGCACTGCTCGCTTCTGAAGCGAGTAGTCGACGATCTGGCGCTGCGTACGCATGCGGTGAAGGGTACGCGGTCCGGCTCGACGAGGCGACCACGGTCACGATCCGTGACGGCAGCATCCCGGAACGGGGGTTTGCCCTGGCCGGCGGCAGCGACTAACGTGCGATGTATCGGTCCGATACATCGCGGCGGTTACCGCTCCGCGCCGGAGGGTAAAGGGAGGGTGGCTCGTGCTCGAATTCGCCATCCTCGGCCTCCTGCAGGAGTCTCCGATGCACGGCTATGAGCTGCGCAAGGAGTTGACCGCCAAACTCGGCGCGATCCGGGCGGCGATCAGCTACGGCTCGCTCTACCCGACCCTGCGCAGGTTGCAGGCGGCGGGCTGGATCACCGAAGCTGCCGAGACGCCCGCCACCGCCGAGGAGGTTCCCGCGCTGACCAGCCGACGAGGTCGGGTGGTCTACAAAATCACCGCGGAGGGCAAGGAACGCTTCGCCCAGCTCATCGCACAGGCCGGGCCCGAGACGTACGACGACACGGGTTTCGGTGTGCACTTCGCGTTCTTCGCCCGGACCGACCAGGCGACCCGCCTGCGCATTCTGGAGGGTCGCCGCCGCAAGATCGAGGAACGTCGTGAAGGCCTTCGCGACGTGCTGGGCCGGGCGGCCGAGCGCCTCGACGCTTACACCTTGGAACTGCAGCGCCACGGCCTGGACGCCTGTGAGCGTGAGGTCCGCTGGCTGGAGGAGCTCATTGCCAACGAGCGCTCCGGCCGAGCCCCGACGGTCCCCCACCTGGGGACAGCCGGTGGCCGACGAGAAGACAACAGCCCGCCTCCGCCTGGAGAGACCAGGAAAGAGCGGCCGTGACAGAAAAGAAGGAGGCAGACGCTATGGGCTCCGTCCGCGTCGCCATCGTCGGTGTGGGTAACTGCGCCTCGTCCCTGGTTCAGGGCGTCGAGTACTACCGCAACGCCGACCCGAACGACCGCGTCCCGGGTCTCATGCACGTCACCTTCGGCGACTACCACGTCTCTGACGTTCAGTTCGTCGCGGCGTTCGACGTCGACGCCAAGAAGGTGGGCATGGACCTCGCGGAGGCGATCGTCGCCAGCGAGAACAACACCATCAAGCTCTGCGACGTACCGCCGACCGGCGTGTCCGTGCAGCGCGGCCCGACCTTCGACGGTCTGGGCCAGTACTACCGCGAGATCGTCGAGGAGTCCGACGCCACCCCGGTCGACGTGGCCCAGGCGCTGCGCGACGCGCAGGTCGACGTCGTCGTCTCCTACCTGCCGGTCGGCTCCGAGCAGGCCGACAAGTTCTACGCCCAGGCCGCGATCGACGCCGGTTGCGCGTTCGTCAACGCCCTGCCGGTCTTCATCGCCTCCGACCCCGAGTGGGCGCAGAAGTTCACCGACGCGGGCCTGCCGATCGTCGGCGACGACATCAAGAGCCAGGTCGGCGCCACCATCGTGCACCGCGCGCTCGCGAAGCTCTTCGAGGACCGCGGTGTCGAGCTGCTGCGCACGTACCAGCTCAACTTCGGCGGCAACATGGACTTCATGAACATGCTGGAGCGCAACCGCCTGGTCTCGAAGAAGATCTCGAAGACCCAGTCGGTGACCTCGCAGATCCCGCACGAGATGAGCAAGAGCGACGTGCACATCGGCCCGTCGGACCACGTGCCGTGGCTGGACGACCGCAAGTGGGCGTACATCCGCCTGGAGGGTCGCTCCTTCGGCGACACCCCGCTCAACGCCGAGCTGAAGCTCGAGGTGTGGGACTCGCCGAACTCGGCCGGTGTCATCATCGACGCCGTCCGGGCCGCGAAGATCGCGCTGGACCGCAAGATCGGCGGCCCGATCCTGTCGGCCTCGTCGTACTTCATGAAGTCCCCGCCGGTGCAGTACGCCGACCACGACGCCCACCAGGCCGTGGAGGAGTTCATCGCCGGCGAGGTCGAGCGCTGACCCGCTGAACAACGCACGGAAGAGGCCGGATCCAGCTGGATCTGGCCTCTTCCGTCGGTCGCTCTCAGGGGCTTGCGTGGCGCCCGGTCATCGCGGCCTCCGCCGCGGCACCGGACGGCGCGGGCGCAGACCGACCAACAGTCGCACCCCGGTCGCCGGCCCGCGACCGCGTCTGCGTGGGCACCGACGAGCCCTCCGCCCGACCCCGGAGCAGATCCCGGGCGTACGCGCTGACGGCGTCGCCGAGACGCGCCTTCAGCTGCACCTGATGCTCCTGCAACGACAGGTCGTACTCGGCCCGCCGCATGCGAGCCCGGCGGTCGATATCGTCCTGCTCGGCGGCGTACTCCTCGACGGCCCGCCGTTCCTCGGTGCTCACCCGTTCCGCGAAGATCCGCTGAGACGCGGTCGACCGGATCTTGAACAGTTCGTCGTAACCGCTGGTGCCGCCGAAGAATTTGACCACCACTGGCAGACAGTCGACGGCGACGAAGAACAGCCGTATCGCCCACGTGGCGACGCCGAGCGCGAAGCTCTGGCCGGACAGCGTGTGCAGCGCGTCGAGCCGTTCCAGGAAGCCGATCGAACCCTGGTGGCTCCGCTCCTCGTCGACGCGGCTGTTGATCTGTGTGTCCCGACTCTTCTCGAAGTCGGTGACCGCCGTGCCGAGCTGGCCTTCGAGCGCGGCGCTCCGCTGCCGCAACTCTGCCAGCTTGCTGGTGTTCTGCGCGATGGGATGCGTACGGGCGAACTCCTCGGCGTCGGCGGTCCGTTGCCGGCACAACGGGCCCTGACCCCGGCGTCCGGTGAAACCCGCCCCACTGCCGCCAGCGCACTCTTTCGCCGCGTCGTTCCGCAGCCGGGTGAGATCAGCGGTGTCCTTGGTGACGACGCTCTGCAGATCTTTCGTCTCCGCGCGGACCCCGGCCAGTTCCCGCCGGACCGAGGCCGGGGTGGCAGCGAAGGTGAGTGTGTAGTCGGCACACTCCGGACCGACCGCGTCCTCCCGCTCTGCGACCGCCCGCTCCTCGCTGTTGCACTTCACCAGATTGGCACGGAGCGCATCGAGCTGACCAGCGCGCTCGTCCTGGATGTGCTGCACGATCGCGGTCTCGAAGATCCGCATGATGAGCGGCTCGGCGATGATGAACCCGAACGTCAGGGCCACGGCAAGCCGCATCACCAGGGAACCGACCCGGCGGGCGCCGCCCACCATGCTGGTGACCAACAGACGGTCCAGGTTCAACACGAAAAGCGCCCAGAGCAGGGCCGGAACGAGATGCACCGCGGAGACCACGCCCAGCGACTGGTTGATCGCGATCCACATCGAGAAGCCTGCGATCATCGCGGTGCCGAGCACCACGCCGCCAAGCGCGGTGTGGCGGGCGCGCTCGTGCCAGATCTGTCGGAGCAGAGCCTCGTCCACGCCGGCAAGGGCCCGCAACAGCCGGCCCGGTTCGACACGTCCACCCCGGCTCGCCGTGGCGGGCGTCGGGTCAGGTGACGGATTCCGGTTCTCAGGCAATGTCTTCCTCGCTGGGAATCGGGTCCGGCTCTGTCGAGTCGTCGGCGGCCACCGCCCGACGATGGCTGTCCCGGCCCGCGCCGAGTGGGACCGTCGGTCCGCCGTGGGCCGCCGGTGGTATCTCGCCACCACCCATGCGGCGACCGGCGACCTCGTCGAGCAGGCGCATCGGGTCGACCGGCATCCGATCGAAGTAGCCGCGTTCGACCATCATCTGGAGCGTCTCGCCGAGCTGTTTGCGGCGTTCCCGGTCGTCCTCGCGCATCCGCTCGGCCACCTGGCCGACGTTGACCTCATGCCGCACCACGCCGAGCGCCTCGGCGTACTCGGGCCCGGCGGAAAGGATGCCCGCATACCGGTTGACCTCGCCGTCCTCCCAGGCAACGTCGATGCGCCCGACCTCGCGCTCCCACTCCTTGTCCCGGACGCGCCGGCGCTGCTCCCGCAGGTCCGCCGAGGGGTGCACAAGCACCGAGGAGAGTTCGATAGCCATTCCCCGCACCGCCGGCGGCACCAACATGCAGTACGCGGTGACCTGGGCATCGACCAGGCTCCTTACCTCGTTGATGTCGTCGATCCGGTGGCCCAGCCCCAGGCTCTTGAGGTCCCGGTCCTGGGCCAGGTGGTTCGCGAGCACCGCCGAAAGGTCCATCAGGCCCGACTCCGCCACCACTTCGGGCGCCAGGACCTGACAGCGGAAGGTCACCGCGATGGTGAAGTCGTCGGCCGCGCTGGTCGAGGGGATGGCGAACTCACAGGTGATCATGGAGGCACGCCGCTGCACGATGCTCACCGCGACGGCGTCGACCACCACGTCGTCGCCGAGGTCGACGTGACCGTCGCCATACAGCCGTTGGCGGCCGTCGACCTTGAATACGTAGACCCCTCCGGGCGGTACCGGCGGAAGGTCGTTCGCGTCCCGGCGGGTCGGCCGGAACATGCGCCGGGGAACCGGCGACAGCGACTTCTCAGTCAATACCGGATAGAACATGTCGGACGCCTTTCTGAAGGGTCGTGAAGAACGTTCAGCGCGAGAGGAAACGCGCAGGGGTACCGGCAAGCGCGGACAGCAGGGCGGTGACCACCGGGCGGTAGGTGTCCGCTTCGTCGAACGGGTGCCGCAGTGCCCAAGCCAGGTCACGCCCGAGCAGCTCGCACTCCTTCGGGGTCAGTTCGTCGCGTATCGCACCGCCCAGCCGGCCCACGACGCCGCCCTCCGCGGGCTCGTTCGCCGCCGCGTCCAACGTGGCGCGCAGCGCGTCGATCCCCGCGCCACGGTGTGGCAGGTTTCGCAGCACCTCGCCCCAGAGCGCGCCGACCGTCGAGGTGACCTGCGGTCGTTCCCGGAGGAGGTACGCGACCATCGGCTCGTCCCGGTCCAGATGCCGCACCGTGAGAACCTCCAGGACCGCCTCGATTGCGTAGCCGCTCAGCCGAAGCTCCACGGTGCCGTCAAGGGTGTGCCGCAACCGGGCGAGCAGCCGCTTCAGCATCGCCTCGGCACCCTGAAGGTCGCCCTCCGTGGCGCAGAGGAGTAGACCGAGCGAACGGGCGGCAACCACACGCACCGGCTTGCCACGCGTGGACAGGTGCCACAGTCGACGCACCGCCTCGGTGGGATAGCGGATTCCGAGCGGACCCCCCAGCGCCATGGCCGCGGTGACCGCGCAGTTCTGGCCCTTGCCCTCGGACCAGTCGAGGACGGTCCGCAACGCCACCGGAGCGAGCACGTCGTCACCGGCCATGAACGAGACGGTCGAGACCGCGGTGAAACGCTCCGCAGCCCTGCCTGCTGCCCACGTTCGCAGCAGATCCCGTGCCTCACCGGCGGCACTGCGGTTGCGGGCCAGCAGGGTCACCCCCAGCGCGAGTTGCAGCCGGGTGTCGAGGTCCGGCACGGCCGCCAGCTCGTGCATCCAGATCCGCAGCGGCCGCCAGAGCCGGTAGTCACACTCGTACAGCTCCCGCAGGACGTGTTCGCGCATCGATGCGGCGACGAAGACGAGCCGGCGCTCGTCGCCGAGGCCCATGTCGAGCGTCGTGCCCTCCCGCCGGGTGATGAGACCCCCGTCCCGATGCAGCCCGCGACGCCCCTGAAATCCGGACGGCGACGGAGCCGGCGCGGCCGTCTCCGGCTGAAGTCCCTCCTCCCGGTCGATCTGCCGCAGCCTGGCGTGCAACTCCTCGAAGGTGCGTTCCGGCAGCTCGTAGGCGAAGGCGAGAGCCGCCACGGTCAGCAGCTCCGTCCAGCTCGTCGTCTCGCCGAACCAGTCCTCCACACGGCGCTGCGCGGTGCGCTCCGCCTCATCGAGGGCGGCCTCCACGCTGCGGGACAGTCGTTCCAGCAGCCGTACGACCTCGGCGGGACGGCCGAGCTCGGTGACCCGCTGCCGAATTCGTGCCGCATCCTCGGGCGAGAGCGGCGAGATGGCTTCCTTGCCGAGATAGGCATCCACGATGGCGGTCGGATCCGGGCTCTGCCACGCCACCACGTGGCCGGGCAGTGCCCGGCGGAGGGTCGGGCGCGGCTCCGAGGTGATCACGAGGAAAGCGCCAGCCTTCTTCAGGCGATGGCTCAGCCGTCCAACGTCGAACGCCTGGACCGCGCCGTCTCGGCGTTCGCCCAGCCAGTCGAGCACGACGTAACCCCGATCCGGCAGGTAGTCGTAGTCGGCGAGCTGGGCCAGCGTCATCGCCGGGGACAGACCCGTCATCTGACCGGCAGTCACCGTCCGTAACAGGGCGAACGCCGAGGCGCGCCGGCCGCTGCCCTCCTCGGCGGCGAGCACCAGCAGATGGGAGCCGCGCAGGGTGTCCTCGGCGGTGTCGTACTCCACCGGCGGCACGTAGTAGCGCAATGCGTGGTCGACGTCCGCCGACCGCAGTCGACCCACCAGGGCGGGAGTGGCCATGGTGCCGCCGGAAACTCCGAAGGTCGCCTGGGCCGCATGGACCTGACCGTAAAACTTGTTGATGACCCGTGCGCCGTACCGCTGATCGTCGGCGTCGGACTCGTCGTCCGCTGGCAGAGGCTCTGGCGTTGGCGTCCGTGCCGACTCGGGTTCGGAAGCGGCGGCGGGCGGCGGCGGGTCATTCCCGGCCGGCGCCGATCCGTCCAGCCCTCCAGCGGGGGGCGCCGATGTCCCATCAGCCATGAACCCCACCCGAGATGCCGAAGGTGCCGTGGGTGGCGTCGACCTCGTGGTTGAAGATGTTCGTCACCAACGGCGCCCGCCCGCTCCGGGTCTCCGCCTCCGGTGTCGGGGCGCCGGACCGTGGCGTTGCGGGCGGCTGCTCCGAGGCGGGCGACGCCGTCGCGCTCACGAGATCGAGGCGGTGTACATCGACACCGGGCACCCGGAGCCAAGCAACCCCCCGGTACTCCTTCTCGGTGATCTCCACCTGGCGGAAATCGTTCGTCCCGAGAGTCGTGTGGCCCTGCCGGATCACATCCGTGAAGACGACCTCGGACACCAGCCAGGCGAGATTGGCGGACGTGGCGAGCTTGAGCGCCTGCCGGAGCGGGGTGGCGTTCAGCAGTCGGCTGACCGCGACGATGCCCTGACCGGCGTAGCCGTTGTCTGCGGGGTATGCCACGCCCACGTGCAGTGCCATCCGCAGACGGAGGCGTTCCTCGCTGCGGGAACGGTTGAACCGGGCCAGTTCTGCATCGAGTTGGCGCGGGAACTCGTCGACCAGCCGGGGTTCGTCCGGCCCCAGCGGAACGAGGGACAGCTCCTCGTCGCCCACGCCCTGCCGGCGCCACGTCGTCCGGTCCAGGCCCGCCCTTGCCGCTGCGGTGTCCAGGATCTGGACCAGGGTCCGTTGCATGTCATATTGCGCGCGGTCGTCGCGCTGGCCGTAACCCTCGGCGTCGACCGATACGCAGAGTCGACGACCGAAATCCTCATGATGCTGCAAGGTGCCAACCTCTCCCGTGAAGCGAGCGCATGAGTTCTGCTCGCCCACTGTGGAGGAAGTCAGCCGACCAGATGCCTCACAAATGTGGTGTCCGGCTGTCGGCTCGACGACATGGCGATCCGGTGGAGGCCGCGCCGGGTCGATCGACCGAATCCGAATGGTAGTAGAGCCGATACCGTCTGCGACAGAACTATGGGGTCAACCCCACATCCGGCCGAACGCGACGCCCGCCTCCAGCTCCAGCAACCTGACCTTGCGCGGCAGACCGCCGCCGAAGCCGACCAGCTTGCCGCCCGCGCCGACGATCCGGTGACACGGCACGATCACGGGGATCGGGTTGCGGTTGCAGGCCACCCCCACCGCCCGTGCCGCCCCGGGGTCGCCGACCAGCCGCGCCACCTCGCCGTACGTCAGCGTCTCGCCGTACGGAATGTGGGTCATCTCCCGCCACACCGCCCGCTCGAACTCGGAGCCGCGCGGGGCCGACACGGGCACCGTGAACGCGGTCAACGCACCCGCGAAGTACGCCCGCAGCTCGGCCACGACCTGCCGGGACAGCGGATCGCCCGGCTCGTCGACGGCCGTGTCCACCCGACCGAAGTGGGCTCCGCACACACTCGTGCCGTCGGTGGCCACGGAGAATTCCCCGATCGGCGAGTCGAGCACAATCCAGCGCACAAACCCATTGTCCCTCGCGACGAGGCAAAGTTCCGCTGCCGCTCGGCGTCTGAACAACGGAGGTGGGTGGTGGCGGATGTCGACGGGGAGTTCACCACGTTCGTTGAGGAGCGGGGCGCCGCCCTTCTGCGCGTCGCGTACGCGCTGGCCGGGAACCAGCACGCGGCGGAGGACCTGCTGCAGAACGCGCTGGCCAAGGCGTACGCCCGCTGGCCGCGGATCAGGGGCGACGCCGAACCGTACGTCAAACGCATCCTCTACCACGATCAGGTGTCCGGCTGGCGACGACGAGCGCGGCGCAGTGAGGTGCCCGTGGCCCAGGTGCCGGAGCTGGCGGCGGCCGGCGACGACGGCCGCGAGACGGATCTGCGCCTGCTGCTGCTGGAGGCTCTGCGGGCGCTGCCGCCACGGCAACGGGCCGTGCTGACGCTGCGCTACCTGGAGGACCTGAGCGTCGAGCAGACCGCGGCACTCCTCGGGTGCCGGGCCGGAACGGTCGCCAGCCAGAGCTCGCGGGCGCTGGCGCGGCTCCGACGCCTGGTACCGGGGTTGGACGAGCTGACCGACCGCCCGGGGGTGACGCGATGACCACGCATCTGGACGAGATGCTCCGCCGGGCCGTACGCGACCTCGCCAACGGCGCCGCACCCGCTCCGGGCCTCGCCGTCCAGGCGCTCGGTCGGGGTCGCCGGCTGCGCCGTCAGCGACGACTGATCGTCAGCGCGGCGGCAATGGTCGCGATCGTCGCGACGGCTGTGCCATTCGTGCTGCTCCGACCCCGGCCGGCCCCGACCCCGGCGACGCCGCCCCCGACCGTGACTCCGTCACCCTCGATCACCTCGTCACCGTCGGTCCGGCCCACCCCGGGAGCGAACTGGGCCGCCGCGCCGCTGGTGCTGCCCGGTAACTGGGTGGTGGCCCGGGCACAGTTCGCCGGCGGGTCGGGCAGCGGGTTCCTGCTGGACCGGAGCCGGGGCCGCTACGTGCCCACCGACCGCTACGACGCCATCTTTCCCGCACCTACCGGGTCGCTGGTGGCGGTCATCGAGGAGGACCGTCCACGCGAGGTCGGTCTCGTCGACATGGCCACGGGAAGGACCCGCTGGCACGAGGTAGGCCGTGCGCTGAGCCGCCCGACCTGGTCACCGGACGGCCGTCGCCTCCTGTTCACCACCGATCAGCTCGATCACTTCGGCTTCGTCGTGGTCGAGCGGGACGGCACGAAGCGTACCCACCAGGTGTCCCGGAAGGATTACCTCTGCACCGACCAGTGCTCCTTCGTCTGGACCCGGAACGGCCGGGAGGTGGCACTGCCGCAGACCGCCCAGGGCAGGCCCCGGTCCGAGTCGGTCCGGCACCCTCGAAGTGGCGTGCAGATGTTCTCCGCCGACGACGGACGACCGACCCGGTCGGAGCCGCTACCCGGCGATCCCGCCGGGCCGTGGTCCTGGTCGTCGGACGGCCGCCTGGTCGTCGTGCAGGGCCAGCAGGAACCGTTGCTGGTGGAGGCCGCCAGCGGACGGGTGATCAACCCCCTGCCGAGCGCCGACGCCGCCTGGGTCGATGACGACCTGCTGCTCTATCGGGAACCGTACAAGGGTGACTTCGTGCTCGCCGACACCACCGGGCGCGAACTCGTCCGCCAGCCACTGCCCGAACAGCTGTCCGAGTTGGAGGTGAGCGCGGCGCCTCGTTGAGCCGTTCGACCGTTCATCGGCGTTGCGGGGTGTCGATACCGTGCAGGTCGTGGCCACGGGGACGCTCATCTTTCTGATCATCGGCGGGGCCGGTGTCGCGATACTGGCGCTCGCCCTGCTCGGTAGCGAGCTGCTCCACTTCGGGCACGCCGACGTGGACGGGCCGATCTCCACCGAGACGGTCGCGGGCTTCGCCGGCGCGTTCGGCTTCGGCGGAGCGATCGTCAACGAACTGCTCGGTGCGCGTACCCCGGGGATGATCGCGGGCGCGGCGGCCGGCGGTGTGCTCGCGGCCGTGCCCACGGCGTGGCTGGCGTCGCGCTTCAGTCGGGCGGCGCGCAACATGCGCACCGACGCCACCCCCACCCGCGACGACCTGGTCGGCGCGCTCGGCCTGGTCGTCACGCCGGTGCCCCTCGACGGGTACGGCGAGGTGCGGGTACGCGTCGCCGGCCAGCCGGTCAAGCTCAACGCCCGCGCCGACCAGCCGATCCCGATCGGCGCGCAGGTCTTCGTCGTGCAGGCGCTGAGTGAGACCAGCGTGCACGTCGAGACCTACTGATTCCTTCTCGTAGACAGGACCCCCCTTCATGCCCCTGTTGATAGCTGTCGTGGGCGCGGTCGTCCTCGCGCTCGTCCTGGTGTTGTTCGTGCTGTCCCGGATCAAGGTGGCCGGGCCGAATGAGGCCTTCATCGTCACGGGTCGCAAGGGACGTACCACGCACACCGCCGACGGCGGCCGGTCGACCGACACCTCCGGGCAGAAGGTGGTGCTCGGCGCCTCGGTCTTCGTGCTCCCGGTGGTGCAGAAGCTCCAGTCGCTCGACCTGTCCAGCCGGCGGATCGACGTCGGCATCCGGGGCGCGGTCAGCAAGCAGGGCATCCGTGCCGACCTGCACGGCGTGGCGATCGTCAAGGTCGGCGGCACCGAGGACGCGATCCGGGCGGCCGCCCAGCGGTTCCTGCACCAGCAGGACGAGATCGACAATTTCACCCGGGAGGTGCTGGCCGGCGCGCTGCGTTCGATCGTCGGCCGGCTCACCGTCGAGGAGGTCATCCGGGACCGGGCGGCGTTCGCCAGCGCGGTGGCCGAGGAGGCCGAGCACTCGATGACCAACCAGGGTCTGGTGCTCGACACCTTCCAACTCCAGGACATCCTCGCCGAGGGCTCCTACCTGCAGGACCTGGGCCGACCCGAGGCCGCCCGGGTGCTCAAGGACGCGGCCATCGCCGAGGCGCGGGCCCGGCAGCAGGCCGAGCAGGAGCGCCTGCTCGCCGAGGAGGCCATCGCCGAGGCGAACCGCAACCTGGCCCTCAAGCAGGCCGGCATCCAGGCGGAGATCGACGCGGCCAAGGCCAAGTCGGCCGCGGCCGGGCCGCTCGCCCAGGCGGAACGGGACCAGGCCATCCTCTCCGAGCAGCAGAAGGTGGCCGAGCGCAACGCCGAGCTGAAGCAGCGTCAACTGGACACCGAGGTGCGCAAGCCGGCCGACGCCGCCCGGTACAAGGTGGAGCAGGAGGCCGAGGCAGCCCGCAACGCGGCGGTGCTCACCGCGGACGCGCAGCGCCAGGCGGTCATCGCCGCCGCGCAGGCTTCCGCCGAGCAGGCGCGGCTCACCGGTGAGGGCGAGCGGGCCCGACGGGCGGCCCTCGCCGAGGCGAACGCCATCGAGGGCGCCAAGGAGGGTGAGGCCGAGCAGCGGCGGCGCTCCGCGATCGCCGAGGCCGTCGAGCGCGAGGGTCAGGCCGAGGCGGCGGCCATCTTGGCCAGGGGTGAGGCCGAGGCCGACGCGATGGCGCGCAAGGCCGAGGCGTTCGCCGCGTATGGCGAGGCCGCGGTGCTGGACCTGCTGGTCAAGGTCCTGCCGCAGGTCGTCGAGGCGGCCAGCGCTCCGATCGGGGCGATCGACAAGATGACGGTCATCTCCACCGAGGGCGCGTCGTCGCTGACGAAGTCGGTGGCCGGCAACGTGGCGCAGGGTCTCCAGCTCGGCAGCGACCTCACCGGCATCGACCTGGCCGGCCTGCTGGCCCGCCTCGGCTCGGCGTCGACACCCGGCGGCAACGGCACCCCCGCGGCCAAGGCCGCGTCCGTAGACGGCACAGCCGTCGAAACGCGCTAGTCCATCACCCGCTCCCGCTCCCGCTCCAGCTCCAGCTCCAGCTCCAGCTCCAGCTCCAGCTCCAGCTCCAGCTCCCGCGATCTTGCACTTTCTGTCGCGACAAAAGAGGGCAGTCCCCTCATATCGACAACAGAAAGTGCAAGATCGGCGGGTTCCGGGCGGGGCGCGCGGGGCAGGGGCGCGGGGTTGGGGCGGGGTTAGGGGATCAGGCCTTCGGCGCGGGCCCAGCGGAGCAGCTCCGCCTCGGCGGCGTCGCGGTCCAGGGGGCCGTGCTCCAGACGCTGTTCCTTGAGGTGCTTCCAGGCCCGCCCGACGATCGGCCCCGGAGGTACGCCGAGCAGCTCCATGATCGCGTTGCCGTCGAGGTCGGGGCGTACCCGGGCCAGATCCTCATCGGCGGCGATCCGGGCGATCCGCTCCTCCAGCGCGTCGTAGTCGGCGGCGAGCTGGGCCGCCTTACGGCGGTTGCGGGTCGTGCAGTCCGAGCGGGTCAGCTTGTGCAGCCGGGGCAGCAGGTCACCGGCGTCGGCGACGTACCGGCGCACCGCCGAGTCGGTCCACTCGCCCCGACCGTACCCGTAGAAGCGCAGGTGCAGCGCGACCAGCGCGGTCACCTTCGCGGTGATCTCCTTGGGGTACCGCATCGCCTTCATCCGGGCCTTCGTCAGGCGAGCGCCCACCACCTCGTGGTGGTGGAAACTGACCCGACCGTCGGACCCGACGGCCTTCGTGGCCGGCTTGCCCGCGTCGTGCATGAGGGCGGCCATCCGCAGGACGAAGTCGCAGCCCTCCTCCTCGTAGGAGACCGCGTTCTCGACGACCGTCAGCGTGTGCTCGTAGACGTCCTTGTGCTGGGCGTGCTCGTCGATCTCCAACTTCAGCCCGGTCAGCTCCGGCAGGAACCGTTCGGCCAGACCGGTGTCGACCAGCAGACGCAGCCCGGTGATCGGGTCCGCGCCGCAGAGCAGCTTGGTGAACTCGTCACGGATCCGCTCGGCGGTGATCCGGTCCAGGTCGGCGGCCATCTCGGTCATCGCGACGCGCACGTCCGGGTGAACGGCGAAGCGCAGTTGGGCGGCGAACCGGGCGGCCCGCAGCATGCGCAGCGGGTCGTCGCCGAAGGACTCCCGCGGGGTGCTGGGAGTACGGATGACCTTGGCCGCGAGGTCGTCCAGCCCGCCGTGCGGATCGGTGAAGCGGTGGTCCGGCAGGCTGACCGCCATCGCGTTGATGGTGAAGTCGCGCCGCTTCAGGTCCTCGTCGAGGCTGGTGCCGTACACCACCACCGGGTTGCGGCTGACCTGGTCGTACGACTCGGCGCGGAAGGTGGTGACCTCCAGCCGGAGGCCGTCGCGCTGGAGCCCGATGGTGCCGAACTCACGGCCGGTCTCCCAGATCGACTCGGCCCAGCCCTTGACGATCCGCAGCGTCTCGTCGGGGTGGGCGTCGGTGCAGAAGTCGAGGTCGTCGCCGAGTCGGCCGAGCAGCGCGTCGCGTACCGAACCGCCCACCAGGTGTAGCTCGTGACCGGCACGGACGAAACGGCGGCCCAGCTCGTCGGCGACCGGGGAGACCCGGAGCAGTTCGGCGACGGCGTTGCGCTGCGCGGCGGTGAGGTCGCGGCGGTCGGCGGCGTGGGGAGCGGAGGCTTCGGACATGGGATCGCCAGCCTATCGGGCCGGGGTGTGATCCGATCCGCCGGGCGCGGGTAACGGGTGGGGGTTGACTAAGGTCTGTGACGTGCGGGTCGGTGCCCGGCTCGACGTACCCCTGGGAGGCTGGAGATGAGCGGCGGGCTCTACCGCAGCGCGAACGCCGCGCAGGACGGTGGTGCGGGGGGAGCCAACATCCGCCCCTCCGACGGTGCCACCTTCATCTCCGCGGAGCCGCTGAACCAGCCGGCCATGGAGTCGACCGCCCCGCCGCAGGAGCAGGTGGGCGAGGCGAGCGCGGCGACCAACAGCGCGGTGATGGCGATCGGAAGCCTGGTCAGCCGGGGTACGGGCTTCCTGCGCAACCTCGTCATCGCCGCGGCGCTCGGTGGCGCGCTGGTCGGTGACGCGTACACCACCGCGCAGATCCTGCCCGGCATGGTCTACGAGTTCCTGCTCGGCGGGGTGCTCACCAGCGTGCTGATCCCGGTGCTGGTACGCCGTCGCAAGGTCGACGTCGATGGCGGCCAGGCGTACGCCCAGCGACTACTCACCCTGGCGGTGCTCGCCCTCGGCGTCGCGGCGCTGCTGGCGGTCGCCTTCGCCTCGACGCTCACCTGGCTCTACGGCAGCGGCCCGTCGAACGGCGACTATTCGCAGTTGGTCACCGGGCTGGCCCGCCTCATGTTGCCGATGATCTTCTTCTCCGGGCTGAGCGCGCTGATCAGCGCGGTGCTCAACACGCGGGGCCACTTCGCCGCCCCGATGTGGGCGCCGATCCTGAACAACCTCGTGGTGATCGGCACGGCAGGTCTCTACATCGCGATCTTCGGTGCGGAGATCGTTCGTCCGGAGGAGATGACGACCGGGCGGATCCTCCTGATCGGCGGTGGCACCCTGCTCGGTGTCGCCGTCCAGGCGGCGGGCCTGCTGCCGGCGTTGCGTAAGGTCGGCTTCCGCTGGAAGGCCCGCTTCGACTTCCGCGCGCTCGGTCTGCGCGAGCTGGGCCGGCTCGGGGCCTGGATGATCTGCTACGTCGCGGTGAGCCAGGTCGGCCTCATCGTGCTGTTCAACCTGCTGAACCGGGCCGGTAAGGAGAACGCCGCCGGTCCCCTGATCTACAACAACGTCTTCCTGCTGCTGATGACCGCGCACGGCATCATCGCCGTCTCGATCATCACCGCGCTGATGCCCCGGATGAGCGCCGCCGCCGCCGACGGCCGGTACGCCGACGTCGCCGCCGACCTGTCGCGGGGCACCCGTACGGTCACGGCGGTGCTCGCGCCGATCGCGGTCTGCTACGCCGTCCTCGCCACCCCCATCGCGTTCACGCTGTTCCGGTTCGGCGCGTTCAACGAGGACAATGCCACCGCCACGTCCGTCGTCCTGCTCGCCGCCGCACTGGCGCTGGTCCCGTTCGCGGTGAGCCAGCTCTTCACCTTCGCCTTCTATGCCCTGCCGGACACCCGCACCCCGGCACTGATCAACATCCCGGTGGTGGCGCTCCGGATCGGCGTACAGGTGGTGCTCTTCGTGGCCTTCTCGGCGAGCTTCGCCGGAGCCGGCATGATGATCGGCAATGCGGTCTCCTACCTGGCTGCCGCGATCGGCTCCGCGTGGCTGCTCCGGCCGCGCGTCGGCCGGATCGGCCTCGGCGGAATCATGCGGACCGGTGGGCGGGTCGCGGTGGCGGCGCTCGGCTCGGCGCTCGTCGGTCTCCTGGTGATCAAGCTGTTGCCCGGTGACGACACGCCGAGCCGCCTCGAGGCGATCGTCCAGCTCGTGATCGGTGGCGCCGTGATCGGCGGGACCTACCTCGGGCTCGCCATGGCGCTGCGGATCGGAGAGATCACCGAGGTTGTCGGGATGATCCGCCGTCGTCTCGGTCGTTGAGCCGCACCCACAATCGCGGCCACACGGAACGTGACCATGGATCACCAGCCTGGGGATGTCCCTGTGGATAACTCCGCGATTCACCGGTCAGCCGCCGGATCAGCCTGTGGATAACCAGCCGTACGGCTGAGCGTGGGCGGCCAATCGGCGGGGAACCGGCTGGTGGACGAGGGCGGCACGCCCGGCCCGGCCCCGACGTCGGTCACTTGCGGTGAAGCCGTAGATTAGCTAGTACATGTGCCAGCAACGTGGCTGACAACGGTCGTAACCGGACGACTTCCCCGATCCCCGGCACCCCGCCGGGTACGGCAAGAAGATGACATGTCGGGGAGACGGGCAACCCGGGTAAGGTCGCTCTCGACGGGTACGGCAGGCGCCGACACCGGTTGGCCGGTTCCTTCAACGGCAGAGCGGGAAGCCACATGCCCAGCAGTACGGGTCCATCGATCGACACGATCACCGAGGGAGGACGGGTGACCCAGGTCGGCGAGGGTCAGGAGGCGGACGAGAGCGCTCCTCCGATCATGACCTTCGGTGCTCCCACGGCCGGTGAGATCCTCGCCGAGCGTTACGAGCTGGTCGAGCACATCAACAACGACAGCGCGGGTCGGCTGGTCTGGCGCGGGGTCGACGTCATCCTGCGCCGCCCTGTCGCGGTGGTGCTGCGCTACCCGGGTGGCGACTCCGCCACCGAGATGCTTCAGGCGGCCGTCGCGGCCAGCCGGGTCATCCACCCCAACCTCGTCGGCGTGTACGACGCCATCGACGAGGCCGAGCGGGCGTACGTGGTCCGCGAGTGGGTGGACGGGCAGTCGCTGCGCGATCTGGCCGCCGATGGCCCGCTGGACCCGGCTCGCGCCACCGCTGTCGGCAACGCCGTCGCCAGTGCGCTGGCCGCGGTGCACGCCACGGGCATGGTGCACGGCAACGTCCACCCCGGCACCGTCATGATCAGCGACGACGGCCGTGTGGTCCTGGCCGACGCCCGCACCGACGGCGACGACAGCCAGGAGAGCGACATCCGGGCGGTCGGCGGGGTCCTCTACTTCGCGCTGACCGGTCACTGGCCGCACGCCGAGGCGCCGCTGCGTGGGGCCACCGCCGGTCACGGGCGGGCCGCCATCCCGGACGCCGTCCGGGACGCTGCCGGCGCCCTCGCGGCGCCCCGCCAGGTGCGGGCCGGTGTGCCCGCGTACCTGGACGACCTGACGATGGACCTGCTCGACGCCGACATCGCGCCGCCGTCGTCCGACGTGCTGGCGGCCGAGTTGGCCCGGCTGGACGTGCCGGCCGAGGAGGAGCACTACCTCGACAACGGCGGGCCGCTGCGGTTCACCGCCGAGACCGGGGAGGAGCCGTCCCCGCTGGCCGCCGCCGGAGGCCGCAAGGTCGCTATCGGCATCGCCGGTCTGCTGGCGGTCGCGCTGGTCGGCCTGCTCATCGGCATCAGCGCGCTCGGCGGCGACGAGAAGGACCCGCAGGAGACCGCCGGGGCGACGCCGAGTGCCAGCGCTCCGGCCGGCGAGGCCACCCCGGCCGCCGCCACGGTGCGCAATCTCAAGGTGCAGGACATCCGCATCATCGACCCGGACAGCGCCCCGCGGGACGAGCTCGACGGCGCCAAGAAGATGACCGATGGCGACAACGACAAGGGTTGGGAGACCGACCGCTACCCGAACGCCACGTACGGCAACCTGAAGTCCGGCATGGGTGTCTGGCTCGACCTGGGTTCGCCGCACACGGTGAAGTCGCTGCAGGCTGTGCTCTCTGGTCGAGGCGCCACCGCGAAGCTGCTCGCCGGCACGACGACCTACCCGTCGACCTCCAACGGCGACAAGTCGATGGTGTCGAACTACAAGACGGAGATCGGTGTCCTCAAGGAGCACGACGGCACCACGATGACCTTCAACGGGTTCGACGCCGACCAGAAGTACCGTTACCTGCTGCTCTGGTTCACCGAGTTGCCGCCCAACGGCGACGACGGCGGCTTCAAGCTCGGAGTGCAGGAGATCACGGTCCAGGGTTCGTGAGCCGCGCGGCACGCCCCGGGCACCGCATCAGCCGGACGCGGTGATGGACGGGCGCGACGCGGCAACGGATCTGGAGCTGCTGCGCGCCCACGTCGCCGGCGACCGGGACGCCTTCGCGGCCCTGTTCCACCGGCACCGCGATCGGCTCTGGGCGGTGGCCCTGCGGACGCTCGGCGACCGTGAGGAGGCCGCCGACGCGCTCCAGGACGCCCTGCTGTCGGCACACCGCGCGGCGGCCCGCTTCCGTGGTGACTCCGCCGTCACCACGTGGCTGCACCGGATCGTGGTGAACGCCTGCCTGGACCGCATCCGACGCCGGCAGGCGCACCCCACGGTGCCGCTGCCCGACGGCAACCGGACCGACGGGTCGGGCACCGGCGGTGTCGAGCCGGCCGCGCCCGTGCAGGACCACGACACCGCGCTCGTCGTCCGCGCGGCGCTCGCCGCGCTCCCGATCGAGCAGCGGGCCGCGCTGGTACTGGTGGATGTGCAGGGCTACCCGGTGGCCGAGGTGGCCCGCATTCTCGGAGTCGCCGAGGGAACGGTGAAGAGCCGGTGCGCCCGGGGCCGGGCCCGGCTGGCGGTGCTGCTCGGGCACCTCCGGTCGACGCCGACGCGCCCCGGACGGGTCGACCCGGACGTGCCCGACGTCACGACGGGGAACCCACGTACGGCCGAGGGCGTCGGATCGGGGTCGGTTCGCATCCGGCAGGACGCCAATCAGGAGGAGACGTGACGGCCGAGGAGTTCAGGGAGGTCGACGCCGACCTGCTCGCTGACTACCTCGGCGGAGCGTTGGACGGCACACCGCAGCAGGCCCAGATCGCCCGGCTGGTCGCCACGGACCCGGCCTGGACCGAGGCGTACGCGCTGCTGGCATCCGCGGTGACGCAGGTACGCAGCGACCTGACCCGGTGGTCCGAGCCCGCGCCGGAGCTGCCGTCCGCCGTCGCCGAACGAATCGCCGCCGCGCTGGTGGCGGCGGACACCCCGCCGGCCGACCCCACGCCGGTGACCGTGCCGGCGCAGGGTGGACGTCGGCCCGCCTCCTCGTTCCCCGCCGAGTCGGGGCGCGGCCCCACCGGCCCGGGTCGTCGGCGGCGTCGCTGGGTCCGCAACGCCGCCCCGGTGGCCGTCGCCGCGGCCGCCGTCGTCGCGGTCGGTCTGGGGCTCAGTCACCTCTCGACCAACGTCGCGGACAGCGGTGCCATGGAGCGTCCGGTCAACGCGCCCGGTGACCTCGCCGCCGGCGGGACGGTCCGCACCTCCGGTCCGGCCCTGCACAGCGGTGTCGACTACACCCCGCAGACCCTGGGCGGCACGCCGAGCCCGTCGTCCCCGTTGCTGGGATCGAGCGGCAGTGGCCCCGGTGAGCAGCCCGGAGCGGACGGTGGAGTAGACCGGCGGCCCGCCTCCAACGGGTCGGACCAGCTCGCCCGACTGACCGGCGAGGCCGCGTTGAGCACCTGCCTGTCGTCCGTGGCGGCGGAGCACGGCTCGGGTCCACTCGCCGTCGAAATGATCGACTACGCGCGGTTCCAGGGCGAGCAGGCGCTCGTCATCCGGTTCACCGACGCGACCGGATCGCGCTGGGCCTGGGTGAGCGGCGCCGAGTGCGGCGTACCCGGGTCCGGCTCGGACAGCCGTTATTCGGCGCGGGTAGGGTGAATCCGCAGCACGATGAGCGTCCACGTGACCTGACCCACCGGTTGCCCGGTTCGGGAATCCCCGCTTCGTACGATGACGTTCTGGAAGTCAGCTGCCGGCACCCCCCAGGCGTCGGCACTCGGATCAGCATCGGTGCGCGCGCCGACGCCGAACACACAACTCGGGAGACGGCAGTGGACGAGGTCCGCAACCTGATCATCATCGGCTCCGGCCCGGCCGGTTACACGGCGGCGGTCTACGCGGCGCGCGCCAACCTGAAGCCGCTGATCATCGAGGGCAGCCAGTCCGGCGGCGCGCTGATGACCACGACCGAGGTGGAGAACTTCCCCGGCTTCGCCGACGGCATCCTCGGCCCCGAGCTGATGGACAACATGCGCAAGCAGGCCGAGCGGTTCGGCGCCGAATTCCTGACCGACGACGTGACGCGGGTCGAGCTGGTCGACACCGGCGACGCCGGCTCGGGCGCGACGAGCACCGTGTGGGTCGGCGAGACCGCCTACCGGGCCCGCGCCGTGATCCTCTCCACCGGTTCGGCCTGGCGTCCGCTGGGCGTGCCCGGCGAGCAGGAGTACCTGGGCCACGGTGTCTCGTCCTGTGCCACCTGTGACGGCTTCTTCTTCCGCAACCAGCACATCGTCGTCGTCGGCGGTGGTGACTCGGCGATGGAGGAGGCCAGCTTCCTCACGCGTTTCGCCGACTCGGTGACCATCATCCACCGACGCGACTCCTTCCGGGCCAGCAAGATCATGGCCGACCGGGCGCTGAGCAACGAGAAGATCAAGGTCGAGTGGAACAGCACCGTCGAAGAGGTCCTGGGCGCTGACGGCAAGGTCACCGGCGTACGGGTCCGCAACGTGCACAGCGGCGAGACCAAGGTGCTGGACGTGACCGGCGTGTTCGTGGCCATCGGCCACGACCCCCGCAGTGAGCTCTTCCAGGGCCAGGTCGAGCTGGACGACGAGGGCTACGTGAAGGTCGAGGCCCCCAGCACCCGGACGAGCGTGCCCGGCGTCTTCGCCGCCGGTGACGTGGTCGACCACACCTACCGCCAGGCGATCACCGCGGCCGGCACCGGCTGTGCCGCCGCGCTCGACGCCGAGCGGTTCATCGCGACGCTCAGCTGAAACAGGAAACACATCCCGGAGGAGGGCAATAGTGGGAAATACCAAGGCGGTCACGGACGCGAGTTTCGTCGCCGACGTGCTGCAGGCCGACAAGCCGGTGCTGGTGGACTTCTGGGCCGAGTGGTGCGGGCCGTGCCGTAAGGTGTCGCCGCTGCTCGAGGAGATCGCGGGCGAGATGGGCGACCAGGTCACCATCGTGAAGCTCAACATCGACGAGAACCCGGAGACCGCCCGGGCGTACCGGGTCATGTCGGTGCCGACCCTCACCGTCTTCAAGAACGGCCAGCCCGTGCAGTCGATCGCTGGCGCCAAGCCGAAGGGCGAGCTGGTCCGGCTCATCGAGTCGGCCCTCTGATCAGCACGAACACCACCGCACCCCGTACCCGCTCGTCGGGTGCGGGGTTCGGTGTTTTTCCCGGCCCGAGCCCGTCGCCGGTCCGGAACGCATAGCCTCAAGCTCAGGGCCGCCGCCCGGCCAGCCAGACTCGTGCAGAGGGGGTCGTGCGTGCGTCCGATCCGACCCGGAGACCGGGGACCTGCGGTCACGGAGATCCGTACCATCCTCACCGGCCTCGACCTGCTCGCCGCCGCCGGCCCGCACAGCGACGAGTTCGACCTGGACACCGAGCGCGCGGTCCGCGCGTTCCAGCAGTCGCGGGGGCTCAGCGTGGACGGCCGGGTCGGCTCGGAGACCTGGGGCGCGCTGGAGGCCGCACGTTGGCGGCTCGGTGCCCGCACCCTCTACCACGCGGTCCCCGACCCGCTCACCGGCGAGGATGTCCGGTCGCTGCAGGAACGGCTGCTGGAGATGGGGTACGACGTCGGCCGCGCCGACGCCATCTACGGCATCCGGACGTCCCGGGCCGTGGCCCAGTTCCAGCGCGAGGTGGGTCTCACACCCGATGGCTCCTGCGGCCCGCACACGATGGACGCGCTGCGCCGGATCGGTCGCAAGGTCGTCGGCGGTCGCCCCCAGTGGTTGCGCGAGTCCGACGCGATCCGCCAGTCCGGGCCGGCGCTGGTCGGTAAGACGGTGGTCATCGACCCCGGCCACGGCGGCACCGACCCCGGGATGGTGGTGCCGGACGGCCCGCTGCGCTGGACGGAGGCCGACCTCGTGCACGACCTGGCGAGCCGGCTGGAGGGACGACTCGCGGCGTCCGGCGTCCGGGTTCAGCTCACCCGGGGCCCCGCGCCCGACGCGTGCCTGCCGGACACCGACCGGGCGTTGCTGGCCAATTCGCTCGGCGCCGACGTGTTCATCTCCCTGCACCTCGACGGGCACGCCAACCCGGACGCGGAGGGGGTGGCGACCTACCACTACGGCACCGACAACGGGGTGACCTCGGCGACCGGTGAACGGTTGGCGGGTCTGGTGCAGCGGGAGATCGTGGCGCGGACCGGGCTGCGGGACTGCCGTACGCACGCCAAGGCGTGGGACCTGCTGCGACTGACGAGGATGCCGGCGGTCCGGGTCGAGGTCGGCTACCTCACCTCGCCCGTGGACCGCGCCCGGCTCGTCGACCCCCGCTTCCGCGACCGTGTGGTGGAGGCGATCGTGGCCGCCGTCCAGCGGATGTACTACCCGATCGAGCGGGACGTGCCGACCGGCTCGCTCGACGTCAGCGAACTGCGTGCGGTCGTGGCCGCCGGCACCGTGGTCGACTGATCCCGCTCAGCCGCCGGTGGAGCGGGTGGCCGGGGCGGGCCGGACCGGCCGGAGCAGCGTCTCCGGGCTCATCGAGCCGAGCAGCTTCTCCAGCGCGTACTCGACGTCGGACTTCCAGCTCAGCGCCGTACGCAGTTCAAGGCGCAACCGGGGAAAGCGGGGATGCGGACGCACCGTCTTGAAGCCGACGGAGAGGAAGAAGTCGGCCGGTGCCACGCAACCGCCGGCCGGATCGTCGGCGTCACCGAACTTGGCGTCGCCGAACGCCTCGATCGCCTTGATGCCCCGCTTCGTCAGGTCCCGTGCGACGCCCTGCACCAACATCCGGCCCAACCCGCCCCCGGCGAACGCGGCGACCACGTTGGCGGTCATCAACAGCGCGGCGTCGGCCGAGACCGGCGACGTCGGAAACGCCATCGAGCGGGGAACGTAGGCGGGTGGCGCGTACATCACGAAGCCCGCCGGCATGCCGTCGACGTACGCGAGCTTGCCGCAGGACCCCCACTCCAGCAGGGTCTGGGAGACCCACGCCTCCTTCTCCAGGCCCGGGTCACCGGCGGCGCACGCCCGGTCCGCGGAGACCGGATCAAGCTCCCAGTAGACGCACTGACGGCAGGGGCGCGGAAGATCCTCCAGCGTGTCGAGGGTCAGGCTGACCAGACGTCGCGACATATGGCGCATCCCCACAATAGGCTCGGTGGTGAGACCGGCACGGAACGACAGCGCCGCCTTCCTGCCCCCGACGAGCGATCGTACGCCGCCGATCGACCGTACGGGAGGGGACGCGCAGATCCCCCACCCCCGGCCGGGGGTCCGCCATGTGGTCGATCCGTTCCGGCAGGGCGGCAACCAGGGCTCGGCGGACTAGGATCGACAATCGGTGTGCCGCCGCCATGGACACGAGCAGGCGGGGTACCCGGGGCGGTAGCCACCCGAGCAGTGATCGAGGTGAGGTCATGACCGGCACGACACTCGACGACTACACCGACCGGTATGCCCGGCGCGTGCGCGGGATGACCGTATCCGAGATCCGAGCACTCTTCGCGGTGGCCAGTCGACCGGAGGTCGTGTCGCTCGCCGGCGGCGCCCCGTACATCGCCGCGCTGCCGCTCGACGCGGTCGGCGAGATGCTGGGCAGGCTCGGCTCCGAGCACGGGGTCACCACCCTCCAGTACGGCATCGGCCAGGGCACCCTGGAGCTGCGCGAGCGGATCTGCGAGGTGATGGCCCTCTCCGGCATCGACGCCGCGTGCGGCGCCTCCCCGGAGGACGTGGTGGTCACGGTGGGAGGTCAGCAGGCGCTCGACCTGGTCGCCCGGCTCTTCCTCGACCCCGGCGACGTGGTGCTCGCCGAGGGCCCGACCTACGTGGGCGCGCTCGGGGTGTTCCAGGCCGCCCAGGCCCAGGTGGTGCACGTGCCGATGGACGCCGACGGGCTGATTCCCGAGGCGTTGGAGACGGCCATCGCCGACCTCGCCCGGGCTGGCCGACGCGTCAAGTTCCTCTACACGATCCCCACCTACCAGAACCCGGCGGGCGTGACACTCAGCGAGGAACGCCGCGAGCGCGTACTCGACATCTGCGAGCGTGCCGGCCTGCTCGTGGTCGAGGACGACCCGTACGGCCAGCTGGGTTTCGAGGGTGAGGCCCCGGCGCCGCTGCGGGCCCGGCGCCGCGACGGCGTCTTCTACATCAGCACCTTCTCCAAGACGTTCGCCCCCGGCCTGCGGGTGGGATGGATCCTGGCGCCGCACGCGGTCCGCGACAAGATGGTCATCGCCAGCGAGGCACAGATCCTCTGCCCCAGCGTCTACGCCCAGACCGCCGTCTCCACCTACCTGAGCACGATGCCGTGGCGCCAGCAGCTCAAGGTCTACCGCGAGGTCTACCGGGAACGCCGCGACGCCCTGCTCGACGCGTTGGCCGATCTGATGCCCGAGGGCACCAGCTGGACCACCCCGGCCGGCGGGCTCTTCGTCTGGGCCACCCTGCCGGAGGGCCTGGACTCCAAGGCCATGATGCCGCGCGCCATCGCCGCCCGGGTCGCCTACGTGCCCGGCACCGGCTTCTACGCCGACGGCACGGGCACCGGCGCGATGCGGCTGAACTTCAGCTTCCCGCCCCCGGAGCGCATCCGTGAGGGCGTACGCCGGTTGGCGGGCGTCATGGAGCAGGAACTCGCGACGCGGCGCGTCTTCGGCGCCGTGGGCGGTGTCGCCGGCCGTCGCGGCCGGCCCGGCTCCGACGTGCCGGGTCCCGACTTGGCATGATGCCGGCATGGGTACGACCGCTGCCGAGCGCTTCTCCGTGACCGATTCCGCCGTCGCGGCCGACCTGCGAGTGCTGGTCCTCGCGGGCGGACTCTCCTACGAGCGGGACGTGTCGTTGCGCTCCGGTCGGCGCGTGCTCGACGCCCTGCGCGCCGTCGGCGTCGACGCCGAACTGCGGGATGCCGACGTGGCCCTCCTGCCGTCGCTCACCGCCGATCCGCCGGACGCCGTCGTGATCGCCCTGCACGGCGCGACCGGCGAGGACGGCTCGCTGCGAGGAGTGCTGGACCTGTGCGGCATCCCGTACGTCGGCTGTGACGCCCGGTCCTCCCGGCTCGCCTGGGACAAGCCCTCCGCGAAGGCGGTGCTCCGCGAAGCCGGCATCCCCACCCCCGACTGGGTGGCCCTGCCGCACGACCGCTTCTCCGAACTCGGGGCGGTCGCCGTGCTGGACCGCATCGCCGACCGGCTCGGCCTGCCGTTGATGGTCAAGCCGGCTCAGGGCGGCTCCGGTCTGGGCGCCGCCGTGGTCCGGGACGCCGCGTCCCTCCCGGCCGCGATGGTCGGTTGCTTCGCGTACGACTCGACGGCCCTCGTCGAGCGGTACGTGCCCGGGATCGACGTGGCGGTCTCCGTGATCGACCTGGGAGACGGTCCGCAGGCTCTGCCACCGGTGGAGATCGTGCCGCGCAACGGCGTGTACGACTACGCCGCCCGCTACACCGCCGGCCGCACCACCTGGCACGCTCCCGCCCGGTTGGAGCCGGAGGTGGCCGCCTCGGTGGCCGACGTGGCGCTTGCCGCGCATACCGCGCTCGGTCTGCGGGACCTCTCCCGGGTCGACGTGATCGTGGACGCTGAGGGCCGTCCGCACGTGCTGGAGGTCAACGTCTCGCCCGGCATGACGGAGACCTCGCTGCTGCCGCTGGCCGTCCAGGCGGCCGGCCTGGACTTCGGCCGCCTGCTCGGCTCACTGGTCACCCGGGCCGCCGCCCGCCACGCGTCCTGACCTGACCGATCGGGCACCCCTCGTGACACCCTGCACGCCCGTGGACCTGGTCCGCGATCGCGCACGGGGTAGGTGAGCCGGCACCTGGTGGAGAGCCGGAGCGGTACCGGCTGCTGGCGGCGTTCGCAGCGGCCGAGGGCGCTCCACACAGCAACCGGTGAGCAGCGTCAGAGATCGTCGGGTTCGTGTCGGCTGATCCGCGTCGCCTGGTCCTCCTGCACGTGGCGGGCAGTCTGCAGGAAGTGAAGGATCGTGGCGAGCTGATCGAGGCTGTACTCGGCAAGCGCTTTCGCTCCGGCGACACCGACCGGTGCGTATATGTCTCGCTCAGCGGCGCGAGCCGCGTCGGTCGCGGCAACGAGGACGCGTCGTCTGTTGTTCGGGTCGGAGATCCGGTTCGCGAATCCGGTGCGTTCGAGTCGGTCCATGACAGTGGTTGTGGCGGCCGGGCTGAGTTTCAGGGCCTGGCTGAGTTCGCCAGCCGACAGGCAACCCTCGCCGGCCAAAAGCAGGTCCAACGCTCGCAGGTCCGTTCGGTTGAGCTTGAGGGTGGCGGCGGCGGCCTCGTCGAAAGCGTCGAAGCTCTGCTGCAGCAGCCGAAGTTCGGCAGCCACCAAGCCGACCAGTTCATGTTTCGACACTCGAAGACTCCTGCTATCGTAAGGTTCGACCATCGAATAATACTAGAGGGGTGCAGCCATGGCTACCGAAGACCACGAGATCACAGCTCTCTTTCACCGCCTCAAGCAGGCCTGGACGGACAACGACGCTGTCGCCTACGCAGCCTGCTTCACCGAAGACTCCGACTACGTCTCGTACGACGGCACCCGCGCCAGCGGGCGAGAGCAGATGCAACGCGCCCACGACCAGCTCTTCCGGGGCGTGCTCGCCGACTCGGCACTCGTCGGCGACATCGAGTCTATTCGCTACCTCAGCCCCGACATCGCCATCGTCCATGGCACCGCCTCGGTCCAGATGCCGTGGCGTTCCCAACTACCGAAGAGGCGCCTGTCCCGCCAGACTCTCGTTGCGATCCGCACGCCCGAGGGATGGCGGTTCACCGCGCTGCACAACGGCCGCGTGCGACCGATCACCATCCCCGCCCCAGATTCCATGCCTTCCCGACTCGCCCGAACCATGGTGAGGCTCACCCGTGCGCTCGGCATCGGCAGCAAGGCTGCGGTCCACGCAGATTAGGCAGGCAGTCCCGACATGGGCGTCGCGAGTTCACCTCCGGCACTACCGAAGCCATTCGGATCTCCGCGATCCGCGCGCCTGACGCTGTAGTCAAGCGTCGCCGTCCGGCCGCGACGGTCAGCGAGGCGCGGTGTCGAGAGGCGGCTGAGTGTCCAGCGTGAGAGACCCAACTTGGCGGCGGCGGCTCGGGTTTGTCCGGCTCCGAGCCGGATCCGAGCCTCGGTGCTCTTCTCAGGGCTCGGTGCACGAGGGCATTTCCGAGCGTTGGTCCGCACTCGGCATTGCCCACGCCCGTCGCAGCGGGCGTGGGGGTGGCTCGACATCCGGACTGTCGTCCGCCCACCCCCACGCGCAACCGGTGATCAGCGAGGTGCGCTCACGCCGGGCGGGGTGGCTCCGCCGTCGCTGGCGTCGTCGGTGGGGGTCCTCCGCTGAGCTGGGACGACCGGAGTCTCCGGTGCCGGATCCTCGGCGTCGCGTTCCGGCTCCGAGATCGCCGTGCCATCGGCGACCGATTCGACCGCAGGGGCATCGAGTACCGGGCTGACGGGCGACTTCGGCTCGGACGCTGTGGCGGCTGTCGACCCGTCGGCGTCGTCAGCGAAGGCCGTTACCGGGTCGTCGCTGTCCACAGACTGGCCCTCCGCCGCAGCCGGCGACTCGGAACCGCGGTCGCCATCGGCGTTGCCGTCTGCGTCCTCGACTGGCTCGGGGATCTCCTCGGCCGCCTCGATGACAGACACGGCTTCATCCTGAGCGGCTGCGGCATGCGCGGCCGCCGCCGCGGACTGGGCCAGCAGACTCGACGGGGCCTGCCACTGGATGCGGGGCGGTTCGGCCAATGGGCGGCCACCGAACTCGGCGAGCCAGGCGGCGACGAGCGCCAGATTCTCCCGCCACTGCTCCTCGGAGATCGGCGGCAGGATCGAGTCCCACAGGGACAGGAAGGTTCCCCGTAGTTGGAGCCGACCGTACGGCCGGGCGAGGAACCACATGTGCAGGTGGGCGGAGCCGTCGCCCCACCGGTTCACGTGCACCCGCGCCACGCCGTCCAGCGACCGGATGGCCCGCTCGAGACGTACCGTCATCACCCCCAGCTCGGCGGCGAGCAGGTTCGGCAGATCACCCAGGTCCAGGTGGCTCCGCGATTCGAGGATGAGCACCATCGGCAGGCCGGTCGGCCGGTCCATGGCACGGACCCGCCACCGCTCTCCCACCCAGATGTAGGCATCGTCGGGTGCGTTGCAGGCGGTGCATTCCCGGAGACCCTCGCCCTTGCGGGGCGGTTCGACCGGGACCGGTTCTTCGAGCTGCTTCACCCGCAGCTCGCCCTCGAAGGGAAACGAGGGCCACTGGGTGAAGTCCGGGACTGAGGGAGGGGTGTCGCGCACGACGCTGACCCTAACCGAGTCTGGCACCGCTGTCCCTACCTGATCGACCGGTTCCAACCGCCACGATCAGCGTCCGTCGTCGATCGCCGGGGCCCGCCGTCGTTGCCCGACGAGTCGATATCCACAGGCTGCCGAGGCCGCTCTTACACGCGGTCATCCACAGGCTGTCACCCGCTTTCACGCGGCGTTTCACGTGAAACGGGGGGTGCCTGTGGAAAACCGGTGTGGATAACTTTTCGCCCCGTCGATCGTTGCCCGCGCGTCGCGCCGGTCGCACTTCGGCTCCACACTCCCGGCGTCACCGGGAGTGTGGGTGCCTCGCCCACCGAGGGCCGTTTCACGTGAAACGCCGTGACCCCCACGAGGGGCCGGACGCTGGGAACTCAGGCGCGATGAGCAGTGGCCCGCGCGCCGCCTGAGAAGGTCGCTACCGCCCTCAGGGCGCCGGGGGGCACTCCCGGGCTCACCCGACCGCCTGGGACGCCCTCGCGGGCCGTAGCGGGCGGACGCGTCCGGCTGACACCTCGGCGAAGCCGAGTCGAGACCGGGCGACCGCTCCGGGCGTCGGTCTCACGTGAAACGGGGCCGCACGCGCGAGGGCCGCACGCGCGAGGGCCGCACGCGCGAGGGCCGCACGCGCGAGGGCCGCACGCGCGAGGGCCGCACGCGCGAGGGCCGCGCCTCCCTGGGGAGGCGCGGCCCTCGACGGAAGGTCGCGGACGTCAGTCCTGCGACCCCTCCTCCTGCACGCCGATGATGCCGACGATCCGTTCCAGATCATCCACGGTGGCGAACTCGATGGTGATCTTGCCCTTGCTACGACCGATGTCGACCTTCACCCGCGTGTCGAAGCGGTCCGACAGGCGGTCGGCGAGATCCGACAGGGCGGGTGCGTGGGGCTTCGGTCGCCGCTTGGCGGCCTGTCCCTTCGCCGGACCGTCGTTCAGCGTCAGAGCCACGATCTCCTCGGTCGCCCGTACCGACAGCCCTTCGGCGACGATCCGCAACGCCAGCTGATCCTGAGCCTCCGAGTCGTCGAGGCTGAGCAGAGCGCGGGCATGGCCGGCGGAGAGGATGCCGGCGGCAACCCGGCGCTGCACCTGGGCCGGCAGGTTGAGGAGCCGGATCGTGTTGGAGATCTGCGGGCGGCTGCGGCCGATCCGACGGGCCAGCTCCTCGTGGGTCGCGCCGAACTCCTCCAGCAGCTGCTGGTATGCGGCGGCCTCCTCCAGCGGGTTCAGGTTGGCCCGGTGGATGTTCTCCAGCAGCGCGTCCCGGAGCATGGCGTCGTCGCGGGTGTCCCGGACGATGGCCGGGATGTTGTCCCGTCCCACCGCCTGGGCGGCGCGCCAACGACGCTCGCCCATCACCAGCTCGTACTTCTCGTCGTCGAGCTGGCGCACGACGATCGGCTGCAGGAAGCCGACCTCCCGGATGGAGGTCTTCAGCTCCTCCAACGCCTCCTCGTCGAAGACCTGGCGCGGCTGCTTCGGGTTCGGCATGATCGCGTCGACCGGAATCTCCGCGAACCGAGCGCCCGGCACGGGGCTGAGCTCGGGCTCCGGTTGATGGGCGACGGCGCCTACCGGGGCCGTGTGAACGGCAGTGGGGGGCACGCCCTCGTCAGCGTCGACGCTCCCGTTCTCCGGCTCGGCAGTCACGGTGCCGGCGGCACCCGGCACTGGCCCGGTCGGGATGAGAGCCCCCAGGCCCCGCCCCAGACCGCCCCGAGGGCGGTTCTTCATGCCACGCCTCCCAGCGACTCGTCCCCACTACGCATTCCGGCCCACCGGCTCCTTGACGCCCCGCTCGGCGATCTCCTGGGCGGCCTCGAAGTAACTCGTGGCGCCCCGCGAACCGGGATCGTAGGTCATGACCGACTGGCCGTAGCTGGGTGCCTCCGACACCCGCACGTTGCGGGGGATGACCGCCTGGAGCACCTTGTCGCCGAAGTGGTTCCGCACGTCCTGCTCGACCGCGTCCGCGAGGCGGGTACGACGGTCGTACATCGTGAGCAGGATCGTGGAGACGTCGAGCTTCGGGTTGAGGTGTTGCCGCACCAGGTTGATGTTGTTGATCAACTGGTTGAGGCCTTCCAGCGCGTAGTACTCGCACTGGATCGGGATCAGCACCTCCTGCGCGGCGACCAGCGCGTTGACCGTGAGCAGGCCGAGCGACGGCGGGCAGTCGATGAAGACGTAGTCGAACTGGCCCGGGTAGGCGGCGATGGCACGGTCGAGCCGCGACTCGCGGGCCACCACGGACACCAACTCGATCTCCGCCCCGGCGAGGTCGATCGTGGCCGGTACGCACCACAGGTTGGGGATTCCCTCGACCGCCTGCGCCACCTCGGCCAGCGGCACGCTGTTGATCAGGCAGTCGTACACGTCCGGGATGCCGGTGTGGTGGGGCACGTTCAGGCCGGTCGACGCGTTGCCCTGGGGGTCCAGATCGACCACGAGCACCCGGTTGCCGTGCAGGGCGAGCGCCACCGCGAGGTTGACCGTGGTCGTGGTCTTACCCACGCCGCCCTTCTGGTTGGCGACGCACATGACCCGGGTCCGATCCGGTCGAGGCATGGTCACCTCGCCACTGGGATTCAGGATCTGCACGGCGCGCATCGCCTCCATAGCCAACGGTGGGTCATCCTCTTCGCGCGTCGGGGTTTCACGTGAAACGTACGTGGGGTCAGCCGCGACCGCCGCCAACGACTCGGCCGACGCGACCGGTACGTCGGGAACCAGCGGTGCGGCGTCGCGCGCCGCTGCGGCGGTGGGCTGGTGGGGCACGGCGGACTCGAAGCGCACCGCCGCAGCTCTGTTCCGCCGACCGGGCGTCTGCCGCACATCGGCGGCATTGGCAGGTCGACTCGGTCCGTCGGCCGCCCGCCGACCGGTCGTCGGCTCCGTCCCGACGATCGGAGTCACTGCCTCGTCCGGTGCGGTGAACACATCGTCGTCCACCGGAACGGATGCTCCGGCGACGCCGGGGGACCAGCTCGGGTAGTCGGTTTCACGTGAAACAGGGTCGCTGGTTGACCCGGTCACGCGTGGATCGTCGTACCTGCCGTCGTCATGCACCTGTCATCCCTGCCCGCTTCGGATGGTCGGTCCGCGCCCCGGTCAACTTGGCCACACCCGCTCTCGCACCCCGGAGCGTACGGCCCCTCGGGAGCGGTCGGAGTCCGCGACGTCCGTCGGCCGCTCCACATTATCGACGCGCGGCCAGCCTACGGCGGACGGGCGTGGCCGGTCCACGTCGGGTTCTCATTCCCTCGTCCATCCGTACCGATACAACGAGGCAAACCGTCGACCGGACGCCCGATGGCGCGCTGGTCAGCGGCGGTGAGCCCGCCCGCCGCGCGAGCGCTTGCTGGCCGCCGGTCGGGCCGGACCGACCATCCGCTCCCGCACGATCTCCACCACGGTGGTGGGCGGGTCGATGACGCCCACGCCGCAGAGGTGCACGGCCGCCTCCCCGCCGCCGAGCCGCTCCACGACCGTGGCGTGCTCCTCGATCTCGGCCGCTGCGGACGATCCCTTGAGGGCCAGCAGTCGTCCACCGCGTACGGCGAGCGGCAGGCACCAGGCGGCCAGTCGGTCCAACGGAGCGACGGCGCGGGCGGTCACCACGTCACCGATGATCGGGTCCCGGCCGCTCGACCCGCTGGCGGCCTCGTCGGCGCGGCCACGGAACACCCGCACCGAGCGGGTCAGGCCGAGCCGCTCGACGACCTCGATGAGGAACGACGTGCGCCGCGCGAGCGGCTCGATCAGCGTGACCGTCAGGTCGGGACGCGCGATGGCCAACACCAGACCGGGCAGCCCGGCACCGGAGCCCACGTCGAGCACGTTCGCGTCGCTCGGGATGCGCTCGACCACGGCGGCACAGTTGAGGAGGTGACGGTCCCAGATCCGGGGCGCCTCGCGTGGACCGATCAGACCGCGGACCACGCCGTCGGTGGCCAGCAGTTCGGCGTACGCGGCGGCGATGTCGAGCCGGTCACCGAAGAGGGTCAGCGCGGCCGGAGCCAGTTCGGGCGGCAACGCGACATCGGCCGGCGACGGCGGATTCCCGTTGGTCGCGTCGTACCCCTCCGGGCTGTCGCCCCGGACAGCCGACGGCCCGGACGGCGTACCGCCCGGGCCGGTCGCGGCATCAGCCGCGGTGTCGTCGTGGGTCAACGGAGTCAGTCCGCCGGCCGTACGACGATGCGACGGTTGGGCTCGACGCCCTCCGACTCGCTCGCCACGCCGGCCATCGCGTTGACCACGTCGTGGACGCACTTGCGCTCGAACGCGTTCATCGCCTCCAGGCGCACGGGCTCGCCGTACTCCTTGACCTTCTCGACGGCGTTCTTGGCAACGGCGGCGAGTTCCTTGCGACGGTTCGCCCGGTAGCCGCCGACGTCGAGCAGCAGGCGGCTCGGCGTACCGGTCTGCCGGAAGACGGCGAGCCGGGTCAGCTCCTGGAGCGCATCCAGGGTGGCGCCACGCTGGCCGACCAGGTTCTGCAGCCGGGAGCCGACCACCTCGACGACGGGACGGCCGCCGGCCACCAACTCGTCGATGTCGCCGTCGTAGTCGAGGATGTCGAGCAGTCCCTCGACGTAGTCGGCCGCGATCTCGCTCTGCCGGAACAGGTCGCTCTCGCCCGCGCTCTTCTTCTCACGACCACCGGCCGGGGCCTCGGCGTCGTCGGCGGCCTCGGTGTCGTCGACGTCCACCTCGAGCGTCGCGGTCTCCTCCTCGTCCAGGGACTGGTCGGCGCGGGGGATGCTGGTCTCGGTCACGGTCTCATCTCCGTACTCGCTCGGCCGGACCGTCGGGTCCGCTGGTTTCCCGGGGCCGGCGGGAGGTCGCCGGTGCCCACGGGCACGTCTGTACGGGCAGTGTCGCCCGTGACCGCGCCGTGCGCGGCCGGTTCCGCCCGGCGCCGGCCGTACGGCGGCTGCGCGGTGCGGGGCCTGGGCCGTCGCCGGTTGACCGGCGACGGCCGCACGGCGTTCAGCCCTGCCGCTTGGCGGGGCGGCTCTTCTTCGGGTTGGCGGGCTTGGCACCCGGCTTCGGGCCGGCCACCTTCGGCGCGGCGGCCTTGACCGGCGCGGCCGGAGCGGCCTTGCCACGCCCGAAGAGCCCACCCGACTTGGCGGGCTGCACCGGGTTGCGGCTGGCCGCGGGGGCGGTGGCCTTCTTGGCGGTCACCGGCGGCGGGAACTTCCGCAGCACCCACTGCTGCTGGCCAAGGGTGAAGAGGTTGTTCGTGACCCAGTAGATGATCACACCGATCGGGAAGATCGCGCCGGAGATCAGCAGCGAGGCCGGGATGCCGTAGAGCATCAGGCGCTGGATCATCCGCTGCTGCGGGTCCTCGGCCCAGCCGGTCTTGAGGATCATCTGACGGCTGGTCAGGTACGTGGTGGCGATCATCACCAGGACCAGGACACCAGCAATGATCTTCGTGGTGTTGCCGTTGGCGTTGAGCCGCGCCAGTTCGTCGGCGGTGGAGCCGAACTTGCCGGCGAGCGGGGCCGTGAAGAGCTTCGCGTGAGAGGCGCTGTTGAACTGATCGACGGTCCAGCCGTAGATCGTCTTCTTGTCCTCGGGCTTGAACGGGTCGAGCCGGCGCAGCACGTGGAAGAGGCCGAGGAAGACCGGGATCTGGAGGAACATCGGAAGGCAGCCCATGAGCGGGTTGGCCTTTTCCTTCCGGTAGAGCTCCATCATCTCCTTCTGGAGCGTCTCCCGGTCACCCTTGTGCTTCTCCTGCAGCTCCTTGACCTTGGGCTGGAGCGCCTGCATCGCCCGCTGCGACTTGATCTGCTTGACGAAGACCGGGAACAGGATCACCCGGACGGTGACCACCAGGAAGATGATGGACAGGATCCAGGCGAAGTTCGTGCCGACCACCGCGCCGACCGGCACCCCGATGGCGTCCCACGCCGAGTGCCAGGTCAGCAGGATCCACGAAATCGCGTAGTAGATCCAGTCGAGACTCAGACTCAATTCGGGGCTCCAGTCACATCAGCACGACGGCGGCCGCCCGGCTCCGGAACCGGGTCATGTCCACCAGGGTGAAAGGGGTGGCAGCGCAGCAACCGGCGGACCGCCAGCACGACTCCCCGGAACGCGCCGTGCCGCACGAGCGCCTCCTGGGCGTACGCACTGCACGACGGGTAGAACCGGCAGCGTGCCGGCAGTGCCGGACTTATCCACCGACGGTACGCGATGATGGGCGCGATCAGCACCCGGGCACCTGTCGACGATGGGCGTGTGGCGGTCGGATCGGTACTCACCGGGGCCGCCTCTCCCGTGGCGACCGGGCAACCGCGATGGCGGTGTCCAGGTCGGTGGTGAGCCGGGCGTACGACGCCTCGGCCGCGGCGGGCAGTGCTCGGACGACCAGGGTGCTGCCGTCGGGCAACGCGCCCAGCCGCTCCCGGACGAGCGCCCGAAGTCGACGCCGGACCTTGTTGCGGACCACCGCGTTGCCGACGGCCTTGGACACGACGAAGCCGGCGCGGGCCGGAGCGGAGGGCTGCTCCGCGCCAGACTCCCGCGCCGGCTTCGGCGAGGTCGTTGTGCTGTGGTCGGTGGCCGGAGGCACGGTCAGGTGGACCACGACGGCACCTCGGCCGACGCGTCGGCCACCGCGAACCGCTGCGGCGAAGTCAGTGCTGCGCCGCAGTCGCTGTGCGGCGGCCAGCACGACTGCCCACGTCCCCCGGACCAGCCCGGTCGGCTCAGGCCGACAGGGTGGTACGACCCTTGGCGCGGCGGCTCGACAGGATGGCACGGCCGGCACGGGTGCGCATGCGCAGCCGGAAGCCGTGGGTCTTCGCGCGCCGGCGGTTGTTCGGCTGGTAGGTGCGCTTGCTCACGTCAGGCTCTCCGTTTTCGTACGCGCCCCGGGCGACGGGATCGCCGGGGTCGTGGGGTGGTCCAGGCCACCTCGACGATGGCCACCGTTCGGCGCTGCCCGGCGGAGCGGGACCGACGGTGCGGGGAAACGACCGCGGGCAGCAAGCACCCATCACCCTAGCAGAGGGCGAGAGAGCAGCCGCTCCAGCCTACGCAGGGGTGCAATGACCGTCAAACACCCACAGCGAGGAGGTCGGGACGCGCCCGGGACCGAAGGGGCGCTTTTCGCTGATGCCGACAAGGTCGCTGGGGCGTCGCCGGTTGATGGGGCAGGGACAACGCTGTTACCGTGCCCGATTGCGGTGAGCGTCGGATGCTCCGGTCGTCGCGCGCAGGCAAGACCGGACACGCTGGTGAATCGTTCGGCACGGTGAACCCGCTTCAACGGCCGTCCAGGCAGGGGCAGGTCCCGCGCCCGGCGGGCGGCCACAATCGGTCGGTGCACAGGCTGTGGATAACCTGTGGACGAGCGCTGGTCAGTTGTCCGGGTGGGTGATGTTCCACCCGTGCACGCGGCGGGCCCGGGACGGGCGGCTGGCAGACAGCGGCGGCCGGGAGCAGAGGCGAGGGGGTGGCACGACGGTGGCCGGTACGACCGACCTTGCCGCGGTGTGGTTGGCGGCGACCGACGAGCTCGCCGACGAGATCATCTCCGCCCAGCAGCGCGCCTACCTCCGGTTGACCCGGCTGCGGGCGATCGTCGAGGACACCGCGCTGCTCTCGGTACCGGACGCGTTCACCCGGGACGTGATCGAGTCGCGGCTGCGCCCGGCGATCACCGAGGCGCTGACCCGCCGACTTGGCCGGCCGATCCAGGTTGCCGTGACCGTCCGCGTGGCGGAGGACGCCACCGGCCGGCCGGCCGGCACCGTCTACCGCAGCACCCCGGAGCCTGGGCCACTCGACGTCGACGAACCGCAGTCGGGTCCGCTCGGGGACGAGTACGCCGGACGGTCCGTGGCGAACGAGGCCATCGGCGAGCAACTCGGGCCACGGCTGCCCGAGACCGCCGTACCGCCGGCGCCGGCGGGTCCGCCCCCCGCGCCGGTCGTCGACGCGCACCGGCCCGGGCTGATCCCGGCCAGCCGCGACGGACAGGAGGCGCTGTTCAGCGCGGCCTTCGTCGAGCCGATGCGGTCGTCCCGACCGGCGCCCGAACGGCGGGGGTACGACGAGCAGGCGGCCCGCCTCGACCCGCCCGGCCCCGACACCCGGCCGTACGAGCCCCGGTACCGCGAGGACGCCACGTCCCCCCGGGACCAGCACGTGATCCGTCCCCTGCCCCGCGACGGCGGAACGGACAGCGGCCCGGGTCGCAGCGGGATGGATCATCGTCCCGGCGGGCGGGACGAGCGCCGACTGCCCGGCGCCGACACCGGTGGCAACCGGTTGAACCCGAAGTACATGTTCGAGACGTTCGTCATCGGCTCGTCCAACCGGTTCGCCCACGCGGCGAGCGTGGCGGTGGCCGAGTCGCCGGCGAAGGCGTACAACCCGCTCTTCATCTACGGCAGTTCCGGGTTGGGCAAGACGCACCTGCTGCACGCCATCGGGCACTACGCCACGACACTCGGCAACGCCCGGTCGGTGCGGTACGTCTCGACCGAGGAGTTCACCAACGACTTCATCAACTCGCTCCGGGACGACAAGACCAGCGCGTTCCAGCGGCGCTACCGCGACGTCGACATCCTGTTGATCGACGACATCCAGTTCCTGGAGAACCGCGAGCGCACGCAGGAGGAGTTCTTCCACACCTTCAACACCCTGCACAACGCCAACAAGCAGATCGTGATCACGTCCGACCGGTCGCCGAAGCAGTTGGCCACGTTGGAGGACCGGCTGCGGACGCGCTTCGAGTGGGGGCTGCTGGCCGACATCCAGCCGCCGGACCTGGAGACGCGGATCGCGATCCTGCAGAAGAAGGCGGCGCAGGAGCGCCTCTACGCCCCGCCGGACGTGCTGGAGTTCATCGCCTCCCGGGTGTCGAACTCAATCCGGGAGTTGGAGGGCGCGCTGATCCGGGTGACCGCGTTCGCCAGTCTCACCCGCTCGACCGTGGAGTTGTCGCTCGCCGAGGAGGTGCTGCGGGACTTCATCCCGGACGGCGCCGGCCCGGAGATCACGGCGGACCAGATCATGGTCTCCACGGCCGACTACTTCGGCGTGAGCCTGGAGGATCTGCGCGGCCAGTCCCGCTCGCGCGTCCTGGTCAACGCCCGCCAGGTCGCCATGTACCTGTGCCGGGAGCTGACCGAGTTGTCGTTGCCGAGGATCGGGCAGGCCTTCGGTGGCCGGGACCACACCACTGTCATGCACGCGGACCGCAAGATCCGCCAGCAGATGGCCGAGCGGCGCTCGCTCTACAACCAGATCGCCGAGCTGACCAACCGGATCAAGCAGAACACCTGAGGGGTACGACTCCGCAGGACACGCCCGGCCGGATCTCGGCCGGGCGTTCTTCTTTGGACGCCGCAACGCCACGATCCGACTCCGGACGGTGCTCGCCTCGGCGTCGGCGGCGCCGATTTGGCCGTCCGACGAGGGCTTCGGCTTGACCCTCGACATGGTGTAGGCCACAGGATCGGTGCCGTGTCCACCTCGAAGCTCACTCGTTGTCCACAACTCGTTATCCACCGACGGTGGATAACTACGGTCGGTCCCACCTCGGTTACCCACAGGCTGTGGAGAAACCCTGTGCACGACGCTGTGGACGCCTGGGGACAACGCCGAAGTTATCCACCGAAGATCGTCGAGGTGTGTACGAGCTGTTGAAGGTTCTGGGGACAACGGCAATGGTGATCTTCTCGGCCGTCCACAACCTTGGGGAGAAAGTCGGTGGATTACCGGTGGACAACCGGTGGACAACGGTGGACAACGGGCCCGCGTCGCCGGGCTGTGGACAGGCGACGCGGTTTCACACCCGGTTCTCCACAGCCAACTCACCGGTGGATAACCTGTCTGAGCTGCGCAGACCCGAGTTCTCCACAGTTTGCACAGGTGCGATGAAGACGATGGGTTATCTCTTCTAAGAGAACAAAAACCAATCATCACCGTTGGGCTTCCTGTGGATCGGGCCGAACGCTGCCGGACAGGCCGGTCAGCATCGACACGATCCATGGGGTCGGGCGCACAGCCGATGTCCCCGCGCCCTAAGGTGCGATGGACACCCGCACGGTCGGGCGGGACGGTAGGCAGCGGTCGGCATGAGAGAGTTGTCGCTGACGTCGACGCGGAGGCATTGATGAAGTTCCGAGTGGAGCGCGACGCGCTCGCCGAGGCCGTGGCGTGGACCGCGAAGAGCCTGCCCAACCGGCCGTCCGTACCGGTGCTCGCCGGGGTGATGCTCCGGGTCACCGACGGCAACCTGCGGGTCTCCGGTTTCGACTACGAGGTCTCCAGCCAGGTGACCGTCGAGGTGCAGGGTGACGCCGACGGCGCCGCGCTGGTCTCCGGCCGCCTGCTCGCCGAGATCACCAAGGCGCTGCCGGCCAAGCCGGTCGACATCGCCGCGGTCGGCGCCCACCTCGAGCTGGTCTGTGGCAGCGCGCGGTTCACCCTGCCCACCATGCCGGTGGAGGACTACCCCGCCCTGCCCGAGATGCCGCAGAGCGCCGGCACCGTCGACGCCGCGGCCTTCGCCACGGCGGTCGCCCAGGTGGCCATCGCCGCCGGGCGTGACGAGACGCTGCCGATGATGACCGGCGTCCGCGTCGAGCTCTCCGGCAGCACGCTGTCGATGCTCGCCACCGACCGGTACCGGCTGGCGCTGCGCGAGATCCAGTGGCGACCCGACGACCCTGAGGTCAGCATCAACGCGCTGGTCCCGGCCCGCACCCTGAACGACACCGCCAAGGCGCTCGGTCCGCTGGGCGGCGAGGTCACCCTCGCCCTCGCCCAGGGCGCGGCGGGTGAGGGCATGGTCGGCCTCGCGGGTGGCACCCGTCGCACCACGAGCCGGTTGCTCGACGGCGCCAACTACCCGCCGGTGCGCTCGCTCTTCCCGGCCACCCACAACGCCGAGGCGCGGGTGTCGGTGAGCACGCTGATCGAGGTGGTCAAGCGGGTCGCCCTGGTGGCCGAGCGCACCACGCCGGTGCTGCTCAGCTTCAGCGCCGACGGCCTGGTGGTCGAGGCTGGCGGCTCCGAGGAGGCACGGGCGAGCGAGGCGATGGAGGCCACCTTCACCGGTGACCCGCTCACCATCGGCTTCAACCCGCAGTACCTCATCGACGGCCTGGCAAACCTGGGCGCGCAGACCGCCATGCTCTCGTTCGTCGACGCTTTCAAGCCGGCGGTGATCTCACCCGCTGGCGAGGATGGTGAGGTCATTCCGGGGTATCGGTACCTCATCATGCCGATCCGCGTCTCTCGCTGATCGGCCCAGCAACACCAGATCCACGGAGGTAGGAACAAATGCAGCTCGGCCTGGTAGGACTCGGCCGGATGGGCGGCAACATGCGCGAGCGGTTGCGGGCTGCCGGCCACGACGTGGTCGGATTCGATCACAACCCGCAGCTGAGCGACGCGGCTAACCTCGCCGAGCTGGCACAGAAGCTCGAATCGCCGCGTGCCGTCTGGGTGATGGTGCCCGCCGGCGTCACCGATGCCACGATCGACGAACTCGCCGAGGTGCTCGGGGACGGCGACATCATCATCGACGGCGGGAACTCCCGCTTCAGCGACGACGCTCCCCGTGCCGAGCGGCTGAACGCGCGCGGTATCGGCTACGTGGACGTCGGCGTCTCCGGCGGCGTCTGGGGCCGGCAGAACGGCTATGGCCTGATGGTCGGCGGTGCCCAGGAGCACGTCGACCGGCTCATGCCGATCTTTCAGGCGCTCAAGCCGGAGGGCGAGTTCGGCTTCGTGCACGCCGGCCCGGTGGGGGCCGGGCACTACTCGAAGATGGTGCACAACGGCATCGAGTACGGCCTGATGCACGCCTACGCCGAGGGCTACGAGCTGCTGACCGCCTCCGAGCTGGTGACCAACGTCCCCGGCGTGTTCAAGTCGTGGCGCGAGGGCACCGTCGTCCGCTCCTGGCTGCTCGACCTGCTGGACCGGGCCCTCGACGAGGACCCGGAGCTGGCCGACCTGAGCGGCTACACCGAGGACACCGGCGAGGGGCGCTGGACGGTCGACGAGGCGGTCCGGCTCGCCGTACCGCTGAACGTCATCACCGCCTCCCTGTTCGCCCGGTTCCAGTCGCGACAGGACGACTCGCCCGCCATGAAGGCCGTTGCCGCGCTGCGCCAGCAGTTCGGCGGCCACGCCGTCCACAAGCGCTGAGCGGTATCCACAACCTGTGTACGTCCGCCGGCTGGAACTGGTCGACTTCCGCTCGTACGAGCGGGTCGCCGTCGACCTCCAGCCGGGGGCGAACGTCCTGATCGGCGCCAACGGTGTCGGCAAGACCAACCTCGTCGAGGCGCTCGGTTACGTGGCGACCCTGGACTCGCACCGGGTCGCCACGGACGCGCCGCTGGTCCGGATGGGCGCCTCCTCGGCGGTGATCCGCTGCGCGGTCGTACACGACGGGCGGGAACTGCTGGTCGAGCTGGAGATCGTGCCGGGGCGGGCCAACCGTGCCCGGCTGGGCCGATCTCCCGCCCGGCGGGCGCGCGACGTGCTCGGGGCGCTGCGGCTGGTGCTGTTCGCCCCGGAGGACCTGGAGCTGGTCCGCGGCGATCCGGCCGAGCGTCGCCGCTACCTCGACGATCTCCTGGTCAACCGGCAACCCCGCTACGCGGGCGTACGCGCCGACTACGACCGGGTGGTCAAGCAGCGCAACGCCCTGCTGCGCACCGCGTACCTCGCCCGCAAGACCGGCGGCTCCCGGGGCGGCGACCTCGGCACCCTCGCGGTGTGGGACACCCACCTGGCCCAGCACGGCGCGGAGCTGCTCGCCGGCCGGCTGGAACTGGTTGCCGCGCTCACCCCGCACGTCGCCAAGGCGTACGACGCGGTGGCCGCCGGCCGGGGCGCGGCCGGCATCGCCTACCGGCCGTCGGTCGAACTGGCCGAACCGACCACCGACCGGGCCACGCTGGCCGAAGCGCTGACCGCCGCGCTCGCCGCCGCGCGGGCCGCCGAGATCGAACGGGGCACCACGCTCGTCGGGCCACACCGGGACGAGTTGGCCCTGTCGCTCGGCCCGCTGCCGGCCAAGGGGTACGCGAGCCACGGCGAATCCTGGTCGTTCGCGCTCGCGCTGCGACTCGCCGGGTACGACCTGCTGCGCGCCGACGGCATCGAGCCGGTCCTGGTGCTCGACGACGTCTTCGCCGAGTTGGACGCCGGTCGTCGGGAACGGCTGGCGGAACTGGTGGGTGGGGCGAGTCAACTGCTGGTCACCTGTGCCGTGGACGACGACGTTCCGGCCGCGTTGCGGGGCACCCGCTACCAGGTCGGCGAGGGGACGGTACGAAGTGTCGGATGAGCCAGAGACCCGGCCGGCGCGCGCCACGTCCACCGGCAGCGGCCGGCAGGCCGGGGATGCTGCCGGCGGGCGTACTCCAGCGGCCGGGGCGACCGACGGGCAGCCGGAGGGGCCCAGCGGCCCGGAGTTGGCGCGGGCGGTGCTCGACGCCGCGCTGTCCCGCCGCCAGGCGGCAGCGCGCACCCGGCGTACCACCGGTGGTGGCGCCGACGGCGCTGGCGGCTCGGGACGGCGGCTGCGTGGCTACTCGGGCCCCGGGCCCGACCCGCGCGACCCGCAGCTCCTGGGCGCGGTGCTGAACCGGCTGGTGAAGGCGCGGGGCTGGCAGCAGCCCGCGGCCGAGGCCACCGTGTTCGGCGCGTGGGAGCGGGTGGTCGGTGCGGAGGTGGCCCAGCACAGCCGGCCGGTCAAGCTGGAGGACGGCGAGTTGACCGTGGAGGCGCGCTCGACGGCCTGGGCCACCCAGCTCCGGCTGCTGGCCGGCTCGCTGCTCAAGCAGATCGCCCAGGAGGTCGGCCACAACGTGGTGCGCAAGCTGCACATCCACGGCCCGGCCGCGCCGTCCTGGCAGAAGGGCCCACGCCGGGTGCGTGGGCGGGGACCGCGCGACACGTACGGCTGAGCAGGTCGTCTCAGCGCCGCCGGCCGGCCTCCCGGGCGGCCCGCTTTCGCTCGCGTTGTTCCTGCGTGTAGCGCTTGCGCTCGGCCAGGTCACGTTTCCACGCCTCGCGAGCGGCCGTCGAACCGCCCTGCACCGCGCCCTGCACGCCGTCGGCCGGCCCGGCGAGGTGCCGGAAGGCCCAGCTCAGGAGTCGACCGCCCTCACCCGGTGCCCTGGTGGTCGCGCCGTCCTTGCTCATCTGCCGCCCCTCCCGCCTGCCGTCGCTAAGTTTGCCGCACCAATGGTTGGTGTACCAACGATCGGTACGATAGTTGCCGTGCGCGAGGAGAGCAACCGATGAGCGACCAACCGCAGGGCACCGATCCGCTGGCGCTGGAGCAGCAGGTCTGCTTCGCCCTGTCGGTCGCGGCACGCAGCGTGGTGGCCGTCTACCGGCCCCTGTTGGAGCCGATGGGCCTGACCCACCCGCAGTACCTGGTGATGCTGGCGCTCTGGCAGCACGCCCCGCTGTCCGGCCGCGACCTCAGCCGCCTGTTGCAGCTCGACCCGGGCACCCTGTCACCCCTGCTCAAGCGGCTCGAAGCGGCCGGCTACCTGCGCCGGGAACGGGACGCCGCCGACGAGCGCAGCCTCGCCGTCACACTCACCGCGAGCGGCGTGGCCCTGCGCGCCCAGGCCGAGCGGATCCCGGCCGCGATCGTCCAGCGCCTCGGACTGCCCGTCGAGGACCTGCAACACCTGCACGCGGCGCTCACCCAGGTGATCGCCGCCGCCAACCGCCCTGCCGGCCCGGAGGTTCAGGCGTCGGCGTAGACGGCGAAGCCGCGCTCGGCGCACCGCCGGTAGAACGCCGCCAGCACGCCCAGCTCCGCACAGGTGAAGTTCCACTGCGGCGGATCACCGCTCTCGTCGCGCAACGCGTCGAGCCGGGTGTCCAGCCAGCGCAGCTGCTGCTCCGCCAGCCGACCGTCGCCGAGCAGTGCCCGCAGCACCGTACTCACCGAGTCGAAGGTGACCGTCTCGCCGTACTCCCGGTGGCCGGCCACGAACCGTTCGATGCCACCGGCGATCCAGGCGCAGCCGTCCGGGTCGATCACCGGATCCTCGTCCTCGGCCGCGGCGTCTGTGGCGTACAACACACCTTCGAGGCCGAGCAGGAGATCCACCAGCTCGGTGTACGCGGTCGCCCGGACGGTGCCGGTCTTCGCGATCAGCTCGGCCAGCGCCGCCGTCGGCGCGGAGATCCGTGGCAGGTCGACGATCTCGCCGAAGTCGACGAACTCGGCCGGCGCCACCGGATCGTAGAAGCGGCCGGTCCGCGGCCACTGCACCGCGACGTTGTCCAGCCCCATCTGTCACCTCTTAGAGAGCACGTGTCGGGTCGATCGGGTCGATCGTCCCGGTTCCGGCCGGTAAAGATCAAGGCCGCTGCCGGGGCGCCGCAAACGTACGGCACGGACGATCCGACCGCGACCCCCGACCCGCCCGAGTGCGGGTCAACCTGTCTGGGGGCGGCGCGTCCGAACAGGGCGTGGCGTGTGGGGGGAGTCGAGGGTAACGGGGTTCTGCCGGCTACGGACATCTCAGCCGCCTCGTTGAGGGTGCCGAGTGGTGGTTCTGTCTCCCGCGCACAGTAGGATTGACAGCGAGACGAAGACCCGGTGTGGGCGAGCGACGGGGCCGGTGGCCCCAGGTCATTCTCCACTCCGAGTCGAGCCGATCGCGATCCGCGGGCGACCGCGGCGACCGGCGCGTTCCCGCTGTCCGGAGGTCTCCGGCACCGGTCCGCGCGCCGACGTCGCGTCCTGTCCCGCCGAACCCGCGCCCGACGCGCCCCAGCGGCGCCGACGACGCGAGAAAGTGGCCGAGGGTGGCAGCGCAGGACAAGCAGGAGTACGGCGCAGAGTCGATCACCGTTCTCGAAGGTCTGGAGGCGGTCCGCAAGCGGCCCGGTATGTACATCGGGTCCACCGGCGAGCGCGGTCTGCACCACCTCGTCTGGGAGGTCGTCGACAACGCGGTGGACGAGGCGATGGCCGGCTACTGCGACACCATCGACGTGGTGCTGCTCGCCGACGGTGGGGTCCAGGTCACCGACAACGGCCGTGGCTTCCCGGTCGACCTCCACCCGAAGCTCAAGAAGCCGGGCGTCGAGGTCGCACTGACCGTGCTGCACGCGGGTGGCAAGTTCGACGGCAAGGCGTACGCGGTCTCCGGCGGCCTGCACGGCGTCGGCGTCTCCGTGGTCAACGCGCTCTCCACCAAGATGGCCGTGGTGATCCACAAGTCCGGCTTCGTCTGGCGGCAGCAGTACACCCACTCCAAGCCATCCGCGCTGGAGAAGGGCGAGACCACCGACCGCACCGGCTCTGCGGTCTCCTTCTGGCCCGACGCGGACGTCTTCGAGACGATCGACTTCGACTTCCAGACCATCTACCGACGCCTGCAGGAGATGGCCTTCCTGAACCGGGGCATCACCATCCACCTGCTCGACGAGCGGGTCCCGGAGGACGAGGACGGCAAGACCCGCGAGGTCACCTTCCGCTACGACGGCGGTATCGCCGACTTCGTCCGACACCTCAACGCCTCCAAGAACCCGATGCACAAGACGGTGGTCGAGTTCGAGGCCGAGGAGGAGGGCATGTCCCTCGAGATCGCCATGCAGTGGAACGAGTCGTACGGCGAGTCGGTCTACACCTTCGCGAATAACATCAACACCCACGAGGGCGGCACCCACGAGGAGGGCTTCCGGTCCGCGCTGACCAGCGTGGTCAACCGGTACGGCACCGACAAGAAGCTGCTCAAGGGCGACGAGAAGCTCTCCGGCGAGGACATCCGAGAGGGCTTGGCCGCGATCATCTCGGTCAAGCTGACGAACCCGCAGTTCGAGGGCCAGACCAAGACCAAGCTGGGCAACACCCCGGTGAAGAGCTTCGTGCAGCGGGTCTGCAACGACCGGCTGGTCGACTGGTTCGACCGCAACCCGGCCGAGGCCAAGACGATCATCCAGAAGGCGTCCCAGGCCGCCCGCGCCCGCATCGCCGCACAGCAGGCCCGCAAGCTGGCCCGACGCAAGTCGCTGCTGGAGTCCGGCTCGATGCCCGGCAAGCTCGCCGACTGCCAGTCCACCGACCCGCGCGAGTCCGAGGTCTTCATCGTCGAGGGCGACTCGGCCGGCGGCTCGGCCAAGCAGGGCCGCGACCCGCGTACCCAGGCGATCCTGCCGATCCGCGGCAAGATCCTCAACGTGGAGAAGGCCCGGATCGACCGGGTCCTCAAGAACAACGAGGTCCAGGCGCTGATCACCGCGCTCGGCACCGGCATCCACGACGACTTCGACATGGAGAAGCTGCGGTACCACAAGGTGGTGCTGATGGCCGACGCGGACGTCGACGGCCAGCACATCCAGACCCTGCTGCTCACCCTGCTGTTCCGCTTCATGCGTCCGTTGGTGGAGCTGGGGCACGTCTACCTGGCCGCCCCGCCGCTCTACAAGATCAAGTGGAACAAGAAGGGCGACGACGCGCAGTACGCCTACTCCGACCGCGAGCGGGACGGGCTGATCGCACTGCGCCAGCAGAAGAAGCCGAACGCCAAGCCGGACGACATCCAGCGGTTCAAGGGCCTCGGCGAGATGAACTATCCCGAGCTGTGGGAGACCACGATGAACCCGGCGACCCGCACCCTGCGTCAGGTCACGCTCGACGACGCTGCAACCGCAGACGAGTTGTTCAGCGTCCTGATGGGTGAGGACGTCGAAGCCCGCCGGTCGTTCATCCAGCGCAACGCCAAGGATGTGCGGTTCCTGGACATCTGACGGACGTCGACGGGCCAGCCGGGCAGCCCCTGGCTGGCCTGCCGGTCCACAGAGTTATCCACAGCTTGACGGCTATCCACAGCCGTTATCCACAGCACAAAAACGACTCTGAGTCTGATAAGGGTATACAGTGACCGATTCCCCCGAGTCCACACCGAACGAGCCCGAGGTCCCCACCGAGGCCATCGCCGCGGTGGTCGCGCACGACCGGATCGAACCGGTCGGGCTCGAGGTGGAGATGCAGCGCTCCTACCTCGACTACGCGATGAGCGTCATCGTCGGGCGGGCGCTGCCGGACGTCCGGGACGGGCTCAAGCCGGTCCACCGCAAGATCCTCTACGCCATGTTCGACTCCGGCTACCGGCCGGACCGCGGCTATGTGAAGTGCTCCCGCGTCGTCGGCGACGTGATGGGCCAGTTCCACCCGCACGGCGACTCGGCGATCTACGACGCGCTGGTCCGGATGGCGCAGCCCTGGTCGCTGCGCTACCCGCTGGTCGACGGCAACGGCAACTTCGGCTCGCCGGGTAACGACCCGGCTGCCGCGATGCGCTACACCGAGTGCAAGCTCGACCCGCTGGCCATGGAGATGCTGCGGGACATCGACGAGGACACCGTCGACCTGCAGGACAACTACGACGGCCGGGCCAAGGAGCCCACCATCCTGCCGTCGCGGATCCCCAACCTGCTGGTGAACGGCTCCGAGGGCATCGCGGTCGGCATGGCCACCAAGATCCCGCCGCACAACCTGCGGGAGATCGGCGCGGCGGTGCAGTGGTGCCTGGAGCACCCGGAGGAGGACGAGGAGACCACCCTCGAAGCCCTGCTCGGCATCGTCAAGGGCCCGGACTTCCCGACCCACGGTCTGATCGTCGGCACGACGGCGATCCAGGACGCGTACCGCACGGGTCGTGGCTCGATCCGGATGCGGGCCGTGGTGGAGGTCGAGGAGGACAAGCGGGGGCGTCCCTGCCTGGTCGTCAGCGAGCTGCCCTACCAGGTGAACCCGGACAACCTCGCCGAGCGGATCGCCGAGCTGATCAAGGAGGGCAAGCTCGCGGGGATCGCCGACATCCGCGACGAGTCCTCCGGTCGTACCGGTATGCGGATCGTGCTGGTGCTCAAGCGCGACGCGGTCGCCAAGGTGGTGTTGAACAACCTCTACAAGCACACGCAGCTTCAGGAGACGTTCGGCGCCAACATGCTGGCGCTCGTCGACGGGGTGCCGCGCACGCTCAACCTGGCGCAGTTCATCCGGTACTACGTCGAGCACCAGATCGACGTGATCCGCCGGCGGACGGCGTTCCGGCTGCGCAAGGCCGAGGAGCGGGCGCACATCCTGCGCGGTCTGTCCAAGGCGCTGGACGCCCTGGACGAGGTGATCGCGCTGATCCGGCGGTCGCCGACGGTGGACGACGCCCGGCAGGGCCTGATCCGGCTGCTGGAGATCGACGAGATCCAGGCGACCGCGATCCTGGACATGCAGCTTCGCCGCCTCGCCGCCCTGGAGCGGCAGCGGATCCTCGACGACCTGGCCAAGCTCGAGATCGAGATCGCCGACCTGAAGGACATCCTCGCGAAGCCGGAGCGGCAGCGGCGGATCGTCTCGGAGGAGCTGGGCGAGATCGTCGCGAAGTGGGGCGACGACCGGCGTACGCAGATCATTCCGTTCGACGGCGAGGTCTCGATGGAGGACCTCATCGCCCGGGAGGACGTGGTCGTCACGATCACCCGGACGGGGTACGCCAAGCGGACGAAGGTCGACCTGTACCGCTCGCAGCGGCGCGGCGGCAAGGGCGTCAGTGGCGCCACGCTGCGGCAGGACGACATCGTCAGCCACTTCTTCGTGTGCTCGACCCACGACTGGATCCTGTTCTTCACGAACAAGGGCCGGGTGTACCGGGCCAAGGCGTACGAGTTGCCGGAAGCCAGTAGGGTAGCCAAGGGCCAACACGTGGCCAATCTGCTCGCCTTCCAACCGGATGAGCAGATCGCGCAGATCATCGAAATCCCGGACTACCAGGTAGCCCCCTATCTGGTACTGGCCACGAAGAACGGCCTGGTGAAGAAGACGCGGCTCGAGGAGTTCGACTCCAACCGTTCCGGCGGCATCATCGCGATCAACCTGCGCGATGAGGACGAGCTGGTCGGTGCTGCTCTCGTGGCACCGGAGAACGACCTGCTGCTGGTCTCGAAGAAGGCGCAGGCGATCCGGTTCAACGCCTCGGACGAGGCGCTGCGGCCGATGGGTCGGGCCACCTCGGGTGTGATCGGCATGCGCTTCACGGACGACGATGTCCTACTCGCCATGGAGGTCGTCCGGGACGGTCTGGACGTCCTGGTGGCCACGAACGGTGGATACGCGAAACGTACCCCGATCGAGGAATACCCGGTGCAGGGCCGGGGAGGTAAGGGCGTGCTGACTGCGAAGATCACCGAACGGCGTGGTGGTCTGGTCGGTGCGGTGGTGATCGACCCGGACGACGAGTTGTTCGCGATCACCAGCAACGGTGGTGTCATCCGGACTCCGGTGAAGCCTGTACGCCGTACGCGTGACCGGAACACAATGGGGGTCAAGCTGATGGACCTCCCGGACGGCGTGACTATCGTGGCGATTGCTCGCAATGCCGACGAGCCTGACGAACAGGACTAGTTGAATGACGGAGACACAGGCGAAGTCGGGGAACACGGGGACCTCGGCCAACCCGGTCGACGAGGAGGCCGCCAAGGGCGGCACACCAGCGACCGGCCGCGCGGCCGTGGGCCGGGCAACGGTTCCCGCCGACGCGCCTGCCCCGAAATTCACCCGGGCTCCCGGCATGACACCCCCGCCGGAGCAGCCCGGCGAGGACGCGGGATCGGGTGACACCAAGGCCGAGAAGTCGGCCGGCGAGGCAGCGACGTCCACCGGAGCGGCCCCCACGGCGGCCGCCCCGAACCCGGCGCGTCCGACGACCACGCAGCCGATCAGCACCCGACCCGGTCAGGCGACATCGACCGGGGCTACTGGCACGCAACCCCGGATCACACCGGGCATGGCGCCGCCGGATGCGGGGCGTACGTCCGCCGGTGGTCGCCCCGCGAGCGGTGGCGGTCTGCCGCCGGGGATCGGCAACGCGTCGGCCGTCGGGGCTGCCCGGGTCGGCGAGGCCGTCCGCGCCGCACGGAGCTCGGTCAGCTCGGCGGCGTCCCGTGGGCCGCGCCGGGCCCGGCTGAACCTCAAGCGGATCGACCCCTGGTCCGTGATGAAGTTCGCGTTCGCCGTCTCGGTGGTGCTGTTCATCGTCGTGGTGGTCGCCACGTCGGTGCTCTACCTGGCGCTGGACGCGATGGGTGTGTTCCAGAGCGTCAACGACAGCCTCAGCGACCTGGTCAACGCGGGTGGTGGGCAGAGCACCAACGGGTTCCAGATCACCGCCAAGGGCGTGATCCTCAGCTCGGCGCTGATCGGCCTGGTCAACGTGGTGCTGTTCACCGCGCTGGCCACGCTGGGCGCGTTCGTCTACAACGTCTGCGCCGACCTGGTCGGCGGGATCGAGCTGACGCTCGCCGAGCGGGACTGAGTGTGACCGGGGCGTCGGGGCCTCCGCGGAATGCGGTCGCTCCGACGCCCCGTACCCAGGTAGGTTTTGCGGGCGTCGACGACCCGGATCGCGCAGTCGGACCCCGATTTGGGGCCGGCGCGGCGGATGGGTTAATCTTGCTCGTCGCTACGCGGGGCTATAGCTCAGTCGGTTAGAGCGCAGAGCTGATAACTCTGAGGTCGATGGTTCGATTCCATCTAGCCCCACCGCACATCGTCCGACGGTAGTCGAGCGCAAGGGGTTGCCCCATGTTCAAGAAGCTGCTGATCCTGGCCGGCGTCGTCGGCGTGGCTGCCGTCGTCTTCAACAAGGTCAAGGCCGCCAACGACGAGCGCGCCCTCTGGCACGAGGCGACCACCGCGCCCGACCTGCGCTGACTTCGTAGTGGCGGCGAGCCAGTCGCCGTCATTTGCGGGGCCCTAGCTCAACTGGCAGAGCACTGCCTTTGCAAGGCAGGGGTTAGGGGTTCGAGTCCCCTGGGCTCCACCAGCGCTTTCTTCGGCCGATCTCGGCCCTCAGCACAGCCAGGCGGTCACGCCGCCCCCTCCTCGCCCAGCGGGCGTCCGCAGGTCAAGGCGTCCGCTGGGGTGCTCGCTGTGATCCGGCAAACCATGATGGCCTCCGTCGACAAGCCGGGTGAGGTCGAGGCGGCTGAGGCCTGGTTGAACGCCAACCGAGACGCTCTCACCTACGCCGAAGAGGATGGCGGCTGCGGCTGCTGCGTCCGAGCCTGGAAGTTGGAAGGGCCTGCCGAGCTGTTGGCGACGATCCCCTACGAGGTCTCGGCTTCCTCCGACTGGGATACGGCCTAGCCACGTGTGAGGTCCATCGCCTCGACTGCCGTTACCAGTGGCGCCAACTCGGGGTTCCTGGCGGCGTCGTCCAGCGCCTTTCGCAGGGCGGTGTCGTTGGTCGGCCGGGCCTCTCGTAGGAGTTTCAGGCCGGCGTCGGTGACGTCGGTGTAGATGCCGCGGCGGTCGGTCGGGCACAGGTAGCGGGAGAGCAGGCCGCGGTCCTCCAGCCGGGCGACCAGGCGGGTGGTGGCGCTCTGGCTCAGCACCACGGCGTCGGCGACCTGCTTCATCTGCAGATGGCCGCCTTCGCGGTCGTGCTGGCGGCTGAGCACGTCGAGCAACGAGTACTCCCGCACGCTGAGGTCGTGCGCGGACTGCAGAGCGCGCTCGAGGTGTGCCTCGATCCTGCCGTACAGGAGGGAGAGGGCTGCCCATCCGCTGGCGAGGGCGGTTAGCGCGGGATCCGTGGCGGTCATGGTCCGGGTCTTCCTTCTCAGCCGGGAGCTTCAGGGTAAGCCTGCTTCGAGAATGTCAGCTAGCGCCTACATCAGGCCCTGGCAAGCAAGTGTGTAGCCGTCCCTGGATTTTGGCCCGGCCGCCGAACAGCGGTCGAACCGCGTGCAGGAGAAGTGCCGACACTTGCAGTAGGGCGCGTCTGCAACTATTGTCTTCGCATGTAAGGGGCGTAGGCAATCGTGCACTGGCAGGCCCCGCCCCAGGTAGCCGGCGCCGCCACACCTCGACTGATCACGACACGTAAGGGACCGAACAGCCATGACCATTCCGACCGTGACGCTGAACAACGGCGTCGACATCCCCCAGCTCGGCTTCGGCGTCTTCCAGATCCCCGACGACCAGACCACCGTCGCCGTCACCGCGGCGCTTGAGGCCGGCTACCGCTCGATCGACACCGCTGCGGTCTACGGCAACGAAGCTGGTGTGGGCCGAGCGCTGACCGCTTCCGGGCTGCCCCGCGAGGAGCTGTTCGTCACCACCAAGCTGTGGAACGCCGACCAGGGCTACGACAACGCCCTGCGCGCGTTCGACGCAAGCCTGGCCAAACTCGGTCTCGACTACGTGGACCTCTATCTGATCCACTGGCCGACCCCCGCCCGTGACCTCTATCTCGAGTCGTGGCGCGCGCTGGAGCGCCTCGCGGCCGAGGGGCGCATCCGCGCCGCTGGCGTCTCGAACTTCCAGCCCGCCCACCTCGATCGGCTGCTGGACAGCAGCGCGCTCACCCCGGCGGTCAACCAGATCGAGCTGCACCCCGGCCTGCAGCAGGACGACCTGCGCGCCTTCCACCGCCAGCACGGCATCGCCACCGAGGCGTGGAGCCCACTGGCTCAGGGCGCGGTCCTGGACGACCAGGCAATCACCAAGATCGCGACCCGGACCGGTAAGACCCCGGCCCAGGTGGTGCTGCGCTGGCACCTGCAACTGGGCAACATCGTCATCCCCAAGTCGGTCACCCCGTCCCGCATCCGCCAGAACCTCGAGGTGTTCGACTTCGAACTCACCGAGGAGGACATGACGTCGATCGCCACCATCGACCGCGGACTGCGTACCGGTCCGCACCCGGATCAGCTCAACTGAACCGTGCGTCCAGAGCTGTCCTGACCTGCGAAAAGAAGCGCCCGGCCCGACGATGTGTCGGGCCGGGCGCGTCCGGATCGAGCTATGCGACGAAGCGGGAACGGCGACGGCGTGCGATCACGAAGCTCGCGCCGCCGACGAGCAGGAGCGCGCCGCCGATGCCGGCCACGGTCGCGGTGTCGGCACCGGTCACGGGCAGTCCGCCACCATCACCGCCGGCAGCGACCGGGCTCGTGGAGGTGGCTGCGGTCGGCGCGACGGTCGACGTCGCGCTCGCCGTGGGGGTGGGCTGCGTCGTCGGCGTCGGGGTTGGCTGCGACGCGCAGTCGACTGCCCGCGCGGCGTACAGGCCCTCGTTCAGGTAGGCCAGGTAAGGCTCGACGCCCTCGGCGTCGAGCGTCTTCTGCGCGGCCTCCTTCACGTTGGTGCCGGCGCCGGTCATCGTCTGGCCAACCTTGATCCGCAGATCGATCGTCCAAACTTTCTGCGCGTCATTCTTGAGCCAGGCGCGCAGGTCATCCGAGGTGCCGCCCAGTCGCTCCTGAATGACGTCGGGCAGGGTGGGCAGGGCCTCGGTGTTCGCGTAGTGCAGGAGCTGGGCGGTCAGCAGTCGGAGCTGGCCGACATTGGCGGTGTCCAGGTCGAAGGTGAACAGCTCACGGATGTCCTTGAAAGTCTTGCGCTCGACCGTCTGGCAGTTCTGGTCGAGCCCGGGCGACGCGCTCTGTGCCATCGCCGGTGCCGCCGGAACCATGAAGGCCAGCGCTATCGCGATGCCGGCCGGGATCTTGCCTCGCATGTGGATCGTCCTCCCCGTTGCAGATCAAAGCCTGGGGATACTACCGCCGACGGGCGTGGCCCATGGCCCCGCGTTTACCGGGACGGGAGGCGGGGATCCGCGCTCGTGCGCATCGACGTGAACGAACCGAACTCCGCCGAGAAATTCTGGGAAGGGATGCGGGAGGTGGCCGCTGCCGCTACCCGGCACCAGGACGACGACCTGCTCGAAACGGTCGTGAAGATTGGCAGATCCGCGCTGGCCCAGGGCGTCGAACTCGTGCCATCCTGCGGATTCTTTCTCGCGTGTCCGGTGTGCAGCGCCGAGTCGGGGCAGCGCTGCATCAATTCGCCCGGGCACCCCCTGGGCGACGACAGACTTCATCCGGAACGCATCGAGTTGGCCGAGAGCGCGATGCGGGGGGAGGCACCGCTCCCCGGGCCGCTCCGGTAACGACGTGTCGGCTCGTGGGTCGTCTTTGTCAGGTGCGGGAGCGCCGCCGGCGCGTCAGCCGTTGGAAGCGCGGACCTGCCCGGAGCCACAGGAGCGACACCGCCAATCCGATGGCGCCCATGGCGACGATGACCCCTCGGGGCAGTTCGGTGTTGACAGGCTCCGGCAGGCACCTGGACGGGGTGTAGTCGATGGTGAGCTGCTGGCGCAGCGGCGGTAGCCGCCGGTCGGGAAACGACCGTTCGTAGATCCCGCAGGTGATGGGTCCGTCGACGGCGTCTACCCGCAGCAGCACGTAGGGGCCGTCCGCGGTCCGGGCCGGTTCCACCGCGATCACCGTCGCCGGCGTCAGCACGCCGACGGGTGGGGGCGGCTCGCGGTCGTCGGTGACACCCAGCAGTATCAGCAGGCCGCAGGGCAGCAGCAGCGCCAGCGGCAGGGAGGGCCAGACCTTCGGACGAACTCCGTTGGCCAGGAACGACGGCATGCCGTCAGGCTAATCCGCGAGATCAATCACGCCCGAGCCACCGGTCAGCGCTGCCGTCTCGCCCCGCGCGATGGTGCGTACCTGCTCGACCCAGCCCCGGCGGCGGGCCTCGTCGACGAAGTGCGCCAGTGGTGAGCGGAAGACCGGGTAGTCGTCGTAGTGGATCGGCACGGTCAGCTTTGGACGCATCAGCTCGACCAGGTCGGCGCCCTGCCGGGCGTCCATGGTGAGCAGGATTCCGGCGACCTTCGTGCCGCCGAGGTGGATCAGCATCGCGTCGATGTCCGGGTAGCGCTCCGCGATGGGGGCGAGCAGCGGCCGGTTGAGCGTGTCGCCGGTGACGTACAGCCGGAATTCGCGCCGTCCGGCGCGTTCCACGTCGATCATCGTGCCCATCACGTCGGGCAGCAGCCGGTCCAGCACGCCCGGGCCGTGCTGACCGGGCATCGAGGTCAGGCGCACTGTCGTACCGCCGCGACGCAGCTCCCGTGACGACCAGGTCGGCAGCCCGTCGGCGGACCCGAAGCCCCAGCGACGCAGCTTGCGTTCGGCGGCGGGCGTGGTGACGATGGGCAGCTCGCGGTCGAGTTCCCGGCGGGCCACCCGGTCGAAGTGGTCGCCGTGCAGGTGGGAGAGGACCACGGAGTCCAGGCGGGGAAGCTGGGCGATCCGCAGCGCCGGGTCCGTGCGGCGGCGCGACCACAGACCCTTGCCGAGGTACGCCCGCTGGCCGCGGTGCAGGAAGTTCGGGTCGGTGAGCAGGGTGAACCCGCCGATCCGTAGCACCGTCGTCGCGGTGCCGATGAACGTGACCTGCGGCTGTTCGACCACCATGCCCACCTCCTCGAACTCCGGTACCCCGGCCGGTGGTGTCCAAGCGGGCGAGACGGTGGTCAGTCGCCGTCGACGGGCTGGGCGAGGTCGGGTCGGGCCGACGGGAGATGCGCGACGAGCCTGGTGAGCGCGCCGTTGGCGAGAGTGGCGCCGAGCGCCGATCCGGTGCCGATGGTCCAACCCACCGGACCGAGCGGCGTGCAGCCGAAGAACTGACTCACACCCGGCGTCTGCACCACCACGACGAGCACTCCCAGCGACGCCGCCGTGGACGCCAGCACCGCCGGGCTGGTGCCTCCGGCCAGGATGGTCTGCCCGAGTTGGGTGCCGACCAGCGAGACGAGAGCGACGGTGCCGGCCCGGCGCTGCCGCCCGGTGTACCGGGCCAACGTCCAGCCGACCGTCGCGCCCAGCGTGGTGGACGCCGCGCGCAGGCCGATCTCCCTGCTGAGGGTCTCACCGAGGGACGCGTCCGGGCCCTCGGTGAGCAGTCCGTCGGTGCGGTCCGAGGCGGGTGGCCGGACCGCGATGGCCAGCGCCGGCGCCAGGTCGGTGAGCAGGTTGACCAGCAGCAGTTGCCGGCCGGTGAGGGCCGAGCGGCCGGTCGCCGCGGCGCTGAGCACGCTGAACGCGATCTCGCCGAGGTTGCCGCCGACGAGGATGCTCAGCGCGTGCCGGACCGACGACCACATGGCACGCCCTTCGACCAGGGTGGCGATGATGGTCTCCAGGCGGTCGTCGGTGACCACCAGGTCGGCGGCCGCCCGGGCCGCCGGTGTGCCACGTTGGCCGAGGGCGATGCCGACGTCGGCCAGCCGGATCGCCGGGGCGTCGTTCGCGCCGTCGCCGGTCATCGCCACGGTCCGCCCGCACTTCTGCAACGCCTGAATGATCCGGACCTTGTGCGTCGGGGTGCAGCGGGCCACCACGTCGGTGGTGGCGAGCCGTTCGGCGAGCGCCTCGTCGTCCAGTTGGTCGAGTTCGGCGGCCGTGACCACCCGCTGCTCGTCGTGCTCGCTGATGGTGGCCGCGATGGCCTCGGCGGTGGCCGGGTGGTCACCGGTGATCATGATGGTGTGCACGCCCGCCTGCCGGATACGGCGTACCGCCGGGGCCGCGCTCTCCCGGACCCCGTCCGCGAGCGCCAGGAACCCCACGAAGGTCAGCCCCCGGACCTCGGAGTCGGTGATCTGCGCGGCGTCCACCTGGCACTCGGCGACAGCGAGGATCCGGTGCCCGGCGCCCGCCCGGTCGGCCAGCACGCGCTGGAGTTCCGCGCGGCCGGCGTCGTCCAGCGGCTCCCGTCGGCCGTCGGTGCGGCGGTTCGCGCAGCGTGGCAGCACCGTCTCGGGGGCGCCCTTGACGCTCAACAGCAGGTGCCCGTCGGTCTCGCCGACGGTTGCGTGGTAGCCCCGGGACGGCTCGAACGGCAGCCCGCCGACCGCGCGCCAGCCGGTCGCCCCGGTCTGCTCGACGACCTGAGCCGTGGCGGCGCCCCGCCGGACCGCCCGGTCGGTCTGCAACGCCAACTCTTCCGGATCGGCCGCCGCCGGGGTGGCCCGCAACGCGGTGGCGAGGGTCGACCGCAGGCGGTCGTCGAGCCGGTCCACCGGCGCGTACCGGTCGCCGACACCGTCGCCGACCCCCGCGAGGAGCAACTTGCCCTCGGTGAGGGTGCCGGTCTTGTCGAAGCAGAGCACATCCACCCGGCCCAACGCCTCGATGGTGCGCGGATTGCGGACCAACGCGCCGTGCTCGGCGAGGCGCCGGGCCGCCGCCAGTTGCGCGGCGCTGACCAGGAACGGCAGCCCCTCCGGCACCGACGCCACGGCCAGGTTCGCGGCGGTCGCCGCCGTTTCGGCCAGGGGTACGCCCCGAAGCAGTCCCGCCCCGGCGACGGCGATCGCCGAACCGGCGGCCAACGGGATGGCGGCGCTGGTCAACGAGCCGAGTCGAGCCTCCACCCCGCTGGTCGGGGGCGCCTGGCGGACCAGCGCCAGACTGCGGCCGGACTCGGTGTCGGCCCCGGTCGCCACCACGACGGCGGTGCCGTGGCCGGCGGCGACGGTGGTGCCCTCGTACAGCATCGAGTGACGGTCGGCGATGGCCGCGGCGACGACCGCCCGGTTGCTCTTGGCGACCGGCAGCGACTCGCCGGTCAGCGACGACTCGTCCGCCTCCAAGCCCACCGATTCGAGCACCCGGCAGTCGGCCGGCACCGAGTCACCGGGTTCGAGGGCTATGACGTCGCCGAGCACCAGGTCCTCGGCCGCGACGACCTGCTCGGCTCCGTCCCGGCGGACCCGGGCGGTCACCGCCGAACGCGACAGCAGCTCCGCCAGCGAACGTTCGGTGTTGCGCTCGTGCACGGCCCCGATCAGTGCCGACCCGCCGACGACGCTGCCGACCAGCGCGGCGTCGACGAGCGAGCCGAACGACGCGGACAGCACCGCCCCGGCCGCCAGCACGGGTGTGAGTGGGTTGGACAGCTCGTCCAGGAACGCCCGCAGCAGCCCACCACCGCTGGGCGTGCCGCCGCCTTGCGTGCCGTGGCCGTCGTGCCGGCGCTGCGCCTCCGTGTTTGTCAACCCGTCGGGTGTGGTGGCCAGGCGGTCCAGCACGGTCCGGACCGGCATCAGGTGCCAGGCCGTCGCCACCGGTGCCGGTGTGTCCGACCGGTCGGGTAGCCGGCGGGCCCGCCAGACCCCGTTCGCGAACGCCAGTGCGGCCGCGCCGTTGACCGCCACGAGGGCCCGATGTGGCAGTTGGGCCGGCGGCGCGGTGAACGCGCCCAGCGCACCCAACCCGGTGCCGGCCATGGCGAGCCGGATGTTCTGCTGGGTCATCCGCCGGGCTGCCCCGGTCGCCTCGATCAACAGTGCCACCACCCGAAGGTCGGCGCCGACCAGCAGGTGCGCTCCCCACGGGGGCAACTCCTCGGCGGCCGACATGCCGAGCCCGCAGTCGGACGCGCCGAGCGCCGCCCGGTCGCCGGAGACCAGCATGACCACCGCGCCGTCGCGCTGGAGCGCGCGTACGGAGTCGGCCAACCGGTCCCCACCGGGCACCAGCGTGTCGGCGAAGTCGTACCGCTGCTCGTCGCCCCCGGCCACGACCAGTTTCAGTCCGGCGTGACGCGCGGCGGCGGGTAGACCGTCGACCCCGGGCGCGGGTTCCGGTTCGACCCGCAGCAGCGCGGCCAGCCGCCCCGCGTTGGTCAGCCCGAGCAACTGCCCGCCCGCCGTACGCAGCCGCTCGCCGTCCGGGACGTCGTCGCGGGCGTCCTCGGGCAGCCGGTCCAGGGGTGCGAGCCGCCAACCGTCGGACTCCCGCGAGGTGGTCGGGTCGGCGGGGTCGAACAGCTCGAACGCCCGCTCCGCCACCTCGTCGACGTCCGTGTCGGCCGCCGGGGCCAGATCGGCGAGTACGCCCCGCTCCGACCCGAGGACCGCCGCGTCCAGCACCAGCGTGTCGATCCGGTCCAACTGCCGCAGCACGCTGCGGTCCATCGCGATCACCCCGCGCCGGGCGAGGACCCGGCCGAGCTGCGCCGCATACCCCTCCCGTCCGCTGCCCGGGGCCTTCGGTAGCGCGGAGAGTCCCAGCGCGGCGGCCCGCTTGGGTCCGGCGAAAGGCGTCGCCGCCGCTGCCGCCGCAGCGCCCGCCGCGAGCACCCGGTTGATGTAGCGCTCGACCGGGCCGTCCGGCTTCGGGCAGGGGCGCTCGACCGCCGGCCACCGGGCGGTGGCGCGTTCCGGGTCACCGGTCAGCCGTGGCTCGGCCGCCTCCCAGGCGGCGAGCTGGGCCCGTGCCTCGCCCCACTGCACCATCCGTTGGGCGCCGTCGAGGACTATCCCCGTCCACCTGCCGGTCAGGCCCTGCACGACGGCTTCGGCCAGCGGGAAGATGACGTCGGCGCGGGGGTCGGAGCGCAGTCGTCTACCGACGAAGGCGTGCAGTTTCGGTTGCAGGTCGGCGGCGGCCAGCAGGCCGGCGACCTCACCGGGCAACGGCGTGAACGGCAGGATGCGGGTGGCCGCCGAGATGGTCAGACCCAGCGCGTCCGAGGCGAGCGCGCCGAGGGTGCGCGGCGTACGCGGCCCCTCTTCCGGCGGGTGCGGGGGCGGGATCTCCGGGTCCGGTTCATGGTCACAGGTCCGCTCGACCCGGCTGATCGCGGCGATGAGATCGCGCAGCCTCGGCTCGGGGGCCTGGACGGCCACCACGACCCGACCCGAGGGTGCGTTCACCCGGGCCCAGGCGACTCCGGGCAGCCGTTCCAGCGCGGCCTCGACCTGCCGGGCCAACCGGTCGCCGCCGTCCTGGCAGACACCGTGAACCTCGATGTGGTGGCGGCCCGGGCGCGACCAGACCCGGCGTCGGCTCAGGCCGGCGGTCCGGGCCAACCGGGTCGCGGCCGACCCGACCGTCCGGGACGCCTCACCGACCAGGTGCGGCACGCCGATGGACGGCAGGAGGCGGCCGGCGGCGCGACCCGCCGCCGTCATCGAGGCGTACGGCCGGACGGACGCCGACCCGACCCCCCATTGCCGATTGTTGTGCCGTCGGTCATCTCGTCCTCCCGCCGCCCTCGCGTCCGGCGGCCTGGCTTCCCGACCTGGCGTCCGTTATGCCCCTCGGAGGACCGGAACTTTGCGCGGCGGCCTGCGCATGGACGGGGTGGCCGGTGGAATCCGACGACCAGCACCGGACACGGGGAGGCCGGAATGAGCACGCTGACGCGACACCTCAACGGTTCACGCGAGAACGTCCAGATGTACAGCCGGCGGGTCGAGTTGCCCATGCTGGGCGAGGTGGCCGTACCGCCACCGGACAAGGTCGCCTACTACGCCGGGCTCGGGGTCCTGGCCGCGTTGCAGGTGATCGAGTGGCCGCTCGCCCTGGCGATCACCGCCGGGCACCTCCTCGCGGACCAGCACTTCTCGGGACTGGTACGCGGCGTCGGGGAGGCGATCCAGGAAGCCTGACGAGAGCCGGGTCACGCCCCGGTTGACATGAATCCGGGTTGAGGTCGCAGGCTCGGTGCATGTCGAGCCGAACCGCCACCCTCGCCCCAACGTCCGCAGGGCTGTTCGCGTCTCGGCTGCGGGCGATGACGGTCGGCAGCGTGGCGCTGGTGTCGCTGCTCGCCTTCGAGGCGCTGGCGGTCGGCACGGCCATGCCGACCGTGGCGCGCAGCCTGGACGGCCTGGCGTTGTACGGCATCGCGTTCGGCGGCCCGTTCGCCGCCGGTGTGCTGGCCATGGTCGTCTCCGGCATCTGGTGCGACGCGCGGGGACCGCGGGGGCCGATGTGGCACGGCGTCGCCTGGTTCGTGGTGGGACTGCTGATCGCCGGTACGGCACAGGCGATGACGACCCTGGTGGTCGGCCGGGTGGTGCAGGGCTTCGGCTCCGGGCTGCTCTCCGTGGCGCTCTACGTCATTGTCGGGCAGGCGTACCCGGAGGAACTGCACCGGCGGATCTTCGCCGCGTTCGCGGCGGCGTGGGTCGTACCCTCGCTGGTCGGGCCGGCGCTGGCCGGGCTGATCGTCGAGTACCTGGGCTGGCGGTGGGTCTTTCTCGTGGTGCCGGCGGTGGCCGTCCCGGCGGTGCTGCTGATCCAGCCGGGCCTGCGGTCGCTCGACGCGACCGTGGCGACGCGGCCGCCGAGCGGCGCGGTCGCCCGCATCGGTTGGGCCTGCGGGGCGGGCGCGAGCGCCGCACTGTTGCACATCGGGGGGCAGCAGCGTGGCGTGGCGGCCCTGACGGTGATCGCGCTCGCCCTGGCCGGTCTGGTGATCTGCGCTCCGCGCCTGCTGCCACCCGGGTTCCTCCGGGCGGGCCGGGGGCTGCCCACCGTCGTCGGTCTGCGGGGTCTGGCGTCGGCGGCGTTCGTCGGCGCCGAGGTGGTCATCCCGTTGATGCTGTCCCGGGAGCGGGGACTGTCGCCGACCGCCGCCGGGCTGGTCCTCACCGTGGGCGCGTTGGCCTGGTCGGTGGGCTCCTGGATACAGGGCCGAATTCCGGTGCCGGCCTCCCGGGCCAGCCTGCCGCGCGTCGGCCTGAGCGCGATCACGGCCGGTACGGCGACGGTGGCGCTGGCCGTCCGACCCGAGGTGCCGGTGGCCGTCGCCGTGCTGGGCTGGGCGGTCGCCGGGCTCGGCATGGGGCTGCTCTACCCGTCGTTGTCGGTGCTCACGTTGGAGCTGTCCGCACCCGGTGAGCAGGGCCGCAACAGCTCGTCGCTGCAACTGGGCGACTCCCTCTTCGCGGCCACCGTGCTGGCGCTCACCGGTGCCGTCCTGGCTGCGGGGAGCGCGCCCGGCCCGTCGAGCTATCTGGTGACGCTCGTGGTGGCGGCTGGTCTGGCGTTGTTCGGCGCGTTACTGGCCGGCCGGGTGGTGGTGCCGGGGAGCACCCGGCCGGGCGGGTGATCCACCGACGATTCGGCGCATCGGTCCCGGTCGGGCGTCAGGATGGCAGCGATGAGCTTCCTGACCGTCCTGCCGCTGGCCGTGGTGATGGTCGCCGGGACCCAACTGGTCGTGGCGATCTTCCTCGCCTCGTCCGACCGGCCCCGGGCCGCGTCGTGCGGCTTCATCGCCGGCGCCGGACTGGTGGTGGTCGCCGGCGTGACGGTGAGCTGGTTGCTGACCCGGGTGCTGGGCGGGCTGGCGAACGACGCCAGCACGGCCGCCCGCAAGGTCGACAGTGGTCCGGCCATCGACCTGGTGGTCCTCGCGCTGCTGGTGGTCATGGCCGTGGTGATCTGGGTACGCCGCGACCGCTCCGGGCCGCCACGATGGCTGGGCAGCGTCAGCCACGCCGATCCGCGCTGGGCGGCGCGTACGGGCGCGCTGCTCTTCGTGGTGACGCCCACCGACGACCTCACCATGGCGACGGTGGGCGCGACGGTGGCCCGGCACGATCTTCCGTGGTGGCACCTGGTGCCGTTCGTGCTGCTCACCGTGCTGTTGCTCGCCGTGCCGCTGCTGGCGCTGGTGCTGCTCGGGTCGAGGGCCGCGCGGGTGCTCGCCCGGATGCGGAGCTGGGCCGAGGGGCACGCCTGGATCGTCAACGAGATCGTGATCGCGTTCTTCGCGCTGCTCACGGTGTTGGACCTGCTCAAGTCGGGGTGAGGTAGCGGTGCCCCGGACACGTACGGGGGAACCGTGCGGAGATGAGAGATGTGCCGGTTCACGTTCGTCTTACGGTGACGCCATGTTCGTTGTCGTCACCACGGTGATCCTCTACGTCTTCGGTTTCGTGTTCCTCTACGGCGTGATCCGGCTGGGCGTCCGCCACGCGCTGGAGGACCTGGAGCTTCAGCGGGCCCGGGCCCGACGCGAGGAGGAGCTGGCGGCCGACCGCGACCGCTCGTTCATGCGCGACAACGCGTTCCTCGCGGGCAGTTGAGCCGCGACGTGGACGTGGCGTCGCGGGACGTGCCCGGTGTCGACGGGCGATCCGGCGGCACGGGTGCGAGGATCGCATCCGTGATGGGAACGTTGAAGACCGAACCGGCCCGCGCCCGCCTCGATCTGCTCGCCCCGCCGGTCGCGGAGGCCATCGCCCAGTGGCCCGCCGAAGCGCCGGTCGACGTCGACGACGTGCTGGTCGCGCCGATCGACGCCGATCTCGCCGACACGGCGGAGTTCTGTGCCGCGTACGAGGTGGGGTTGGACGTGTCGGCCAACTGCGTGGTGGTGGCCGGCAAGCGCGAGGGCGTGGTCCGCTACGCGGCCTGCATCGTGCTGGCGACCACGCGGGCCGACGTGAACGGGGTGGCCCGTCGGGCGCTGGACGTCCGCAAGGCGAGCTTCGCCCCGATGACCGACGCGGTCGAGTTGACCGGCATGGAGTACGGCGGGATCACCCCGATCGGGCTGCCGGCGCAGTGGCCGATCCTGGTGGACGCGCGGGTGATCGCCACCCCGCACGTGATCATCGGGTCCGGCGTACGGCACAGCAAGATCGCGCTGCCCGGGCCGGCGCTGGGCGCACTGCCCGGCGCGCAGGTGGTGGAAGGCCTGGCCAGGCCGGCCTGACCAGGCATCAGCGTCGATACCGTTGCACGTGAAACATCACGCCTGACCGGCAGCGGCCTCCCGTTGCTCGACCTCGGCCAGCGCGGCGAGCAGCGTGGACGTCTCCTGGGCACCGCTGACCGCGTACTTCCCGGCCAGCACGAACATCGGCACGCTCGTGATGCCCAGCTCGTGCGCGGCGGCCAGGTCGGCGGCGAGTTCGGCGGTCCGCTCGTCCGAGTCGAGGAACCGGCGGGCGTCGGCGGCGTCCAGGCCGATCGATCCGGCGATCGTGGCCAGCACCTCCCGGGCGCCGATGTCGAGACCCTTCGTGAAGTGCGCCTGGTACAGGGCGTCCACCATCTCGGCCGCCCGGTCGCGCTCGGCGGCGTAGCCGACCAGCCGGTGCGCGTCGAAGGTGTTCGCGGCCACCGCGTGGTCGTAGTCCAGCCGGAGTCCGTCGCCCGCCGCGACCTGGACCACCCGCTCGACCATCTGCCGCGCCCGCTCGGGGCCGCCGAACTTGTCGGCCAGCGCCTCGACGACCGGAAGTGGCTCGGGCACCGGCGACGGGTCGAGCTGGAACGGCCGGTAGCGGACGGTCACCTCGCCGTCGTAGCGGGCGATTGCCTCGTCCAGGCGACGCTTGCCCAGGTAGCACCACGGGCAGACGAGGTCCGCGTAGATCTCGATCTCCATGATCGGTGGCAACTGCCCGCTCAGTCGACTTGTTCCCGGACCTGCCGCTTGAGCCGGCCCAGGATCGCGGTGCCCCCGCGTACCCGCAGCGGACTGATCGCCTGGGCCAGGCCCATCCGCTGGTAGAGATCGTCCGGAACCGCCAGCACCTCCTCGGCGCTCGCGCCGGCCAGCCCTTCGGCGAGGATCCCGGCGAACGCCCGGGTGGTCGGCGCCTCCGGCGGGCAGTCGAAGAGCGTCTCGACCACCCCGTCCGGCGTCACGGTGGCGCGCAGGAAGAACGCGGTCTGGCACTCGGGCACCTGCTCCATGCCCTCGCGCGTGGTGTCGTCGTCCGGCAGCACGGGAATGACGTCCGCGTACTCCAGCAGCATCTCCAACACCAGGTCGCGCGGCGCGGCGGCGAACTCGTCGACGATCTCGGCCAGTCGGGCCGGCATGTCAGCCATGAGTCGAGGCTACCGCCGGCGCCGACGGATCACGTGGTCGGCGACTGTTCGCTGATCTCACTCAACGCGCTGGTCGGGTCGAGCTGCATGGCCAGGTCACCGAGCGAGACGATGCCCACCAGCTTGCGGTCGGTGTCACAGACCAGCACCCGCCGGATGCCCCGGTCCCGCATGAGCGCCGCGGCCTCCCCGGCCGTGCAGTGCTGCTCGATCATGACCACCTCGCGGGTGACGATCGAGCCGATGGTGGTCGACGCCGGTGACGCGTTCTCGGCGACCGCCCGGACCACGATGTCCCGGTCGGTGAGCATGCCGGCGAGGGTGGCGCCGTCGGTGACCACCACGTCGCCGATGTCCGCCTCCTTCATCACCCTGGCCGCCTCGTCCAGGGTGGTCTCCGCGGACAGGTACACGACCTGCTTGGTCATCACGTCGCTGACCCGGTAACCGGTCATGAGATCCTCCGAACACGCTTCACCCGATCCGACTGCACTACCCCGTGACGCGGCGGCTACACCAGGTTCGCACGATCCCGACCAACCTCGTCGACGATCCGCTCCACCATGGCGTCCACCGGCAGTTCCGTCCGCCGGTCGGCGGCCCGCTCGCGCAGCTCGACGTACCCGTCGCTCAGACGGCGGCCGACCACGACGGCGCGCGGGATGCCGATCAGCTCGGCGTCGGTGAACTTCACCCCGGCCGAGACGTGCGTGCGGTCGTCGACCAGCACGCGCAGGCCGGCCGCGGCCAGCCGCCCGCCGAGGTCCAGCGCCGCGTCGAGCTGCGGGCCCTTGCCCGCCACCACCAGGTGTACGTCGCACGGCGCGACCGCCGCCGGCCAGCGGAGCCCGTGCTCGTCGTGGTGCTGCTCGGCGATTGCCGCGACCGCTCGGGAGATCCCGATGCCGTAGCAGCCCATGGTGGGTCGGACCGGCTTGCCGGCCGGCCCGAGCACGTCGACGGCGAACGCGTCGGTGTACCGGCGACCAAGCTGGAAGATGTGCCCGATCTCGATGCCCCGCCGGATGGTCAGCTCGCCGTCGGCGCAGTCGGGGCAGGGGTCGCCGGCACGCACCTCGGCCGCCTCGATCGTGCCGTCGGGCGTGAAGTCCCGGCCGCAGACCACGTCGGTGGCGTGCCGACCTGGCTCGTTCGCGCCCGTCAGCCAGGCGGAACCGGTCACCACCCGGGGATCGACCAGGTAGCGGATGCCCAGCTTGGCGAGCACCTGCGGGCCGAGGTAGCCGCGCACCAACTCCGGATGCTCGGCCCACTCCTCGAAGACCGCCACCTGCGCCGGCTCCAGCGCGGCGGCGAGCCGCTTCAGGTCGACCTCCCGGTCGCCGGGCAGCCCGACCACCAGAGGTTCGGCGCGGTCCGCCCCGGGCTGACGGACGGTCAGGACGACGTTCTTCAGGGTGTCGGCGGCGGTCCAGTCGTCGCGATCACCCAGCCGCCGGCTGTTCGCCAACTCGACCAGGCTGGCGATCGTCGCGGTCTCGGGGGTGTCGTGCACCAGCGTTGCCGGCTGGGCGTCGGGATCGCCCGCAGCGGGCGCGCGGGTGACGACGGCCTCGGTGTTCGCCGCGTAGTCGCAGGCGGTGCAGCCGACGAAGGTGTCCTCGCCGACCGGCGTCGAGGCCAGGAACTCCTCCGACGCCGAGCCGCCCATCGCGCCGGACATCGCGTGCACCACCGTGTGGTCCAGGCCCAGCCGATCGAAGATCCGCTGGTACGCCGCCCGGTGCCGGGCGTACGCGTCCCGCAGGCCCGCCTCGTCCAGGTCGAAGGAGTACGCGTCCTTCATCAGGAACTCCCGGCCGCGCAGCACACCGGCCCGGGGTCGCGCCTCGTCGCGGAACTTCGTCTGCACCTGGTAGAGCGTCACCGGGAAGTCCCGGTACGAGGTGAACACGTCCTTGACCAGCAGCGCCGCCATCTCCTCGTGGGTGGGCGCCAACAGGTGTTCGGCGCCGCGCCGGTCGGCGAGGGTGAAGAGGAGGTCGCCGTACTCCGTCCACCGGCCGCTGGTCCGGTACGGCTCGGCGGGCAGCAGGGCCGGGAAGTGCACCTCCTGGTCGCCGATCGCGTTCAGTTCGGCGCGCACCACCTCGGTGATCCGGTCCAGCACCAGCTTGCCCAGCGGCAGCCACGTGTAGCCGCCCGGCGCGGCGCGGCGGATGTACCCGGCGCGCAGCAGCAGCCGATGGCTCGGCACCTCCGCGTCGGCCGGATCCTCGCGCAGGGTCCGCAGCAACAGGGTCGACATGCGTAGCAGCATCCGCGCAGCCTAATGACCGCGATCCGGGCACGGCGAGCCAATTCAGGCCGGGTCACTCCGCGCCGGGAAGGCGGCCCTCGCATCGGATGTCCGGGTCGGCCACCGGCCGGCGGGGCATCATCCAGTCCAGTGCGGTCTCCTCCACCGGCCAACCGCCCGCCGACACGAGGCTGTACGGCACCGCCGCCGCCTGTGGGCACAGGACCTGCGACTCGACCCAGTCGTTGGGCAGGAACCGCACGGCGGCCGTGCGGTCCAGCACGATCGTCGACGTGTCGGTGACCGCGATGAGCGCCCCGAGCACCACCTCCCGGCCGCCCTCGGCCGTACCGTCGCGGGCCGCCGTGCCAGCGCTCGCCGCCGGGGACGTCGAGGCCGGAGTCGCGGACGTCAGGGTCGGGCTCGGGGTCGCCGTCTCGGTGAGGTGCTTCGGGAGCACCTCGACCGCGGCGGTGGGCAGCAGCGGCACCCGGAGGAACACCGCGCCCATCACCACGGGCAGCACGGCCGCGACCGTGAACGCCAGGCCGTGCGTCAGCGTGGGGGCGATCCATCCGGGAATCGGGCCGGTGAGCAGCAGGGTGGCGGCGGGCGGCACCGCCAGCAGGGCGGCGGTGGACAGCTCGCCCTCCCGGTACGCCGTCCAGATCGCCGGTCCGAGCACGCTGTACGCCAGAACCGCCGCCGCCAGTGGCAGGGCCACGCTGACGAACAGGATCCGGGTCGGCTGATCCGGGTGCAGGTAGCGGGTGCGCAGCGCCAGCAGCCAGAGGCCGAGCATCAGCAGCGACGGCAGGAAGCGGAGCTGCCAGGTGAGCGCCGCCAGCGCGACCGCCGCGCTGATCACCCATCCCGGGGTACGTGCCGTTCCCGAGGCCAACAGGGAGCGTTCCGGGTCGAACCGGTCAGGGGCGCTGAGCCGGAGCAGTCGACCGAGGACGCCGAAGGTGAGCACGACGACGGGGAACGCCCACACCAGGGCGATCAGGAGGGCGCTGAGCAGGCCGAGCGGGCTGACGTACTGGACCAGCAGCAACATTGTGGACATGTCCTGCTGGCTGAGCTGCCAGAGCCGCAGCACCAGCAGGAGGACGGGGAAGGCGGGTAGGAGGGTCAGCAGCCACTGTTGCGCCTGCCGCGCCCCCGCCATCCGACGCGGGCGAACGGCCCAGTGTGAACCGGTGACGACCCGGGGTGCGCCGGGGGCGGCAGGGCGATCCTCTCCCACGGCCACTGTCGCACCTCCACCTTCCTCGGATCGGGTTGCTGCTGCTCCGCGACGGGCTGCGGGAGGTTGTATCCCTGCTGCCACCGGAGGTTGGCGTTGAACGCGTTCTCCCAGGCCGAGTTGTCCTCGTCCTTGGCCGACTCGTAGAGGGCCAGATCGACCAGGTCGAGCAGGGCCTTGTTGGGGCCGGTGTTGACGCCCCACCGCTCCTGCGGCGACGAGCCGATGTCCCAGTGCCGCAGCGGTTTGACGTTCTTCAGGGTCACGGTGAACCGCTGACCGTCGTCGCCCGGTTGGTCGCCGGTGACGAAGCCGGCGAGGATCGCCGCGTCGGTGGTGACGGCCTGCACCTTGCCGTCGTACATCTCCTGGATGCACTCGCTGATCCGGTTCCGGCCCACCGGCGTGGCTCCGGCCTCGGCGAGGCGCTGGATGGACGTCGAGGTGGTCAGCGAGCAGACCGTCAGTCCACGCAGATCCTCCAGGCTGCTCACCTGGCCCTTGAAGTCCTTCAGCGTCACCACGGACTGCTCGGTGTGCAGGTACGCGGCCGAGAAGACCGCGCCCTCCTCCCGGCGCTTGTCGTTGATGCTGTACGAGGCGATGACCAGGTCGACGGTGACGAAACCCTCGCCGTCCTGGGCCTGCCGACGGGCCCGGTCCTCACTCTCGATCGGCACGAACCGCACCTGGGAGTGGTCGAAGCCGAGATAGCTCGCGATCATGTACGCGATATCGACGTCGAAGCCCTTCCAGACGTTGTTCGGAAGGCGCTGTGAGATGCCCGGCTGGTCGTCCTTCACCCCGATGATGAGCTGCTGCTTGCCCTTGAGCTGAGCGTCCTCCAGCAACTCGTCCCGGGTCGGCGGACCCATGGCGAGGACGATCGGGACCAGGGCGGCGGCCAGGACGGCCAGCGCGACGACGAGCCCCACGAGTCGGATCTGACGGGTCCGTGTGGTGCGCGACGCTGTGTCCGCCGCCGGTGCCGGCCCGGCGGGGCTCGGCTCGCTTGCCTGACTCAACTAGGCCCTCCCGCTGCACGGCCCGATGACCGGTCCTCCATTGTGGGGCCTGGTGACGAGCGAGGGCACTCCGACATCCGCCGGATTGGCGACACGTTCCGGGCGGCCTAGCTGGCCGGATGATCGTCGACCTGGCGGTATGCCGCGCTTCCAAGCCCAGGTCAGTGCTTGATCGACTCGCGTTCGCCGAAGTCGCGGTGTCAACTCGACTCGGATACCGCGATATCGGTGAACTCGTGTCGATCAAGGCGCGCGCATGACCTCCGCCACGTCGGCCGATCGGGGCACCGGCCGACGCGCCTGCGGTGAAAGACTGGTCGCCGCAGGCAACGGGTGGCGTGAGGGGGCGCGGGTGCGCTGGCGCAGTTTTGTCGCGGTCGGGGACAGCTTCACCGAAGGTATGGACGACGCGTACCCGGATGGCACCTTTCGGGGTTGGGCCGACCTGGTGGCGACCCGGCTCGCCGCCGAGGCGGGCCCCGACTTCCGGTATGCGAACCTGGCCATCCGGGGCCGGCTGTTCCCGAGCGTGGTCGCCGAGCAGGTGCCCTCCGCGGTGGCGATGAAGCCCGACCTGATCAGCTTCGCGGCCGGCGGCAACGACGTGCTGCGCCGCACCTTCAACCCGGAGACGCTTGTCTCCCGCTTCGACGAGGTCGTTCGGCAACTCCGGTCGGGCGGCGCCGACGTGCTGCTCTTCCGATTCGCGGACGTGATGGCACGCCTGCCCGGCCAGCGTCTCGTCGCTCCCCGGGTGGAACTGCTCAACCAGGCGGTCGGCGAGACCGCCGCGCGGCACGGCGCGATCCTGGTCGACCTGTACGCCGACGACACGTTCCTCAACCCGATGCTGTGGAGCACGGACCGGCTGCACCTCTCCCCGGCCGGGCACCGACGGGTCGCCGGGCAGGTGTTGAACGCGCTCGGCGTGGGCTGTGACGAGGAGTGGCTGCTGGTCCCGCCGCACCCGGCGCCGTCGCCGTGGCTCGCCGCGCGTGCCTCGGACCTGCGCTGGGCCGGGCAGTACCTGGCCCCGTGGATCAAGCGGCGGCTCACCGGCCGGTCGTCCGGTGACACGGTGACCGCGAAGCGCCCGCTGCTCGGGCCGATCGTCGACTGACCACCTCGCAACCGATCCCTTTCGGGACCGAGCGTGGTCCGGACGGCAGCGTCCGGACCACGCTCACTCGCGCCATCCGACGCCCCGGCGGCCCTCCGGCATCAACCCACGTGGTGCTCTGAGTCCCTAGAAACCGGCGGACTCACACGTCCTGTCGTAGACGGGGTAGGAACCGCCGTTGGCGTAGTAGGTGCCAGAAACCACCGTGCACCACTCCTGGTTGCCGCTCCAGTTCTGGCCAACAGCGGTGTCGCTGATGTGTGGAGCCGCGTAGCCCGTCGAGGTCGAACCCTTGCTGGCGCCGTTGGCGGTGATCGTCACCTTGATCTCGGCGTCGGCCCAGGGGTCGCAGTAGATGTGACCGGTGGCGTAGACACTCGGACTCCGGTACCAAGGCACGTCGGCGACCGCGTAACAATAGGTGGCCGCGGCTGCCTGGCCCCTGGTCTGTGCCTGGGCGGCGCCGGGCGTACTGACGACGGCGGCCGTGGCCGCTACGGCGATAACGCTTGACGCGATTCTCTTGATCACTTCCTGGTCTCCTTCGGCGCAGATGCTTCCCTATGGATCTCTCGCTGCGCTCAAGCCTGAGTGACAGCCGGTGTGTCGGGAACCACCCAAGCCGTTCCGAACAGTCCCGCACATCCTTGACGAGATCCGGCGAGCGCCGCGTCACGTCCGATGGCCGGTCAGCAGAGGCTCTGGCGGCGTACCTTGGGGATCATGTCTGTGCCGAACGATCCTGATCCCCGCCTCCAGTCGTACGCCGACCCGCGGCGGCTGGTCACCACCGACTGGTTGGCCGAGCACCTGGGCGACGAGGGCCTCGTCGTGATCGAGTCCGACGAGGACGTCCTGCTCTACGAATCCGGTCACATCCCCGGCGCCGTCAAGGTCGACTGGCACCTCGACCTGAACGACCAGGTCACCCGGGACTACCTGGACGCGACCAGCTTCGCCGAGATGTGCGCCGCGAAGGGTATCGGTCGGGGCGACACCGTCGTCTTCTACGGCGACAACTTCAACTGGTGGGCCGCGTACGCCCTCTGGGTCTTCTCGCTCTTCGGCCACGTCGACGTGCGGCTGCTCGACGGCGGCCGGCAGAAGTGGGTCGCCGAGGGGCGCGAGTTGACCCGCGACAAGCCGGCCCGGCCCCGCGCCGATTACCCGGTGCCGCTGCGGGACGACGCGCCGCTGCGCGCGTTCCGCGAGCAGGTGATGGCCCACATCGCGGTGGGTCGGCCGCTGGTCGACGTCCGGTCCCCGGGCGAGTACACCGGCGAGATGCTGCACATGCCGGACTACCCGCAGGAGGGCGCGCTGCGGGGCGGGCACATCCCGGGCGCGGTCAACAAGCCGTGGAAGTCCGCCGCGAACGAGGACGGGACGTTCAAGTCCGCCGACGAGCTGAAGGCGATCTACGCCGACCAGCTCGGGCTCAGCCCGGACGACGACGTGATCGCGTACTGCCGGATCGGCGAGCGGTCCAGCCACACCTGGTTCGTGCTGCGGCATCTGCTCGGCTACCCGCAGGTGCGCAACTACGACGGCTCGTGGACGGAGTGGGGCAACCTGGTCCGGGCGCCTGTGGTGAAGGGCGACCAGCCCGGCGGCATCGCCGTCTGAGACGCGGGGTCGACCGGCTGGGCCCCCGGAGGCCCAGCCGGCCAGCTCCAGCGCACCGCCCCTCAGCCGGGCGGCACCAGCACATCCCGCTTCAGCCCGCCAGCGCCAGCACGCCGCGCAGGTCGGGGATGATCCCGGTGATCTCGCCGGTCTCCGGGTCCCAGCGCGCCAGGGCGGCCGGTTCCAGGCGCAGCAGCACCGCGCCCTTGTTGTCCCAGCCCAACACCGGGCAGCAGCCCTTGCCACGGTCCCGCCCGAGGTCGAGCAGGTGGGTCACCGAGCCGGTGCGGGAGTCCAGCACGGCCACCCCCTCCGCGCCGCTGATCTGGCTGTTGACGATCCACGCGGCGCTGGCCAGCCGGCCCCCGTGCAGCCAACCCCGGCCGTAGAACTCGTTGACCTGATAGGGCGGCGGCAGCCCGTCGAAGGTGATCCGCGATTCGGAGCGGACCGGGCGGTCGAAGGCGGTCCGGTTCTGCAGCTTCAGGTCACCGCGCTCGCCGACCATTTCGAGCGGAGCCGCCCCACGGCCGGCCTCCGGATCGGGTGCGACCACGTTCCAGGCCGACACGTCGGTGGTGCTGGCCGCCTCGGTGTCCCGCTGCACCACGTACGTCCGGTTGTCGCCGCCGACCAGCACCCGGTCGTACGCCCACACCACCAACTCCAGGTAGCCGTCGAGTGGGATGCGACGTACGCCCGCCGTGGTGAGGTCGACCATGATCAGCTCGTTGGTCTGCGCGAACGCCGCCCACCGGCCGTCCGGCGACAGGACACCCGGCTTGACCGCTGTCGCCTCGTTGCCGCTCTCATCCCAGGTGGGTGCCGGCGTCACCACGTCCAGACTGCGGACCACGCCGTCGTCGCCGAGGATTCGGATCGGGCCGTCCGGTTGACCCTCCTCGCTCAGTGGCTGGAACAGCGCCAGCGCCCGCTGGACCGGTCGTGCGGACAGCGTCACGGTCGGCGGGCCGCTGATCCGGCTCAGCGGATCGGGTGGGTACGTCAGCTTGGCGGGTGGGCGCTGCACGGGATCGCCGTGGGTGGGCGCGACGGTCGGCGCCACCGGATGGGTCAGGCGTGGATCGGGCGACGGTCGCAGGGCGACCGCCGCGCCACCGGCCAACACCACGGCCACGACGACCGCGCCGACGGCCCGCCGGGTACGTCGGGTGCGCCGCGCCCGTTCCCAGCCATTCGACGCCGGTGTGCTGGGCAGCACGTCCTGCACGGTGACGGTGAACAGGTCGCGCAGGTTCTGCTCGTTCACTGGTTCACCTCCACACCGTTGGCGCCCCGACCCGGTCGGTCGTCCCCGGTGAGGGCGGGAGCGACCTCCCGGAGCCGCCGCAGCGCCAGGTGGCACTGGCTCTTCACGGTGCCCACGGTCACCCCGAGCGCCTCGGCCGTGGCGACCTCGGTCAGGTCCTCGTAGTAACGCAGCACCAGCACGGCCCGCTGCCGTGGCGGCAGCATCCCCAGCGCGTCGTGCAGGGTCAGCCGCAGCGCGCCGTCCCGGTCCGGCGCGGCCCGCTCCGGCGGCGCGGCGCTGAGCCACTCCCGGCGGCGACGTCGCCACCAGGACACCGCGTCCCGGTAGAGGATGGCCCGCACGTACGCGGCGGGATCGCCGTCGCGGACCGAGGTCCAGCGCAGCGCCAGCTTCAGCAGGGCGTCCTGGAGAAGATCCTCGGCCTGGTGCCGGTTGCCACAGATCAGGAAGGCCGCGCGCAGGAGCCGGTGCTGGTTGCTCTCCACGAAGGCGAGGTAGCCGTCGCGGCCGTCGTCCGCCGTCGATCCCATCCGCACCCCTTCCGGCCGCCCGCGGTGCGCGTCACCCGACAGACGCACGGGAGGGCGGAAAAGGTTGGACCGATTTTCCGGCCGGTCGCAGGATCCGCCACGCCACCACCGTCACCAGCGCGAAGACGCCCGCCGCCGCGCTGATCACCGGGACCGTCCCGTGGGCGGCGGCGACCAGCCCGGCGAGCCCCGCGCCGACCGGCGCGGTGAGCAGACCGACCATCCGCTGGGCGGCGCCGACCCGGCCGAGCAGCCTCGACGGCACCTCCCGCTGACCGTACGACGCCCACAGGCTGTTCCACACCACCGTTCCGGCGGCGAAGACGGCAAGCGCGAACGCGCCCGGCACCGGATGCCGGGCCAGCGCGAAGCCGGTCAGCGCCACGGTCTGCGTGGCGAGAACCGCACCCAGCGCCGGTACGGTGCCGAGCCGGGCGGCGAGCCGGTTCGATCCCAGCGCCCCGGCCACCCCGCCGAGGATCACCGACGCGGCGAACAGCCCGTACCCGGCCGGCGGCACCCGCAGCACGTCCAGCGCGTAGAGCACGAGCACCGCCATGATGCCGGAGATCGCCAGGTTGCTCGCCGCGCTGAGCAGGGTGACCCGCCACATGGTCCGGTGCGCGCGCAGCCACCGCACTCCCTCGACGATGTCGCCCCACACCGATGCGCGCCCGGTCGTCGGCGTGGCGGGTACGGCGGCCGCAGGGGTGAGGGCGAGCACGAGCAGGGCGGCCACCGCGAAGGTGACGGCGTCGAGAGCGAACGGGAGGGCGGGAGCGGCGGCGAACAGGACACCGGCGGCGGGAGCGCCGAGAAAACCTCCGGCCACCGCCGAACCCGCCTGGAGACGGCCGTTCGCCCGGGACAGCGCGGCCGGCGGCACCAGGGCCGGGAGCATCGCGAAAGACGCGGCGTCGAAGAGTGTTCCCAGCGCGGCGAGTAGGAACGCCGCCACCAGCAGGAGCCCGATGCTGGCCCGGTCGACGGCCACCGCCACGGCCACCGCCGCCACCACTGCGGCGCGTACCCCGTCGATGCCGGCCATCGTCCGGCGGCGGTCCCAGCGGTCCGCGTACACCCCGCCGAGCAGGCCGAAGAGCAGCGGCGGCACCTGCGCGGCCACGGTGACCGCGGCGATGACCCGGGGGTCGCGGGTCAGCGTGGCCGCCAGCAGCGCCAGCGCCGGCGTCCGCAGCGCGTCCCCGAAGCGGGACGCCACGGCGGCGGACCAGAGCAGCCGGAAATCCCGGCCCAGAACGGAGGAGGTCATGCCGCCGACCGTGCCGGTTCGACCGGGTCGAGGGTCAAGCCGCCGGGCGAAAGGGGGACGCGGGCCGCCGGTGATCTTGGGTACGGTGAGCGCCGGCATCGGGACCGGGGAGAGCACAGGCGTGGACCACACCTTCCAGGTCGACCTGCGTGGCGTGGTCGACCTGCTCAGCCATCACCTCTACGGCAGCCCTCGGGTCTACGTCCGGGAGCTGCTCCAGAACGCCGTGGACGCGATCACCGCCCGGCGTACCACCGAGCCGGACGCGCCGGCGCTGGTCCGGATCGAACCCCCGGAGATCACCGGGGACGGCACCCTCCGGGTGCACGACACCGGCGTGGGCCTGACCGAGGCGCAGGTACACGAGCTGCTGGCGACCATCGGCCGCAGCTCCAAGCGTGACGAGCTGGGCTTCTCCCGGCACGAGTTCCTCGGCCAGTTCGGCATCGGCCTGCTCTCCTGCTTCCTGGTGGCCGACGAGATCCAGGTGCTCACCCGGCACGGCGACGATCCCACCGTCCGGTGGACCGGGTACGCCGACGGCCGGTACGGGGTGACCGTGGCGCCGCCGGAGGAGGCCCGCGCCGAAGTGGGCACCACCGTGACGCTGGTGCCCCGCCGTGACGCCGACCAGTGGTTCAGCACCCCGACCGTCGTCGACCTGGCGCGGCTCTTCGGCGCGTTGCTGCCGGTCACCGTCCGGGTCGGCGACGTGATCACCACCGTCGGTGAGCCGCCCTGGCCCACGACGCCGGGCACGCCGGTCGATCGGGCGGCGCTGATCGCGTACGCCCGCGAGACGCTCGGGGTGGACCCGTTCGACGTGCTGCCGCTGAGCGTCCCCGAGGCCGGGCTGACCGGTGTCGCCGTCATCCTGCCCACCGCGGTGAATCCGGCGGCCCGTGCCGGGCACCGCGTCTACCTCAAGCGGATGCTGCTCACCGAGAACGCCGACGGCCTGCTGCCGGACTGGGCGTTCTTCGCGCACTGCGTCGTCGACGCGAGCGAGTTGCGTCCGACGGCCAGCCGGGAGGCCCTGTACGAGGACACCCTGCTGACCGCGACCCGGGAGGCGCTCGGCGACCAGGTACGCGGCTGGCTGGTCCGGCTGGCTCGACACGACCCGCACCGGTTGGCCCAGTTCCTCCAGGTGCACCACCTCGGCGTGAAGGCGCTGGCCCTGCACGACGACGACATGCTCCGGCTGGTCGACAGGTGGTGGCCGATGGACACCAACGTCGGCACGCTCACCCTCGCCGAGTTCCGGGAACGCCACGGGGTGGTCCGCTACGCGGCCAGCCTCGACGAGTTCCGCCAGCTCGCCGCGGTGGCCGCCGCACAGGACCTGGCGGTCGTCAACGCCGGTTACACGTACGACACCGAGCTGATCGAGCGACTGCCGGCGGTGGACCGTTCGGTGCTGATCGAACGGCTCGAGCCGAGTGACCTCACCACCCGGTTCGAGGCCCTCGACCCGTCCGTGGAACTGGCGCTGCGGCCGTTCCTCACCGCCGCGCAGCGGGCCGTCGAGCGTTCCGGGTGCGAGGTGGTCATCCGGGCGTACGACCCGGTCTCGCTGCCCGCGCTCTACCTGGTCAGCCGGTCGGCGGCGTTCAACGACCAGCTCGCCGCCAGCCGGGACCGGGCCGACGAGCTGTGGGGTGGGGTGCTCGACGCGCTCGCCGCCACCGCCCCACCGGACCGCCCGCAACTGGTGCTCAACCACCGCAACCCGCTGGTGCGGCGGGTCACGATGCTGGGCGACCCGGAGCTGGTCGGGCTCGCCGTCGAGGCGCTGTACGGGCAGGCGCTGCTGCTCGGGCACCATCCGATCCGCGCGGCCGACGCCGCGCTGCTGAACGATTCCTTCCTCGGCCTGCTCGGCCGGGCCGTGCCGGGACGGGAGCAGGAATGAGTGACGAGGACCTGTGGCGGGTGCTGCGGGGCATCGCCGACATGCCGTACGGGGCGGGGCAGATCGCCGCGCTGGAGCAGTTGTTGCGCCGGGTGGACGCCGCCGACGACCGGCACCTCGCCTTCGTCACCCGCATGCAGGCGACGACCGGGTACGTCTACGGGGGCGAGCCGGCGAAGTCGTTCGTGACGTTCTCCTGGTGCCTGTCCGAGTTCGACCGTGACCCGCAGCCTTACCACCAGCAGCACCTGCACCAGTTGCTGTGGCACTTCAAGTACATGGTGTCGGGTCTGCTGAAGTTCCCCGAGGTGCCACTGGACCGCACGTACGCCGTGCTCGACGACATGGAGCGGCGCTACCGGGCCGGCGGGCACAGCCTGCAGACCGTCCACAAGCACCGGTTCCGGGTCGCCGATCACGTGGGCGACGCCGAGGCTGCCGCGCACTGGTACCGGCTGTGGCAGACGACGCCCCGTGACGAACTGTCCGACTGTGCGGGGTGTGATCCGACGAGCCAGGTGGGCTACCTCGCCGACACCGGTCGGGACGCCGAGGCGGTGGCCCTCGCCGAGCCGGTGCTCGCCGGTCGGCTCACGTGCACCGAGCAGCCGCAGGCGATCCTCACGGCGCTTCTGCTGCCGTACCTGCGTACCGGTCGGGGTGAGTCGGCCCGCGACGCGCACCGTGAGGCGTACCGCAAACTGCGCGGCAGCCTCGCCGACCTGTGGGACATCGGCGACCACATCGAGTTCTGCACGCTCACCGGCAACGAGGCACGGGCGGTCGAGCTGGTCGAGCGGCACCTGGACTGGCTGGACCGAGCGCCGTCGCCGGCCGCCGCCATGCACTTCGCGGCGACCGCCGCCGCCGCGCTGCGCCAGGCCGGCGTGGCCACCGTGTACCGCCGGGCCGCCGAGGGCCGGCCGGCGGCCGAGGTGCCGGCGTCGGCGCTGGCCGACGAGCTGGCCGACCGGGCGACCGAGCTGGCCGCCCGTTTCGACGCCCGCAACGGCACCACCCACCAGTCGGGGTGGATCACCCGTCGGCTCGCCGTACGACCGAGTGGCGAGCACGTGCCGCTGTCCGCGAGCGTCCGTCGCCGTCCGGCCCGAACCGGTGGGGATACGCCGGTCGATGGGGCAGCGTCCGCGTCCGAACGGCCCGGCCGGGCACCGGTCGAGGTGTCCACCGTGGCTCTACCCGCCGACGCCGACGAGCTGCTGACCGTCGCCGAGGAGAGCTGGGGCCGGCACGACCGGGTCACCTTCCAGGCGGCGCTGGCCGCGTACGACGACCGGTTCGACGCCGCCGACCTGCCGCCGCGTACGGTCGCGCACCGACTCTCGCTGCGGGCGGCCGAGCGGGGCGACGAGGACGACGTCGAGGGTGCGGTCGAGCTGAACCGGGCGGCGTTGGACCTGTACCGCTCCGCGGGCGAGGAGCTGCCCGCCCAGGTGGTCGCGGGGCGGCTGGGCGTGCTGCTGACCCGCGCCGACGAGCACGCCGAGGAGGGGCTGACGCTGGTCCGGGAGGCTGCCGAGACCCTGGACCGGCTCGGCGACCCCCGGCAGCGCGCCGCCGGGTACGACCGGCTGGCGTTGGCGCTGCTGCACCGGCAACGCTGGGCGGACGCCCTGGCGGCCCTTTCCCGGATACCTGCCGACGCCGGTGGCGACGAGCACCTGGCGGCCCGGATCGCGCTGCATCAGGCACATCTGCTGGAGCAGTCCGACCGCATCGACGAGGCCCGCGCCGCCGCCGTCCAGGCCCGCCGGATGGCCTGTGAGCTGGGCGTCGACGAGCTGGTCACGGCCGCCTGCCTGGCCTGCGCCCGGACGGTCGACGATCCGGCGGAGGCGGTGGCCGCCTGCGACGAGGCGCTGCGGGTGGCACCGGTGGACGCGGAGCTGCCCGTCCGGGTCGCCCGCGCGCGGGCACTGCTCTCCGCCGGCCGGGCCGCCGACGCGGTGGACGACCTCGTCGAGGCGGTGACGCTCTGCGTGGAGCGGGGCGCCGAGGGGGACGCGTTCCTGCGCTGGGAGCTGGCGAACGCGTACCGGGTGGTGGGTCGGCTCGCCGAGGCGGCCGAGGTCGCCGAGGAGGCCGTGCTCGGCCTGGACCGCCTGGGCGCCCAGGCGGAGGCCGACCACTGCCGGCACCTGCTGGCCGGCGTGTACGCCGGGCTCGGCGAGATCGACCCCGCGTTGGCTCTGCTGGAGCAGTTGTCTGTCAACCTGGACGGCCCGGACAACCTGCCCATCCGGGCCCAGGTGCTGGAGGAGGCCGGCGGGATCCTGTACGACGCCGACCGGGACGCCGCGGCCGCCGAGCGGTTCGCCGCCGCCGCCACGGCGTACCGGCTCGCCGATCTGCCGCTGGACGAGCTGCGCGCCCGTCGCCGGGAGGCGTACGCCTGGTTCTGGTCCGACAACCTGCCGGAGGCGGTCCGTGTCGTCGAACTGGCGGACGGGCTGGCGGCGGCGTTGGCCGGGCAGCCGGAGCCACCGCCAGCGGTGACGTACGAGCTGGCGATGACGGCCGAGACCGGCGCGCGGGTGCTGACCGGGGAGGGCCGGGCGGACGAGGCGCTGGAACGGCTCGCCGGGGTGCCCGACCGGCTGCGGTCGATCGAGGCGTTCGGTGAGGCGGCCCAGATGGAGATCCTCGTCGGGGAGCTGCTGCTCCGACTGGACCGGCCGGTCGAGGCGGAGCCGCTGTTGCGTCGCGTACTCGGTGGGTTGCCGGCCGGATCGCGGCCGGTCCGCCAGACCGCGTGGTTGCTGGCCCGTGCGTTGGACCTGCTCGACCGGCCCGCCGAGGCAGCCGCCCTGCGACAGGAGCACGACCTCGACCCGGACGACTGACCGCTGCGGCGAACCGACCGGTATCCGTCGCCCCACCGCATCCAGCTCGCGGTCTACGCTTGCCCGGTGACGGTGGAGCAGCAGGCACGGGGGGCGGCGGGTACGGGCCGACGCCGGTCCCGCAAGGACGAGATCCTGGAGATCGCGGTCGGTCTGTTCGCCGCCCGCGGCTACCACGGCGTGTCGATGGACGACATCGGCGCGGCAGCCGGGGTGACCGGTCCGGCGCTCTATCACCACTTCGCCGGCAAGGAGGCGATGCTGGCCGCCGCGCTGATCCCGGTCAGCGAGGGGCTGCTGGCCGGCGGGCGGGAACGTGCCGCTGGGCACCCGGACGACCCGCGCGGCGTGCTGGAGTCCCTGATCGACTTCCACGTCGAGTTCGCGCTGGCCAACCCGGCCGTGATCGCGCTGCACCTGCACGAGCTGGACCGCCTGCCGGAGGAGCCGCGGCGACGGATCCGCCGGCTGCAACGGATGTACGTCGAGGAGTGGGTGACGGTGCTCACGGCGCTGCACCCGGGCATGCCCGACGGCGAGGCTCGGGTGCTCGCGCACGCCGCATTCGGCCTGATGAACTCGACTCCGTTCCTCGGCGGCGAGGTGGACCGGCGACGTCGGGCCGAGCTGTTGCGTGGAGCGACCCTGGCCGCGCTGCTCGCCTGAGCCGACTCGTCAGAAGTACGCCGGTCATGATTCCCTGACATCGTCCCAACATCCGGACGCCGGGAGGAAACATGATCGAGTCACTGCTGGTCGCCAATCGGGGCGAGATCGCCCGCCGGGTCATCCGGACCGCCAAGCGGCTCGGCATCCGCGCGATCGCGGTGTACTCGGAGGCGGATGCCGACCTGCCGTTCGTCACCGAGGCGGACGAGGCGGTCCTCATCGGCCCGCCGACCCCGGCGCAGAGCTACCGCAACGTCGAGGCGATCCTCGCAGCCGCGAAGTCGACCGGCGCGCAGGCCATCCACCCTGGCTACGGCTTCCTGTCGGAGAACGCGGAGTTCGCTCGTACCGTCGAAGCCAGTGGGCTGATCTGGGTCGGACCCGGCGCGGACGCGATCAGCGCGATGGGCGACAAGATCAATGCTCGGAACCTGATGGCGGCGGCCGGCGTGCCGGTCGCGCCCGGCACCACCGATCCGGCCGCCGACCTGGACGCGGCCGTGACGGCCGCCGCCGAGATCGGCTACCCGGTGATGGTCAAGGCCGCCGCCGGTGGCGGCGGCATGGGCATGGGCGTGGCCGTCGACGAGGCCGCGTTGTGCACCGAGTACGACAAGGTGCGCGCCTTCGCCGAGCGGATGTTCGGCGACGGATCGGTGCTGATCGAGCGGTACTTCCCCCGGGTGCGGCACGTCGAGGTGCAGATCCTCGGCCTGGCCGACGGTCGGGTGGTGGCGCTCGGCGAGCGGGAGTGCTCGGTGCAGCGGCGCAACCAGAAGCTCGTCGAGGAATCCCCGTCGCCGGCGGTCTCGCCGGAACTGCGAGCGCGCCTGCTGGCGGCGGCGGTACGGGCGGGCGAGGCGGTGGGCTACCGCAACGCGGGGACCGTCGAGTGCCTGCTCGATCCTTCGACGAACGAGTTCTTCTTCCTGGAGATGAATACGCGTCTTCAGGTGGAACACCCGGTGACCGAGTACGTCTACGGGATCGACCTAGTCGAGGAGCAGTTGCGGGTGGCGTCCGGGCTGGCGCCGACGTTCGATCCGGACGCGCTCGCGCCGAGCGGGCACGCCATCGAGATGCGGATCAACGCCGAGGACCCGAAGCGCTTCCTGCCCGGCCCCGGCGTGATCCGGACCTGGGTGGAGCCGACCGGCGAGGGGGTCCGGGTGGATTCCGGCTACACCGGGGGCAACACGGTCACGCCGTTCTACGACAGCCTGCTGGCCAAGCTGATCGTCACCGGCGCGACCCGCGACGAGGTGCTCGAACGCGCTCGCGGCGCGGTCGCGGCGTTCCAGATCGAGGGCCCGAAGAACAACGTCCCGTTCTTCGCCGAGCTGCTGGGCAACGAGGAGTTCCGCTCCGGCGCCTACGACACCGGAATCGTCCCCCGCATGCGCTGACCTGCTCCGATCCGAGCCTGTAGTTGATCAAGAGGTTTGCGTCATCGGTGGCCGGAATTTTGACGCAAACCTCTTGATCGACGCCGATGGGCGAGGGCTGGTCAGTGGAACCTGGGTAGGTTGTCGGTTCCGTGCCAGGGCTGGTCAGCCAGGCGGGGTAGCTCTCCTCGGCTCTGCCCGGGCAGGCCGGGGCCGCCGGTGTCCAGCCTCGGTGCACGATGGTTGCCCGGTACTGGGCCGCCGACCCGGAAGTGCCGGGCGTTGAGTGCCCCGGTGGACGGATCGCGCTGTCTCGGTAGGTTCTCCGACGTCGGGCCGGGACCGAGGTGTCGAGCCGTGATGGCGGTCCGTAGCTCGGTGACCTCCACCATGCAGGCCTTCAGCCGCTCGTTCAACTCGTCGATCTCCTGGCGCAGCGCCCGTGCGGTAGTCGGATCGTCGAGCGACCCGGTGCCAGCCGCGAACTCCGGCCGGTCTCCGGTCGGCGGCTTCTCACCGCGGGCCAGCTCGTACAGCTCGGCGAAGTACGCCAGCCGCTGCTGTTGGAACTCCTCCGGTACCGCGTGCTTCACCACCAGCATCACCGTCTGCCAGGGCGGCCCCTTGCTCTCGGCGGTGAAGTGCCGCGACAGCTTCTTGCGCAGCATGCGGGACTGCTTTCTGGCCCGGCTGGCCCGGTCGGGATCGGACGTCGGCGGGTGGATCCGGTCTGCCAGCCTCTGCCAGGTGTCGACCTGCCCGATCTCGGCCTCCACGGCTTCGCGGACCGCCAGCGTGTACGCCGCGACGTCGGGGTTGTGATAGCGCTGCGCGTATTGCGCTTCGAGCTTCGATCGTGAGACGAGTCGGCGTCTCCGGGTGCGTTCCTCTGCTTCGTTTGTCATCTCGTTCCTTTCACCCGGGTGGTCATCTCGGTCCTTGCAATGGGCTGGTCATGTAGGTCCTTCCAAGAGCTCACATGACTCGGACCAGTATTTGTACCGCCTCCGATCAACAGCGCGGGTCTTGCGGGCTGTGTCGCCAGTCAGATTCTGGCCGGGTCGCTGGCCGGGGCGGAGCCCTTGTCTCGGAGGCGTTCCGGCTTGGTCCTTGTTGGACTTCCGCTGCTCCGTCGGTCTGGCCGGGCTGGCCGGTCGAGAACCCGGTCAGAAGATCGTTCGGTCCGTCGGATCCCGTCGTTGTCGTAGTCGATGGGAGGCAACCCCATTGTTTGTTGATCGCGGGATCAGTCGTGGAAGTTCCACGGAATGACAATCCCGCGACAATTGTCAACCGATGCTGGAGAGGAAGGCAGATGAACGGCAATTCGGTTCGACCGCCGAACACTGGACGACGTATCGTCCGAACTCTGCGGAAGATGTCGCTCGGCACCGATGGTGCCGCAGTGATGGCCCTGCTCGTGGGTCGGGAGGACGCCGCCGCGTGCGCCGGCGCCCTCTCGACCGCACTCCGATGCGCTGCGGAGCTCTTGGAAGGACCGTCGCAGCGCTGACCACCGGAGGCGTCCAGACGGTGGGGTCGAGCCGATGGCTGGCCCCGCCGTCCCGCCGGCACCAACGTAGCCACCCGACCGCCCGCAGTTCCATGCCGCCGCCGGTGATGGCATCCTTCTGGCCTGATTCATCCGCCGAAGGGTGGTCCGGTGGTGGCTGGACGGCCCACCTCGGCGGAGAGCCATCGCACACCGTGTCCGTACCGTCCTCGACGCTGGCGGTTATCCGGGCCGATGTCGCTACCGTTGCCCCACCAGGGCAGACAGTGAGGTGACCCCATGGCGGAACTGCCAAACTCCGTGTCGATCCGTGAAGTCGGGCCCCGGGACGGGTTGCAGAACGAGGAGCCGATTCCCGCCAACGCGAAGGTGCGGCTGCTCGACGCGCTCTCCGCCACCGGCGTACGCCGGATCGAGGCGGTGTCGTTCGTGCACCCCAGGGCGATCCCGCAGATGGCCGACGCCGACGAGGTGTGGCGGCGGGCGGCGAAGGTCGACGGGGTGCGGTATTCGGCGCTGGTGCCGAACACCCGGGGCGCCCAGCGGGCCCTGGCGGCCGGCTTCACCGAGATCGAGGTGGTGGTGTCGGCCAGCGACACGCACAACCGCCGCAACGTCAACCGCTCGACGGACGAGTCGCTTGACGACATCGCCGAGCTGATCGACCTCCTGCACGGCGCGTCCGCGAGGGTCGAGGTGATCGTGGCGACCAGCTTCGGGTGCCCGTACGAGGGGGACGTCGACCCGCGTCGTGTCGCCGGCATCGTCGACCGGGTCGTCCACGACGGCGCGGACCGGGTGGCTTTCGGCGACACGACCGGCATGGGCACGCCGCGTCGGGTCCGTGAGCTGCTGACCGCGGTACGCGACCGCAACGCGCACGTGCCGGTGCTGCTGCACTTCCACAACACCCGGGGTACGGCGCTGGCCAACCTGCTGACCGCGCTGGAGCTGGGCGTGACCGAGTTCGACGCGAGCGTCGGCGGTCTGGGTGGCTGCCCGTACGCGCCGGGTGCGAGTGGCAATCTGGCGACGGAGGAGGCGGTGCACATGCTGCACGACATGGGCATCGACACCGGCATCGACCTGGACGCCCTGATCGAGGTGGCCGAGTTGGCCGAGGAGCTGCTCGGCAAGACGCTGCCGTCCGGGGTGTTGCGGGCCGGTCCGCGTACGCGACTGACGCCGATGCCGAGCTGAGGACACGCGGAAGGGGCCGGCGAGTTGCCGGCCCCTTCGTGGTGCGCGGGTTCGGTCAGCCCACCGTGGTGAGCGCCGACGGCCAGCTGTCGCGGAAGATGTCCGCGCTGCGGTCGGTCGCGCTGAACGTACCGGCGAAGAGGCTGCTCACCCGGTTCGCCTCGGCGGTGCTCGGGTACGGGTTGGTGCAGCTGGTGCCGGCGCTGCCGCCGGACATCAGGAGCGAGCAGTTGCCGTTGTAGTTGTCCGGCAGGCCGAGGATGTGCCCGATCTCGTGGGTCATGATCCGCAGCGGGCTGTACTGCGCCGCCTGCTGCGTGTCGATGTAGACCCGGCCGTTGCCGAGGCTGGTCCGCACGGCGTACGAGCCGCCGCCGGTGATCTGGTAGATCCGCAGGTTCGAGCCGCAGTTCGCGGAGAGCGTCAGGTTGACGGTGGCGTTGTTCCAGATCGAGGCGGCCTGGCTGGCGGTGCCGGCGTAGGCGCCTGCCTGGCTGGTGTTGTAGCAGATGGTCATCGCGGCGGACGCGGGCGCGGGGTTGGCGACCGTGACGCCGAGCGTGGCACCTGCCGTCGCGACCAACGCGACGGCGAGCCGACTGAGTCGTGAGGTCATCGCTGACTCCTATCCGAGAGGGGGTGTCAGGAGCCTATCCACAGAGATTAATAGATTTCAATATCTCGTTCGAACGAGCGTCGCTGCGGCATGGGTCGCCGGAGGGTGCGTGGATGCGATAGCCTAACGATCGTTCAGGTCAACACGGGCGAGGGAGTCGGCGTGACGCTCGACGGTGAGGCGCTGGAACAACTGCGCAAGCGGGCCCGGTCCGGCGGCGCGGACAAGTACCACGCGGCCAACGAGGCCAAGGGCAAGCTCTTCGCCCGCGAACGCGTCGCGCTCCTCGTCGACGAGGGCTCCTTCGTCGAGGACGGCCTCTACGCCAACGCGCTCGCCGACGGCCTGCCGGCCGACGGCGTGGTCACCGGCACCGCCACGATCGACGGCCGACAGGTCTGCCTGATGGCCAACGACTCCACCGTGAAGGCCGGCAGTTGGGGCGCCCGTACCGTCGAGAAGATCATCCGGATCATCGAGCGGGCCTACGGGGCCGGTGTCCCGATGGTCTACCTGGTCGACTCGGCCGGCGCCCGGATCACCGACCAGGTCGACCTCTTCCCCGGTCGCCGCGGGGCCGGCAAGATCTTCTGGAACCAGGTCCGCGCCTCCGGCTCGATTCCGCAGGTCTGCGCGCTGTTCGGCCCGAGCGCCGCCGGCGGGGCGTACATCCCGGCGTTCTGCGACGTGGTGGCGATGGTCGACGGCAACGCCAGCATGTATCTCGGCTCCGACCGGATGGTCGAGATGGTCACCGGAGAGAAGACCACCCTGGAGGCGATGGGCGGGGCCAAGGTGCACACCGCCGAGTCCGGCGTCGGGCACTTCCTCTGCAAGACCGAGGCCGACGCGCTCGACGTGGTGAAGACCTACCTGTCGTACCTGCCGGCGAACTGGACCCAGGCGCCGCCGGCCGCGCCGGCGGTCGCCGCACCCGCGAAGGCCGACCTGGCCGCGCTGGTGCCGGCCAGCGAGCGGCAGGCGTTCGACATGCGACGGTACGTCAAGGGCCTGCTCGACGAGGATTCCTTCTTCGAGATCCAGGCGCTCTGGGCCAAGGAGTTGACCATCGGTTTCGGCCGTCTCGACGGCCAGGTCGTCGGCGTGGTGGGCAACAACTCGATGTTCAAGGGCGGCGTGCTCTTCGTCGACTCGGCCGACAAGGCCACCCGGTTCGTGCAGCTCTGCGACGCGTTCAACGTGCCACTGCTCTTCCTCAGCGACGTTCCCGGCTTCATGGTCGGCAGCGCGGTGGAGAAGCAGGGCATCATCCGGCACGGCGCCAAGATGATCACCGCGATCTCCGAGGCGACCGTGCCGAAGATCTGCGTGGTCGTCCGCAAGGCGTACGGCGCGGGCCTCTACGCGATGGCCGGCCCCGGCTTCGAGCCGGACGCGACGATTGCGCTGCCCAGCGCCAAGATCGCGGTGATGGGTGCCGAGGCCGCCGTGAACGCCGTCTACGCCAACAAGATCGCGGCGATCGAGGACGCGGACGAGTGGGCCGCCTTCGTGGCCGCCAAACGGGCCGAGTACGAGCAGGACATCGACGTCGTCCGGCTCGCCAGCGAGCTGGTGGTGGACGCCATCGTCGAACCGCACGACCTGCGCGACGAGTTGGTCCGGCGGTTCGCGGCGGCCCGCACCAAGGACCGCACCTTCTCGCGGCGACGGCACGGCGTCACCCCGGTCTGACCCGCACAGCCACCCGTCTCGACGTCACGAGCGTCGAGGGCACCGTCCCCACCAGGAGGATGAGATGGACTTCCGGCTCACCGACGAACAAGCGGCGCTGCGGGAGAGCGTGCGGGACTTCGCCCGCGAGGTGGTCGCCCCGGTGATCGCCGAGCACTACGAGCGGCACACCTTCCCGTACGAGGTGATCCGGCAGATGGGCAAGATGGGCCTGTTCGGCCTGCCCTTCGACGAGGAGCACGGCGGGATGGGCGGCGACTACTTCGCGCTCTGCCTGGCCCTGGAGGAGTTGGCCCGGGTCGACTCCAGCGTGGCCATCACGCTGGAGGCGGCCGTCTCGCTCGGCGCGATGCCGATCTACCGCTTCGGCACCGAGGAGCAGAAGGCCACCTGGCTGCCCCGGCTGCTCAGCGGGGAGGCCCTGGCCGGCTTCGGCCTCACCGAGCCGGGCACCGGATCCGACGCTGGCGGCACCCAGACGCGGGCCGTGCTGGACGGCGACGAGTGGGTCATCAACGGTTCGAAGGCGTTCATCACCAACTCGGGCACCGACATCACGGCCATGGTGACCGTGACGGCGGTGACCGGCACCAACCCGGACGGCTCCAAGGAGTTGTCGACGATCATCGTGCCCACCGGTACGCCCGGATTCACCGTGGCTCCGGGTTACTCAAAGGTCGGTTGGACCGCCTCGGACACCCACGAGCTGACCTTCGACGACTGCCGGGTGCCGGCGGCCAACCTGCTCGGTGCGCGCGGACGGGGCTTCGCGCAGTTTCTGCGGATCCTCGACGAGGGCCGGATCGCCATCGCCGCGCTGGCTGTCGGCCTCGCCCAGGGCTGCGTCGACGAGTCGATCAAATACGCGAAGGAGCGGCACGCCTTCGGCCGGCCGATCGGCGACAACCAGGCCGTCCAGTTCAAGATCGCGGACATGGAGCTGAAGGCGCACACCGCCCGCCTGGCCTACTACGACGCCGCCGCCCGGATGCTGGCCGGCGAGCCGTTCAAGCGGCAGGCCGCCATCGCGAAGCTGCACGCGAGCACGATCGCGGTGGACAACGCCCGGGAGGCCACCCAGATCCACGGCGGCTACGGATTCATGAACGAGTACCCGGTCGCCCGGTTCTGGCGGGACTCCAAGATCCTGGAGATCGGCGAGGGCACCAGCGAGGTGCAACGCATGATCATCGCCCGCGATCTGGGCCTCTGACCCCACCCTCGGGCGATCCCGGGGGATCACCGACCGCTCCCGTCGATCGATCGTCCGGCTGTCGGATTATCGGCGAGCGGCCGTCGGCAGGACGACGTTCGACTGCCGATGGTCGGAGGCGAACCGTACTCTTCGTGCCCATGACTCCGGATCATGGGCGGTCGCGGAGCCCGGCCGCTCGTACCGGGCTGCCGGAGCTGCTCCGTGCGCACCGGCGCGCCGCCGGTCTGACCCAGGCGGAACTGGCGTCCCGCGCCCGAGTCGGTGTGCGGACGGTGCGGGATCTGGAGCGTGGCCGGTCGGTCCGGCCACAGCGCACCACCGTCGATCTGCTCGCCATGGCGTTGGGATTGACCGGGGCCGTGCGGGCGGCATTCCTGGCCACGGCCCGCGGTCCCGTCGGCGCAGAGCCGCCGTCGGATGTCGACTCGGGAACGGTCGGCGTCGCCTCGGCGCAAGCCACCCGAGCCGACGCGCCGGTCGCCCTTCCGCCGCCGGTCGCCCTGATCGGACGCGATCGCGATGTCACCGAGTTGGCCGCGATGCTGACCGAGGAACACGGACCACGGCTGATCAGCCTCGTCGGCCTGGCCGGTGTCGGCAAGACCGCGCTGGCGCTCGCCGTGGCCCACGCGGCGGCACGGGCGCATCCCGGCGGTGTGGCCGGCGTGCTGGTCGGCGAAGGCTCGGACGGGCCGGACGTCCTCGCGGCCTCGATGACCGTCCTCGGCGCCGCCCGGCTACCGGAACTGGTCGCCCGCCTCGCCGGCCGGCGGGCGCTGCTGGTCATGGACGCCGTCGAGCGCGCCCCTGGCCCGGTGGCCGAGACACTGCACCGGTTGGGCACCGTACTGCCGTCGCTGCGGGTGCTGGTCACCGGCCGGCATCCGGTCGGGCTACCCGGCGAACGGGTCTGGCCGGTCGCCCCACTCGAGGTGCCGCCGCCGGACGGTGAGCAATCCGGTCCCGCCACGCTCGTCTCGTGGCCAGCGGTCGCCCTGTTCATCGCACGGCTCGCCCAGGTCCGTCGGGAACCGCCCGGCCCCGACGAGCTACCGGCACTGGCCGCCCTGGTCCGCCGGCTGGGTGGCCTGCCGCTGGCCATCGAGCTGATGGCCGCCCGGGGCCGGCTGCTCGACCTCACCGAACTGCTCGACCGGTACGGCGACCGCGTGCTCGACCTGACCACCTCGGCCGAGGAGACCCGTGCCCGGTGGGACGGGCCGGAGTCGGCCGCCCGCCGTCCGTACGCCACCGATGCCACCCGGGCGTCGGTGGCGGTGACCCTGCGGGACGCGGTGGCGACCAGCTACCGCCTGCTCGCGCCGCACGAGCGCGACGCGCTGCGGCGACTCGCCATGTTCGGCAACCGGTGGTCGGTGGAGATGGCCGAGGAGATGCTCGCCGACGAGGCCGACCGGGACGGGACCGTCGCCATCGATCCGGTCCCGGTGCTGGACCGCCTGGTCGAGCTGGGCCTGCTGAGCGTTCGCGGCACCGGGCCGTTCCGGTTCCGCCTGCTCGACGCGGTCCGTGACTTCGCCGTGGAGCAGGCGGTCGGCGGCGGTGAGCTGACCTGCGTACGGCGTCGGCACGCGGAGGTGACCGCCCGCCTCGTGGCGCGGACCGCCGCCGACCTGGCCGGCCCACGGATGCTCGACGCGGTGCACCGGCTCGACCAGCTGAGCAGCGATATCAGCTCCGCGCTCGCCCACGCGGCCACCGATGACCCCCTGACCGCGCTCCGGCTCGCCGCCTGCCTCCCCCGCTGGTGGCGCTTCCGGGGCCGGGACGTCGCCGGGCGGCAGTGGCTGCGACGTCTGCTGGCCGACCCGCGAACCGCCGACGCGGACCCGATCCTGCGCGGCTGGGCCAGCCTCGGGATGGCACGGCTCGCGGCCGAACATGGCGCCGAGGCAGAGGAGTTGCCCACGGCACGCGCCGCGTTGGAGATCTTCCGACAGTCCGGCGACGTGACCGGCGAGTTGGAGGCGCGCGGGGTGCTCGGTGCTCTGCTGACCACCGTCGGCGGGCACGACGAGGCGCGGGAGCAGGCCGAGGCGGTGCTCCGGCTCGCCGCCCGCAACGGTCGTACGCGTGATCTGGCGGTGGCGCAGAACAGCCTTGCCTGGCACGAGATCCGCGTCGGTGACCTGGCGGCGGCCCGTCGACGGCTGGCCGCCGTGGACCGGCTCGCGGCCGAGGGGGGTGAGCAGCGGTTGCGCGTGCTGGCCTGGGCCAACCGGGCCGAGGTGTCCCGCCTGGAGGGTCGGTACGCCGATGCCGTCGACCAGGGGCGGCGTGCGGTGGCGGCGCTGTTCGAGCTGGGCGACCCGGGACATCGCCGTCGGGTGCTCGGCACGGTCGGTCTGGCGCTCGCTCAGGACGGTCGTGCGGCCGAGGCGACCGAGCTGCTCACCGAGCTGCGGGCCGGCGGCGCCGAGGCGACCCTCGCCGTGCCGGGGCGGCAGTGGATGGAGCGGGTCGGACTGCCGCGACCACGGTCGGACGACACCGTGTTGTCGTGGAGCGGACCGGAGGCGGGGATCTGCGCGCTGATCGAGGGGAACCTGGCGCTGCACCGGGGTGATCGGGAGTCGGCGGCCGAGTGGTTCGCGGCCGCCGCCGCGGCCGGTCACGATCGCCGGGACGTGGTGGAGGCGCTGGTGGGCCTCGCCGCGAGCACCGGAGATCCGACGGTCCTCGATCGTCTGGACCGGGTCTGCGAGGACACCGGGATCCGACTGCTGCCGCAGGAGTCCGGGCTGCTCTACGCGCTGATCGCCGCGCGGGGTGGAGCCACCGAACGGTGAGCGGGGGCCGGTCGGCGGACCCCCGGATGGAGAGTGGCGCGGGCGAAGAGCCCCCTTGGTGCTACCCCTCGCTGTTCGCCCGCGCCGTCACCCCCCGGTGATTCCCCGGTGGGCGAAAGCCTGCCACCGCTGCCGGGGAAGAAGGTGTTTTTCAAGAGGTTTGTCCGGTCTCTGGGGTGAGTTCTGCCGGTCTTTCTGCCGGTACCGCCCGGAAGCCCTTCTTGCGGGTCGACGGTCAGGTCGGGTCGCAATCGTCGGCCGTCTCCTGCTCGGTACTGCCGGCGGTCGCGCCAGGGTGGACCGCGTCCCGCACCCGCCGCAGGCCGTCGAGCAGTGCCGCCAGGGCCTCGGGTTCGAGCTGGCCGGTGAACCACTGTTCGATGATCCGCAGGTGCCCGGGCAGCGTCTGGTCGAGCCGCTGCATTCCGGACGCGGTGACCACCGCGTACGAGCTGCGGCGGTCGTTCGGGCATGCTCGACGGGTGAGCAGTCCGTCGCGCTCCATCCGGTCCACCACCCGGGTCACCCCGCTTGTGGACAGTGAGGTCTGTGCGGCGAGGTCGGTCATCCGTAGCTGGTTGCCGGGCGAGCGGGCCAGTCGGGTGATCACCTCGAACTCGACCTGGGAGAGGCCGTGTTCCTCGAGTTGGGCGGCGAACCGGGCGGAGAGCCCGGCGTGGGCCTCGTACAGGAGGCCAACCGCGGTGATCCGGGGGTCGTCGAACACGTTGGTCACTCGTTAACCCTACCAGTCCTTGACACGGGGAATGTTGTTGCGGTTATATTTGCTCAAGCAGTCGTTGGGCTACTAAACAATCCTCTGGAGGACACCAGCCATGACCAGCAGCATCGACGCGGTTACCCGCGACTGGGACGGTCTCACCATCCCGGCGGCCGGCACCTACGTGCTGGACGCGGCGCACAAGCGGGTCGGCTTCGTCGCCCGGCACATGATGGTGAGCAAGGTCCGCGGTGAGTTCAACGAGGCGACCGCCACCATCACCATCGCCGAGGACCCGCTGCAGTCCTCGGTCGTCGCGACCATCCAGGCTGCCAGCATCGACACCACCCAGGACGACCGGGACGCGCACCTGCGCAGCCCCGAGTTCCTCGACGCGGAGCAGTTCCCGACCCTGGAGTTCCGCAGCACCGGCGTCAAGTCCCGCAAGGGCAACGAGTTCGTGCTCGACGGTGAGCTGACCGTCAAGGGCGTCACCCGTCCGGTCGAGCTGGAGGTCGAGTTCGAGGGCGTGGGTCGCAGCCCGTTCGGCCAGGACATCTTCGGCTTCTCCGCGACCACCGAGATCGACCGCGAGGAGTTCGGCCTGACCTGGAACGTCGCCCTGGAGACCGGCGGCGTGCTGGTCGGCAAGAAGATCAAGATCGAGATCGAGGGCGAGGCCGTCCGCCAGGCCTGATCCCACGGATCACCCGTACCCCGGGCCCGCGCCGCACGTCGGCGCGGGCCCGGTGTCGTCCGTGCCGAGCGCGTGTGAATTGTCACGACTTGTTCTTGCCCCGGTGGGGTCCGGCGTGCCGGCGACGGGGTAGAGATGGCGCCACGAGCGAATCCACTCGGCCGCCGTCGGATCACCGTCGTCGGCCTCTGGCCCCGGCCAGGCGAGCGCTCTTACCGTTGATGGTTCACAATGCGCTTCCGGGACGGCAGAATCCCGACCGCGCCGGTTGTCGGGAGGACACATGGGCAGGGACGTCTCGCAGGGCGCCTTCACCCGGGAGGACCGCGTCCGCTACCGGCAGAAGGTCCGGCGGTGCCTCGACGTCTTCGCCCTGATGCTCGACGACTTCGGGTTCGACGCCGACCGGCCGATGACCGGCCTTGAGATCGAGCTGAACCTGGTCGACTCGGCGGCCGAGCCGGCGATGCGCAACGAGGAGATCCTCGCCGAGATCGCCGATCCGCTGTTCCAGACCGAGTTGGGGCAGTTCAACCTGGAGTTGAACGCGGAGCCCCGGCTGATCGAGGGCGCAGGGTTCGCCGACTACGAACACGACCTGCGCAGCAGCCTCTCCCGGGCCGACGAGCGCGCGGCCGGGTCCGACGCGAACATCGTCCTGGTCGGCATCCTGCCCACCCTCACCGAGGGGCACCTCGTCGAGGACAACCTCTCCACCAACGAGCGCTACCGGGTGCTCAACGACCAGATCGTCGGTGCCCGGGGCGAGGCCATCGAGCTCGACATCCGGGGCGTCGAGCAGTTGCGGACGCACACCGACTCGATCGCCCCCGAGGCGGCCTGCACGAGTCTCCAGTTCCACCTCCAGGTCGCGCCGGACAGCTTCGCCGACTACTGGAACGCGTCCCAGGCCATCGCCGGAGTGCAGGTGGCGGTCGGGGCGAACTCGCCCTTCCTCTACGGCCGCCAACTCTGGGCGGAGACCCGGATCGCCCTGTTCAAGCAGGCCACCGACACTCGTCCGGAGGAACTCAAGGCCCAGGGCGTACGCCCCCGGGTCTGGTTCGGCGAGCGGTGGATCACCTCGATCTTCGACTTGTTCGAGGAGAACGTCCGGTACTTCCCACCACTGCTGCCGATCTGCGAGGACGAGGACCCGGTGGAGGTGCTGCACGCCGGCGGGGTGCCCCAACTGAGCGAGCTGCGGCTGCACAACGGCACGGTCTACCGCTGGAACCGGCCGGTCTACGACATCATGAACGGCCGCCCGCACCTGCGGGTGGAGAACCGGGTGCTGCCCGCGGGTCCCACCGTGGTGGACATGCTGGCCAACGCGGCCTTCTACTTCGGACTGGTGCGTGGTCTGGCCGAGGCCGACCGACCGATCTGGAGTCAGCTCACCTTCTCCTCGGCCGAGGAGAACTTCCACTCGGCGGCCCGCCGTGGTCTGGACGCCGTGCTGCACTGGCCCGGGGTCGGTGACGTGCCGGTCACCAAGCTCGTACTCGATCAGTTGCTGCCCGTCGCCGCGACCGGACTGGACGGCTTCGGCGTCGCGCCGGCGCAACGGGACCGGCTGCTCGGCATCATCGAGCAGCGCTGCCGTACCGGTCGCAACGGCTCCGTCTGGCAGACCGAGGCGGTCTGGGCGGCCGAGCGCCACCTCGGCATGGACCGCCCGGCAGCCCTGCACCACATGGTCAAGCGCTACGCGGAACTCCAACGCACCAACGAACCAGTCCACACCTGGCCCGTCCCCTAACCCCCCACCCAACCGCCGGGCCGCACATACCGCCTCTTTGATCAAGAGGTTCGCGTCAGGAATTTGCCGTTGATGACGCAAACCTCTTGATCAACAGGTGGGTGGCGGTGGGGTCAGGTGGTGGTGCGGCGGGGTGGGCGGGCTCGGGGCGCGGTTGGGGCGTCGGTTGGGGCGTCGGTTGACGGTGCGGCGTCGGTCGGGAGCGCGGCGTCGGGGTTGGGGCGTGGGGCCGGGACGCGGGGTGCGGTGGTGGTCGCGTCGGTTGGCTGGTCCCCGCGCGGGCTTGTCGGTGCCGACGGCGTCCTGCCGCGTCGGGTCACCGCGCCGGCGGCGGCGTCGGTCACCGAGCGGGCGCGGCGTCCGGGCCGGGTGCCGTCCGCCACGCCCTCCCGGGTCGACGTCGTCCGTGCGGTCGGGTCGAGCCCAGCGGCCACGGTGGAATCCGTCGGAGCGGTCGACGTCGAGCCGGGCGAGCCGGGCGTAGGGACCGACGCCGGGTCGCGTTGTCCGGACGGATCGCGCGTCGTCGGGTCGGAGCCGTCTCCCGGTGTCAGCCCGGAGTGGGCCGTCGGACCCGCCGAGGCCGCGTCCGGACCGGCGGCCGGGGCGGTCGGTCGGCGGTCGGCGGTGCGTTGGTGACCGGCCCTCTCGGCAAGTCGGGCGACCAGTATCGAGCCGCCGACACCGGCGATCACCGCGTACGGGGCGATGAGCTGGGTCGAGAACTGTGCCGGGCCGGGGGCCGCCCACCTCGGCACGGTGGTCAGGTAGGCGAGCGCGACGAGCAGCGGGCCGGCCGCACCGGAGGCCGCCGCGCCCACCCGGTGTCCGCCCGGACGCGCGGCGCCGCGGGCGGCGAGGGCACCGATCAGAAGCGCGGGTACGAGCGCCAGCAGCGCGCCGGGCCAGTAGATCTGGCCGCCGATCCAGTACCGCCCGTGGTCCGGGTCGAGCTGCCAGGTGCCGAGCTGGGCGCCGGTCAGTCCGCGTCCGACGCGTACACCGTCGATGACCGAGACCACGGCGAGCAGCCACAGCCAGGCGGCCGTCGCGGTGATGTTCACCGCGACCGTGCGGGAGCGCAGCGCCCAGAGCGCGACGAGGACGCCGATCAGGATTCCCAGCGCCGCGTGCAGGGCCGCGACCCGCTGCGGCGCGCCGGTGTCGGCGCCCGCGGCGACCCGGGCCGGTACGGCGACCAGCAGTACGGTGACCAGTCCACCGAGCCCGGCGCCGAGCGCCAGGGACAGCCGGCGGAGCAGACCGGGGTGCTCGACGGGCGTCGGTTCGGCCCGATCGACGACCGGCCGATCCTGCGTCACGTCGGCGCCCTCGGCCCGGGTCGGTTGGCCCGACGTGAGCGCCGGCGACTGCGGCCGGTCAGCCTCGTCCGCCGGTGGAGTGCCGGTCGTCGGCGTGGGCCTGGGCGTGGGTGCCGCCCGCTGGTGCAGTCGCTGCGCGCAGACGGCTCCCAGCACAGTGGAGCTGGCGGCGAGCCAGGTGGCCCAGGCGAGGCCGTCGGCCCAGGCCGTGCCGTTGGCACCGGCCTCGGTGGGCGTCCAGGTGATGACGCCGAGCCCGTAGCCGAAGCCCAGTTGCGCGGCGCCCGCGCCGGCAGCGACCCCGACCGCCGTCGCGATCGATACTCCCCAGCCCCGTCTGGCCATGCCGGGCAGCGTAACGTCCCGTCGTCGGTGCGGCGAGTCGCAGCGACCCGCCGGTACGGACCGTCGGCGAAGCGTGGTGGGCGGCGAACGGTACGGTCGCCGGTGATGAGGCGGTGGACGGTATGACGGACGCGAACACGGGTCGGCAGGAATCCTCCGGCGGCCGGGACGGCGGTGACGGCCGCCGAGCTGGCGTGCTGCTCGGTGGCGGACTGGTCGCGGTGCTCCTCGCCGTGGTCGGCGCGACCGGCGGTTGGCTGCTGGCCGGCGAGGACGACGAGTCTCCGGCGACCCCGCAGGCGGTTGCCACCACGGCGGGTACGCCGACCGGGGAGGCCACCTCGTCTCGGCCGACCACCGGTCGGACCACCCCGTCCGCTCCCCGCACGACCGCCTCCGCGACAAAGGGGACCGGGCTGACCGTGCCCCCGGTGGTCGGGACCGACTTCCTCCAGGCGCGCGAGATGCTGCGCAAACAGCGGTTGGGTTGGCGGCTGGTCTTCGGCGGCGGCACCGGACGCACGGTGGCGAGCGCCTCGCCGGCGGTGGGCACCCCGGTGACCCGGGGCACCACGGTTCAACTGCAGATCGCCGGGCCACCGCCGGCCGCCGAAGTGCCGGACGTGGTCGGCGACGACTGCGCCAAGGCAGCGGACGAGTTGGTCGAAGAGGGGCTCTACCCGAGTTACCGCAGCGGGCGCAGTGGAAAGGTCAGTCGGCAGGAACCGGCCGAGGACGCTCCGGCCCGCTGGAACGACGAGGTCAGCATCTGGTGCGGCGCGGCGGCCCCACCGAGCCAGCCGACCGCGAATCCCACCCCCTGACCCGAGCTGTTTCTCGGCCGCCGCGGACGCGCTGGTTCGTGGCGTTCCGACCCGCCGGCGGCGCGCGGTTCGTGCCACCGATACCGGCCGATGTCGACCTGGGCGGTTAGGTTGACGTCGAGGGCCAGGGCGCCCGCCCGGTTCGGGAAGGGACGTGCGATGAGCGACGACCGCCAGGAGCCGCCCGCCGGGACACCGGACGACGACCGCACGCGCCCTCTGCCGCCCACCGGCGGCGACCGCCCGCAACCGACCGCGTCGCCCGACGAGACGATGCCCATCGGCCGGGCCGCGTCCGGCGGTGGCGCGTCGCCGGACGAGACGATGCCCATCGACCGGGCCGCGTCCGGCGGTGGCGCGTCGCCGGACGAGACGATGCCCATCGACCGGGCCGCGTCTGCGTCTGCGGCTGACCGGACGGCGCGGATGCCGGCGGAGCGGTCCACGCCACCGTCGTGGTCGGGGCGGGCCGAGGTGCGGGCGCCTCGACCGGCCGAGCCGGCCGCGGACTGGTACGCGGAGGAGCAGGGCGGCCGCCGGTGGTGGCTGCCGATCCTCTGGGGCGTACTCGCGTTGTTGTTCGCCGCTCTGCTCGGTGCGGCCCTGTGGGTGGTGTTGAGCGCGCGGGAGGACGACCCGGACGACCCGGCCACGCCGTCCGTCCCGCCGACCAGCGTCACCGCCGCGCCGAGCAGCAGTGCGCCGACGTCGGCGGCGCCCACCAGCGCGACGCCGAGCAGCCCGGCGGCCACCACCGAGGGGGCGCAGATACCGGTGCCGCCGCTGACCGGTCTCCCGCAGTCCACCGCCGAAGGACTGCTGGAGCGACTGGGCGTGAGCTACCGGGTGGTGTACCGCCCGTCCGAGCTGCCACCGGGCACGGTGGTGCGGACCGATCCGGAGGCCGGCACCCTGGTGCCGACCGACCGGGAGGTGCTGGTGGTGATCTCCCAGGACCGGCCGTCACCGAGCGGCAGCTCGACCAGCCCGAGCCCGACGGCGACGGCCACGCCGTGACCGGTCCTCACCACCTGCGTCGACGGGTGCCGACGAGGCCGAGGCCGGCGAGCGAGATGGTGAGGCCGAAGATCCCGGACCAGAAGAGCGACCGGCGTACATCGGTGCCGTGGTGGCCGCCCGACGTCGGCTCGGCCAGTTCCTGCTGGCCGTCGGCCTGACCGCCAGCGCCGGAACCGGTGGCCGGGCCGGTGGCGTCGGCCGCCCCGGCGTACCCGTCGGAGGTGTCGGCGCCGATCCAGCCGTACTCGTCGACGGGTGGATCGGAGCCGGCCACGGTGATCTCCGGCGCCGGTACCGGAACGGCCAGCCGGGTGGACGACGACGCCGGATCGTGGACCAGGACCACGACGATGGTCAGGGCCCCGAGGAGGGCGAGCAGTCCGAGAGCGTAGGTGATACTCCAGCGGTGGTGCCGCCGCACGGCGGGCTGATTGACCATGACCATCCCAGGCTCAGGGTCCTGGACGTGCGGGTGGAACGGTGCCGGGGTGGGCGTACCGATTCTATGGCGACGGCACGCCTACCCGCGGCGGATCGCGTTGGTCAGCCGACTCTGACCGGCGTACGGGTAACCGGTCGCCGGGTCCGTACGGTGTGCGGGCGGGGCACCGGTGCGGCCTGCACTTGTTGCAGCCCTTCCCGCTGTACGAAGATCGACCGGCGGTTGACGGCGTCGCCGGCGGCATTGAGCTCGTAGCCGTCGAGCCAGAGCCAACCGTCGTAGGTCGGCCAGTCGAGCACCCGGATCACCCGGAACATGATCGGCCTGAGGAACTGGACACTCGCCGCGCGAGTCACGTGCAGAACGTCACCGGAGCGGGGAAGCACATGGGCTCCTGGGGAGGGTAAGCCGGCGGGGATGCCGGCGGTGACTGGTCTGGGATGTCTCGGCCCGGTTGCGGGATCGCGCCTCGTGGACCGTCTGGTGCTGGTGGTGGTCGGGCCGTACCCGCTGGTGGCGTGCCGCCACCCGACCATCACCTGACTGCTGCCGGGAACCGCGCCCACCGCCGCAGTCAGCTGGCTTGCAGCGGTGGGGTCATTACCCCGGCGCAGGTCCGGGTGTCGCTGGCCGGGCCCGCGTTCCGTCCGGCTGCCCGGGGTCGGTGGGTTCACCACTCCCGGAGAGCGGACCGGAACGCTGAGTGATCCGAGCCATACGGACAGAGTGCATCAGCGACGTGCTTCATGCAAGTTGCACGTCGACTTTTGCCGATACGTGAGTTCGCCACGCAAAGCGACGCTTGAAGCGATCCGCGTGTGGGCGGCACACTGGGGGCCGGTTTCGCCCGTCGCGGCCGGCCGATGACCGGCACCACCCCTCGTCGCGAACGCTCGCCGGCCGACGGTCGCGCCCCCGGCAAGCGGCAACCAGTGGGCGCGTCGACCGGAGGTAGCCCGAGAGTGGGGTCGAGCAACCAGTGGCGAGGGCCAGAAGTGCCGAGGCCGCGCGATGAGTGAACGGCGCAGCCCGACGATCAGACGGCGACGGCTCGGCGCCGAGCTGCGCCGGCAGCGGGAGTCGGCCGGGATCACCATAGAAGTTGTGGCCGAGCAGTTGGAGTGCTCGGCGTCCAAGGTCTCCCGGATCGAGACGGGCCACACCACGGCCACCCCGCGCGACGTGCGGGACATGCTGCGGATCTACGGCGTCGTGGGCGCCGAGAGCGACGAACTCGTGCAGATCGCCCGGGAGGCCCGGCAGAAGGGCTGGTGGCACCCGTACAGCACGGTGCTGGTCGGGGCGTACGTCGGCCTGGAGGCGGCGGCCAGCTCCATCCGGGCGTACGAACAGCAGGTCGTCCCCGGCCTGTTGGAGACCGAGGAGTACGCCGGGGCGATGATCCGCGCCGCCCGGCCGGACTTCACCGCCGATCAGGTACATCAAAGGGTGCGTGTCCGTCTGGGCCGTCAGTCGTTGTTGACCCAGGACGATCCGGTCGATCTGTGGGTGGTGCTCGATGAGGCGGTGGTAAGTCGGCCGGTGGGCGGGGACGAGGTGATGCGCGGCCAACTCAGGCGGTTGGTCGAGGTGGCCGAGTTGCCGAACGTGACGCTTCAGATCCTCCCCTTCGAGGTGGGCGCGCACGCCGGCATGGACGGCACCTTCACGATTCTCAGCTTCCCTGAGCCCGGTGATCCGGATGTTGTGTACGCGGAGAACGCCACGGGTGGGCTTTTCCTCGAGAAGAGCGACGAACTGCAGAAGTACAGCTTCATCTTCGATCACATCCGCGCTGCGGCCATTCGTCCGGAGGAGTCCGTCGCACACATCGCAAAACTGGCAGAGGAGCCGAAATGGCGACCAAGAGGTTCCCCGTGGACCTGACGCAGGCGACGTGGTTCAAGAGCTCGAAGAGCGGGCCCAACTGCGACAACTGCGTGGAAGTGGCGTACGTGACCGGTGCGGTCGGCGTCCGGGATTCGAAGGACAAGGCCGGTCCGGCCCTGGTCTTCGCTCCCGGTGACTGGCGTGCCTTCGTTGCCGGAGCCAGGGGTGGTGTGTTGGGCTCGGCCTGACCGAGTGGTCGATGAACGTCCCCGTCCGGTCCTCGACCGGGCGGGGACGTTCCGTGTCCGCACTCCGCCGATCCGACCGCTGCCAGGTTCCGCCGGGATTCCCGTCGCCACAGCGGGCCCGCGTCGTTGAACCCGTCGGTACGGCCTGGTCGACGACCCGCCGCACCGACCCGCAACCGAGCGAGGCAGGCGAGACGGATGACGACGATCGGTTCAGAGAACCTCACCAACGGTCCGGCCAAGCCGGAGCGCTTCGGTGGTAAGTACCGCGGGGCGCGTCGAGACACCGTACTGACCGAGGTGGTCTCGACCGACCAGGAGTTGGACGGGCGGGAGATGTCGGACCCGGAGCCGATGGACCCGCCGCTCTCGCTGCCGTCACTGGACCCCAACCCGCTGGTCGAGCCGTCGTTTCCCCCGGACGGTTGGCCGATCGAGCCCACCGGTTCGCTGGCCGACCACCCGCTGCTGCGGGGCCTGCTGCTGGAGCTGCCGCCGAAGGGCAGCGTGCCGCCGCCCGGCTGGCTGGACCGCTGGTTCGAGGCGACCCGGGCGATCCTGGAACTCCTATACGTGCAGGGGGCCGGCCGCTCGCGCTGACCGCGTGGCGACGGCGGTGGGCTGCGCCCGCTCGATGAGCCGGCTGTGCCGCAGCGCGTGCCGTACCCCGATGGTCGCCACCGTCAGTGCGCCGACGGTGATCGCCGGGCCGGTGATCCCGGGCTCGGCGCCGAGGTCCGTGCCGGCTGCCGCGATCACCGCCGGAAGTGTCGCCAGGGCGGTCACCTGCAACGGAATGCCGACGAGCGGGTGGGCCGCAGCGGCACGCAGCCCGTGCGGGGCGGGTGTGCCGGGTGCGCTGTCGAACGCGCCGGCCCCGGCCCGCAACCGGCGGATTCGCCGTATGGAGCAGCCGGCCACCACGAGCGCCGGGCCGGTGGCGAGGGTGAGCCCGGCGGCGGCACGATCGATCGGGGCGGCGCCGGCGCTCGACAGGCCGCCGACGGCCACCGCCGCGATCAGCGCGAGGCCGACCAGCGCGAGCGTCAGCAGCCATCCGGTACGCCGACGGAGCGCACGCGCGTCGCGAAGCCGGGGCAGTCGGTCGGCCAGGACCCCGGCGGCCAGCCAGACGGCGGCGACCGGCAACAGGATGGTGAGCTGACTCTCCATGTCGGAGAGTCTTTCCCGTTCTTCCGCGCGGCGAATCCGGGCTGGACCCCCGTTGGCCCCGGAGGTCGAGCCCGTAGGGGCATCCCATCCAGGTGATGGACGTTTCGACATGTTCATCCGTCGGGCCGGCGGATCTACTCTCAGCGAGATCGGCGAGCGTCGATCGAAAGGCCGGTGGTCGCGTTTCGCCGCCGGTCGAAGGGAGGTAGGGAGATGGGTGTTCCACGCAGGTCCGTACTGGTCGGGGTGGCCACCGCGACCGTGCTGGCCGTCGGTGCCCCGGCTCTGGCCGCCGAGCCGGTGGGCGTCGTACGGGAGGCGGGCGGAGCCACCGCCGTGCCGGACAGCTACATCGTCGTCCTCAAGGACAGCACCGTTGCGCCCAGCCAGGTCGGCGACACCGCGCAACGGCTGACCGGCCGGCACGGTGGGAAGGTAGCCCGCACCTACGGCACCGCCCTGCGGGGCTTCGAGGTCACCGTCAGCGCGGCGGCAGCGGCACGGATCGCCGCCGACCCGGCTGTCGCGTACGTCGAGCAGAACCACACCGTGTCCATCTCCGGAACGCAGGCCAACCCGCCGTCCTGGGGCCTGGACCGCATCGACCAGCGCAACCTGCCGCTGGACAGCTCCTACACGTACCCGAACACGGCGAGCAACGTGCACGCCTACATCATCGACACCGGCATCCGCTTCTCCCACAACGACTTCGGCGGCCGGGCCACCTCCGGCTACGACGCCGTGGACGGCGGGTCGGCCGACGACTGCAACGGGCACGGCACGCACGTCGCCGGCACCGTGGGCGGCTCGACGTACGGCGTGGCCAAGGGTGTGCAGTTGGTCGGCGTACGCGTGCTGAACTGCTCCGGCAGCGGCACCAACGCCGGTGTGATCGCCGGCGTCGACTGGGTCACCCAGAACGCGATCAAGCCGGCCGTGGCGAACATGAGTCTCGGCGGCGGGGCGAACAGCTCGCTGGACACCGCCGTCCGCAACTCGATCGCCTCCGGTGTGACGTACGGCCTCGCGGCCGGCAACGACAACGGCGCGAACGCCTGCAACACCTCGCCGGCGCGTACCACGGAGGCGATCACGGTCGGCTCGACGACCAGCTCGGACGCCCGCTCGTCGTTCTCCAACATCGGCACCTGCCTGGACATCTTCGCTCCCGGCTCGTCGATCACCTCGGCCTGGTACACCAGCAACACCGCGACCAACACGATCAGCGGCACCTCGATGGCCACGCCGCACGTCGTCGGAGCGGCGGCCCTGGTGGCGAGCACCAACCCGAGCTGGACCCCGGCTCAGGTGCGCAACCAGCTGGTGTCCAACGCCACCCCGAACGTGATCAGCAATGTCGGCTCGGGCTCACCGAACCTGCTGCTCTACGTGGGCAGTGGCGGCACCACCCCGCCGCCCACCGGCTGCACCGGCACCAACGGCACCGACGTCTCGATCCCGGACGCCGGCGCGGCGGTGACCAGCTCGGTCACCATCTCCGGTTGTGGCCGCAACGCCTCCTCGGCCTCCACGGTGGCGGTGAACATCGTGCACACGTTCCGCGGTGACCTGGTGATCGACCTGCTCGCCCCGGACGGCAGCTCGTACCGACTGAAGAACAGCAGCACCTCGGACAGCGCCGACAACGTGAACGCCACGTACTCGGTCAACCTGTCCGGCGAGGCGGCGGACGGCACCTGGCGGCTCCAGGTGCGCGACACCTACTCGGCGGACACCGGCTACATCAACAGCTGGACCCTGACCGTCTGACCTGTTCCCCAGGGACGAGGCCCCATCCGGACGATCCCGGTGGGGCCTCGTGCCGTACCCGATTCGGGGGTCAGACCGCGAAGGTCGCCGGCCGCTCGGTCGCCGGGGCCGGCGGGCGGGCCTTCCACAGGCCGGTCTTCTGGCCGGCGAGCCGAGCCAGATACGCGGGGTTGAGGATCACGTAGCGACGCCACAGCCGCTTCGGCTCCAGCCCGAGCCGCCAGAACCACTCCAGGCCGGCGCGCTGCATCCACGGCGGAGGCTGGCGCAGCAGCCCGGCGTGGTAGTCGAACGCGGCGCCGACCGCCATCATCGGCATGTCCAGCAGCGGGCGCATGGCGTACGTGAATACCTCCTGGCGCGGGCAGCCGAGCCCGACCAGGACGAGCCGGGCGCCACTGGACCGGATCCGGTCGGCGATCTCGGCGTCCTCGCCCGGCTGGACCGCGCGGAACTTCGACGGCTCCACCCCGGCGATCTTCAGGGCCGGGAACATCCGCTCCAACGCCGGGATCAGCTTCGCCAGCGTCTCCTCGGTCGAGCCGTACAGGTAGACGGGCAGCCCCTCGTCGGCGAACCGGGAGAGCACGTGCAGCGTCAGCGTCGGCCCGTAGACCCGGTCGGTGAGCCCGGCGCCGTGCAGCAGGTTGAGCGCCCAGCGCACCGGCTGCCCGTCCGGGGTGACCACGTCGAAGGAGTTCAACCGGGCATTGTGCGCCGGATCGAGCACCCCGGTCATCACGCCGTGCACGGCCAGCGCCGTCAGCGCGAGAGGCCGTCGCTCGTGCGCCGCGGTCACCACCGCGTCGGTCGCCGAGGCGTAGTCGGTGGCGTCGACGAGGACGCCGAGCACGTTGCGCTTGGTCTGGGGAGTCATGGCTGCGGCACCCACTTGTCGACGTTCGCCTCGTAGATCTCCCGCAGGATCATCGGCACGTCGTACGTGATCTTCCAGTCCGGGTACTGCGCCTCGAACCGGGCCATGCTGCTCACGTACCACTGGTGGTCGCCGGTGCGGTTCTGCTCGACGTAGTTGATCCGCGCCTCGCGGCCGGTGATCTCCTGGGCGATCGCGAACGCCTCGATGTGGGAGGTGTTGGAGTGCCGGCCGCCACCGAGGTTGTAGACCTCGGCCGAGCGGGGCGCCCGGAAGAACGCCTCGAACGCGGTCAGCACGTCGTGCGAGTGGATCGCGTCGCGGACCATCTTGCCCTTGTAGCCGAACAGGTTGTACGTCCGACCCTCCATGACGCAGCGCATCAGGTACGCCAGGAACCCGTGCAGCTCAGCGGCCGAGTGGGCCGGGCCGGTCAGGGTGCCGCCCCGGAAACAGGCGGTCTTCATGTCGAAGTAGCGGCCGTACTCCTGCACCATCACGTCCGCGGCCACCTTCGAGGCGCCGAAGACCGAGTGCAGCGAGTGGTCGATCGACATCTCCTCGGTGATGCCCTCGTACCAGCGGTGGTCCTCGGGCAGCTCGTACCGGGTCTCCAGCTCGAGCAGCGGAAGGCTGTTGGGCCGGTCGCCGTAAACCTTGTTGGTCGAGCAGTGGATGAACGCCGCGTCGATCGCGTGCTGGCGGGTGTTCTCCAGCATGTTGAGAGTGCCGCCGGCGTTCACGTCGAAGTCCGTGTACGGCTCCTTGGCGGCCCAGTCGTGGCTGGGCTGGGCAGCGCTGTGGATCACCACGGCGATGTCCGAGCCGTACTTCTTGAACACCTGCTCCAGGCCGTCCCGGTCCCGGATGTCCACGGCGTGGTGGGTGTAGGCGTTACCGAGGTCGCGGCCGAGCCGCTCCAGGCTCCACGAGGTGGAGCCGTCCTCTCCGAAGAAGTACCGGCGCATGTCGTTGTCGATGCCGACGACGTCCAGACCGAGGCCGGCGAAGTGCCGGACCGCCTCGGAGCCGATCAGACCGCCCGACCCGGTCACCAACGCGACACTCACACGCCACTCCTGGTCCATCGGAGGCAGAAACCATCGGAGCATAGCGTGACGTCCGGCACGCCCCGATATGACGGAAGGGCCCCGCATCAAGCGGAGCCCTCGCCTTTTGGTGGGGATGGGGGGAGTTGAACCCCCACGCCCTTTCGGGCACACGGACCTGAACCGTGCGCGTCTGCCATTCCGCCACATCCCCGTGGCACGACCCGGGACACTGTAGCCGCCCCGAACCCGCTGTCTCCAGCAGGCCCCGGGAATACTACGCTGTCCCAGACGCTCGCCACGAGCGGTTACCGTTCGTGGCGGACGAAAGATTAGCACGGTGGTCCCGGTCCTTCCGAACGGGCCGGGAGCAGGCGGCCGAGCGGCGTGTGAGCTGCGCGCGCGCCGGCCGGATACCATCATGTCCTCGGGACCCGAGGAGGAGCCGGTGAGCGTGCTGCAACGCTTCGAGAAGCGTCTGGAAGGCCTGGTCGAAGGGGCTTTCGCCAAGGTCTTCAAAGGGGTGGTCCACCCCGTGGAGATCCTCAACGCCATGCAGCGGGAGGCCGAGGCGCACAAGGCGATCCTGGCCGGTGGGCGCACGTTGGTGCCCAACCGCTACGTGATCGATCTCTCGCCGTTCGACCACAGTCGTCTGGCGCCGTACGCCGCCGCGCTGGCCCAGGAGTTGGCCCAGTCGCAGGCGGAGTTCATCGGCGAGCAGGCCTGGACGGTCTACGGCGACGTGATCGTGGAGATCGAGCGGGGCGAGGGCCTGGACACGGGAATGTTCCGCGTCACCGCCGAGGTCTACACCGGTGGCGAGGTCGCCCCGGTGTCGGCGCCCGGCTACGACGCCGGTCCGCCCGCCTACCCCGCGTACGACCAGGGTGGCGGCTACGGCCCGCCGCCCGGGCACGGTGGCGGTCGCAACGTGCGGCTGGTCTCCGGTGACGGACGCACCTACCCCCTCCAGATGGGGTCGACGGTGATCGGTCGCGGCGACCAGGCGAACCTGCGCCTGCCCGACGTCGGGATCTCCCGGCGACACGCCCGACTGGATTTCGACGGCGGCCAGGTTGTGCTGACCGATCTGGGTTCCACCAACGGCACCATGGTCAACGGGCAGCGGGTCTCCGCCGTCGCGTTGAACCCCGGTGACATGGTCCAGCTCGGCACCACGACGCTGACCTTCCGCGTGGACGGCTGAGCCGCCTTGCCGGCACTGGTCATCACCGTTGCCCGGTTCGGGTTCCTGATCCTGCTGTGGATCTTCGTGTTCACGGTGGTCGGCGTGATCCGCCGAGATCTCTTCGCGGGAGCCCGATCCGGTCGCCTGGTGGCGGCACCGCGCGCGGTTGGCGCCTCGACGGGGCAGGCGGCCAAACCGGCGAAGGCGAAGCGGGGTAGGGCGGCCCACCAGCTGGTGGTCACCGCCGGTCAGTTGGCCGGCACCCGCATCACTCTCGGTGAAGCGCAGATCACCATCGGTCGGGCCGAGGACTCCACCCTGGTCATCACCGACGACTACGCCTCCGCGCGGCACGCGAGACTCCTGCCGCGCGAGGGTCAGTGGTTCGTCGAGGATCTCGGCTCGACTAACGGCACGTACCTGGATCGCGCTAAGGTCACCGGACCAACCCCCGTACCCCTCGGCGTGCCGATCCGGATCGGCCGCACTTCCCTCGAATTACGGCCATGACTCTGACCCTGCGCTATGCGGCCCACAGCGACCGCGGTCTGATCCGTGACGGCAATCAAGACTCCGTCTACGCCGGGCCGCGGCTACTCGCCGTTGCCGACGGCATGGGCGGCATGGCCGCCGGTGACGTCGCCAGCAACATCGTCATCGGTGCCATGGCGCCGCTCGACGAGGATGTCCCCGGGGACGCCCTCGTCGACGCGTTGCGTTCGGCCGTGGGCACCGCCAACCAACAGCTCCGCGACACGGTGGACGCCAACCCGCAGTTGGAGGGGATGGGCACCACACTGACGGCGACCCTCTTCTCCGGCAGCAAGCTGGGGATGGTCCACATCGGTGACTCGCGGGCCTATCTGCTGCGTAACGGTGAGTTCGCACAGATCACCAAGGACGACACGTACGTCCAGATGCTCGTCGACGAGGGCCGGATCAGCGCCGAGGAGGCCAGCAGCCACCCACAGCGGTCGCTGCTGACCCGCGCGCTGGACGGCCGGGACATCGACCCGGAGTACTCGGTGCGCCAGGTGCTCCCCGGTGACCGTTACCTGATCTGCAGCGACGGACTCTCGGGTGTGGTGAGCGCCGAGACCATCGGCGAGACCCTGCGCGAGTACACCGATCCGCAGCAGTGCGTCGAGCGGCTGGTGCAGCTCGCGCTGCGCGGCGGCGGCCCGGACAACATCACGGTGATCATCGCCGATGCCACCGACCACGACATCGTCGAGGCGACCCCGATCGTCGGCGGCGCCGCCGCCCGGGACCGGGGCATGGCCACCTCCGCCGACGACTCGACCCCGGCCGCCCGGGCCTCGGCGCTCTCCGCGCCGCGCCCCGCCGCGCCGGAGGAGCCCGCCGCCGCGGACGACGAGCCGGAACCGCGCAAGCGCCGGCCGGTACGCGCCACCGCCATGGCCGTGGCCCTTCTGGTGATCCTCGGCGGCGGACTCTTCGCCGGCTGGACGTACACCCAGCGCCAGTACTACGTGGGCGCCACCGAGGAGGGCCAGGTCGCGGTCTTCCGCGGCATCCAGGGGCAGATCGCCGGGATGGACCTGTCCACCGTGCACCGCACCAGCGGCACCCGGTTGGACGACCTCACCGTCGCCGCCCAGGACACGGTCAAGGTGGGCATCCGCGCCAAGAGCGAGCCGGACGCCGAGCGGCAGCTCGCGGAGCTGACCAGCGACACGCCGACCAACCCGAACCTGAAGCCGCTCTGCACGCCCGACACGGGCGCGTCGACCGGCTCGCCCACGCCCACTCCTTCCCCGACCCCGCCCGTGACGTCCCCGACGCCGGCCACCAGCCCCAGCGCGTCGGTGAACGGGGTCCTCAGCGCGAGCCCGACCACGGCGGTCACCGCCGGCGGGACCGATCCGACCACCGCACCCGACGCCACGCCCTCCGATTCGGCACCGCCGGCGCTCGACCCGGCCGGCTGCCGGTCTCCTGAGTGAGCGTCGACTGAGATCCCAAGGACTCCACCCGTGACCGTAGCGGCCACACCGGCATCCTCGCCCGCCACCACGGGCGGGGACTCCGGCGTACGCCTGGCCCGGTCCCGGCGCAACGCCGAGCTGTCCCTGCTGCTGTTGGCCATGGTGCTGGTGGCCGCGTACATGGCGACCGTCGAGGCGAACCTCCTGGACACGGTCACTCCGGATTTCTGGATGCCCGCCGCCGCGCTCGGGGCGGTCTTCCTCGGCCTGCACCTGGTCATCCGGTTCCTCGCCCCATTCGCCGATCCGGCTCTGCTGCCGGCGGTGGCTCTGCTCAACGGTCTCGGCGTGGGCTTCCTGCGCCGGATCGACCTGGGCGAGGCCGCGCCGGTGGACCGGGAGGACCTGGCCACGTTCGCCGGAATCGGCGGCCGGCAGCTCGCCTGGACGCTGGCCTCGGTGATCCTCGCCGCGGGCCTGCTCGCGATCATGCGCGACCACCGTTCGGTGTCCCGATACGCGTACACCCTGGGACTCGCCGGCATCGTGCTGGTGATGCTCCCGGCGGTGCTGCCGCGCAGCATGTCCGAGATCAACGGCGCCAAGCTGTGGATCCGCCTCGGCGGGTTCTCGATCCAGCCGGGTGAGTTCGCCAAGCTGGCGCTGCTGGTCTTCTTCGCGTACTACCTGGTGCGCAAGCGCGAGGTGCTCTCGCTGGCGAGCCGGCGGTTCCTCGGTATCGACTTCCCGCGCGGTCGGGACCTCGGTCCGGTGGTCGTGGTCTGGTTGATCAGCCTCCTGGTGCTGGTCTTCGAGAAGGACCTCGGCACCTCTCTGCTGTACTTCGGCATGTTCGTGGTGACCCTCTACATCGCCACCGAACGGGTCAGTTGGCTGCTGATCGGTCTGCTCCTCTTCTTCGGTGGCGCCTACCTCGCGTACGTCCTCGGTTCGACGGTCGGCGGCCCGTTCGCCAACTTCTACGTGCGCGCCGAGATCTGGCTGGACCCGTTCGCCGACCCGACCGACAAGGGTTATCAGCTCGTCCAGGGCCTGCTTGCCCTCGGCACGGGCGGGCTCTTCGGTGCGGGACCGGGCGGCGGTCAGCCGGACATCCTGCCCGAGGTGCAGAACGACTTCATCTTCGCCGGCATCGGTGAGGAGATCGGCCTCTTCGGTCTCTCCGCGCTGCTGGTGGTCTACCTGCTGATCGTGGAGCGGGGTCTGCGCGCCGCGTTGGCGGTCCGTGACTCGTTCGGCAAGCTGCTCGCCGGTGGTCTCGCCTTCACCCTGGGCCTCCAGGTCTTCGTGATCGTCGGCGGCATCAGCAAGCTGATCCCGTTGACCGGCCAGACCACGCCGTTCCTGTCCGCCGGTGGCTCGTCGCTGATGGCGAACTGGCTGCTCATCGCGGTCCTGCTGCGGGTCTCCGACGGGGCTCGGCGGCCGGTGACCGGTGGCGCCGGCAAGGCGGCCCGACCGGCGGGCGGTCCGCCCGAGCAGTTGCACGGTGCTCCCACGGAGGTGATCAAGCCGTGAACGCACCCCTGCGTCGTGTCGGTGTCGTCGTCATGGTCCTGTTCGGTCTGCTCTTCGCGAACCTGAACTGGATCCAGGCGTACAAGGCCGACGAGTACCGCACCAGTGACTACAACGGTCGGGTCCAGGTCGCCGACTACAAGCGCAAGCGCGGCAACATCGAGGCCGGCGGCACCGCATTGGCCACCAGCAAGGAGACCACCGGCAAGCTGAAGTTCCAGCGCACCTACCCGGGTGGTGCCAAGTACGCCCATGTGCTCGGCTACAAGCCGGTCAACCTGGCCGACACCGGCATCGAGCAGCTGGAGAACGACTTCCTGGCCGGCACCAGCGACCAGTTGATCGGCGACCGGTTCAAGGACATGTTCACCGGCGACGAGACCGCCGGCGGCAACGTGCTGCTCACGCTCTCGAAGCGGGCGCAGGACGTGGCGTACGACCAGATGCGCAACAACCAGGTGGATGCGAAGAGGGGCGCGGCGATCGCCATCGACCCGCGTACCGGTGCGGTGCAGGCCCTGGTGTCGATGCCCAGCTTCGACCCGAACCCGCTCGTCAGCCACGACACGACCGCGGCGGCTGCGGAGATCAACAAGCTGGAGCAGAACCCGGACGGTCCGCTGAAGAACCGCGCCCTCTCCGAGACGCTGCCCCCGGGCTCCACCTTCAAGATCGTGGTTGCCGCGGCGGCGTTGGAGAACGGCGTGACCAAGTCGACCCCGATCCCGGCCGGGTCCAGCTACACGCCGCCCACCTCGGGCAGCCCGATCCGTAACGCCGCCGCGTCGATCTGCCCCGAGCCGCAGGTCACCCTCCAGGAGGCGGTCACCGAATCCTGTAACACGGGCTTCGCGCAGCTCGGCGTGCGGCTCGGCGCGGACAAGGTCAAGGAGAAGGCCCGCCAGTTCGGCTTCGAGCAGGAGGACCTCACCGTCGGCCAGCTCGGCGAGGGCGGCCTGCGGACGGCGGCCAGCCGGACCGGCGACATGCAGAACCCGGACGGCAGCACCGACCCGGCCGCGCTCGCCCAGTCCTCGATCGGTCAGAACAACGTCCGGATGACCCCGTTGCAGGGCGCGATGATCGCCGGGGCGGTCGCCAACGGCGGCAGCCAGATGCGGCCGTACCTGGTCCGGCAGCTCCTCGCCCCGGACCGGACCACCAGCTACTACACCGCGAAGGCACGGGAGCTGCGCCAGCCCGTCGAGCCGCAGGTCGCCTCCGACCTGCGCGACATGATGGTCAGCGTCGTGCAGAAGGGCACCGGCCAGAAGGCGGCGATCAGCGGTTACACGGTGGGCGGCAAGACCGGTACGGCGCAGTCCGCGCCGGACCGCCCCGACCACGGCTGGTTCATCGGCTTCGCGCTGGACAAGAACGGCAACCCGGTCTCGGCGGTGTGTGTCGTCCTGGAGCAGGCCGGCAGCGGCGGCAGCGCCGAGGCGGCCCGGATCGGCGGCCAGATCATGCGGGCCGCCATCGCCGACCCCGGGGGCCGCTGACATGCTCAGCCCCGGCGTCCAGCTCGGCAACCGCTACCGTCTCGACGAGCGGATCGCCAGCGGCGGCATGGGCGACGTCTGGCGCGGCACCGACCAGGTGCTCGGCCGGACGGTCGCGGTGAAGAGCCTGCTCCCGGCATTGCTCGACGACCCGGACTTCGCCGAGCGGTTCCGGGGCGAGGCCCGGACGATGGCCACGATCAACCACCCCGGGGTCGTCGACGTCTACGACTTCGGCAACGATCAGCAGATCGCGTTCCTGGTCATGGAGTACGTCGAGGGCGACGCCCTGTCCTCCACGCTCAGCCGGGTCGGCCGGCTCACCCCGGCCCGCACCATGGCGCTCGTCGCGCAGGCCGCGGACGCGCTGCACGCCGCGCACGAGAAGGGCATCGTGCACCGCGACGTGAAGCCGGGCAACCTGCTGGTCCGGCCGAACGGCACGCTCGTGCTGACCGACTTCGGCATCGCCCGCTCGGACATCGTCGGCCAGCTCACCGCCGCCGGCTCGGTGCTCGGCACCGCCTCGTACATCTCGCCGGAGCAGGCCACCGGGCAGGTGGCCACCCCGGCGTCCGACGTGTACGCGCTCGGCGTGGTCGCCTACCAGTGCCTCGCCGGCCGGCGACCGTTCGAGGGGGACAACCCGCTCGACATCGCCATGCGGCACGTCCGGGAGACGCCGCGCCCACTTCCCAACGACATTCCGCCGCAGGTCCGGGCGGTCGTCGAGCGGGCGTTGGCGAAGGACCCGGCGGCCCGCTGGCCGAGTGCCGCCGCCCTCGCCTCGGTCGCCCGGCAGCTCAAGGCCGCGCTGTCCCAGCAGGCCCGGTCCGGTGGTCACTCCGCGCCGATCTCCGGGGCGCCGTCCTCGCCCGCCGCACCCGGCCGGGCCCAGGTGCCGCAGGGGCAGCAGTTCCGCCCGCCGAATGCGCCGCACCGGCAGCCGCCCGTCGGGCAGCGACCCACCGCGATCGCGCCCGCCCAACAACCTCGCCCCACCGCGGTCGCGCCGGCCGTACCGCACGCCCGGCCGCCGGTCGCCCAGGCCGGATATCCGCGCGGCGCCGCGGCGGTGCCGCCGGCACAGAACCGGCAGGAACACCCACCGGCGTACGCCCGGCAGGCCGGCCCGGCGTCCGAGCCCAGCCGGTCCCGGCCCGGGATGGTGCTCGTCGCCATCCTGCTGGCCTTACTGGTCCTGCTCTGCTCCGGCGTGATTTCCTACAAACTGCGGAAGGCGTCGCAGACGGGTACGTCCGGGGCGACGACTTCACAGACCGTGACGTCCGGCGCGCTGCGGCTCGACGGACGCGACGATGCGACCCGGACGTCGTACCGTCGTGAGGTACGACTCCGGCCGGGTTACGGCGGGACGACGACGAGCGAAGGACGACAGACGCGATGACAGCGCAGGCCCGCCTGCTCGGTGGCAGGTACCAGGTCGGCGAGCTGCTCGGCTACGGCGGCATGGCCGAGGTGCACCGCGGTCGCGACCTCCGGCTCGGTCGGGATGTCGCGATCAAGATGCTCCGTACCGACCTCGCCCGGGACGCGACGTTCCAGATGCGCTTCCGCCGGGAGGCGCAGAACGCGGCGTCGCTCAACCACCCGGCGATCGTGGCGGTCTACGACACCGGCGAGGAGACCGCCCCGACCGGCGAGACGCTGCCCTTCATCGTCATGGAGTTCGTCAACGGACGGACGTTGAAGGAGGTCCTCGGAGTCGAGGGCCGGTTGCAGCCCCGCCGTGCGCTGGAGATCTGCGCCGACATGTGCGCGGCGTTGGAGTTCAGCCACCGGCACGGGATCATCCACCGGGACATCAAGCCGGGCAACGTCATGCTCACCCAGACCGGTCAGGTCAAGGTGATGGACTTCGGTATCGCCCGGGCGCTGGCCAGCGGCGCGACGACCATGACGCAGACCAGCGCGGTCATCGGCACGGCCCAGTACCTGTCGCCCGAGCAGGCGCGCGGTGAGGCCGTGGACGCCCGCTCCGACGTGTACGCGGCCGGCTGCGTCCTCTTCGAGCTGGTCTGTGGTCACCCGCCGTTCGTCGGTGACAGCCCGGTCAGCGTCGCGTACCAGCACGTACGGGAGACTCCGCCGACCCCGAGCGACATCAACCCGGACGTCACTCCGGCGGTCGACGCGATCGTGCTCAAGGCGCTGTCGAAGAACCCGCTGAACCGTTACCAGAGTGCCGGCGAGATGCGCGCCGACCTGCTGCGCGCCGCCGCCGGCCGCCCGGTGCTGGCCACTCCGGTGCTGCGCGAGGCGGAGACGGTGGCGATGGCCCCGGCCGGCGGCGGTGCCGCCGGCTACCCGCCGGCCGCCACCGGGCAGCAGACCCGGCAGATCCCGGCGCGGGTCGGCGACCCACGTCAGCGCAAGGCGTCCTCCTGGTTGATCGCCCTGTTCAGCGCGGTCGGTGTGCTGGCGGTGATCGCCCTGGTCGCCGCGCTGCTCTGGAGTGAGCAGCAGGACAAGGACCTGAAGGCGGTGCCGACGCTCGCGGGCAAGACGCGCGACGCGGCGGTCACCGAGATCCGCAACGCGGGCTTCAACCCGGTGGTCGGCGATCCTGTCCTGGCCAACGACTGCACGAAGGGCACCGTCGCCAAGCAGGATCCCGCAGCGGGTGCCCGGCTGAAGTCGGCGAGCAACGTGACCGTCCAGATCTGTGACGGCAAGCCCGACGTCAAGATCCCTCCGGGTCTGGTCAACTCGCAGTTCGACAACGTGGCGCCCCAGCTCGAAGCGTTGGGGCTGACCGTGGAACAGAAACCGGTCGACAACCCCGCGCAGAAGGGCATCGTCGTCAAGGTCAGCCCGCCCTCGGGGTCCACCGTTGCCCAGGACAGCAAGGTGACCGTCGAGGTCTCACGCGGCAACGTCAGCAAGGTGCCCAACGTCGTCAACTCCACCAAGGACGACGCCGCGGCCGAGCTCCGCGCGGCGGGTTACGTGGTCAGCTTCCGCGAGGGCGACGAGGTGCCGGCTGCCGAGGCCGGCCGGGTTCAGAAGCAGAACCCGAAGGGCGGCACCGAGCTGGCCCAGGGCAAGACGGTGATCATCGAGGTCGGCATCCCGCAGGAGGTCGAGGAGACGCCCACTCCACCGGGGTCGCCGACGCCGACGCCGAGTGGCACGCCGACGCCGGGCGGCGGTGGCGGCACGGGTCAGCCGATCTTCCCGCCGTTCCGGGTGGACGGGGAGTAGCCGTCCGCATCCGGTTGCGGGGCCGGTGGGCACCCGTCGACGACCGCCCACCGGCGGGTCGCTGGCGACGGCGGCTGCGACACGTGGCGGTCCTGGGCGTGGTCGTGGTGGCGCTGAGCAGCGTCCCGTGGCTGTGGACGACGCTCGGCGCGCGCGGACACACCCACGACGAGGCGGGGGCGCCCACCGCCGACGTCGTGATCGTCCTCGGCACGGCGGCGGCAGCGGACGGACGGCAACCGGGTGACCGGCTCGCCGGCCGGCTGGAGACCGCCGCCGAGCTGGTGCGTACCGGGCGGGCGCGGGCGGTGTTGGTGTCCGGGGACGGGGGTGGCACCTCCGGCGACGAGCCGACCGTGATGACCGCGTACCTGACCGAGCGGCTCGGCGTCGACCCGGGTCGGGTGGCGGCGGACCCGTTCGGCCTGGACACGTACGACAGCTGCGTCCGCGCCCGGGACGTGTACGGCGTCGAGCGCGCGCTGATCGTGACGCAGTCCTACCACCTGTCCCGGGCGGTGACGCTCTGCCGGCACCTCGGCCTCGACGTCGACGGGGTGGCCGCCCGCTGCGACGGGTGTGGTTCCGTCATGCTCGCCGGTAAGGCGGTCCGGGACTACCTGGCGAGCGGCAAGGCGGCCTGGGACGTGTTCCGGGAGCGGCCACCCGCCGTCCGGTCACCCGCGAACCCGGCCGTGCGGGACGCCCTCAGGAGCTGACCGGGCGTCAGGAGGTGGCGAAGGCGGCGAGCCGCCGGGCGTCCACCTCGGCGGCCAGCGCCGGCGCGCGCTCCAGCGCCTCGGTGTGACCGCAGCTCGCGAGCCAGTTGGCGAGCATCAGGTGGCCGCCCTCGGTGAGCACCGACTCCGGGTGGAACTGCACACCCTCGATGGGCAGCGTCCGGTGCCGCATCGCCATCACCACTCCGGACCCGGTCCAGCCGGTGACCTCCAGCTCGTCCGGCAGCGTCTCGGGCAGGACGGCCAGCGAGTGGTAGCGGGTGGCGGTGAACGGGTCGGGCAGGCCGGCGAGCACGCCGACGGAGTCGTGGCGTACCTCGGAGGTCTTGCCGTGCAGCAGCTCGGGGGCCCGGGTGACGGTCGCTCCGAACGCCTCCCCGATGGCCTGGTGACCGAGGCAGACGCCGAAGATCGGCAGCTTGCCCGCGTACTCCCGGATGACGTCCAGGCAGATGCCCGCACGGTCCGGGCTGCCCGGACCGGGTGAGAGCAGCACGCCCGCCGCGCCCAGCCGGCCCACCTCGGCGACGTCGATCTCGTCGTTGCGGCGCACGTCGCAGTCCACGCCGAGCTGGCCCAGGTACTGCACCAGGTTGAAGACGAACGAGTCGTAGTTGTCGATCACCAGGACGCGCATCGTCACCTGCTCGTGGAGGACGGTTCGGGGTTGTTCCGTTCCGTGTCGTACGGCAGGTCGTGCTCGTCGCCGGTCGGCGTGTCGCCGGTCACCGCATCGCCGTCGCTCGGCTCGCCGGGAACGCCGGAGTCCTCCTGGGTGACCTGGACGTCGTCGAAGGGCAGCAGGGGCTCGGCCCACGGAAAGGCCACGTACCAGAGCAGGGCCACCGTGGCGGCCGCGAGCAGCACCGAACCGACGAGCTTGCCGGCCAGTCCGAACGGGAGCTTGCGCCAGATGAACGCGTACACCGGGTCAGCCTCCCAGCTCGGTCGGGCGACCCGCCGACTTGGGCTGGGTCCGGTCCAACTCCGCGTGGATGATCAGGCGCTGGTAGTTGTCCCACTTGGGGTTGCAGGTGGTCAGGGTGAGCATCCGCTTGGTTGCCTTCTTGTTCGGCTCGCCGGGCACGGGCGCCACGACCTCGACCTGCGTCGGCTTGACGATGCGGGTCTGTGCCACCCGGTAGACGTACCAGTCGGTCTTGCTCTCGACCACGATCGCGTCGCCGTCGTGCAACTCGTCCAGCCGCCAGAAGGTGGCCCGGTTCCGGTGGCCGGCGACGGAGAAGTTGCCGACCTGGCCGGGCAGCGCGCTGGTCGGGTAGTGGCCCGGCGCGTAGCGGATGTCGTCCTGGGTGACGCCCTCGACCACCACCCAGTTCTTGTCGAGCTTGGGGATGTAGAGGCCGGCGATCGGCTTGCCCCGCACCGGCGGGGACGGCTTGGCGGTCGGGGCCTTCGACGGGACGACCGTCGGGTCGTCGGTCGGGCCCCACTCCTGCGCGAGTTGGCTGCTGAGGTCGTTCTGGTGGGCGTCCACGACGGCCGACTTGCCCCACACCTCGTAGCCGGCGAAGAGGAGCACCACCAGGCCGAAGGTGATCAGGACTTCGCCGGTGGCCCTGATGCCGGTCCGGAGTCGGGAGGCGATGGATGGACGGGTCAGCTCCGAGTAGACGCTCTTGTAGCCCTCGCCGGTCTGGTGCGGCCGGAGTTGGACGACCCGCTCCCCCCGACGCGGCTTCGGCGGCTCGGCGGCGCTGTCGCCCTCGCCGGCCGGCTCCTCCGGCGCCGGCGTACGGGGAACCGCACCCATCAGCGCCGTCATGTCGATGGACGGGGGCCGGGGTGTCGGCCTGCCGGTCACGGTGGGGATGAGCGCGGTGGCGTTCGGGTCGGCGGTGCGGTCGGGTGTGGCCGGGGAGACGGGCGCGCCCGAGCCGCCGGTCGGGCGCGTGGCCCTGGGGGTGATCTTCGGAATGAACGCGGTCGGCGCGTCGCCGCCCGGCGACGAGGGGGCACCGGGGGCCGGGGAGGCGCTCGGTGGTGCGGGAGTGCTCGGGGACGCGGGCGTGCTCTGCGGCGCGGGCGTGCTCGGCGGCGCGGGCGTGCTCGGCGGCGGCGGCGGCGGGGCGGCGGCGGGGGGAGGATTCGACTCGGCCCGGGGTGCCGCCGTACCCGGCCAGCGCGGCGGCGCGGTCGGAGTCGCGCGGTCGGTGGAGCCCTGCGGGTCGGACCATCCGGCGCTCGGTGCCGCGGACGCGGCGGGCGGGCCCGTCGGCCGTGACCGGCTGGGCAGAACGGGATCGGGCCAGTTGCCGGTCGGCGTCCGCCCCGGGGTCGGGGCGGGTCGGGACGGCGACGACTCGGGTCGACCTCCGGTGGACGCGGCCTGGCCCGGCGAGGTTTCCACCCGGCCCGCAGGCGGCTCGGCGCGAACCGGCTCGGGTCGGTCGACCTTGGGCAGGAAGGCCGTCGGCTCGTCGGCTTGGTCCCGGTGTCGGCCGTCGCGGCGCTCGTCGGGGCCGGTCACCTGGGCACCGTCGCCGAGCGCAGGGCCGTCGAATCCTCGAAGGCCGGGACGGTCACCGTGGAGACGGACTCCTTGTAGCCGAGCTGGTAGTCGTCGACTGCGTCCTTGAACAACCGGACTCCCTCAGAGCTGGCGAGGGCCTGCTGGAGGGCAGCGGGATCGCCGATTGCTACGATCTTGAACGGTGGGGAGTACACCCGGCCATGAAGCAGCAGGGTGTTACCGACGCAGCGTACCGCGCTGGTTGCGAGCACGCGGACGTTCATGATTGACATGGCCTCCGCACCACCCGCCCAGAGCGCGTTGACCACCGCCTGCACGTCGCCCTGGTGCACGACCAGGTCGTCGTTGGTGGCGTCGGAGTGAGCCTCGTCGTTGTGCTGGGGCGCGTCGTTCAGCTCGACCGTGACGGCCGTGCCGGTGACGGGAGTGAACCCGGCCGCCGCGAGGCTGCGTTGGGCTCGGTTCTGCTGGGCCTTGATCGGGGCGTCCGAGTCGGCCAGCGTGTTGGTGCGTTGCTCGACCTCGTCGCGCAGGGTGGCGGCCCGGCGCTCGCTCACCGTGACCTGCTGCTGCCGCTCCTCGATGAGCTGGTTGAGCTGGGGCCGCCGATCTTCCCGGAGGGCGGTGCCACCGGCGGTGGTCGCGGTGGTGGTGAAGAGCAGTCCCGCCGCGGCGGCGATCAGGGGCACCCCGATCGACCAGCCCGGTCGCCGTTGGCGTGGCCGCCGGGGCAGCAGCCCGGCGACGGCCCGTCGGAGGACCTTCTGCCAGGAAGCGGCACCGGATGTGTACTCCACCGAGCGTTCCTTCCGAGTGTCAAGGACCGGTCCGTGACGACTGGGCCGCGATGCGAACAGTCCCGCCCTTTTCGGTCACTCCATGTACCTGCCTGACCCCATTCGTGGTCCAGGCGGCCGTTCGGGACTACGCTAGCTGTCGAACATTATTGGCCATGAACCGTCGCCTCCGCGTCCGGTTGTCAGGCCGGACGAGGTTGTCACCCCCTCTGGAGAGCGCCGTGCCCAAGTCTCAGGTCCGCAAGAAGAAGGTGTACACCCCGCCGACGGACGTCCGTCCGACGACGACGGCGGCGTCGCGCAAGCCTAGCCCGGTGTGGCTGCCGATCACCGCGGTCGCTCTGATCGTCGCGGGCATCGGCTGGCTTGTCGTCTACTACCTCTCCGAGCAGGAGTACCCGGTCGCCTCGTGGCAGTACTGGAACCTGGCGGTGGGCTTCGGCGCGATGGTCGCGTCGCTGGTGCTGCTCTCCCGCTGGCGCTGAGCCCGGTCGGGCCGCCGCCGCACCGCAGGATCCACCACCGGACCGCAGGATCTCCGTCACCCGCCATCCCCCTGCCCGGCACGACCGGGCCGGGCACCCTATGGTGTCCGCAGGCGGCGTGGCCTACTGCGAGATGACTCACGTTACTGCTGGGTAACCTTGCGCGTAGGCTGCACTGCATGACCGAGCGGAGTGATGTCATCGACCGGTCCGGTCGCAGGTGCGGCGGCGTGACGCTGTCCTACGCCTGTCCCGGCCCCGGTTGCTGAACCGCTCGACGAGCAGCAGACCGGGGAGGCCAACTCGATGGGCAGCGTCCAGATCGTCACCACGATCCTCGCGGCTGGCATCACCGCCGTGGCGGTGTGGCTGGCGGTGCGCGCGGTCATGAAGATGACGGCCGTCATCCGGCTGGGGCAACCCGCTCCGGAGCGGTTCGCCGACAAGGGCGCCCGCACCAGGAAGATGCTGGTGGAGACCGCCGGCCACACCCGGATGCTCAAATGGGGTGTGGTGGGTGCCGCCCACTGGTTCGTGATGGTCGGCTTCATCGTGCTGTCGCTGCTGGTGCTCGAGGCGTACTTCGAGGTCGTCACGCCGACCGGTGGTCTGCCGATCGTCGGGCACTGGACCGTCTTCGGGCTGGCCACCGAGATCATCACCGTGTTGGGGCTGGTCGGCATCCTGGTGCTGATGGCGATCCGGCTGCGGAACCGGCCGAACCGGCCCGGCGGTCGCTCCCGCTTCACCGGCTCGACCATGTGGCAGGGCTACTTCGTCGAGTGGATCGTGCTGCTGGTCCTGATCTTCGGCCTGGTGATCCGGGGCTTCAAGGTCGCCACCGACCACTTCGAGTACCCGGTCTGGGCGACCCCGGTCAGCCACGCGGTCGGCGCGATCCTTCCGGACTGGTCGGACGGCGCGAGCGTCGCCGCGCTCATCAAGATCGTCATCTCGATGACCTGGCTGATCGTCATCTCGCTGAACGTCACCATGGGCGTCGCCTGGCACCGCTTCCTGGCGTTCCCCAACATCTTCTTCAAGCGCGACCCGGAGAAGCCGGCCGGCTCCGGTCTTGGCCCGCTGCGTCCGATGACCAGCCAGGGCAAGCCGCTCGACTTCGAGGAGGCCGACCCGGAGAAGGACCAGTTCGGCGTCGCCCAGGTCGAGCAGTTCACCTGGAAGGGCCTGCTGGACTTCAGCACCTGCACGGAGTGCGGCCGCTGCCAGTCGCAGTGCCCCGCCTGGAACACCGGCAAGCCGCTGTCGCCGAAGCTGCTCGTGCTCAGCCTGCGCGACCACGCGTACGCGAAGGCGCCCTACCTGCTGGCCGGCGGCGGCAAGGACCTCACGGGCGAGGAGAAGGCCACCCAGGCGCAGCTCGCGCACCTGGACGTGCTGTCGCTCGCCGAGGGTGACAAGCCGCTGATCGGCACGGCCGAGGAGGGCGGGGTCATCGACCCGGACGTCCTCTGGTCCTGCACCACCTGCGGCGCCTGCGTCGAGCAGTGCCCGGTGGACATCGAGCACGTGGACCACATCGTCGACATGCGGCGCTACCAGGTGCTCATCGAATCGAGCTTCCCCTCCGAGGCCGGCGTGATGCTGCGCAACCTGGAGAACAAGGGCAACCCGTGGGGTGCGCCGCAGAACACCCGCGAGGACTGGACCAAGGGCCTCGACTTCGAGGTGCCCCGGGTCGGCGAGGTGGACGACTTCGAGTACCTGTTCTGGGTCGGCTGCGCCGGCGCGTTCGAGGACCGGGCCAAGAAGACCACCCGCGCGGTCGCCACCCTGCTCAACGAGGCCGGCGTGAGCTTCGCGATCCTCGGCGAAGGCGAGACGTGCTCCGGCGACCCGGCCCGCCGGATCGGCAACGAGTTCGTCTTTCAGATGCTCGCCCAGCAGAACGTCGAGACGCTCAACGAGGCGTTCGAGGGCCGCGAGAAGACCAAGCGCAGGATCGTCGCCACCTGCCCGCACTGCTTCAACACCCTGGGCAACGAGTACGGCCAGCTCGGCGGCGAGTTCGAGGTGGTACACCACACCCAACTGCTGGCCCACCTGGTCTCCACCGGCAAGCTGACCCCGGTGCAGCCGGTCGACGGCGGTGTCACCTACCACGACCCCTGCTACCTGGGCCGGCACAACCGGGTCTTCGCCGCCCCCCGCGAGGTGCTGGGCGACTCCATCCAGGGCGAGCTGACCGAGATGCCGCGCAACAGCGAGCGCTCCTTCTGCTGCGGTGCCGGCGGCGCCCGGATGTGGATGGAAGAGAAGATCGGCAAGCGGATCAACGTGGACCGGGTCGAGGAGGCCATGGCCACCGGGGCGAAGACGGTAGCCGTCGGCTGCCCGTTCTGCTCGACCATGCTCAACGACGGCGTCAACGGCAAGGGCGCCGGCGAGCAGGTCGAGGTCATCGACGTGGCGAGCGTCCTGCTGCGCTCGGTCAAGCCCGAGCAGCCGCGCGGCGACAAGGAGTCGACGCCGGTCGCGGGCTGAGGCGTACACCCCGGTTCCGAACATCGGTGGCGGCGGCCCGCAGGGGCCGTCGCCGCCGTGCAAGAATCTCGCCGAGGTGAGGGGACATCGACGGCCTGCTCTTGATGACGCTGCTGCCGCTGGTCGGGTTCGTTGCGCTGACCGCCGGCAACGCGTTCTTCGTCGCGGCCGAGTTCGCCCTGGTCACGGTCGACCGCGCGGAGATCGACCGGCGGGCCGCCGCCGGCGACGAGGCTGCCCGGACGGTACGCGCCGCGTTGCGCGAGCTGTCCTTCCAGCTCTCCGGGGCGCAGCTCGGCATCACCATCACCGCCCTGCTCACCGGCTACCTGGCCGAACCGGCGCTGGCCCGGATCTTCACCCCGCTGCTGCGTCCCGTGGCCGGGGAGAACACCGAGCGCTTCACCCCGTTCCTGGCGCTGGCCCTGGCGACGCTCCTGTCCATGCTCTTCGGTGAGCTGGTGCCCAAGAACGCGGCGCTGGCCCGGCCGATGCCCGCCGCGCTGGCCACCGCCGGGCCGATGCACACCTTCTCCCGGACGTTCGGCTGGTTGATCCGGGGCCTGAACGGTTCGGCGAACCGGCTGGTCCGTGCGCTCGGCGTGGAGCCGCAGGAGGAGTTGGCGAGCGCCCGCTCGCCGGAGGAACTGGGGCTGCTCGCCGCCATCTCGGCCCGCGCGGGCGCGCTGCCGCCGGACACGGCGATGCTGCTGCGTCGCACCATCCGGTTCGGCGACAAGCGGGCGGCCGAGGCCATGACCCCGCGCGTCGACGTGGTCGCGCTGCGGGCCACCGCCACGGTGGCCGAGCTGCTGGAGGAGTCCCGGCGGACGGGACGGACCCGCTTCCCCGTGTACGAGGAGACCCTCGACCTCGTCACCGGCGTGGCGGGCGTGCCGGACGCGCTGGGCGTGCCGCTGGCCGCGCGGGCGTCGACGGTGGTGGCAGCGGTGGCCCGTGAGCCGGTGTACGTGCCGGAGAGCCTGGACCTGGACGGCGTGCTGGCGGCGTTGAAGGCGGCCGGGGCCGACCTGGCGATCGTCGTCGACGAGTACGGCGGCACCGACGGCGTGGTGACGATCGAGGACCTCGTCGAGGAGTTGGTGGGCGAGATCGCCGACGAGTTCGACCCGGCCAGCGTGGACGACGTCGAGCCGTTCGAGCTGACCGTTCCGGGCGGCGAGCGCACGGTGTTGGTCGACGGGGTGCTGCGCTCCGACGAGTTGGTCGAGCAGACGGGCTTCCGGCTGCCCGAGGGGCCGTACGAGACGCTGGCCGGGTTCCTGCTGGCGCGGCTCGGGCACATTCCGCTGCCCGGCGAGACGGTCGACGCCGACGGCTGGGAGTTCACCGTGGTGGAGGTGGAGCGGCACCGGATCGAGCAGGTCCGGGTGCTGCGACCGGCGGAGCCGGACGCCGATGACTGAGCTGCTGGTGGCCGTGCTGCTGCTGCTCGGCAACGGCTTCTTCGTGGGTAGCGAGTTCGCGCTCATCGCGTCCCGTCGGACGATGATCGAGCCGTTGGCGGCCGGTTCGAAGCGAGCCCGCTGGGCGTTGTCGGCGATGAACCAGATCCCGCTGATGATCGCCGGCGCGCAGCTCGGCATCACGGTCTGTTCGCTGGGCCTCGGCGCGATCGCCGAGCCGGCGTTGGCCCATCTGCTCGAGTCGCCGTTCCACGCCGTCGGTCTGCCCGAGCGGGCGGTGCACCCGGTGGCGTTCGTGCTCGCGCTCGGTGTCGTCGTCTTCCTGCACACCGTGGTCGGCGAGATGGTGCCCAAGAACATCACGCTGGCCGGTCCGGAGGTCTCCGCGCTCTGGCTGGGCCCGGCCATGCTGGCGTTCTGCGTGGCCACCAAGCCGCTGCTGCTGGCGATGAAGTGGGCGGCCCGCCGGGTGCTGGCCCTGTGGCGGATCGAGGCGACGGAGGCCGTGAAGACGGTGTTCACGGCCGAGGAGCTGGCGGGCCTGGTGTCGCAGGCGCGTACGGAGGGGCTGCTCGACGCCGAGGAGCACGCCCGCATCACCGGCGCTCTGGCCCTGCACACCCGTACGGCGGCGGACGCCCTGCAACCGTGGTCGACGGTGACGACGGTCGCCGAGGACGTCTCACCGGCGTCGCTGGAGGTGTTGGCGACCCGTACCGGCCGGTCCCGGTTTCCGGTGGTGCAGCGGTCCACCCGGCGGGTGCTGGGTTTCGTGCACGTCAAGGACGTGCTCGGGTACGCCGGGCAGGGTCGCCGCGCGCCTGTGCCGGAGGCGGTGTACCGGCCGTTGGCGGTGGTCCCGCCGGACCGCACGCTCGCCGACCTGCTGCTGGCCATGCGCCGGGAACGGCGGCACATGGTGCTGGTCAGCGACGGACGCCGACCTCTCGGTGTGGTGACGCTCGATGATGTATTGACCGCAATCGTTGGTTAATTGACCAACACCCTTGGTGTGCAAGTGGTTGCGCGACAGTGACGGTGACACGGCTCGCCTTGAATTCGGTCCGGCGCTTCCCTAATGTGGTGCACCGACCGCTGTGGGTCGTCTGCCTCGGCCCTTCCCTCACGCGAGGCGCCCGGCGGTCGGTTGCAAAGGAGTCGGTGCCGGTGGCAACCATGCCCCTTCATCGTCACGCACCAGGGTCGCCCGTTCGACCGCGTGGTCTGCGCAGGGTCGCACGTCGCCTGATCGTGCTGGTCGCCGCCGCCGCGGTCGGTGCCGGCATGATCGCCGTGCCGGCGCAGGCCGAGCCGACGGTCGACGAGATCGAGGCGCAGATCGACAAGAAGTGGGAGGAGTTGGAGCCCACGATCGAGAAGTACAACAAGGTGCGGGCGCAACTCGCCGTCAACCGCAAGAAGTCGTCCGAACTTCAGAAGAAGATCGAGCCGCTGGCCCTGCAGAGCGAGCTGGCACTCAACCGGGTCGGCGACCTCGCTTCCCGTTACTACATGTCGGGCCCCTCGCAGGAGATCGGCGCGCTGCTCGTCAGCGCCAAGCCGGACACGCTCACCGAGCAGCTCACCCTCCTCGACCGGCTCGCCTCTCAGGAGCGCAAGCAGGTCGAGGGTGTGCTCGCCGTCCGGGCCAAGTACGACGGCGAGAAGCAGAAGCTGGACGCCCTGATCGCCACCCAGACCAAGCAGCAGAACGAGCTGGCGTCCAAGAAGAAGCAGATCGACGCCGAGATCAAGAAGCTCGAAGCGTCGATGCCCAAGACCACGGTCAAGACCGCCGGTTGCCCGACCATCAACGGTGTGGTCTCCGCGGCGGCGCAGAAGGCGATCCGGACCGCGTGCCAGCAGGTCGGCGATCCGTACGTCTGGGGCGCCACCGGCCCGAACGCGTTCGACTGCTCGGGCCTGACCCAGTACGCCTACAAGTCGGCCGGGATCTACCTCACCCACCACACGGGTGATCAGTGGAACGAGGGCAAGGCCGTCTCGCGCGCCGACGCCCGTGCCGGTGACCTGGTCTTCTTCTACTCCGGGCTGAGCCATGTGGGGCTCTATCTGGGTAACAACCAGATGGTGCACGCGCCACGCGCCGGTAAACCGGTGCAGGTGTCCAGCATCAACACCATGCCGGTCGCCGGGTTCCGCCGACCTGGCTGATCCGCACCACGCACGACGACGGCCCCCGGTCACCTCGACCGGGGGCCGTCGTGGTTCCTCAGCGGGGTGCGCCCACCGGTGACGGCAGGAGCTGCACGTCGGCGAGGTCGACGTACATGACGCGGTGGCCGAACTGGATCTGCGCGTACCGGTTCTTGCCCCGGATCACCGTCCAGTCGCCGGGCGAGGAGCCGTCGAACGTGCTGGCCCGGTAGTACTCGCCGGGCAGCACCGCGCCGACGGCGTACCGCTGGCCGGCGGCGAGGGTGTACTGCAACGGTGAGATGGCCTGGTAGGGCACGCCGGCCGGGTAGGCCGCCTGCTCCGGGTACGCCCGCCCGTAGACGGGGATCGTGGCCCGGCCGGGTTTCGGGGTGACCACCATGCCGACGGTCCAGGTGGCCGTCGGCGCGGACGCCGGGTTGTGGAACCACGCCCGCTGCCCGAGGTACCAGATGGCCGTCCAGTCGCCCTGTCGACCGGCCAGCGCGTACGTCTGGCCGGCGGACGCGCGGGCCCCGTGGTCCGACACGTCCATCGTGTTCGGGGTGCCGTCGGGGCGCAGCGCGATGTCGTTGACCAGCGGCGCGTCCGGAGCCGGTGCGGTGCGTAGCACCACCGACGAGGATCCGCGTGGCGCGCACGGCGTCCCCGGGGTGACGCATCCGGTGAACGCCGGCTGGTTGGTCGCGTAGTCGGGGTCGATCCGGACCAGCCCGGTGGCCGGGGTGCCGGTGTCCAGCCGGGGGGCGTGCAGCAGGTCGAAGTAGTGCGTCCAGTCCCAGTAGGGTCCCGGGTCCCAGTGCATCCCGCGGACTGTCGACGCGGTCGTGCCGGGCACGTTGTCGTGGCCGATGATGTGCTGGCGGTCCAGCGGGATGCCCAGCCGCAGCGCGAGGTGCCGCACGAGCTTCGCCGAGGTCCGGTACATCGCCTCCGTGTACCAGGTGCCCTGCGCGGCGAAGCCCTCGTGTTCCAGCCCGATCGCCTTGGCGTTGACGTACCAGTTGCCGGCGTGCCAGGCGACGTCCTTGGTCTTGACGTGCTGGGCGATCTGTCCGTCCACCGACCGCAGCGAGTAGTGCCAGCTCACGTAGGTCGGGTCCTGGACGAGTTGCAGGGTGGTCGCCCAACTCGCCTCGGTGTCGTGGATGACGATGTACTCGATCTTCTGCCGGGCGGGCCGGTCGGACAGGTCGTGGTTGCCGTAGTCGCCGTCGCCGAACGCCGCGTAGGGTGCCGGGATCCACTCGCAGGACACGGTGCTCGGGCACTCCAACCCGTCCGGGCGGGCGAGCCGCCGCAGTCCCAGTCGGTCCAGCCAGGCCCGCTCGGGTCGTACCGCCCGGGCCGGCAGCGTGACCCGCTGACCGTCGTCGGTCACCCGCGTCTCGCCGGCGCCGATCGTGGTGAAGACCTCGTCGGCGAAGGCCGCGGCCGCATCGGCGCTGTCCGCGCCGGCATAGCGGGCCACCGCGCCGTACCAGGTGGCCGGGTCGGTGCCGGCTCCGACCGGGGCGCCGACCTCCCGTTGGTACGCGGCCAACAGCGCCGCCCCACCCCGGAGGTTCGTCGTCGGGTCGGTGCGCAGCGCCTCGGCGGTGGCACCGGTGAGCGCGGCGGCGGCGTCCACGGTCTGCAGCGCGGCGCTGGGCGGCGCGTCCCCGGTGGCGGGCGTCGGTGCGAGAGCACGACGGGACTCGTCGCCGCGCGGATCCTCTCCCGGGGCGTCGTGGTGACCGCGCCCGGGTAGGGCGGCCACCTGCCGGGCATCGGTCAGGTGCATCGGGCCGTAGCCGCCGCTGGTGCTCGGCGTGCCGGCGTTGCTGTCCCAGCGGGACTCCAGGTAGGAGACGCCGAGCAGTACGTCGATGGGTACGCCGTACTCGGTCGAGGCGGCGGCGTACTGCTGCTGGCGGTCGGCGGTGGGGGCCGCGGTGGCCGGGCCGGCGGGCAGCGGTACGGCCGCCGTGGCGGTGACGAGCGCGACGGCGAGCAGGGTCGGACGTTTCATCGAACCCCCTACATGTGAACTGGTGTCGGTGCGGTCACCCTCGTCCTGCCCGGGAGTCCGCGTCAATACCTTTCCATGTTTCGAAACGTACAGAAGGAAATCTTCACATCCGCTCGATGGCCCGCTGCAATCAGTACGGAGTGTCACGGCCGCACGGGTTGCGGATCGGTAACGGCCGTCTCTACTCTGGTCATTCGTCGGCCCGGTAGCAGGTCTGCCCACCCCGGGCGGTAACGGACCGACACCGCCGAGTCGCTCACGAGCGAGCCGGGGACCCAGGTTCCTCGGGGTGAATCCGCAGTTCCTGCGGTAGGGCGCCCACTTCCCGCCCGAACCCGTCAGCTAACCCGGTAGGCGGTCAGGAAGAAGGAGTACGGAACCCGGTGGCCCTTGAAGCCCCGCGGCCGTCGTCCGGACGGTCGGCTCCGGCCGACCCGACATCGACCGTGCCGCGTACACGCTGGTCCCGCTTCACCACCGCTCTCGCCGCCCTGGTCGGCGTCGCCGTCGTCCTGACGGGCAGCGCCACGGTGGCCCACGCCGATCCGTCCGTCGCCGAGATCGAACGCCAGATCGACGAGGACTGGAACAAGCTCGAACCGATCATCGAGCGGCACAACGCCACCCAGGCCGACCTGGCCCTCAAGCGCAAGCAGGCCGACGCGCTCGCCGCCCGCATCGGGCCGCTGGAGCGCCAGGTCGACGCCGCGATGGACAAGGTCAGCGCGCTGGCCGTCCGCGCGTACATGGGTGAGAACCTGTCGACCGTCAACACGATGCTCGGCAGCCGGTCGCCCAGCGAGATGGTCGGTCAGCTCGAAATGCTCGACCGCTTCGCCCACAACCAGCAGGAGGACGTCCGCCAGGTCGCCGACCTGCGCAACGAGCTGGCCCGGCAGAAGGCGCCGCTGGACGAGATGGTCGTCCAGCTGACCCGTACCGAGGCCCAGTTGGCGGCGAAGAAGAAGCAGATCAACGAGGAGATCGACCGGCTGCAGAAGCTGCGCCTCAAGGTGTACGGCAGCGGCGGCGGCGGTCCGCTGCGTCCCGCGCCCTGCCCGGCCAGCTACCCGGGTGGCGGCGCCGGCATCGCGGTCAAGTTCGCCTGCGCCCAGATCGGCAAGCCGTACGTGTGGGGCGCCGAGGGTCCGGAGTCGTACGACTGCTCCGGGCTGATGCTGGCCGCCTGGGCGAAGGCCGGTGTGTCGCTGCCGCACAACGCCGCTGCGCAGAGCCGGGTGACCAAGAACGTCAGCAAGGGCGACCTGCGCCCCGGTGACCTGGTCTTCTACTACAGCGACATCCACCACGTCGGCATGTACGTCGGCAACGGCTGGGTGGTGCACGCCTCCCAGGCCGGTGTGCCCGTCAAGATGAAGAGGGTCGACGACGGGCCCATCCACAGCTACGGCCGCCCCGGCTGACCGGAGCGGGACGCAGTCAGGCCCGTCGCGATCCGCTCGCGGCGGGCCTGCGTCGTCTCCTAACGGGTCGGCCAGGCGCGCCAGTTCTGCCAGGAACGACTCGGCGTCGGCCCCCGCTGACCCTGGTAACGCGACCCGTAGACCACCGAGCCGTACGGGTGCTCGGCCGGCGACGAGAGCCGAAAGATGCAGAGCTGACCGATCTTCATGCCCGGCCAGAGGGTGATCGGCAGGTTCGCCACGTTGGACAGCTCCAGCGTGACGTGCCCGGAGAAGCCCGGATCGATGAACCCGGCGGTGGAGTGGGTGAGCAGGCCGAGGCGACCCAGTGAGCTCTTCCCCTCCAGTCGGCCGGCGAGCTGGTCGCCGAGCGAGATCACCTCCAGCGTCGAGGCGAGCACGAACTCTCCCGGGTGCAGCACGAACGGCTCGCCGTCGGGCACCTCGACCACCGAGGTCAGGTCGTCCTGCTGCATGGCCGGATCGATGTGGGTGTAGAGATGGTTGTTGAAGACCCGGAACAGCCGGTCGAGTCGTACGTCGATGCTGGAGGGTTGGACCAGGGTGGGCTCGAACGGCTCCAGGCCCAGCGTGCCGGCCTTGATCTCGGAGACCAGGTCACGGTCGGAGAGCAGCATCGGACCACCATAGCGAGGTGGGCGGTGACCAGCGTGTCGAGGTCGCTCCTCGTACATTTGTTCGATAGAATGCTCGCATGGCTTCCTGGTCCGATTTCGCCGCCGACGAGCCCCACCTCGCCGACGGCATCCGCGTTCTCCTGCAGCAGTACGGGCCGGGCTTCGGCTATCTGGCCACGGTCCGTGCCGACGGTGGGCCCCGGGTGCATCCGGTCTCCCCGGTCATCACCGACGAGGGTCTCTTCTGCTTCATCATCGACTCGCCGAAGCGCCGGGACCTCGAACGGGACGGCCGATACGCGCTGCACTCGTTCCCTCCGGAGGAGAGCGACGACGAGGCGTACGTGGCGGGCCACGCCTGGCCGGTCACCGATCCGGTCCGGGTCGCCCGGCTGGCACAGAGCGCCCGGGCCGAGCCGAGGGCCGACTGGCGGCTGTTCGAGTTCACCGTCGACGTGGCGATGCTGACCCGTCGCGACCAGCACGGCCTGGGCATCGCCGTGGGGCGCCCGGCCGTTCAGGTCTGGCTCGATCCGCAGACCCCGCCCGCGGCGGCCGCGCCATCCCCCGTACCGCAGACGCGCCCGACCCGTCGCAGCCGCGACGTCCAGTGCACGGCCGCCTGACCACGGCCCTGGGGGCAGATACGCCGGTGCCGGCTCCGTCGACGACGGAGCCGGCACCTGGTGTACGCGGGGAGAGCTAGGCCGCGCGGTACGCGTTCCACGCGGTCAGCATGCGGCTCGCCTGCCCGGTGGTGAACTGGTACATGCACGAGTCGTAGGTGTAGTCCATGAAGTTGGTGATCGGGTCCAGGCCGGCCGCCGAGCAGGTGTTCCGGCCGGTCGGGCACTCGTACGCGGGCGACGCCTCGGCCGGGGTGTCGCTGACGCCGTCACCCGAGCCGCCGCAGCCACCCTGGAAGGTGTGGTAGAGGTTCAGCCAGTGGCCGACCTCGTGGGTGCCGGTGTCGCCCTGGTTGTAGTTGGTGGCGGTGCCGCCCGGCAGCGACTCGCCGAGAACGACGACGCCGTCGGTGCTGCTGAGCTTCCGCTGCGGGAAGGTCGCCCAGCCCAGCAGGTCGTCGCTCAGTTCGCCGAGGTAGATGTTGAGCGTGTTCTTGCCGCCGACCCGCAGTGCGGACTTCATCGACCGCTCCGCCGACGAGCCGTAGACGATCGGGTACCAGGACGGGTTCGTCACCCGGTTGATCGAGTCGAGTCGGAAGGCGAACGCGGTGGCCGCGCCGCCGGTCCCGCCCGCGTAGGCCTGGTTCAGCACGCTGATCTGCGAGGTGATCATCGAGTCGGGGATGTTGCCGCCGGCCCGGGTGCTGTTCTCCTGGATCACGTGCACCACCACCGGAATGGTGACGGTGGCGGCCAGCGTCGTGGCACCCGCGCCGGCCCGGTAGTTGGCGCGCTCACGCAACGCCGCCGCGAGGTCGGCGTCCCGCTCACGGACCTGCTTGGCGGTCAGCTCGTTGGGCTCGTGGAGGGCGGGGGCACCGGGCTTCGCCCGGGCGTTGGCGTGACTGTCGGCCGGCTCCGCGCAGGTGCCACCCGGTGCCGCGGAGAAGGCCGAAGCGGCCGGAACGACGCCCACCGCAGCGGTGCTGAGCAGCAGCGCGAGGGTCGTCGACGCGACGCCGGCGACACGCCGGGTCAGCAGGTTGGGACGGAGTCCCATGGGCCCACCTCTTTCTGGCGGCGCGGCAGGGGGTATGTCACGCCGTGGCTGGGAACGTGTGGCAGACGTTACAACTCATCGACGCATTTGAGAACGACCATATGTTGCCGTCTGGAAACTTCTTCGGGGGTGAACGGGGGCGGTCGGCGCGTGGGGGTGGCTGGGTGCATGGCTGCGACGACTCGGGTACAGTGGTGCCGCCTGCGGGTGTAGTTCAATGGCAGAACATCAGCTTCCCAAGCTGACAGTGCGGGTTCGATTCCCGTCACCCGCTCCACGATCGAAGGCCCTGGTCGGGACAATCGTCCCGCCAGGGCCTTCGTGGATCAAGGGCCTTCTGCGTCCGTTATGAGCTGCGGTGCTTCGCCCACTCGCCGGTCCACGCCGCGAGATCGTGCACCCATCCGTCTGTGCTCTGTCCGGCCTTGACCTCCCACTTCGCGGCGTTCAGCGCAGCGAAGTCGTCGAGGGTGTCGCGCCCGACCGAGGTCCAGGCGGGGAACTGCGCCAACCACTTCTCGGCCTGGGCGGGGCTGTGACCACTGCCGATCAGCCACTGCACGAGCAGAGCCAGCTCAACCCACGCAGCGGCCTCGGTCGTCCATGCCCAGTCGACGACGCGTATCCCTGCCGGAGTGAGGATGAGGTTGGTCGGGTTGATGTCGGAGTGAACGAGCATCCGGCCTTCCATCTCGGGCAACGCGAATCCGAGTCGTCCGGCCGGGGTGAACCAGGTCCCGGGCGGGGCCGGGGTGCCCTGGAGCGCTTTCAGGGTCACCCGGAGCAGGTCCAGATCTGGACTTCCGGGAGACAGGTCGGGGTGAGGGCCGTCAAGCTCTCGCTGTGCGGAGATGCGTTCCCCGCGCCGGTTGTGCTCGGTGCGCCCGGGTGGCTGCCGGTTGGCCAGGACGGCGGCCAGCGGGAATCTAGGCGCCGCTGTTCGACGTCGCGGGCTCGACGATCGGCTTGCGGAACGGTCCCCATGCCACGAACCGGTCGAACAGGGCTCGCGGGCTCGGCCCGTCGTGCGGGTTGAGGTGGTAGAGGTCGCGCATCGCCTCGTACAGCAGCCCAGCCAGGTAGATCGACAGGCTCGGCATCTTGCTCTCGTACTCGGCTTTGAGCATGAGTCGTGCCGTCGCACACGGCCACGGCTGACCGTCGGCGCGGCACGCCCAGTGCGGTCGTAGCGGCGTGTGCGGCAGGGCTTGGCCGTGCCGGCGCGGACGGTCCGCGACCGGCCCTCGCTCGGGGACGGAAACCTGCCCGGAGATCATTCCCGACCCCCGTTTGCCCGGAACTCCTGAGCCCGGGTCAGGCGACCCACCCGGCCGACCTCGTCAATCCGGAACGCCTCGGTATGCGCCGTGACCCAGGCCGGAAGTCGCGGGGCAGAACGAGGTGCAGGCACCTTCGGGACAGGGTTTCTGCGCCACAACGAGAAACGCACGGTGCCTCCTTCGCGCTGTCGTCTTGGGAAGGGGGCCGCCCCGTAAGTGCTCGCCGGACAGGGCGGCCCCGGTACGAACACGTCCGCCGGGTTCGGGTCCCTGCCGGCCGTGCCGTCTGATTCCAGCCTGCGATGACAGGACTACGCTGGGAAGTAGGTCGATGCTTTCAGCGGCTTTCAGCAGGGGGACCCGTGGAAGATCTAGGCGGGCAGTTGCGTCAAGCTCGCACCGAGGCCGGCGTTTCGCTCGCCTCGGTGGCGGCGCGGTCGTGCTACTCGGCTTCGCATTTGAGCAACGTCGAGGCAGGACGACGGACCGCTACGCCTGACATCGTTCTCGCCTACGCGCGGGCACTCGGGGAGGGTGACGTGAACCGTCGACAGGTGCTCGGGCTCGCGGCGGGTGCCGTCGGCCCCGTAGTAGCCGGTGAGCTGATCCGGGCCGGCTTCAGCGCAGCCCTTGATGGGCGAGGGGCCGAGGAGGACTGGCGCGAGCGAGTCGACCAATACGGGCGGGACTACATGGCCGTAGGCGCGGCGGCACTTCAGGCGCGGCTCGCGAGCGACCTCGTGATTCTTCAGCAGCACCTCGACACACCGCGCATGTGGACGCACGCAGCGCGAGCGCTCGTGACCTATGGCAAGACCACGTCCAATCCCGCCGAGGCAATCCGCTGGTACGACCTCGCGGCAACGGCCGCTGACCGCTCCGACGACCTCGGTGTGCGCGTGTGGGTACGCGGAAGGGCTGCTATAGCCCTTGGCTACGAAGGGGCATCGCTGGCCACCGCCCGGCGCTATGCCGAACAGGCCATCGCGCTGTCCGACCGGCCGTCACTCGGGCGCGTTCAGGCCCTCATGGCGCAGGCGCACGTCGCAGCCGGGCGTGGCGACGAGGATGGGGCGATCTTGCACGACACCGAGGCTCGACGGGTTTTCGATCACGTTGCGTCGCCCGACGGTGAAGTCTCGGATACCGCCGTGCCGCCGTGGCGCATGGCGACCTTCCGCAGCATGTTGTACGCCCGCCTCGGCATGCTCGGACCGGGCAGCGAGGCACAGCAGGAGGCCGACCGGACGCGGCCGGCGGGTTTACCCCGATTCGCGACGCACATCGAGCTGCACCGGGGCTTGACGATGGCAAAAGCTGGCGACCGGGTCGGCGGGGTCGTCTACGCCCGCCAGGCGTGGGAAGCCCTCCCAGCCGAACGCCGGTCGCAGAGCCTTGCCCTGATGCTCCGCGAGGTCGAGCGTGCCGGTGGTGGCCACCGGCGCGGAAACGAGAGCACCATCGCGGCCGGCTGAACGTCAGTCGGTCGGCGTGCGGCCTGGAGGAGCGGTCCGTCCGGGATGGCAGCGGCTGCTGAGTCCCGCGCTGGGGTCACCGCCTCACCGCCTCCAAAACAGCAGGTGGGTTATGCAAGGGTCGGCGGGCGCTGACGAAGGTTGCGTGCGGGCGAGTGTCGCCAGCGGTGAGGGCATCCTTCAACGCTTCCCACGCCTCGTCCGCGGTGAAGTCAACACGCAGGACCAGCGACGTCAGGTCATCGGGTGGGGGCAGAGGCCCGTCCCCGCTACTTCTCGGCGGCTTCATGCGCGCCCAAGGGGAACTCGCAGACGGTACGCCAAGGTCTCAGCCCCGGCGTGCCGGCGATGAGGCGAACCATGTCGACGGCCGCGCGGATCGGCAGCTGTGCCGAGACGGTCTCCGCGGCGTGGCTCAATGTGGGCTTGGGGGCGTCCTGGCCGAAGGTCAGGTGCGGCACCACATCGGTGTGCGCCCCGGCATAGGGGGCGGTCTCGGGAAACCGCCGCCACACCGCCGTGGTGAGGTTCACGAACGGGCGGTCCGGCTGCGGTGCGAGCCACACGACCGTGTCGCCGAACCAGCCGATGTGCGTCAGCGCGACGTCGAACCGCGGTGTACCGGCAATGGTCTCGCTCAGCACGGTCAGGACCTGATCGTCGATCTGTTGTGGCGCTAGAAACGGGTGGAGAACGGTGACGTGTGCCGGCACGCCCCAGGAGGCCGCCGGGTCGAGAGAGTCCCGAAACCGGCCTACCGCTTCCTCGGCCTCGGGTATCGGCACGATGAGCGCCGTCTGTGTCGGGTCCATCCCGGAAGTCTTCCGATGATGGCCGGTGCTCGTCTACCCGCAGCCGCAGATTGCAGATCTTGGACAGTTTCCGTTGAGTCAGGCGGGCTCAACCGGTGGTTGCAACATTCAGGAGTTGGGCCATTTTTTCGCCGGGGGTGGCCCAGCTCAGGGTCATGCGGGGGCGGTCGTTGAGT